>JAIXZA010000101.1 GCA_027489965.1 Verrucomicrobiaceae bacterium
CAAAGAAGTTGAGAGATCCTGCCAGAACAACGACCAATTAACGAAAAAAACGGGTCGGCTTGAAGGCCGACCCGTTTCATCAACAGACTGTAGGATTTAAAGAACTTCTGAATTATGGATTCGCAGGCTTAGCACCTTCTTTGAAGCAGTAAAGGTGCGTGTGGGTGGTGATGTAGATGCAACCATTCGCAGCAACCACGCTGCTAAGCAGAGGTGATGGGAACTCGATGGTTTTGATCTCCTTGAGCTCTTTACCCTCGGCTAGGATGAAAAGCTCACCTTCTTCATTGCCGATCCACACTTTACCATCAGCCACGAGTGGGCTGGCCCAGATGTGGCCCTTGGTGTCAAACTTCCAGTATTCTTTGCCTGTTTTGGCATCCAAGCAGAAGACGCGACCGGTGTAGTCAGCAGTGTAAACGAGGCCGTCTTTCAATGCTGGTGTGGAGATGGAGCGCTCAATGCCTTTGAAGGTCCAAACCGCTTTGCCCGAAAGGTCACCGGTTTGTTTTGGATCAATGCAGCTCAGCATGCCCACGCCTTCACCGTGCTCGGGGTCTTGTCCGATGTTCACGTAGACGAGACCGTCGTGATAGACAGTGGTGCCAATGATTTCACTTGGACCGTCGTATTCGACATACTTGATCGGCTCGCCCGCTGGGTTCTTGCGATATTCCGGTGGGTTCGCATCATAGCGCCAGTATTCCTTGAGGATGTCAAAGTCGTCCTTCTTCTCGGTCGTCGTGTCCATGGAGTAAACCCATCCGTCGCCAGCACCAAAGATGATCTGTTTTTTACCATCAATCTCAGCCAGCGTTGGGCTGGACCAGGAGCAGTGAAGCACGCGCTCGGAGGCCACATGGTCCATTTCTCCCAGGAGCGTGCCGTCTTCGGCATTCAGCATGATGAAGCTAGGAGCCTGAGGGGCTGGGATATTCGTGTGCGTCCAGTCCACGCCATTGCAGGTTGGAGCAAAGAGTTTACCATCCACGATCAGCGGATAACCAGCGGTGGCGTTGTGCTGGAAGACTCCCAGCTCTTTGTACATGTCATAGACCCAAAGGATGTCCGCATCTGTCTTGCCTGGCTCGACAGGAACGGGTTTACCATCCTTATCTGGAGCAGCCATGAAGGCAGCCTCGTCTTGCATGCCTTGATTGCCATTGGACATGCCATTGACGTCCATGCAGATGATCTGGCAGCGATTCCCGGGCACATAAGCCTTGTCACCGACGATGGTCGGGCTGGCACAAACGCCGAGATATTCCCAGTCGTTCACTTTACCTGAACCCATCTTCGGAGAGACCATCTGCCATTTGAACTGGCCTGTGTATTCATCAAACACCATCACGATGCCGCGGTCGCCGATATGCTTATCATTGCGTGGGGATTCGTTATTGGTGCCGACATACACCTGACCACTGGCGATCATGGGTGTGCCGTAGGTTTGGGAGCCGAGCTTGGCCACCCAGAGACAGTTCTTCGTGGTGCTCATGTCCACATCTTCAGCGCCTGGGCCTTTATTGGCCTCTTCAGCATCAGGACGCAGGCGACCGGCAATCTTTGGCGCTGCTTTAGGGCCAAATTTCTTACCGGGCTCAATGTCGATCGGCAGTCCCTTTTCAGCGGACACCATGTTACGGCTTTGACCACCGCCCCATTGGGACAGATCGGCAGCGTGAAGAGAAGCGGCAGAGAGAACCGCAAGGAGGAGGGGTGTTTGGGGCTTCATTTGAAAAAATACAGCGTAAAATTACTTATTCTCGGTGATGCTGAGGTTGTCTAGGAAGACACGTTTTTGGTTCATCTGAGTGAAGCCAAAAATGCCAGGACTGCCCTGGGTATGAGCTTTAGCGACCTTGGCCTCAACAGTCCAGGCTTCTGGCTCGGGCTGAGATTTGTCCCAGACCTTCCCCTTCACCACACCACTGCCATCCGCATTCACATCGACGCGGGTCTTCAGGGTGTACCAAGTGTTCGCACTGACTTTAAAGGTCGCTGCTTGAGCCAGACGCTCCAGATTGGAGCTGATCTCGATCTTGTTGGCATTGCCGCGCAGACAAATGAGATAACGTTGATTGATCAGACCCAGGTCCGACTTCGAGCGGGCATTGCCGTCGGTCATCACGTCCGCCTGCATGGTGTAGTTGGACAGGGTTGAAGGCGCCACGAAAACGGTTCCGCGTTGGAACATCAGACGATCAAAGCTTTTACCAAACACTTTGTTACCGTCTTTTTCCATGACTTGGAATTTAAAGCGCGCACCAATCCAAGGCAGTGGCGGATAGGCGAACTTGTAAGCTGGGTTCGCCGGATCAGCCGGGAATTCTTCCGTCAATTTGTAACCTTCAAAATCCTCGGTGATTGGCAAGCCTTTCAGACCCCGTCCACGGATCGTGCCAAAGGTGCCATCTGGTGCAGTGGCTTTCCAGGCACCTGCACTGATCTTGGCATCGGCAGCCACGACCAGCTCACCCGCTTCATTGAAGCTGGCATCCATCGTCGCCTTCACCTTAGCGGTTGGCGGGATAAAGCTTTCCCACTTCACGCCTTCGACCTTATCACTCACGACCATGCCATTGGCATCGACACTGCGGATACGGAAAGCCTGCTTGTTCCCGCGCATGATCACCGTTTCAGCAGGGATGATTTGCAGAGCCACCGCTTTGCCAGCAGCCGGCACTTCCAGGGCAGGAGCCGCGTCGGTTTTGATGCCACTGTTCGGAATTGGGAAGCTGTAGAACTTCTCCGTGGTCGTCACATAAAGTACACCGTCGCAGACGGTTGGTGCGCCCAGGCACTGGCCGTCCAGCTTGATCTCCTGAACGACTTCGCCGTCTTTTGCACTCGGCTTCACCACCACCAGCTTGCCTTCCATCATCGGGCAATAGAGCAGACCATCGACATACAATGGTGAGGAATGCAGGTTCGCATTGCTGAGTTTTTTCTTCCAGAGATCGGTGCCTGTATTGGCATCGATCGCATAGAGTTCACCACCATCCGTCAGCTGATACAGCGTGTCACCCACGAGAACAGGCGAGCTACTTGTCGCTCCGATTGGATTGCGCCAGGCCTCCACACTGGAATCGAGCACCGTTGTCTCAGTGCCGGGAGCGGCTGCGACGAGTTTCTCCGGCAGCTTGATGGCTGACATACGTCCTTTCTCGGAGCTATCCACGTTTTCATCACCATGGATGGCGATGACCTTGCCCTTGTGCAGGACCACGCTTGGATTCATGCCGTTTTTGCAAAGGGGCATTCTCCAATAAGGCTTACCACTTCGCGCATTCACGCAGACCAGATTCCCACAACCCGTGGTGAAGTACATCACGCGTTTTCCATCGCGAGTTTCCAGAACCGGTGTCGAGAAAGAGCTATCCACCGGTGGGCTCACGCCAGGAAGAGACCACCAGACAAGTTCACCGGTTTTTTTATCAAAGCCGTAAACGCGATCTGCCGCAGGACCGTCAGCACCCCAGTTCGAAAAGATGAAGTGAACGATCACGAGGTCTCCCTCGATCACCGGACTGCCCACGCGTGAGTTCGGGAAGGTCATGCGTCCGAGATCTTCCATCATCGGCATTTCAAAAACCTTCTTCCCATCCAACTCATAACAAACAAAGCGACCCGCATTGCTCACGAGATAAATACGCTTCGTTTCTGGATCAACGGTCGGTGCGCCAATCGAATACCGATTGTAGATAGAATCGGACAGGTAATCTGCGATCTCTACTTCCCAGAGCTTGGCTCCCGTCTTGGCATCCAGCACCGTCAGGATCTCGATCAGATCCGTCGTCTCACCGCGATAGCCCCAAAGGACCACCTTACCATCCACCACGACAGGGGTGCCACGACTGCGCGCGTTGTAAGTCCAGGCGGGAGTGTCCGCTAGTTTACCAGCTCCCGTGTAGTGCTCTAAACTCACACCGTTTTGTAAAGGTCCGCGCCAGTTGGTCCAGTCATTGGCTTGGAGTGAGTGACTGCCAGCGAAAAGCGCGAGCGCCATTCCAGCAGCACAGCGCATAGAGATAAAAGATTCCATGAATTAAATTAGGTCGAGGGGTGGACTTCAACGTCCGTGCGGCTGGGAACTTCTTCAATACCTTTATCAGGCTATTGTTGAGTCCCTAACGGCATGAAGCGCATGAAGTGGACGTATGAAACGAAAGTCTCAGTCACCATCTTTCGCCAGGAAAAGCCCCTTCAAAAAGCCTTTTCATCCCCTTAGTTATTACACTTACTCACATGAACAGTCACTTTTACACAGTCCTGTCAAGGCGCTTTCTTCTAAAATTATCAGACTTTTAAGCCATAATTGCGTTTCAAAAATGATAAAACCACTTGTTTTTGCAAAATATAGGCCCGCGTGTTGACTCGGAGGACAAAACTTTTTAGTCTATTCCTGCCCAACCGAGCGGTTTCTCGGAAAGGCCGCGATGTTGCAGCTCCTTGAGCTTCTAACTTTCGTGCCAAGATCCTCACTGTTGTTGGTTGCTGGATCCCAAA
The DNA here is from genome assembly GCA_027489965.1 of Verrucomicrobiaceae bacterium. Taxonomy (GTDB): domain Bacteria; phylum Verrucomicrobiota; class Verrucomicrobiia; order Verrucomicrobiales; family Verrucomicrobiaceae; genus Prosthecobacter. The sequence continues at coordinate 4,507 of JAIXZA010000101.1, forward strand.
GAACCCTCTGGCTGAATAAGCCAGAGGGTTTCTTGTTTTAACACATCTCAAGCCAGCATTGGCGGATGCATTTCAAAGCGCGGGATCTTCACACAAACAGGTTGTCCTTTTTTTGTAGTGCCAAAGAAGGTCCCCGTCGCCGTGCTCTCGGCTTTGATCACATGATAACTGTTATAACTGAAAGTCTGGCCAGGCTCTAACTTTGGAAATTGCCCGACCACTCCATCTCCTTCCACAACAAGCGTATCACCATCTGTATCACGGACGATCCATTTCCGGCCAAAGATACTGACCGTCTGGTCCGATCCGTTGAAGATCGAAACATGATACACAAATGGGTGCGGACGATCTGGCGGCGCTGGCCTCGTCGGATCATAAGCGATGTCATCCACGCGGGCAGTCAGTCCGGTTAGATGCTCAAAAGTAACGTTCATAGCGATAGCATAAACTCATTCACACAGAACAACAACCAAAGTTCCATGGTCGTCTGATGAACGATGCCACTTGTTTTAAGTGGCGGACAGAGAGGGATTCGAACCCTCGGAACATTTTACTGTTCACACGCTTTCCAGGCGAGCCCGATCGACCACTCTGGCATCTGTCCGTTTCCGCTCGGGTAATTGAGCGGACAAGACTCTGCCGTCGTCTCGGCATCACCGCAAGTTGATTTTAAACAGAGTTGCAAAGAGAGCGCCGATTTGACGTTTACCGCAGACCTCATGAAGCCTTTCCAAACTCTTGTCCTCTTCCCTGCTCTTCTCTTCTCGCTGAGTCTCTATGGCGAATCCAAGCCCAAGCCAGAAGCACCGAAACGGCAAATCAGCCCTATCTTCAAAGCCATTGAAGATAAGCCAGGCCTGCCGCGCGTTCTCATCATCGGAGATTCCATCTCCATGGGCTACACACTGCCAGTGCGCCGCGCCTTAGAAGGTCAAGCCAACGTCCACCGCATCCCCCAAAACGGTGGCCCAACGACCAACGGCCTCAAAAACATCGAAAAATGGCTCGGCACTGGCAAGTGGGATGTCATCCATTTTAATTGGGGCATTCACGATCTGAAGTTTATGCCCGACGGCAAACACCAAGTCGAAGCAGCTGACTACCAAGCCAATCTGCGCACTCTGATTGCACGAATGAAAAAAAGCGGTGCCAAACTTATCTGGGCGACGACCACCCCGATTCCTGAAGGCGAGCTCGTTCCATCGCGTCGATTCGGAAAAGTCCCTGACTACAATGCCATAGCTGCCGGTGTCATGATTGAAAATGACATCGTGATCAATGACCTGAATGCCTGGATCACCCCGAAATTAGCCGAGATGCAAAAGCCCCATGACGTGCATTACCTCGACAGCGGCTCAGACTACCTCGCCCAAAAAGTCGCCGCTGAAATCCGGCAGGCCTTGGCCACTCCCGCAAGGTAAGCCCTGCTCGCGGACGGTAGAAAAGAGCAAGCTGGGGAGAAGAACCGTTCATTGCGGCCCGTTGTCTGCGTGCCACTTTGACCTGAATGAACATTGCCCTCCGTCCCGCCACCCTGGAAGTCCTCAAAGCTTTTCGCCAGCGCCGCCAAAAGCTGCTTACGTTGCGGGCAATCCTCGCGCTTGGAACCGTGGCCTTGCTGGCCCTTCTCACTATCGCACTTTTGGATCGCGCTTGGCTCATGCCAGAGTCCCTGCGCCCATGGCTTAGCTTGGCCGCCTATGCAGGGGCCGCCATCCTCGCTTGGCGTGTCGCATGGCGTTTGATTGGTGAGGCCCGCGAACCCCTTGGCGCAGCCAAATTGCTTGAAACAGCCGTGCCAGCCATGCGTGAGCGCGTTCTCTCTGCGGTCGAATTGGCCGAAGGTCATGGCACCGAATCCCCAGAGTTCCGTGAGCGTTTGCAAGATGACGTCGCCGCCGACATCAAAAAAATCTCTCTCTCCGCAGCCCTGCCACTTCGCTCCATCAAACCTTGGGCGCTGGGCTTTGTTGGCACTTGCCTTCTGATCCTCGGACTCTCTTTCATTTCGCTACTTCACCTCCCCGGCTTCCTTGCCCGTGCTGCCATTCCTTTCGCTAACTTCGCGCGGCCTGCCAGCGTCCAGATTGTCATTGTCTCCCCCAAGCCAGCAGACACTTTGGTGCCCTTCGCTTCGGAAATGGAAGTCGTGGCAAACATCATCGGGCCTCGACCCGATCGCGTTCAGATCGAGTCCCAGGCTGGCGATAGCAAATCACGCCTGTCCGACATGCGCCTTTCGAGTAGCAGTCAGTTTCAGAGTCTCCTGCCCATCGGTCAGACCGACCTCCGCTATCGCATTATTGCCGCAGATGCCATCAGCCCCTGGTTCACGCTAAGTGCCCGAGCTCGTCCACGGATCCTTGAATTTGCCCAAACCATCGTTCCGCCGACCTACAGTGGATTGCCTGAAACGCAGGCCAAAAGTGATCAGGGCGACATTGAAGCTTTGGAGGACAGCACGGTGAAACTCATCTTAAAACCCAACCAAAAGATCTCCAAAGCCGCGCTGCTCATCAATCCTGATCATGCCGATCATCCAGAGGCCATTCCTGCTGAAATCACCGCTGATGGCAGCATCGCAGTGGCCTTGACCGTGAAGCCAGAAATTGAATCCTGGCAGATTGCACTCACCGCAGAGGAAACGGGCTTCACGAATGACGAGTCCACTCCATGGCAAGTCATCGCCATCCCTGACCTACCGCCAATCGTTGAAATCACTGAGCCTCTGGAGCAACTGGAACTCCTGGCTGATGAAGCCGTCCGCCTGAGCGGCTTTGCGGGTGACGATGTCGGCCTTTTAAAAGTCGAAATAGGCCATGCCCTCAATGCTGGAACCTTCTCCTACCGCGAGATTTCAGGCAAGACCGGAAAAGAAGCCCCTATCCAGACCCTGTTGCCGCTCGCTCCCCTGCAGGTAAAGCCGGGAGACACCGTCATGATCAAGCTCGTGGCCACGGATTTAAAAAATCAGCGCACTGAGACCCAACCCATCCGTGTCATCATCCTGGAGCAGACCGTCAGTCCTGAGCAGCGCCAGTGGGCAGCCCAAACGCGGCGCTTTGCAGCCCAGGCAGAATCCCTCTCCGATGATGCCAAAGAAATGCGCAAAGCCATTGAGCAAGTCCGCAAAACCGAAAAGAATTCCACCAAAAAACCTGAAGCCGAGCAAGACGCCAAGGACGCCCTCGTTCGTGCCAAGACCGACTTGGAGAAGGTCACCGCCAAGGCCGATGACCTCTGGAAATCCCTGCAAGACAGCGCCCGCTCCGCCCCCACTCAGCTCGATGCCATGGAAACGCAGCTTCTCGGAGAGCGCCTCGCCCACATGCGCAGTGTCGCCTTAAAAGACATGAAGGAAGCACTCATCAGCGGCCTTGATAAAACCGACCCCCTCAAGCGAGATGCCAGTGAAGCGCAGTCGGATGCCGACACCATCGCCAGTGCTGCACGCGCCTTTGCGGCTGAGGACAATGCCCGCCTCGTCGCCCAGCAAGCACAGCAACTCTCAAGGCAAGAAGCCCTGCTCACCGATCAGGCACTCCCAGCCAACCGCGATGCCGCCCAGCGCCCCAAATGGCAGGAGCAACAACGTGCCTCCATGGCTGCCAGCGATCATCTCCTCGAGCAGATGGAGACCCTCAAACCCCTCATCGACGGAGGCCCACAAAACCAAATCAAAGACTTCCAAAAACAAATCGGTGAAGCCCTTGCTGACCTAGACGCCAGCCTGGACAAACCCGACCAAGCCAAAAGCCCCGAGCATCTCTATGGTGCCGCAAGTAATCTTCAGCAGCGTCTTGCCCGCGCCGCAGACGCCGCACGCGGTATCGCCCAAAACGCCGCCAACAAGGCTAACCAACTACGCGAGCAGATCGCCCGGCAGGAGAACCCCGCCATAGTCGCCCTGCAAGAAGCCAAAGCCGCCCTTGCCCAAGCAACCGCCGAGGCCAAATCCAAAGACCCAAAGAAGCGTGAACGCGAAGATAAGGAAGGTCTCAAAGCCCCCGAAAAAGCAGCAAAAGAACTCGCCTCCGCCGCCAAGCAACTGGAAGAACAAGCCGCCCTGCGCGAGCAAAACGCCAGCACCAACGATCAAGCTGCTCTAGACACCAACCGCGCCAGCCGCGCCGCCGACAAGCTCGCCACAGATGTCGCTGCCATGCAGACTCCTGAGGCCAGAGCCGAGATGCAACAAAAGGCCGAACAGCTCAGCGACGCTGTCCGCGCCCTAGAAGCCGACTCCTTGGCCCAAACGGCCATGAAGGCCATCGAAGAAGCTGCCTTTAACAGCGACCCAACCAAGTCCGCCACTCCCACCCAGCCAGCCGATCAGGCCCGCGCCGCTGCCGAGGCGCTGAAACAACTGCCCGAATCACTCCGGCGCATGAAGCCACAGAACCCAACCATCGTCGCCAATGCCCAGCAAGCCGCCGATCAGAGTCGAAACGCCGCCGAGCAGCTGCAGCAGCTCGCTCAACAATCCGCCACCCAAGAACCGGGCCAGCCCCTGAACCAAGAGCCTGCTCAGCAAGCCGTCGAACAAGCCCGTCAAAAAGTCGCCGAAGTCGCCGAACAAATCGCTGCGCAAAGTGAAGCGGCTCGTCAATCCCTCGCGCAGCTCACCCCACAGGTCAGCGACATGATGAAAGCCGTGGCCAAAGATCTCAAACAAACCCAGCAGCAGACCCAGGCCGCCGCCGCTGAAGCCAGCGCAGAGAAACCCGTCGCCGAGGTCGCCCAAAAAGCCGCCGCACTGGAAACCGCCGCTGCTGAGAACACCGAAAAAATGGCCTCTCTGCAGGCCGCCCTCAGGCAGGAGGCCAATGCCGCCGACCTGCAAAAAGATCAGCAGCGCCAGCTGTCCCGCACCGCCGATACCGCCCTCGCGCAGATGCAGCAGAAAGCCCCTAAGATCGCCCAAAACCTCAAGCAGGCCGCCCAGGCCCAGGCCAGCCAGCCGCAGGCCCAGAACTTGCAGCAGGCCGCCAAAGCCCAGCAGCAAACCGCGGAAGCCCTCGATCAGCTCGCTCAAAACATGGCCAAAGCTGAACAAGGTCAGGAACTCAGCGAACAAGAACTCGCCGAGGCCCAGAAAATGGAGCAAGACCTCGGCGTTAAAGAACCGCTCGATGAAGCCTACGAGCGCGCCCAGCAGCTCGCTCAAATGGCCCAGGATGCCCAGCAGGACCCCGGTAAAGTGTTAGCCGAGCTGGAAAAGGAACTGCCCAAAAATCCCTCCATGCAAAAAGCCCTGGCCGAGATCTCCAAACAGACCGCCCAGAGCAGTGAACAGGCCGTCACCGCCGAGGCCCAGCAGCCGAGCAACATCGGCATGGCCGCTGATAAAGCCGCCAACGACCTTGCCCGCGTTGCCCGCCATCAGCAGCGCCTCGGTCAGGAAGAAGCCGCCCAGCAGACCGCTCAGGCCAGCAACCAGCTCCAGCAGCAGGCCCAAGCCGCCAAAGGTCAACCCGGCCAACCTCAAAAACCCGTCGGCAATGAAGCTCAAGCCGCCGCCGCCCAGGCCGCCAAAGCCGCCGAAGCCACCGCCGCCGCCACCCCACCCGTCATGAGCGCCCATCCCCTCGCCCAGGTTCAGGCCGCCATGCTCGCTCAGGCGCTGGACCAGCTCGATGCCACCCTGCATCCCCAGCAGGGTAATCAACCCCAGCAAGGCGGCCAACAGCAGCAGCAACAGCAAGCTCAACAAGGCCAGCAGTCCGCCCAAAAAAGCCTCGATCAAGCCCAGCAGAGCCAACAGCAACAAATGGCCGATCAGCGCAATCAAGGCCAAACCCCAGGTGCCCAGCAGCCCGGCCAGCAACAGATGGCCCAGAATCAGCCCAAACCCGGCCAGCCCTCCCAACCTCAAGGCAGCGCCCAGACTGAAGGTGGCGACTTGCAGGCCCTGCTCAAAGACGGCGCCCTCGGAGCTGAAATGATCCTCGTCAACGGCGACTGGGGCCACCTGCCCAGCAAAATGGCCGAAGACCTCAGCGAAGCCACCCGCACCGAAGCCGCCCCCGAATACCGCGCCGCCATCGAAAGCTACTACAAAGCCATCGCCACCAAGGCGAAGAAGTAAAAAGGAAGCCTGATGGACTAGGCCAACCCTGACCTAAAATCATTCGTATCCTGGGCCACCAATGAACGTTAAAAAGGCGCGATTCATAATGAACCACGCCTTTCGTATCACTGACCATTTGGGCCATTCAATCAAGGCTTCTTGGCCAGGCTGAGGATCTGGTAGTTCTTGGCATAGGTGCCCAGAGCTTCCGTCGCAATTTCTTTGGTCACGGCATCGCTTTCAGCCACGATGATGAGCTTTTGCTGGTCCTCTTTGTCGCCAGCTTTGACATCCACACTGATCACACCAGGAAGCTTTTGCGTCAGAGCGCCCGTGATGTGGGCTTTGCAGGAGGCACAGACGACACCGGTGATCTGGCCTTCGTAAGTCGTGGATTTCTTTTCATCAGCAGCCTGGAGGCTGACAGATAAAAGCAGGCTAAGAGTAAGAAGCAGTTTTTTCATGATGAGAATGCGGTTGGGGTAACAAACGTTGACATAAAAACGCCGAGATGCGGACTTGTCCAGCATCTCGGCGTGCGAATCATTGACTTGAGAAATTATTTCTCGGTAGCTTCACCGGCAGACTTCCAGCCAGAGATGCCGGCAGCCAGGTGCTTCACGTTGGTGTAACCAAGTTCAGCAGCCTTTTTAGCAGCGGACTTGTAGGCATTGCAACCAGGGCCACCACAATAGGCGACGACGAGTGCGCCTTTGTCAGCAGGCAGGGCGGCAGCCAGTTCAGCACCTTTGGCTTCAAAGTCGATAGCGCTTGGCACGTGACCAGCAGCAAAGGAGTCAGAGCCATTGACGTCGATGACGGTGACTTTCTTTTCAGCGATGGCGACCTTCAGGTCTGCGATGCTGATGTCTGGGAACTCGGCCGCCATGGCGGAGGCAGCGACGAGGGAGAGGGCGAGGGCGAGGAGTTTCTTCATGGATGGTGGTATTCGTTGGGTTTGGTTTGTTTTTGGGTGCCGTTCAGCCGTGAAGGATGAACTGGCCGACTATCAGACGCACAAGCTCAGCTTTTATTCCAAGGAAGTGCAGTTGATTGGATGTCATTACGCGGAGTAGCGTTGAATCGTGCACAAAAATTCAAACATTGTGATTCCAGCCCTGAATCGGCAGTAGGCCTCGGCAGAGGTCAGTGTTCAGGAAAACGATCTAAAGCTCGGACTACGCGCGGAGATCAGCGCCACCAGTTTGGCAGGTCGCTAAGGGTGCTCTTGAGGATGCCTCGGATGGCGCGCTTTTCATGGGGTGGGATGTGGGCATAGGCCGGGCTGGGATTCTGATCGCGCAGGCCTTCGGCCATTTTATAATAGACGCGTTCTTTGAGCTCGGGAGTCAGCTTTTGCCAAGACTCGGTGTAGAGCATGTAGCTGGCGCGGTATTTGAAGAGGCGGGTTTTGAGGTCGAACTCTTTGAGTGAGGCTCCGTTGCTGAGGGGCTTTTTGTTACGCTGGAAGTCCCGAATGAAGGCGGGATCGCCATCGATGCCCTGGCTGGGCAGCTTGGCCTCATCCGCAAACAGGATGTAGCGTGCGAGTTCGTCGGCGAGTTTTTCGATCTCGACCTCGAGATGGGGGGACTTTTCCGCCTTGAGCTGACGCATGAGATAGACGGCATGAAAGACGCGGTTTTCAAAGCCGAGCTGATGCTCATGGACGAGGTGCGGGAGGATGTCGCTGGTGGGCAGCAGGTGGATGTCGATGTCCCACATCTTGCCGGCTTCGACGCTGACTTTTTGCAGGCCTTTGCTGGAGCGGGTGACGCCCATGAGATTGGCGTGGGTGTCTTTCAGGTGATGATCCCCGGTCAGGAGCCAACCGCCGAAACGGTTCTCGAGTGGGATTTGGTGGCCTTGTTCGTCCCGCCGGTAGGTCTCTAGACTGGCACCACTGAGCATGGGCAAAATAGACTCGGCAATGAGGCCGGGCACGCGGCGTGTGGCATTGCCAGCATGACAATTGAAACACTTCTCGGAGCGGCCAATGAGAGGTGTGGGGCCGCCGGGGCGGAGCCGATCAAAGATGTAGAAGATGGCGGCATGTGTGGGGTCCATGCTGATGACTTCCACCTTCCCGCCGGCGACATAACCAAGATAGGTGTCCTCATTGAAATAGAGGGCGCGCGGGTTCCGCGGATTGATGATCTCACTCTGCAGCGAGGTGGCGGAGAAGAGCTGGAGCTGGGATGAGACGGGGATGTCTAACGCTTTGAGGATGCTGGTGAGGAAGGCTTTGTCGTCGCTGGTGTCAAAGGTCACCTCCCCTGCGTTGACTTTGGCGAGCAGGGCCGTGAAGCGGTCCGTGGGCTGGTGCTCGAGGTAGAGATGCGGGGCTGATTTGAACTCGATGACGGCTTCTTTCGCGATCTCTGCCACGGTGACGAGCGGCAGACAAAGGAAGGGCAGAAGACGACTAAGGCACATGCAATCCATACGATGCGGAAGCTGAAAATGTTCGAGCCGTTTGGCAATAAAAAAGGCCGCCATCGCTGGCGGCCTTTTGTGAGGAAGGGTTTCCGAAGATTAGAGCTGCTTGCAGAACTCTTCAAAGCGGTCCATGCCGTCGTTGATGACGTCAAGGCCGGTGGCGTAGCTGAAGCGCAGGGTGTACTCAGAACCGAAGGCGACGCCTGGAACGGCGGCGACTTTACCTTTGGCGAGGAGCTTCTCGCAGAAGGCGAGGGACTTCATGCCGAGTTCTTCGATATTGACCAGGAAGTAGAAGGCACCCAAGGGCTCCATGACTTTCAGACCTTTGATGGCCTGGAGACGGCTGAGCATGTATTGACGGCGGACGTCGAACTCATCACGCATGTCAGCGACGATCTGCTGGTCACCTTTGAGCGCAGCGATGGCACCGTATTGAGCAAAGGTGGTCGGATTGCTGGTGGTGTGGCTCTGGATGGTGTCGATGGCGTCAGCGATCTTCTTCGGAGCAGCGGTGTAACCCAGACGCCAGCCGGTCATGGCGTAGGCTTTGGAGAAACCATTGACGGTGATGGTGTGGTCGAAGATGTCCTTGCTGATGCTGGCGATGGAGACGTGCTTCTCTTCACCGTAGACGAGTTTTTCGTAAATCTCGTCGGAGAGGATGAGGATGTCTTCAGCAGCGGCGATCTCACCGATGGCCTTCAGTTCGTCACGGGTATAGACAGCGCCGGTCGGATTGCCAGGGGTGTTGATGATGATCATCTTGGTCATTGGGGACATGGCGTCCTCAAATTCATCCGGGGTGATCTTCCAACCGTTTTCAAATTTGGTCTCAACGATCACTGGGATACCGCCGACGAGCTTCACCATTTCAGGGTAGCTGGTCCAGTAAGGCGCAGGGATGATGACTTCGTCACCTGGATTCACGCAAGCAGCGATGGCGTTGTAGCAGCTGTGCTTGGCACCACAGTTCACGCTGATCTGGGAAGGGTCATATTGCAGGCCATTGTCAGCAAGCAGCTTGGCGGCCAGGGCTTCACGGAGCTCGATCAAACCGTTGCTCTCCGTGTAGCGGGTCTTACCTGTGTTGAGGGCATCGACAGCAGCAGCGGTGATGTGAGCAGGCGTATTGAAGTCGGGTTCACCGGCGCCGAAGCTCAGCACATCGACTCCCTGTTTTTTCAGGGCCTTGGCTTGGCTGGTGATAGCCAGAGTCATGGAGGGAGAAAGTTCTGCGATGTGGGTAGCGATGTAGTCCATAGATGAAAGAGGGCGTGGAGGGTAGTGACAGGGATTCCCCTGAACGGGCTGCCTAAAAAGGAGCGGAGGGACCGTTTGTCAATGACTCGTCCAATTAAGCCTGCCGACCTTTGCTAAAAAGGCCGTAACGAGGGCTGAAAATGTAGGCGATTAGGAAAAATCCACCCAGAACCAGGATGATGGTGGCGCTCACGGACCAGCCCAGCGGATAACTGATGAAGAAGGCCAGTACCGAACCAAAGGCCCCGATCAAACCACCGCCCCAAAAGAGCGTGCGGGCATTGTCAGTGAGCAGGTAAACCGTCGCCGCAGGAGCGACCAAGAGGCCGACACTGAGGATGCAGCCGACGGCCTGAAGCGATGAAATGAGCACCAAAATGGTGATGGCAAAGGTGGCGTAATTTAAGAAACGTACTGGCACCCCGAGACTGGCCGCGATGTTAGGCTCAAAGAGATAAATCAGCAGGGACCGCTGGAGCGCGGTCAGCGTGATCACCGCAATCAGGCTGATGCTGAAGGCGATCCATAGATCACTGTCTGCCATGCCAACGATGCTGCCAAACAGCCATTCATCCAGCTTTTGACGGATATTCAACTGAGTCAAAATGAGGTAACCGCCGGCAAACGCGGTGGTGTAAAGGATGCCCATGGAAGTGTCCTGATCCAAGCGCGAGGTGCGTGAGAGAAAGATGGAGCCGAGCCCGACCATGAGCGCCGCGAAAACAGCTCCAGCCAGGGCACTCCAGGCTGTGAGCCCGACCATCAGGACCGCCAGAGCAATGCCGGGAAGCAGGGCATGAGAGAGTGTGCCAATCTTCAGCGCCGACTTCCGCAAGACGACAAAGGCACTGACGAAACCATTCGAAAACCCGATCATCAAGCAGGCCAGCAGCGCCCGCTTAGCAATGGGCTCTGCAAGGAAGTCGTTGAGGGTTGGGAAGGTGGTCATGCGGTTGGGTTCAGCTGTCGGCTATCATTGCCCATAGGCTTTACCGACGTTTTCCGGCGTGAAGCAGGTGGCCACATCGCCAAAGACAACTTGGGTTCGTTTGATCAAAAGCACGTCATCAAAGAAACCAGTGACGGTCTGCAAATCATGATGACTGGCGATGAGTAGTCGCCCCTCGGCGGTGAGCTCACGGAACAGGCGGCTGAGGTTTTCTTGAGCCGGTTTATCCAGGCCTGTGAAGGGCTCATCCAGCAGTAAAACGTGGGCTTCCTGAGCCAAGGCACGGGCGATGAAAGTGCGCTGCTGCTGACCACCGGACAGGGCATTGATCTGGCGGTCCTGAAGGTCGAGCAGATCCATGGCCGTGAGCGCACGCTGGACGATCTCGGCATCGTGCTTGGAGTAAGTACGCCACCAGCCGAGATTCGGGTAGCGCCCCATCTCCACCAAGCCGCGCACCGTGATCGGAAAATTCCAGTCCACATCTCCGCGCTGCGGCAGATACGCGATCTCATGACTGCTGCGCGTCAAGGGCTGCCCGCGCCAGATGATGCTGCCGCTATCCGCTTTCATGAGGCCGGCGAGGGTTTTCAAAAGCGTACTTTTGCCGGCTCCGTTCGGGCCAATCAGAGCGATGCTGCGCCCACATTCAGTCGCGAAGTCGATCCCATCCAAGGCCAAGACTTCACGATAACTCACCTTCAGATCCCGCACCTCCAGCCGGTGATGATCCGCATGGCAGCCACCACCACCCCAGCAGACATGTTCTTTGGGAGTTGAGTGAGGCATTACCAGATAAAAGTGAGAATTTCGTTCACGGCCGTTCCGCTAGACCAGCGCGTCTGACTGCGCAGCTCGCGACCATCCGGCTCGATCTCCAGAGTCAGGGCCGTTTCCGGGGTTCCCTCGGCCCAGTTGGCCGTCAGCTCCAGATCGTCGCCAGCCTTGGAGATCTGCATTTGGACCTGGGTCTCGCTGGGCGATTCCGCTAGATCCACAGCGCCCAGCAGTTCCCTGCCCGCTTGTTTGAGGCTGATCGAAGTCGGTTTGTGAGCATAACGTAACCTAATCAAAGTCGGCACATTCTCCATCTTTGCAGCAGAGGCTTCTCCGACCACCAGAACAGGAGTCGGCACATTTGCCGCATTGCCCGTTAACTGCACTAAAGGAATAGCCAAGAGGCCAAACGCCAAAGCGAGCAGAAAAATCTGGAGAGGAGGAAAACCGCGCATTATTTGCAATAGCTCGGTTAGAAGCCGCTTCCCGTCAACCTCCCCCTTTAGCCTGGAGATCGACCTTTCGCGAGGTTCACACTCCTGGTGAGCAAGAGATTGAAGTTACTGACGCGGGCAGTGAAGTCTTATTTATCAAAGAAGGAAGTCTCCTCGCGGTCGGCCACTTTGAGGTAACGATAATAAACTTCTAGCTGAAGGGTGCACAAGCACTGGCGATAGACGGGGTCCTTCGCATCACCTGAAGGCCAGTTAGCCCGGCCAGGCTTCCAGCTTCCATCGGGATTCTGGGAAGCCAAGATCTGCGGAAGGAACTGTTGATTGTAGAACTTCCATTCTTCTCCGCCCATCTGGAAAAAGGTCTGTGTGTAGTAATACCAGCAGTAGAGATTGCAGTTCTTGTTCCAATCCAGAGGCTCCGCCTCTAGGAACTTGTGGAGAAATTCAACCGCATCCTTGATTGACTTCGTTTTGCCTTTTGAGGCAGTCTGTAGCGCCAACGATCCAACACCAGTTAGACTCCATTGGTTGTAGTGGGCATCACGGTTCGCTACCCCAAATCCACCATCCTTGGTCTGTTTACTGATCACGTAGTCCGTCATTTTATCCAGCGCACTGTGAAGGCCATCAATCTTTAGACCGCTATTCTTGGCTGCTTTCAGCGCTTGGAACTGCCAGCCTGCCAGGGAGAGATCTTCGCTTTTGCTTTCTTTGTAATAGGCATAAGGACTACCTTGTTCGACGCCGCCATAGCTCCATGAACCACGAGCATTTTGATTTTTAATGATCAGCTCCACGCCTTTCACAAAAGCATCCTTCATGCCTGGCAGCTCCTTGCTACCGAGACGGGCCAGCGTGTACATCTCCCCCAGCGCATAAGTGGCAATGCCGTGGGCGTAGGTGCTAGGTTGGCTCTTCGGATCTTCGTCAATGTATCCCCACTCGTTCTTTTTGGATAACTCAACAAGGTAGTTGATGCCCTTTAAAACGGTGTCGCCATAGAAAGGTGACTCTGGCGTCTCACAACGTCCGAGGTAGCAAAGAAGCGCCAAACCCGTCATAGCAGCCTTGTTCTGTCCAGGCCAGGAACCATTGGGGTTCTGCTTCTGCTTCAACCATTCCAGAGAATTGGAAACCGCGCGCTCACATTCAGGACTGCCGCCTGTTTCAGCCAGTTTCTTCAAACGTTCCTGCGGAGCACAGCGGCTACGCATGGACGGTGGCAGACTGACAAAGCCCTGCATAGCACCCATGCCCATACCCGTGCCAAAGCCACCACCCGCACCGGCTTTTCCAAAACCGCCGCTACCCAAGGAGCCCCCACCGACCATGGAACTCACGTCAGGCACATCCAGCAGATCGGGAGGGGCGTCTGGCAGTGAGATCGCCGAGTTTTGGCTCGTCGAGACGATCTTCTTCATCGGTGCTGTCTTGTTGATGCTGGTGCGCTTCTTCTGCTGCACCTTGTGCTTCATTTCAGCAGAAGCCTGCGCCCCCTGCTGAGTGCCGCCCCCTGGGAGGAAGTCCACCTGCTTTTCGATCAGCTGTGAACTAACGACGATGGCGCCGCCAACGATCAAAATACCGGCATGAATGGCCAAACTAAGCGTCAGAGAACCACCTCCAACTTTACGCCAAAACTTCACAAAAGGATTCGGGGGCTTTACAGCCTCGATATGGGTCAGAGCAGGCGGATGATAGACCTCACCCTCATGATGCACATGTCCTGTCACTTCCTCAGCATGAGCGCTGATTGAAGG
>JAIXZA010000115.1 GCA_027489965.1 Verrucomicrobiaceae bacterium
AACAACGGCACCTCGACCTTCACGGTGCAGTTCAATGCGTCCACGTTTGGGACGAAAACAGCCGTTTTGCACATCGCGAGCAGTGACGCGGGCAATCCATCGTTCGACATCAATCTCTCCGGCATCGCTTTTGTAGCTCCGCCGACGGTTTCGAACATCACGATCAATCCGGTCTCGCCGAGCAGCACCGATCCGGCCGTGGTGACAGCCCAGGTGGCGGCTGGAAGTGGTGGCGGCATCAGCGGGGTGACTTTGACCTATGATCTCGGGGCGCAAGTGACCGGGAATGTGTTCCGTGAGACCTTCTCGATGGCGTCGTCGAATGGCTGGAATGGTACGGGCGGTCTGAACACCTGGGCGACCGCCGGAGCGGGTGCGACAAGGCAGGCGAACCTGCAATCGAACCGTACCTCGCCCGTGGTGCTGACGAACTGCACGACGACGAACGCCAGCACGACCGTGGTGTGCAGTAGCACGGCGAATCTGTGGCCGAACATGATCATCACCGGCCCCGGCATGGCGGCAGGCGCGGTGATCAGCTCGATCACGAACAGCACGACCTTCGTCATCAGCGCGGCGGCCACGGCTTCGAGCACGACGGCCACCTTGACGGCGAATGGTATCACCTTAACGAACTGCACGACCACGGCGGCGAGCACGACGGTGACTTGCGACAGCACGGTTGGTCTCGTGGCGGGCATGGGACTAACGGGCACCGGTTTGGCGAACAACGCGACCGTCAGCTCGATCACGAACGCGACGACTTTTGTGATGAGCGCGGCTCCGACGACGGCAGGCACGGCTTTGACGCTGACGGGCAATGGCAACGCGTTGGAGTTTCAGGCGGCCTCAGCGAGCCTCACGACGGCCATGGCGACCTCGCCGGTGATCAATGCAGCGGGCACTTCAGGCTACGTGGATTTCTATGTGCAGACACGTGATCTGAATAACCTTACGCCCAACAACCAGTGGGCCTTCCAGGTGTCGCCAGACAATGGCACGACCTGGAACACACGCTTCACGGAGGACTGGACGGGCAGCACGGTGACTCTGACGAACGTGGTGACGAATGCAGCCGGCAGCGGCACGGGCAGCACGACGGTGACCTGCGCCAGCACGGCGGGACTCACCACAGGACGCGCGGTATCCGCCGCGCCGGTGTATGTCACGGGTGGCACGACGAGCGGCAGCGCCACGGTGACCTGCACAAACACCACAGGGCTCGCGGTGGGCATGTTTGTGACCAGCACGGGCACGACGATCCCGGCAAACGCACGCATCACGGCCATCACTCCGAATGTGGACTTCACGATGAGTGCGAACGCGGCAGCAACCGTCGCAAGTGCTGCGATCGCGGGCAATTATTTCCCTGCGAACGCCTCGGTGAGCAGCATCACCAATGGCACGACCTTCGTGCTGAATGCCGCCGCGTATGTGAACACGAGCGCCGCGCCGATCACGGCCTTTGCGACGACGATCAATCACAACTTCAACACCAAGGCCGATGGCACCGCGCAGCCTTACCGCTACACGTTGGATGCCAGCGAGCGCACGGCAAACATGCGGATGCGCTTCCAGTATGCGGGCGGCACGGTGACACAGCCGACGCGTGCGCCTCGTGTGAGCATTGATGACATCGTGGTGAACACGACGAGCGGTGCTCCGCCTACCGTGCTCACGATGGTGGATTACGGCACGAATGGCGATGCGGTGTCCGGCGACGGCATCTGGACGGCGATCATCCCCGCGCAGGCGAATGGCAGCACCGTGAACTTCACCATTGCGGCCACGGGCACTGGCGGTGCAGGCACGACGACCTCTTCAACCACGAGTTACCTGGTTGCTCCTGCCCCGACAATCACCACGGCGTCGCCGTTGCCGAATGGCACCACGACAGGTGCTTATTCGCAGACTTTGGCCGCCACGGGCGGAAGCGGCACGGGCGGAAGCGGCACGGGCTATGTTTGGAGCCTTTTCAGCGGTTCTTTGCCGAATGGCATCTCGTTGAGCAGTGGCGGCGTTTTGAGCGGCACGCCGACTCAGGCCGGCACCTTCAATTTCACGGCGAAAGTGACTGATTCGGCCACTCGCAGTGCCACGAAGGCTTTTGCGCTCACCATCACCACGGTGACAGCACCAAACGTCGTCATCATTGTCACCGACGACCAGGGCTGGGGCGATGTCGGCTATCACACGCCTGCGGGACAGGTGCCGATTCAAACGCCGAACATGGACAGCTTTGCGACAACGGGCATTCGCTTGGAGCGCTTCTATGCGACGACGGTTTGCAGCGTGACTCGCTCCACGTTGATGACGGGCCGAAACGCGATCCGCCACGGCACCAACAATGAGCGCGGCCTTGATTTGAGTGAGCATCTCATGCCTCAGACCTTCAAGGCTGCGGGCTATCAGACCTTCATGTGCGGTAAATGGCATCTCGGCGGCAGCGACAAGAACATCTATCACTTCAACGTGAACGGCAACCCGGTGCGCGTGATCAAGGAAGGTCTGCAGTATGCGCCGCACAATCGCGGTTGGGACTCGTTCTATGGCCAGTATTCCGGAGCGATTGATTACTACACTCACAACAGCGCCGAGGCCGAGTCGCTCGACATTCCTGACTGGTGGCTCAATGGCGTGCAGCAAGATGGACCGAGCGAATACACCGATTCACGTGGCTATGGCGGCTGGTCGCCCACATTGCTCGCGGACAAGGCCATCGCTCATATTCAGAATCGCAATCCTGCGCAGCCGATGTTGTTGCACTTGGCCTTCAACTCGATCCACGGTCCCGTCTCCGCTCCGGCAAGCTTGATCACGAAATATCAGAACCTCGGTGTCACGAATGCCAATCGTCGCCTTATCTCCGCAGCCGTGGATGGCATGGATCAAGAGATTGGCCGTGTACTGGCGGCGCTCGATAGCGCAGGCATCGCCAACAACACGCTCGTCGTCTGGTTTGGCGACAACGGTGGCGATGAAACCAAAGGCTCGCTCAATGATCCACTGCGTGGCACGAAGGGCGACAGCTATGAAGGCGGGATGCGCGAAGTCGCAGGCATCAAATGGCCCGGTGTGCTGCCCGCTGGAGTCATCAGCAATCAATACATGTGGGTCGGCGATGTCTTCCCCACCCTCTGCGCGGCTGTCGGTGTGACGCCGCAAAACACGAAGCCGCTCGATGGCGTGAATCTCTGGCCCGCACTGCTTTCCGCCAGCAACAGCACCACCGTATCGCGTGGCTCGCCACTCGTCACTGTGAGTGCGGCACCGATTGCGATTTATCAGTTCACCGATCCGGTGAATGGCGGCACAAAGGATTTTAAACTCATCCGTGGCCGCGTGAACAACGTGCTCACGCCTGAGCTCTACAACCTCACCGACGATCCGCAGGAGACCACGGACCTCATCGCCAATAGCGCCTATGCCAGCATCGTCACCACATTGACCAATGCGATCACGGCGATCAGCGTCGAAAACATGAAGCCCTACGTCGGCCCGCCGCTCATCACGAACAGCGTTCCTCAAGGCGGCACCATCACGCTGTATGCGCCATTCACGAGTTGGCCAGGCGCGACACCGACTGTGCAGTGGCGCAAAGGCGGCTCGAATGTCGCTGGCGGAGTCGTCACGCAGATCACCGATGATTTGGCGGTCGCCGTCAGAGGCACTTATGCGGCCACATTGACGCTGACAAACGTCGCTCCCGGCGATGCAGGCTTGTATGATGTCGTCGTCTCGAACAACATCGGCAGCACCACGAGCGATGCAGGCACTTTGACCGTGACCATGCCCGCGCCAGCCTTGACGCTGCCCGCCTTCACCAAAGGCACCAGCATCACGCTGAACTGGACCGCTGTGCCCGGCGCGACCGGTTACGCGATCCAGCGCAGCACCACGAGTGACTTCGCCAGCGTCACCTCGCAGACGACGAGCAGCACCAGCGTGACCTTCAGCGGCCTCACCAGCGGCACGTTGTATTATTATCGCGGCACCGCCACCGATGGCACGGCCACGAGCGCCTTTGGCAACACCGCCTCGTCCACGCAGGATGCGAGCACGCCCGTGATCACGATCACCGCGCCTGCGAACAACACCACAACGACCGCGAACAGCATCGTGGTCAACGGCACAGCCACAGACACCATCTCGCCACTCACCGGCCTCACCGTCAATGGAGTCAATGCGGTCACCACAAACGCCTACTCCACCTGGACGGCCACCGTGCCGCTCACACCGGGCGCGAACACGCTCACGGCCACCTCGACCGACAGCGCCGATCAAGGCGGCAACACAGGCTCCGCGAGCATCAACGTGACCTACAACGCGAGCGGCCCCGCCATCGTCAGCGTCGGCACCGGCCCCACTGCTCCGACATACCTCGATGCGACGTATGTTTTGGCCCAAATCACACCTCAGCCCGGCACCACACTTACCAGTGTGCAGCTTCAGTATGACACGGGCGCACCCGTGAGCACCGCGATTTGGCGCGAGGTCTTTAACAACACCTCGTCGAACAACTGGAACGGCACTGGAGCCCTCAACGCGTGGACCACCATCGGTGCGGGCAATGTGCGTCAGGCCATCTCCACTTCGAATCGCACCGTGCCGGTGACTCTCAACTCCTGCGCGACAAATGGCACCACCACGGTGACCTGCGCCAGCACGGCTGGATTGTGGCCCGGCATGTTGATCACCGGTCCAAACATCGCCGGTAGCATCAATGGCACGCAGACAGGCAACACCACCGTCTCTTCCATCTCCAATGCGACGACCTTTGTGCTGTCGCAGGCTGCCAATGGCTCAGGCACAGGCCTCACACTCACCGCTGCAGGCCTTACCCTGACGAACTGCGTCACCACCGGTCCCACACCTGGCCCGGCATCAGTCACCGTCACTTGCGATAGCACCGCGGGTCTCGTGAATGGCATGACGCTCACGGGCACGGGGATGGCGAATAACGCCACCGTGGCCTCTGTGACGAGCGCGACATCCTTCACCATGAACGCTGCCGCCACCGCCAGTGGAACGGTAACTCTCACCGCTACCGGAGCCGCTGCGGAGTTCAATGGCGGCACCGTGAACCTAACTGACTCGATGTTCACCACCACGAATGCGATCAACACCAGCGGCACGGCGGGTTACATCGATTTCTATGTGCAAACACGCGATTTGTTCTCCAATAACAACTGCGGTTGGGCCTTCCAGGTTTCGTCCGACAATGGTGCGACTTGGAACACACGCCTCTTTGAAGACTGGAGCAGTGAAACCGTGAACCTCACGAATGTCGTGACCAACGCCGCAGGTGCTACCACGGGCAGCACCACCGTCACCTGCGCGAACACCACTGGACTTACTGCCGGTCGGAACGTTGCCGGGCCGAACGTTTATGTCACCTGCGGACTGACGACGGGTCAATCCTCCGTCACTTGCACCAATACCGCCAGCCTTCTTCCCGGCATGGCATTGCAAGGAACCGGCATTCCGAACAACACCCGCATCGGCGCGATCATTGCGAATGTGTCGTTCACGCTCGTCACCGGCACCACCGCCACGTCCGTGAACGCCACCGCGACGAATGCCGCCACCGCAGTCGCCGCCACCTACTTCCCGGCAGCGACGATTAGCTCCATCACCAATGGCACCACTTTTGTGATCAACACGCCAGCTTACGTCAACACGAGCGCCGCCCCCATCGCTGCCACAGCCACCACGGTGAATCACGGCTACCAGTTCTTCCATTATGACTTCGTCGGCGCGGAACTCGGCACGCAGACGAAGATCCGCTTCCAGTCCACCGGCTACACACCCACCGCGCCGACTCGCTCACCACGCATCAGCATTGATGACATTCTCATTGCCACCACCGCACCGCCTCCGACCATCACTCTCGCCATGTTTGACGATGGCAATCACGGCGATGGCGCTGCCAATGACGGCGTCTGGGGCGCTCAAATCCCCGCTCAAACAGGTGGCACCACAATCAACTTCAAAGTCGTCGCCACCGACAACACAAGCGCCAACGCCACCAGCCCTGGAAGCGGCAACTACATCTACACCGTGAACAGCCTGCTCACCGATGCGACACTCCTTGGCGCAGAGTTCCTCACCTTGCCGAAATCCGATGGCGTGACTCTGAATCTCATCGCCTCGGTCAACCAAGAGGTCTTCGTCGAATACGGCACCGCTCCCGGCCAATACACGCTCGCGACCACACCGACGACGTTTAACATCGACAACGCCAAGCCTGAGTTCAAGAACCCGATCCGCATCCCGATCACCGGTTTGCAGCCTGACACCGAGTATTACTACCGCGTGCGTCATCGCCATGTCGGGGCGCCCTTCTACAATGCTCGCGGCGAGCGCAGCTTCCACACCGCGCGGCCACGCGGTACCACCTTCAGCTTCACCGTCACCGCCGATCCGCACATCGACGTGAACACCGACATGCAGCTCTTCTGGCGCGCCATGGCGAACATCAGCCTCGACCAGCCGGACATCCATATGGACGTGGGCGACATCTTCATGACCGACAAGCTCGCCGATGGCCTGCTCGGCGTGCCACCGAAGTGGGGCGGCGGCGTCACGATCAACCAGACGACCATCAACAACCGTGCCATCATCTTCCGGAATGCCTTTGAGCGTGCCTGCCACAGCATTCCGTTCTTCTTCGGCCTCGGCAATCACGAAGCGGAATACGGCTACCTCTTCGCCGCCGCCGCCGACAAGCAGAACAACATCCCTGCTTGGGATTTGAAGGCCCGCAAAGCTTTCTACCCTGCACCGACACCCGATGCCTTCTTCAATGGCAACCCGACTCCGAAGGACTACTCCGGGGGCTCCCTCGGCTTGCTTGAAGACTACTATGGCTTCGAGTGGGGGGAGGCTTTGTTTATCATGCTCGATCCCTTCTGGAACACCATGACCAATCCGAACTCCTCCAACGACGCGTGGAACTGGTCCCTTGGTCAGGCGCAATACAACTGGTTGCGCGACACGCTCAAAAATAGCAGTGCCAAATACAAGTTTGTCTTTATGCACCATATCGTCGGCGGCAGCACGCAGGCCATTATCAATGGCGTGCCGACACCGCAGTTCGCTGCACGCGGAGGCATTGAAGTCAGCGACAAATACGAGTGGGGCGGCAAGAACGCCGACGGCAGCGCTGGCTTCGCTACGAAGCGTCCCGGTTGGGACATGCCCATTCATGACCTGCTCGTATCGAACAAAGTGAACATTGTCTTCCATGGTCACGACCACCTCTACGGCTATCAAACCAAGGACGGCATCGTTTATCTTGAATGCCCGCAGCCCGGTACGCCAAACTATACCAGCCTCGGCAGTGCCACTGACGGCCAATACGTTGATCTCGGAGCCAACAGTGCCAGCCAGCTCCTTCCTAACAGCGGTCATATCCGAGTCACCGTCGGCCCAAACAACTGCGTGGCCGATTACGTCCGCAGCTACCGCACAAGTGCCGACCTCATGCCGCCTGATGCCACCAGCGTCTTCAACGATGAAACGCCCACCCGCATCAACCGCAGCGTCTCTCACAGCTTCGTCCTCACCCCGAGGATCAGCCCGCCCATCGAAGTCGCCAACGTCGCTCCTGGCCAAGTCGGCCTCCGTTGGGACGCCGTGCCAAACAAGCCTTACCAAATCCAGTGGAGTACGGATCTGGCGAATTGGCAGACGATTGACACGCTTATTTTTACGAACACTAACACCAACGCGACTTACACCGATAGTCTGCCCGAGCGTGTGAACGGGCAACGCGCTTTTTATCGGGTAAGCTATACTCCTTGACTGAATCCTGACAAATCTCTGCCGAATCATTGAAGCCATTCTGACTCTCCTGCGGTTAGAATTAACCACCATGAAAACGCTCTTCGTCTTTCTTCTCGCCGCGACGAGCCTTGCGGCTCATGATTTAGTCACCACTGACCGTGAGGCGCTACGAGCGCATGTGTTGGCAGAATGGAAACGCGAGCAGGCGCAGATCGCCTCCACTGCCTCCACGCTTCAACTTGCGGCGGTGGTCATTGCGAATGAAGCCGCCGCACCAGCGACGGCGAAGGCCTTCCTGCCCTTCACGAAACTCGATCTGCGGGCAGATGGAGAGTTCCTCTATGTCGGTTCAAATGGCCTGCCCGATCATAACATGATGGTCGGTATCACGGCCTGGCAGCAGCAGGTGCCTCTGCCCCAGAAATATTTCGACGACAATGCTTGGCAGATCCCATTGAAGCCCGTGCCGGCAAAGGAACCTGCGATGATCAAGGGTCGCTTCCTGCGCGGAGCCATTGCTCTGGCGGTGAATGGCGTGCCGATCTTCAATCCCCAAAACAATCGTGGTGAGGTGGCGCAAGAGATTGGCGAGCTGGATCAGTGGGGCGGACATTGCGGTCGTGCGGATGATTACCACTATCACATCACACCGCTGCATTTGCAGGCGCAGGCAGGGAAAGGCATGCCAGTGGCGTATGCCTTGGATGGTTATCCGATCTACGGTCTCACGGAGCCGGATGGCTCGCCTCTGGGTAAGCTGGATGCATGCCATGGCCATGAAGCGCCCGGCGGCTATCATTATCATGCCTCGAACAAGTATCCTTATGTCATCGGCGGCTTCCATGGCGAGGTTGTGGAGGCAGGCGAGCAGGTCGATCCGCAGCCGCGCGCTCAAGGTGTTCGTGAGGCTTTGACCGCGCTGCGCGGGGCCGAGATCACCAGTTTTGAGAGCACGGGTAAAAGCAGCTACAAACTCAGCTATGAGGTGAATGGCGACAAACGCAGGATTGCCTACTCGATCAATGAGGATGGCACTTTCCCCTTTGAGTTTGATAACGGTCGCGAAGGTAAAACGAAAGAAGTCTATACCGCACGCCAAGGCGGTGGTCCTCCGCGTGATGTTCAAGGCGGCCCCGAAGGCATGAAAGGCAAAGGGAAGGTTAAGGGAAAAGGCAAAGGCGGTCGTGAGGGGGAGATGCGTCCCGGCGATGAACCACTGCCACGTCCCGCGGGTGAAGGTGGTCGTCCTCCTCGCCAGCAGGCAGGCGTGGAAGGTATTCTTGATGTGAATGGCGACGGTTCCGTGACCGCGAAGGAGTTCGCCGACAATGCGAGGTCGAACGCCGCGAAGAGCGGCACTTCACTCGTTGAGGCGCTGGCCAAAGCCAAGGAGAAATTCAACGCCGCGGATCACAATCGCGATGGCAAACTAGACACGCCCGAACTCGACGAACTCGCTGGCGCTGCGCCTACTCAGGAAAGCACTCGCCAACCTCGTGGTGAAGAACCGCCAGCTCGTGAAGACATGATCCGAGGCGCTGGTGGTCGTGGGGGTAAACAGGAAGCCTTTGTGGCCTTGCCGGACCAGCCCCGCAGCAGCGATGGCAAATTCATGTTGATGAGCTCCGTCGTCGAAGACCTTAAAAACTTGCCCGTCGAATTCACAGGCGATGGCGATGGTATAAGTCCGCCGTTGGAATGGACCGGTGCACCCGCCACGACGAAGAGCTACGCATTGATCATGGACCACGTGGCTCCAGGTGGGGATAAGAAGTGGTATTGGACCATTTATGAGATCCCTGCGAACGTCGTTAGCTTGCCAAAGGATTCGCAGCGAATCGGCAAGATCGGCACTGGCTTCAAAGGCCAAGTCGGCTACGAGCCGCCGCACTCAAAAGGCCCCGGCGCAAAGACGTATGTGATCACCATGTATGCCCTATCGCAGCCGCTAAAAGTCACAGGCACTCCTGGACGCGAAGAACTCATTGCGGCGATGAAAGACAAGGTCTTGGCGAGTTCGTCACTGCGTGTAGTCCACACATCGGGCGTATCCGTCTCATCAGTCCCATCCGAACTATCTCCTTCCGCAGCTCCAAAAGCCAAAACCAAAAGCCCGTCCGGCCTCATCAAGCCAAGCATCGCCGACACCATGAAGCTCAGTGTTTATGCCGATAATTGGTTCATGCTTTACGTTAACGGACGTCTCGTCGCCGTGGACAGCATCCAGTTCACGCCGCACAACGTCGTCAGCATCGATTTTCTCCCCGAGTATCCGATGACCATCGCCGTGCTCGCCAAGGACAACGCCGATCCCAAGACCGGCATGGAATACGGCACCAGCATCGGCGACGGCGGCTTCTGCCTGAAGTTCGCCGACGGCACCGTCACCAATGCGACATGGAAGGCCAAAAACTTCTTCCACGGCCCCATCAACGGCGACTCCGCCAACCCAGAGGTCAAACAAGAGCCTCTACCCGCCAACTGGTGGGCCACCGACTTCGACGACAGCACCTGGAAGAACGCCAAAGAATACACCATCGAAGAAGTCGATCCCAAGCAGCCCTATTTCGAGAACGACTTCGAAGGCGCCAAGTTCATCTGGACCGACGACATCGCCCTCGACAACACCGTCATCTTCCGCACCAAGGTCGAAAAACCCGGCTGGATACCGAGGTGGAACACGAAGCCTGATCTTGATGTGAGTGGTGTGCAGGGGAGGTAGCCGTAGCATAGGCTTTCTAGCCTGTGGGCGTTGGATTTGAACTTGAAGAACACGGGATAGAAAGCCTATGCTACCTGTCACCATGCTCTGGAACCCCACAGACATCTCGATCCGAGTTCCTGAAGGCATCCACTACTTCAGGGAGCATCAAGCACTCCGAGTCCACACCCGCAATCTCCCGCATTGGCGACAGGACGGGGTGACCTACTTTGTCACCTTTCGGCAGGCAGATTCGATTCCTCGAGCGGTGTGGGAACAAATGAAGCGTGAAGCTCAGGCGTGGAATGAACGTGTAAATGCCCACATCGATGAGCACGGTTCTCTGCCCGAGTCCCTTGAGCTGGAGTGGGAGGCATTTCAGCGTCGCCAATGGATTCATGCCGAACGCGTGGCAGATGACTGCCAAGGATCTTGCTTCATGGCGGATGCCGAGGTGAGGCAACTGGTGGTCGATGCACTCATGTTTTTCGAGCGAGAACGTCAGACCATGCACGCACTCGTCGTCATGCCGAATCACGTGCATGTGCTGGTGACACCTGCTACCGGCTGGACTCTGGATAAGCTCACGCAGTCTTGGAAAGGATTCACGGCGAGAGAGATCAACAGTCATCTCGGTCGGGAAGGCCCGCTGTGGCAACAGGAAAGCTTTGATCGTATCGTCCGACATGAAGCGCAATTCGAGCGAATGGTAAGGTATATCGCGGAGAATCCGAAGAAGGCTCGACTGGCGGCAAAGAGTGCTACGGTCGGCATTGCCGAAGCGTGTCTGGATTCATCAGGTGCATCCCTTCGAGAAGAGTGCCCACTGCTCGAAGGAGATGAGTGGTAACATGTAGCATAGGCTTTCTAGCCTGTGTCTTGCGGCCCAGAACACAGGCTAGAAAGCCTATGCTACTATTCGCCAGTAGCCTCGCCAAGCAGCTCGCGGACTATTTAAAGGAAGTCGGAGCCGAAATGCCGAAGCCCAACCCGAACTACGATCCCAACAAGGAGCCAGCGAGGAAAGGCGGCAAGGGCGGCGGAGGAAAAGGCAAGGCTGGAAAGAAGCCGATGCAGAATGAGTGAGCCGTGTTAGGAATTCGGCATGACATGGAAAACCCTTCTACTACTCCCCATCCTGGCGGCGCAAGCTGCGGAAACTCGCTTCGTGGATGCGAAGGCCGTTGTCTCGGCCGAGTGGAAGGGACGGGCGACGCAGACGCTGGCTGACTTCGAAGTGCAGTCTTTGCCAAAAGAGGCTTTCACGCGGTTTGGTGGATTGGCGTCCGATAAAAAAGCGGCCAGCGGCTTCTTCCGCGTCGAAAAAATCGGCGAGCGTTGGTGGATGATCGATCCCGATGGCGGACGCTTCATCTTCGCGGGAGTGTGCAGTTTGAAGCCGGAGTCGAAGCTCGCGGCGAAGGAGCCGTTTGAGCGGCTTTTTGGTTCGAACGAGGCCTGGACCGCTCAAACGCTCAATTTCCTGCGTGCGCATGGCTTCAACGGCTGCGGCGGCTTTTCCGATGTGGAGGTACTGCGCCCGGCGAAAGCACCCATGCCTTACACGGTCACGCTGGGGCTGATGGGCGGCTTTGGGAGAAAGATCGGCGTCACGCATTCGGAAGCCGGTCACACGGGTTATGCGGATGATGTCATCCCGGTCTTTGAGCCGGGTTTTGCCGCGTTTTGCGCCGAGCAGTGCCGCGAGCGGCTTTCGGCGATGAAGGATGACCCATGGCTTATCGGCGTCTTTTCGGATAACGAACTGCCCATCAAGCGGGATATGCTCGACCGCATGCTGAAGCGCGGCGGTGCCACGCAGGCTGAGGCGGAGGCCTTCATGGCTGGAAAAGGCGCGGTGACGGATGATCTGCGCCGCGAGTTTGTGCAGCATGTCTTTGATGCCTACTTCCGCCTCACCACGCAGGCCATCCGCGAGGTGCTGCCACGGCATTTGTGCCTCGGCTCGCGCTTTCACGGACCGGCGAAGTCGGTCAGCGGCGTGTGGAAGGCCGCAGGCAAGTGGTGCGATGCCATCTCGATGAACTACTACGATCACTGGAGCCCGCAGAAGAATCACCTGCGCCAGTGGCACGAGTGGTCAGGAAAGCCCTGCCTCATCACCGAGTTTTACGTCAAAGGCATGGACAGCGGCATGGCGAACACGAGCGGCGCTGGTTGGGTCGTGAAGACACAAGCGGATCGCGGTGCGTTTTATCAAAATTTTACCCTCGGATTGTTGGAGTCCAAAACCTGCGTCGGCTGGCACTGGTTTAAATACATGGACAACGATCCCACGAACACCAAGACCGATGCCTCGAATCGCGACAGCAACAAAGGCATCCTCAACGCTCGCTACGTGCCCTACACACCGCTGCTCGATGCCATGCGGGAGCTGAACTCACGCATCCATCCGCTGATCCAGTCATTGGACGCGGTGAAATAAAGGGATCGCCCTTGTTCGCTGCCTAAACGGACATTTACCGTTTGCTGACAATTTTGCGCCGGGAGCTTGATACCTCGCTGACAGATCCTTGTATGCTAACAGCATGAAAACGCGCCACCCGTTGATCATTGCCCTGCTACCCCTGATTTTGATCGCCGCCGTGACGGAGAAAAAGCCGAAGGGTGGAGCTAAAGGCGGTGCTGGCCAAGGAGGGCAGGTCGAGCCAGCGGTGGTGCCGCCGTATCTGTTCAATGTGTGGCTTTGCAGGCCGGGCGCGGAGTCGGTGACAGTCAGTGTACTGGCGTGGGAGGAGATGGAGGCCTCCATAACCTATGGCGATGGTTTGAAGACTGTGGCGACGAAGCTCAAATCCGGTGAGCCGCAAAACTTTGTGCTGGCAGGCCTAAAGCCAGACACGAGCTACAACTATCAGCTTACCTATCGCCGCGCGGGTGGTGAAGCGGTGCAGGATGTGATGCGTAGCTTTCACACTCAGCGGAAGGCGGGGCAAAGCTTTTCGTTCGTCATGCAGGCAGACTCGCACCTCGACAACAACACGGACGTGCGCGTTTACCAGCAAACGCTGGCCAACATGCTCGCTGACAAGCCGGACTTCATGATCGACCTCGGCGACACGACGATGGTGGACAAGTTTGGCAGGTTCTACACGCGCTCCGAGTCGCAATACAAAGCGCAGCGCTACTTCATGGGCCGCATCGCTCACAGTGTGCCGATTTTCATGGTGCTCGGCAATCACGACGGCGAACGAGGCAGCGACCCAGAGATGTCTGATTGGTCGCTCAAGCAGCGCCACAGGTATTTCCCGAATCCAACCGATGGAAACGACAAGCACAGCTACTTCGCCTTTGAGTGGGGAAACGCGCTCTTCATCGGCCTCGATCCGTTTTGGGCCACCACGAAGCGCGGAGCCTCCGGCTGGGACATGACGCTCGGTGAAACGCAGTATCGCTGGCTCACGAAGACCCTCACCAGCAGCAAAGCGCCTTTCAAATTCGTGTTTCTACATCATCTCGTCGGCGGTTTGGGCAAAGACGTGCGTGGAGGTGTGACTCCCGCACCCTACATGGAGTGGGGCGGCAAGAACGCGGATGGCAGCGAAGGCTTCAACGAACATCGTCCCGGCTGGGAAATGCCGATTCATCAACTCCTTGTCAAAACCGGTGTCAGCGCCGTCTTTCATGGTCACGACCATCTTTTCGTCAAAGAGGAACTCGACGGTATCATCTACCAAGAGGTCCCGCAGCCCGGCCACCCGAGCGGCGGCACCCGCAGCGCCGAAGAATACCGATACACCGGCGTCATACTCGGCAGCAGCGGCCATGTGCGTGTGACAGTCGGCGACAAGGAAGCCAAACTGGACTATGTGCGCTCTATCGTGCCCGGTGTGACGAGAGGCGACCTTCCAAATGCTAGCGTGGAGCACAGCTACACGATCAAATCCCGCCCTGTCTTTGACCCATGAAAATCCTCCTCATCTTTACGCTGCTCTGCCTTAGCATCAAGGCATCCGCCAAAGCACCCAACATTCTCTTCATCCTCGCCGATGACCAGTCGTGGAGCGGTACTTCCGTGCGGATGAAGGCGGATGAGCCACTAAGCGGCAGCACGGTTTTTAAGACGCCGAACCTGGAAAAGCTCGCCGCACAGGGTATGACCTTTTCACAGGCTTATGCCGCGCATTGCAAATGCGAATGCTCGCGTGCAGCAATCCAGATGGGTCGCACAACGACGACTCTAAACGCTCCGGACAAATCCTCGCGGAACTGGAGCGCTCCAGTGACGGATTCGCTCGTGAACACGCTCAAAAAAGCCGATGCTAGCTACAAAGCGGCGCATTTTGGCAAATGGCAGTGGTTTCACACGCCGAAGTCGATGGGCTATGACGCGAGCGATGGCATCACGATGAACGAAGACGGGGATACGACCGACCCCGATGACCCGAAGCAGTCCTTTGGCATCACACGGCGAGCCAGGGCTTTCATGGATGAGCAGGTGAAGAGTGGGCATCCGTTTTATCTCCAACTCAGCTACTATGCCGTGCATCAAACTCCGCAGGCTCTGGCCTCGACACTGAAGAAATATGAAGGCATGAACCTCAGTAAGGGCGGCAAAGGGGATCGCGCTCTGATGGCTGCGATGACGGAGGACTTCGATACCTGCATTGGCGAGGTCTTAACGAAGCTTGATGAACTCGGCATCGCCGATGACACGCTGGTTATCTACAGCAGTGACAATGGGGGCCGCACAGAGATCCTGAACGGTGGAAAGGGCGATCTCGGAGAGGGTGGCATCCGCGAACCGCTTATTGTTCGCGGTCCCGGAATCAAAGGCGGTGCGCGCTGTGATACACCAGTCATTAGTTACGATCTCATGGCCACGGTGCTTGATTTCGCGAAGCCGGGCTTCGCTTTGCCAAAAGGTGTCGAAGGCGGCAGTTGGAAGCCGCTTTTACTCAGCGCTGGCAAAGAACCGATGAAGCGCCCCATTGATCGGTTCGTCTGGCATCAAGCTGTCGAGGTTGCGCATCCTCAGTCGGCCATTCGTCGTGGCGACTATAAGCTGCTCTATTTTTGGGATACGAAAGAAGGCCTGCTCTTCGATTTGAAGAACGATCTCGGCGAGACTCGAGATGCTGCAAAGCAGAAACCTGAAATCGCCACACAGCTGGAAGCCGATTTGAAAGCCCACCTGAAGGCAGGACTTGGAGAGCAGGCCTACGGCGCCCTGGAGCGCGGAGAGGTGCAGCAGAGTCGTCCTAAGGGGAAAGGCAAAGGGAAGGGTAAGGCTAAGTAAGCTAGACTCTAACACCTCGGATTTAGCCATGTGATGACGTGTGGAGGCAAGGTAAATGCCCCATGTGGCTTCAGTGATGCGGATTATCTGTTAGAGTGGCAGTTCTATCGAGAGGCCACTGTCTTTTCGGCGTATAACAACAGCCGGTCCTTCATCCTAAATTAAGGTTCGCGTGACATTAGGTCTCCATGCACATTGAATTAGCCAAGGCTTTAAAAACGATGCTTCCCACTTATTTCCAGTCTTTTCGGTTACTCTGGCTCGCTGGCGTCGTGATGCTTAATCCAAGTCATGCGGCGGCTCCTGCGGCGCTGCACCAGGTCAGCATCACGACGGAAGGTGATTATCGACTCATCAAGTCCAATGGCTGGCCGGATCATGAACCGGGGCAGTTTCCCCGCAAAGGTAATCCTAACAGCGCGAGTCCTCAGAGTTACAGCTTCCGCGTGCCACTGAAGCCCGTTAGGGCTAAGGAGCCATCTCGCATTTTTGGCTGGTGGGGGGTGGCTATCAATGGGGTGCCGTTTGAGCCAGGCACTGCGGAGGCTTGGCAAAACAATCCACAATCTGGCTGGCGCTATGAGGCTGCTACTGGCTTCCTGGATCTTGGGCTCGATGAGCACAATGCTCATGTGCAACCCACTGGAGCCTATCATTATCACGCGTTGCCCGTGGGCCTTGTCGAGCGTCTTGGAGGCGATGACAAAAAGATGCTGCTCATCGGTTATGCTGCTGATGGCTTCCCTATCTATACCAGTAAGGGCACAGATGCCAAAGGCGAACTCCGTGTGATGAAATCAAGCTACAAGCTGAAATCCGGCACACGCCCTGCGCAGGCAGGTGGGCCCAGCGGCAATTATGACGGTCGTTTCACCCAGGACTGGGAGTACATCGCAGGCAGTGGTGATCTCGATGAAACCAATGGACGCATCGGCGTCACGCCGGAATACCCCGAAGGTACTTATTATTATTGTCTGACCCCAGAGTTCCCCTTTGTGCCACGTCATTGGCACGGCGTGCCGGACCCGAGCTTTGCGAAACATGGTGGCGGACCTCCGGGTGGCCCTGGACGACGAGGTCCCCCTGGTGGTCCCGGCGGAACTGGGCGCAAAGGCGGCCCCGGTTCTAAAGGCGGAAGGCCCACAGGTCCACCGGACGGAGATCCACTGCGCGGCACCTTCTTGCCTGATTTCCCGTAACTGATGCAGTTCGAGCACTGGCCATATGGCCAATGGTTTGCTAGCTGGAAAGCATCAGGTTGGACGTTTATTACCTCTTGTGAATCGACTTCTTCTTCAGGCCCTCATTCTTCTCTGCGTCAGTTCGCCTATTTTAGCCGATGATTCTGCCCCACGGTACTTCAGTGCTAAACCCGGTGCTTTAGTCAAAGCCAGAGCGCGACTTGCTGACGGTGACAAACAGCTCGCCAAAGCACTCAAAAAGCTCGTCGCCGATGCGGACAAGGCATTGGCCGAAGCGCCGCCTTCTGTGACGAGCAAAGAGAAGCTCCCACCTAGCGGTGATAAGCACGACTACATGAGCATCGCTCCGTACTTCTGGCCGAATCCGGATACGAAGGATGGGCTACCTTATGTTCGTCACGACGGTAAAGTGAACCCCGAGAGCCGTGATCCAAAAGCGAATGACAGCCCGGCCATCAAGATCATGGGCGACAATGTCGAGACCCTCGCGCTGGCCTATTTCTTCACTGGCAACGAAGCCTACGCCGAAGGTGCCGCTAAAGTGGCCCGCACCTGGTTCCTCGATCCCGCCACGCGGATGACTCCGCACTTGAAGTATGCACAGGCCATCATCGGCGTGAATGATGGTCGTGGCACCGGTATCCTAGAGGCGCTTAATCTTTCGGTTGCTGTGGATGCGCTCGGCCTGCTCGCCGACTCGAAAGCCTGGCCCAAGGCTGATCAAAAGGCTCTCAAGGAATGGCTTCGCACCTATCACGATTGGCTGATTCAGAGTGATGCCGGTAAAGATGAGAATAACGCCAAAAACAATCACGGCACTTTCTACGATGTGCAAGCTGTGCGCATCGCATTGGTGATTGGTCGCCTTGATCCGGCCAAGCGTATCCTTGAAGAAGCCAAGCAACGCCGCATTGCTGTGCAGATCGATCCTGAAGGCAAACAACCGCTCGAACTCGACCGCACCACCTCCTTCAGTTACTCGCGCTTCAATCTTTTTGCCCTCACTGAACTCGCAACGCTCGGAGAGCATGTCGGAGTCGATCTATGGAACTTCACCACCGATGATGGTCGCAGCATTCGCAAAGCCATCGATTACATGCTGCCCTATGCAGACGTGCCGCCAAAACCCTGGCCGTTACCACAAATCAAAGACAAGCATGAATCCGAATTCATGCCGATCTTTCGTCTGGCCACCTTGGCTTATGGTGGGGATGCTTATGAGACCATCATCGTAAAGTATGAGGACGCTTCCAGCAAGCGCTTCCAGCTGCTCTTTGTGAAGTGAGCTAGCCTTTAGACCTGAACGTGACGCGCCTGACGGCGGGCTGCACGCAGCGCAGCAGGTTTCTCAGTAGAAGAGGTTTTACCACGCAGGCTCAGCGCCTCGCGACTTGGCGTGCGATGCCAATCGGTTTCTAAAGTCGTCGCCGCCAGCTCACGATCCATACCACTTTCCTGAATCAGGAAGTCAAAAAGACTCTGGGCGATGACTGGCAGAGCGATCATGTGCGTGCGTCGTAGCGTGCGGTGCAGCCAATCGCTGAAGCGCAGAAACTCATGGAACGGAGAGGCCTCATCTCGCCAAAGAAGTTGAAGCGTGCCGGTGAAGTTGCCGCTATTGGCCACGATATCCCAGTAGCGGGCAAAGCGCCTCATGCGCTGCATTTCCGGGAATGAAATATCGCGTGTGGATAAAATCTCATACGGAGGATGAGGTGCATACACCATGCGATATTCGTCATCGTGCCGGACGATAGGCGTGCCGCGCAGCCGCTTCAGGATGCCGACTTGAATCTCCTGCGGGTTGAGCTTTACCAGTCGATCAAAGCCACGGCCAAAACTTTCGATTCCTTCTCCTGGAAGGCCCACGATGAGATCCGCATGAATGTGCACCCCCGTTTCCTCTCGTAGAAATCGGAAGTTATCTTCCAAGCGATCCAGATTCTGACGGCGGCTGATGTTTTTTGACGTGGCATCATCAAAGGTCTGGATGCCTACTTCAAACTGCACCGCGCCTGGCGGGAACTGTTTGATCAGTGCACGCAATTGCTCCGGAAGACGATCAGGCACCATTTCAAAATGTAAAAAGAGGCCCTCATGCCAGCGATCCAGGAAGAATTGCAAAATGCCCATGCTCGTCGGCAAATGCAGATTGAAGGTACGATCTACAAACTTGAATTGCTTTACTCCACGGTCCAGCAGGCGCTGCATCGAGGCCAGGAAAGCCTCTGTGTTAAAAGCCCGCACCGGAATGTCTAGCGATGACAAACAGAACTCACAAGTGAAGGGGCAGCCGCGCGACGCCTCGACGTAGATCACTCGGTTGGCTAAATCGTCGTCGGTGTAGAGCTCGTAGGGAGATGCCAGATTGTTCAGCGCCGGCAAATCAGCGGCCATGATGTGAGGCAGACACTCTTGGCTGCTTTCTGAAGGCGCACTGACCGAAGTGTCTGGATCGCGAAGCAGCTCACGACAGACTTGAGCAAATTTCACATCGGCCTCACCCGTGATCACATGATCAGCCAAGGCCACAATTGTTTGGCCCTCGGTTTCATAAGACACCTCGGGCCCACCTAGAATGATGATCAGCTCTGGCCGGATGCGTTTTAATACGGCCACCACCTCCGTCGTCTGCTCGACATTCCAAATGTAAACACCAAAGCCAACAATGCGCGGCTCATGCAGTAAGATCGCTTCCACAATCTCCAGCGGCTGCTGATTGATGATGAACTCTGCTATGCACGCGCGCTCCCGCATTTCTCCGAGATTCGCCATGAGATAGCGCAGCCCGAAAGAGGCGTGAATGTATTTAGCATTGAGCGTGGCGAGAACGATATCCGGCATGAAGCTGCACCGTGGCGGCTTCATGTGACCGTGCAACTGCCAAGTCAAAGCTACTGAGCTTGCCGTCTCCAAATCTGCATCAGGATGATGGTCCTGACGCAAGTAAACCTACTTTTTCCCCTTCTTGCCGCTGCGTTTATCCGCATTGCCTTCCATGAGATCAGGAAGGGGGAGGTAATCCCAGTCGAGAATCATCTTTTCAGCCAACGCAGCCCGCAGTTCGCGTTCGATCTTGGCGACTTCGGGTTTGCCACTGAGGTTGTTCAGCTCGGAGGGGTCGGCTTCGAGGTCGTAGAGTTCATAAACCCGGCGAGGTGCGGTGAAGTAGGTGGCGACCATGCCGGGCGGGAGTTTACCAGCGGCGTTGGCTTCCTGCATCTGTTTCCAGGCCTGGCCTCCGGCGGAATCGACGGGCGAATATGGGATCCAGGGGGTGCAGTTGTAGATGAATTTGAAGCGATCACTGCGCACGGCACGGGCGAGGTCGTAACCGGCATTCGTCATGTCGGCCTGCACCGGCGCGGAGCCGTGTGGACCACGCTCGACGAAGAGGTGCTTTCTTGGGGTGTGCGTTTCTCCTTTGAGCAGGGGCAGAAAGCTCACGCCACTCATTTTCGAGCCTGCTTCGAGGCCTGCAGCAGCGAGCAGCGTGGGCGCGAGATCTTCGGCGCTGATGAGTGCACGCGAATCGCCGCCAGGCTTCACCACTCCGGGCCAGCGGACGAGGAAGGGTACGTTTGAGCCGGGATCATAGAGGGAGCCTTTGCCGTGAGGCATGGCCATGCCGTTGTCGCCACAGAAAACGATGATCGTGTTGTCCATGAGGTTGCGCTTTTTCAGCTCTTCAAGCACGCCCGCGATGGTGCGGTCCACGCGGTTCACCTCGGCGCAGTAGTCAGCAAGTTGCTCTCGCACGCCGGGCAGATCAGGCCAATGCGCGGGCACTTTGAGTGAAGCTGGATCAGGCCGAAACTCGGCGGGAGCATTCCAGGCGTGATGCGGATCGCTAAAGTTTGCCCACATGAAGAAAGGCTTGTCCGCAGGCTTCTTGTCGAGAAACGTGGCAACTTGTCCGGCCACTTCGGGGTCAGGGCAATTGTTCAGCGAGTCCACGCGGTCGATGAAGGTCTTTAACTGATGCTCTTCGAAGACATTTGCGGCTCCTTGGCCGATTTTCGTGGCTCCATCGAGATGGAAACTGCGTCCGCAGATGCCAGTGTAATAGCCGCCTTGATCACGAAGCAGTTCCGGCAGCGTGATTTCATCACGCGGAAGTGGTGCGGAAAATCTCGTCATGCGTGCAGCCACAGGCGAGCGCCCCGTCATCAGTGTGGCCCGTGAGGGCACGCACTGCGGTGCACCCGTGAAGAAGCGGTGGAACTTCATGCCCTCTGCCGCGATTTGATCCAGCGTCGGTGTTTTGACGTTCATATCGCCGTAAGCACTCAGAAAGGGATAGCTATGGTCGTCGCTGAGCAGGAACAAGATGTTAGGGCGCTGCTCTGCAGCAAATGACGAATGACTAAATCCGAATGACGAAAAAAATAGGACGCTGAGCAGGGACTTCATAAGGCGATGAAACGCTGAGCTGACAGCCATGTTTCACCAAGGTTTCGATCCATTACGAATCACCACACTGGGCGAGCATGGCAAAGTACTGAACGGACGTGGTGAACTTCATGAGATCAGAAATTCTAGTGTAGGTCTGCCCAATGTCGGCTCACTTATTTTGGTGAGGCGACGAATGGAAGGAGATGTCTCATTTAAACGTTCAATGACCTACATGAAAACAAGACTGACTCACTGGCTCATCGTCCCAGCACTGTTTTTGAGCGCTTCTTTTACGCTCTCTGCTGAAACTGTAGAAGCAAAACCCAAAGCGAAGGCATCAGTGCCATTTTTCATTCCTCCCGATGTGAATGGGTTAAAGACGATCATTGCACCTCCAGTTAAAACCAAGGCGATTAAAGTGGCGATCTTTGACGGTAAAGGAGCACCCAGTGATGGAATCGAAAATGTCAGTGGTCGAATCAAGTCCATCCCCGAGGCGACGGTGACTCGCGTAAGGGCTGAGGATTGGGCGACAATTGACTTGAAGCAGTTTGATGTGGTGGCTTTTTCCGGTGGTTCAGGCAGTCAGCAGGCAGAAGCCCTCGGCGAGGCAGGGAGAAACAATGTGCGTGAATACATTCGTGGTGGTGGTGGTTATGTCGGCGTTTGCGCTGGGGCTTATCTTGCCTGCTCAAATTTTAAATGGGGTCTCGGCATTTTGAATGCCAGCACGGTTTCCAGTAAATGGCAGCGAGGCAGGACCTTCCTGGATATTGAAGTCACGCAAGATGGCCAGAAACTTTTGGGAGACATTTCAGGCACTTTCAAAGTCCGTTATGCCAATGGACCCGTCATCAAGCCAGCTGAACGCAGTGATATCCCAGCCTACACGACCATCTCGGTGTTTAGATCAGAGATTGCTCTGAATGGCTCACCTGCGGGTGTGCAGGTGAATTCACCTGCACAGGCTTTGGGCACCTTTGGCAAAGGCCGTGTTTTCATCTCCAGTCCACATCCAGAAAACACGCCCGGCTTAGAGCATCTCATCCCTCGTGGTGTGCTGTGGGCGGCTGGCGTGGATGCACCGTGATTAAAAGATCCGGATTGATAGGGCTGCAGCCAACGCTGGCTTTTTGTCGTTTGCAGACGTTTTAAAGGCTTCCTTTGTCGTCTGGGACAAATTTGGCCAATCTGGAGATTGATGCGGCGCTGTCTGATCCGACAATCAAAGGCGTTGCCGCTGCTGCACCGGTGGTTGTCCAGTAGTTCTCAGGTTTGGCCTGTGAGATTATCGGGATAACTGAGGGAAGATCAGCCCACCGAGCAAATACCAACGGCTTGTTTGAGGGAGGCGAGTTTGTCGGGACGGGCGGGGATGAATTCTTGGCCGAGGTAGCCGGTGTAGCCGGTTTCTTGAATGGCTTTGATGATGGCTGGGTATTGTAATTCTTGGGTCTCGTCGATCTCTGCACGCCCAGGAACGCCGCCGGTGTGATAATGGGCAAAGTGGGCGTGATGTTTGCGGATGGTGGCAATGACATCGCCTTCCATGATCTGCATGTGATAGATGTCGTAGAGCAGCTTGAAGTGCGGGCTGCCGAGTTTTTGGCATAAGGCTACGCCCCAAGCGCTGTGGTCACACATGTAGTCGGGGTGATTCACTTTGCTGTTGAGCAGTTCCATGACCAGGGTGATGCCTAGCTTTTCAGCCATTGGAAGCAGGCGTTTCAGACCGATAACGCAGTTGTCTAAACCTTGTTCCTCGCTCATGCCATCACGATTGCCGCTGAAGCAGATGACTTGCTTAAATCCTGCTTCGGCACTGATCTTCAAAAGAGGTTCATAGGCCTGGATGAGCAGGTCATGATTCTCCAGACGATTGAAGCCATGGGGAATGCTGCCGATCTTTTTACCATCAGGACTCATGGCGGTGGGGTAGCTCACCATGGCGCAGTGCAGGCCATGTTTTTTCATGGTCGGGAAGTCAGGTGGATCGAGCAGTTCGATGGACTCTAAACCGATCTGTTTAGCTGCGAGGCACATGGCCTCAAGCGAGATGTCTTTGTAGCACCACTTGCAGACGGAGTGCCTGACTTTCCCTGCCACGGCATCCGCGGCTTGGAGTTGCTGCTGGAGCAGGGCGGTTATGGCGGCCACGCTGGTGCCAGCGGTGAGCGTGCGGGTCAAAAAGTCACGTCTTGGCAGGGAATTGAGCTTCATTTGTAAAGTCTAGCGGGTTCCCTGAAATGATGCCAAGCCTGATCTACTGATCCGCACAAATAAAACAGGGCTACCCTTTGGAGGGCAGCCCTGTTTCAAAATGAACGATGAACTTGAATTAAGCAGCAGCGTTGACGTAGTCGATAGCGGCGCGGCAGATTTCCCAGAAGCTTCCAGGCTCCATGCTGGCTCCGCCGACGAGGGCTCCATCCACATCTTTTTGGCTGATGAGTTCAGCCATGTTGTTTGGCTTGACGCTGCCACCGTATTGGATGCGGAGTTTCTGCGCGGTGTCTTCGCCGAACATGTCGGTCAGCACGCTGCGGGTGAAAGCATGGGCTTCCTGAGCCTGCTCAGGGCTGGCAGTGCGGCCTGTGCCGATCGCCCAGACGGGCTCATAAGCGATGACGCAATCCAGCACGCGACGTGCGCCGACTTCAGCGAGGGACTCGCGTAGCTGGCTTTCCAGGACTTTTTCGATCAGGCCGCCATCACGCTCTTCGAGAGTTTCACCGATGCAAAGGATGGGCAGCAGGCGTGCTTCGAGAGCAGCTAGGACCTTGGCATTGATGATGGCGTTGGTTTCACCATAGATGCTGCGGCGCTCACTGTGACCAAGGATGACGTGCTTGCAGCCGCAGTCTTTGATCATGCGGGCGCTGATTTCACCTGTGTAGGCTCCAGCAGGGAACTGGCTCATGTTTTGGGCGGCGAGTTCGATGCTGTCTTCACGGGCATTTTGTAGCACTTCCTGAGCTTTGCAAAGGCTGACAAAAGGCGGAGAAACGACGATTTGAACAGGGCACTTTTCAGGCACGAGACGGGCGAAGGCACGGAGGAAGTCATCCGTCTCCTGCGGGGTCATGTGCATTTTCCAGTTGGCGGCGATGATAGGCTTACGCATAGATTTTTGGGGGAGGTTTACAGTTGTTTGCGATGGTTGGCTATTGTTTGCAGTGGTTTTCAGAAGGGCCAGTTTGCGAGGTGACCGCAAAACAATGCAAACTTCGGTGCTTATTTTTCCTGTAGGCAGGCGACACCTGGTAGGACTTTGCCTTCGAGGAGTTCGAGGCTGGCGCCACCGCCGGTGGAGATGAAGGTCATTTTGTCGGCCAGGCCGGCTTTCTTCACAGCTTTCACACTGTCGCCACCACCGATGATGGTTTTTGCGGCGGTGTTTTCAGCGATGGCTGCGGCGACGTCGAAGCTGCCTTTGGCGGATTCTTTGATCTCAAAGACGCCCATGGGACCGTTCCAGATGACAGTCTTGGCTTTGGCGATTTCAGCGGCGAAGAGCTTCACAGATTCTGGGCCGATATCCACACCTTCCCAGCCGTCTGGGATGTTCTCGTTGACGCCGGTGTACTTGGTATTGCCGAGCTTCTTGGCATCAAAGTCAAAGGCATCGGTAATCATGGCATCCACAGGGATGAGCAGATTCACGCCAAGCTTCTTGGCCTTATCGATTGCAGCCTGGGCGATTGGCTCCCATTCAGGTTTGTAGAGGCTCTTACCGATGGTGATGCCTTGGACGAGTTTGCGGAAGGTGTAGGCCATGCCACCACCAATGATGATGGTGTCGGCTTTTTCCAGGAGGCGATTGATGACCTCAATCTTATCATTCACCTTGGCTCCGCCGAGGATGACGACAAACGGACGCTCTGGGTTT
Source organism: Verrucomicrobiaceae bacterium (assembly GCA_027489965.1). Classification (GTDB taxonomy): domain Bacteria; phylum Verrucomicrobiota; class Verrucomicrobiia; order Verrucomicrobiales; family Verrucomicrobiaceae; genus Prosthecobacter. Next base: position 25,236 of record JAIXZA010000115.1, read on the forward strand.
TCCAGTTCGTCGTGCAGATAGGTCAGCTCTTTTTCCATCAGCAAACCGGACACAGCAGGCAAGTAGTCGGCGACGCCAGCGGTGGAGCTGTGGGCGCGGTGGGCTGAGCCAAAAGCGTCATTGACGAAGATTTCAGCAAGATCGGCAAGACCCTTGGCGAGTTCGGCATCGTTCTTTTCTTCACCAGCATGGAAGCGGGTGTTTTCCAGCAGCAAGACGCCACCAGCAGGCAGGGCGAGTGCTTTGGCCTTGGCGGATTCGCCAATGGTTTCATCTGAAAATTCAACAGGGCGTCCGAGCAAGGCACTTAGAGCTGGGGCTACGGGAGCGAGGGATTGTTTAGGGTCACGCTGACCTTTTGGACGGCCCAAATGGCTGCAAAGGATGACTTTGGCACCTTTTTCGATCAGGTAGTTCAGGGTAGGCAGAGTCTCCTGAATACGTGTGGCATCTGTGATGACCATGCTGCCGTCTTTTTCATCCAGCGGGACGTTGAAGTCCACACGGACTAGGACGCGTTTATTACTCAGTTCGATGTCGCGGATGGTCTTTTTGGGCATGGCGGTGGGGGATGGGGCGAATAAGCCTGAATCAGGCGGGCGAAATGAGTAGCACAGAGCGTGCTAGGCGCTCGTGAAATTTTTCACAAGGTTGTTGCTCGGTCGGATTCTTTTGGGTTTTGTCGATTTCCGAATTCTCAAAATCAATGGATTAGAACGCAAAAAGGCCCGGAGCCGAAGCGCCGGGCTTATGAGATGGCATCAGTTAAGATTATTGAAACTCAAGGCAGACACCTTCCTTGGTGCTGCGCGCAAAGAGATGATTGTAGGCCAGCACGGGATAGCTCCAAACTTTGCCATCCAGCACGTCATCACGTTTTAGTTCGACGTATTTTTCCGAGTTGGCTTCGACGATGACGACTTCGCCTTTGTCACTCAGGGCGATGACTTTATCATCGGCGAGAATGACTTGGCCTGGGCCAAAGCCAGCCTCTTTCCAGATGTCTTTGCCGGTTTTGATATCCACACAGGCAAGAGGTCCTGCGCCATATTCTTTGAAGCTGAACATGCCATAGAGAAAGCCGTCTTTCACGACTGGGGTGCTCCAGTGATTGAAGCACTCGTTTTCACGGCGCCAGATCTGCTCAGCTTTAAGGTCGTTACCGCTTTTGCTGATTTTGAAAGCACCTGCACCCACGCCGTAACCCGCAGAGCAATACACGATGTCTTCATAAACGACAGGGCTAGCAGCGGTGGAGACTTTGAAGGGGAAATCGCCGCGCCAGAGGATCTTGCCATCGGCTGGCGTCACGGCTACGAGACCGACCTGGGTAAAGAAGATGCACTGATGCACACCCTGAATGTCAGCGATTACTGGCGTGGCATGGGTCATTTTATCGTCCTCACCTTTCCACAAAACTTTGCCTGTGGTCTTGTCGAGACCCAGCAGTCCTTGGCCAGCGCCACCGCCGCACATGAGGAGCACATTTCCGTCGATAACTGGGGAGGCTGCATTTTGCCATTTGATCTGCACTCCGGCATTTTCCTTCATGACGTCGCGGTTCCAGACTGGCTTACCGGTGGCAGCTTCAAAGCAGAAGACACCGAGATTGGCATCAATCGCATAAACTTTATCACCATCTACGACAGGTGTGGAGCGTGGGCCGTCGCCGCCTTTGTTATCATTCGCGCCAGCATCGCCACCGCCGTCGTATTTGCCGATCACGGTGAGGGGCTTGGACCAGAGTTCCTTGCCATTTTTGACATCCAGGCAGACGAGAACTTCACCCGTATTGCCATCTGTCTCGCCGGTGACGATGGTGAAAGCCTTGGCACCAGCGACTGTGAATGAGCTGAAGCCTGAAGGGGTATCTGTTTTCCAGAGCGTTTTAATTTTCGCGCTCTTCCAGTTGCTCACTTTCGGAGCGGCGGCAGAGCCATCATTGTTGGGCCCGCGGAACTTGCCCCATTCTGTAGGAGCGGCGGATTGAGCCGAAAGACTGGCCGCTGTCAGAAGCGAGCCACCAAAGAGGGCAAACGTGATACGAGTCATAGTGATAATAAACTGGGGCTCCTTTAACGAGAAGTCCGGCCACAGTCTTGCGAAACCGATGCCGCAAGCAATCAAAACCTATGGCGTTACGATCACTTGGCTGAATGGGGCTGCTTGTTCCCGATTGTATTTTAGGATATTGAATGAACTTTCTCCGGCGAAAGTCCGTCTATTCTGGCCATGAAAATCAACACACTGCTTTTGACCTTACTCGTCGGCTCTACGCTGCATGCTGAGCAGTGTCTGGTGATCGGGGATAGTTTGAGCAAAGAGTATGAGCTTGAGTTTCCGGCCTTGTACCCACGTAATCGAGACGCCTGGGACTCGCGGAATTGGGCAGAGCTTTTGCATGAGAATCGCAAAGCTTGGTTTGATCTCGGTAAATGGAGCGGATTCGCTGATCCACGGCTGGTTGGTCATGAGCATAACTGGGCCTTTCCTGGGGCAACGACTTCTAAGATCAAAGGTGAACTGAGCAGTTGGCGCAATGTCTGGTGGACACGCGAGCTCCAGGGCCAAGTTCGCAGCGCTGCGGAGCGCGTGGTTATCTTTGCGGGTGGCAATGACGTGGATAGCTACTACCCAGCCCTTTATAATGGTGCTGCCTCTGCCAAATACATCAATGCGACCCGAGACAACCTCAGGTTCATCGTGGACTACGTGCGCAAGGTGAAGGGAACGATCCCCATCGTGTTAGTCTCTGTGCCCCATGTCGGCTGCACACCCGACATTCAGAAAGCACATCCGACGGATCCGGTGAAAACCCAGCGCGTCACAGCTGCTCTGGATTCGCTGAATGCTCAGTTGGCCTTATTTGCCAAACAGCGCGGTATCGCCTTCGTGCCAGGTGTTTATGAACTGACAAAGTCGCTAATCACGCAACCACTGCGTATTGGTGGGATGACTTTCATTAGCCAAGCCGATGCTGATTCGCGCCCCGAGTATCTTTTTTCAGGGGACGGCTTTCACCCAAACACTTGTGCTCACGCTAAGATCGCCCAAATGATTATCGAGGCTTTTAGAACTCGGTATCCGGCCAGCAATATGACGCCCTTGGGAGATGCGGAGATCCTGCAAACGGTTTTAAAGTAGCTCTTTCTTCTCGGGTAAGATTTGAGGCTTGCACAGGCGGGGCTTGATTGCTCTCCAAAGTAGCGCTTTTAGAGCAGCGCATGAAGCTCATTATCTTCGATCTCGAAACAACCGGACTGTCTCCTTATCATAACGAGATCATTCAGATCGCGGCTCTCAAGGTCAGGGTCGGTGCGTGGGAGGATGGGGAGACTTTTGATACCTTTGTGCGTCCTCAGCATCGAGTGCCTAGCTTCATCACAGGTCTGACAGGCATTACCCAATCCCAAGTAGCGCAGGCACCCACGCCAGTCGAAGCGCTGAAAGCCTTTTCCCAGTTCATTGGGGATGATGCCATCATGATCGCTCATAATGGTCCTGGTTTTGATATGCGCTTCATTGCCGAAAACTGCACCCGCCATGGATTGCCTGTCCGCGAAACGAGAATGCTGGATTCTCGGGCGTTTTCTCGGAAAATATGGGGCGGACGCAGCGGCCACGGACTCGACCCGATTCTGCATCGACTGGGCCTCTCCTCTGACGGTGTGAAAAGACACGATGCTCGAGGTGACGTGCATTTGCTGGCTCAAGCTGTGCGGAAAATGTGGGGGCAACTCGTCCCTGATTTTCAAACTTGCCCCGTGGATATTAAGGTGGGTGTGATTCCAGCCGTTTTTTGATCGAGCTCTCCATTACCGCCCCTTGCTCAGGCGGTGGTGCTGCTTACCGTCTGCCGCCCCATGGCTGACTCTTTTGTACATCTCCACCTTCATTCTGAGTACTCGCTCCTCGACGGCGCGGTACGTTTGGACGACCTCGTGAAGCGTGCCGGAAAGTTAGGAATGCCGGCGGTGGCGGTCACGGATCATGGCAATCTTTATGGTGGGATCGACTTCTACATGGCGGCGAAGAAGGCCAAAATTAAGTCCATTCTAGGCTGTGAGGTGAATTTAGCCGTGGGCTCCATGCGTGAGCAAAAGGACGTTCAGGGTCGCAAGCGGGAGTCTCACCTCACCTTGTTGGCCTCGAGTAACGAGGGATATGAGAATCTGTCTCGTATCGTCACGGAAGCTCACCTTTTCGGTAACTGGGATGTGCCACGTATCGACAAGGATCTGCTGCGTAAGCATAGCAAAGGCCTGATCTGTCTGAGTGGCTGCCTCAAAGGCGAGATTAATGAGCTTATACTGACCGATCGTAAAGACGAGGCCGAGAAAAGTTTGCAGGAATTCCGAGACATCTTCGGGCCTGAGAATTTTTATTTGGAGCTAATGGATCACGGCATGGAGCAACAGCGGGTGGTCACACGCCAGCTGCTGGAGTGGGCCCCCAAGTATGGTCTAAAAACCGTGGCCACGAATGACGTGCATTTCATGGATCGAGATGACCATGAGAGTCATGACATCATGATCTGCATCGGCGGCGGTGCCAACGTGCATGACATGAATCGTGTCACTTACTCACCGGAAGTTTACTTCAAGACGGCAGAGGAAATGCGGGCACTTTTTCGCGAGATTCCTGAGGCCTGCGATAACACGCTGGAGATCGCAGATCGTTGTAATATCGACATCCGACTGGACTCAACCAGCATTGATCGTTACCCGCAATACAAACCGCCAGGCGGCGAGGATCGAAACGAGTATTTGCGTCATCTTTGTGAGGAAGGCCTCATCCGCCGTTATGGTCGTGACCGTGCACTGAATGACGAAGTCTTGCGGAAGCGCATGGATTATGAGCTGGCTTTGCTGGCAGAAAAGAACTTCACCAGTTACTTCCTCATCGTTTGGGATTTCATCAATTGGGCTCGTGAAAATGGTATCCCAGTAGGCCCGGGACGTGGTTCTGCTGCAGGTTCTGTAGTCGCCTATGTGCTTGGCATCACAGACATTGACCCTCTGCGTTTTGAGCTTGTGTTTGAACGTTTCTTGAATCCAGAGCGCGTTAGCCCACCGGATATCGACATCGACTTTTGCCAGACTCGACGTGGGGAAGTGATCGAGTATGTGCGACAGAAATACGGCGACTTGAGCGTCAGTCACATCATCACCTTTGGCACCATGGGAGCCAAGTCAGTGGTGCGAGACGTTGGTCGCGTTCTGGGCTGGAGTTACGGGGATGCGGACCGTCTTTCCAAGATGATCCCCACGGAGCTGAACATCACTCTCGCTGGCGAGGATAAGGTGGATAAGGCCACTGGGAAAAAGGTCCATATCGACGGAGCGATCGATAAGAATCCCGATCTCAAAAAGTACATCGAAGAAGATAGCAATGCGCAGGAACTCTGGAAGCATGCGCTCTTTCTAGAAGGCATCACACGCGGCACTGGTATTCACGCGGCCGGTGTCGTTATCGGAGATCGACCGCTTTATGATTTCATTGCACTGACGCGCGGGAATGAAGGGGAAATCGTCTCCCAGTTTGCCATGAAGCCGCTTACTGAGCTGGGCATGTTGAAGATGGACTTTTTGGGTCTGAAGACACTCACCGTGATTCATGAGGCAGAGCAGTGGGTGCAAAAACGAGTGCCCGGATTCAACACAGGTGATGCGCCACTCGATGACGTCAAAACCTTCGACATGCTGCAAAAGGGCGAAACGGTCGCTGTGTTCCAGATGGAATCTGGTGGCATGGTCAATACCTGTAAGCAGCTAGGCCCAGATAAGATCGAAGAAATCATCGCTATCTTGGCCCTGTATCGACCAGGGCCGATGCAATTTATTCCTGATTTCATTGCTCGTAAAAAAGGGCTGGAGCAGGTCGAGTATCCGCATCCGTTGCTGGAAAAGATCGCCAAAGAAACGTACGGGATTTTGGTTTACCAGGAACAGGTGCAGCAGGCTGCCAACGTTCTGGCTGGATTCAGTCTGGGCCAGGCTGACTTACTACGCCGAGCCATGGGTAAGAAGGATCTGGCGGAGATGGCGCGTCAGCGTCTTGCTTTCGTCGAAGGCTGTAAGACGACCAATGACATTGGTGATAAGCAGGCCAATGCTGTTTTCGATTTGCTCGAAAAATTTGCGCAATACGGCTTCAATAAATCTCACTCAGCGGCTTATGGGATCGTCACGTATCGCACGGCCTACTTAAAAGCCAATTTCCCAGTCGAGTTCATGGCTGGCGTGCTTAGTCTGGAGATTAGCAACACTGATAAAATTGCCAATTTCGTCAGTGAATGTCAGCGCATGGGCATCGTGATTTTGCCGCCAGACATCAATCGCTCCCTGTTGAAGTTTTCACCCGAACGCACGGCTAAAAAAACGCGTCAAAATGCCGAGTCAGGAGATGAGGGGCGCGCTCTGGCCGAAGATGAACCGAATGCCATTCGCTACGGTCTCAGCGCCATTAAAAACGTCGGTGAAGGGGCCATGGCGGCAGCTATTGAGGAGCGCACAAAGAGCGGCCCCTTTAAGTCGCTGGAAGACTTCGCAGCGCGCATGGATTCCCGTTCAGTGAACAAAAAAATGCTGGAAGCATTGGTAAAGTCGGGTGCCTTTGATTTCACCAAACAGGATCGTGCGGCCATGTTTGCTAAGTTGGAGCAAGTGCTGGCCTCAGCTGCGTCCATGCAGAAGGATAAAAAAGCAGGGCAGGGCGGGCTCTTTGATGATTTTGCCATGGCTCCGCCCAAGAAAGCGGCTGCCCAAGTTCGAGTGGAACCTTGGACCATGGATGAAGTCCTTGGCTTTGAAAAAGAGCTTCTTGGATTCTATGTGAGTGGTCATCCGCTGGACAACTTCCGTGGCCATTTTGATTCTTCCAAGATCACTAAAATCGTGGCTCTTGATGAGGTGGACGTCAGTGCGAAACCTCAGACGGTTTTCATTGTCGGCATCATCAACACCATGGAGGTGAAGTACTCGAAGAAAGACAATCGCCCCTTTGCCACCTTTACCTTTGAAGACTTCACAGCTCAGATCGAAATGATGGCTTGGAGTGAAGAGTATGAGAAATTCAAAGAGATCTTGAAGGTCGGCAGTGTGCTAGGTCTCCGCTGCCGCTGCATGAAAGATCAGCGCACGGAGGGCAATCGACTGACCCTGAGCGATGCCAAGGAACTCACTCCCAAAAAAGCCCGCGATCCAAACTCTGCCACGACTGTTGCGGTGAAGCCCGTGGTCGCACCAGCAGCTCCGAAACCGCTGCTGCTGCGTCTGGATTGTCGGCGACATAGCCAGATTGACCTGGATCGTATCCACGAGGTGCTCACGCAGCATCCAGGAGAATTACAGGTGTTCTTTGAGTTCAGCTACAATGGTGGCAGCAAGGTGCGCATGCAGGCTGGTGACGAGTTCCGTGTTTCTCAGACGAAGGAATTAGTCTCCGCGCTGATGGTCTGGCTTTAGCCTTTGCTCAGGCTAATGCTTGGAGGCGCTCGAGCTCATCCAGCAGAATGCTGTAGCGCTTTTCTAACTTTGGTTCGGAGAGGATTTGTTCCAGATGCTCAGACTCTCTGACAAAATGATAGCAGAGGATGTCACAGGCGCGATCTGCACATTTCATCTCAGCCAAGGCTAGGCGCAGCGAGTTCATGGAATCACCGGTCTCAGCTGTCGGCGGTGGCAGTAGTTCTAAGGCACGAGACTTCAAAGCCTCAAGCTCGGTTAAAGACGAATCTGTCAACGTCGGGATCTTCTCAATCGTGGCGATACGAAAAGGCTCCTGCTGTTCCCAGCCTGTAAAACGAATGCGAGAAATACCATACAGCATTACATGAGAGGTGCCGTCTTCCTGCTTTTTACAAGCGCGCACTAAGCCTGCGGTGCTGACTGACAGAAGCTTTCCATCTGAAATGGTGCCTACACAAAACATCCGACTGGTGGTGAGTGCATGTTCGAGCATGTCGCGGTAACGCTGCTCAAAAATGTAGAGAGGCAGGAAGCACCCTGGCAGCAAGTAGCACTCCTCTAGCACGATCATGCCAATCGTGTCTGGTAAAGTAATGCTGACTTGGGGTGAGGAGGATTCCATGGGCAATGTAACCTTTACGAGCCAAAAGGTAAAAGCGCTCCATTCGTTTTGCTTTAAATGAAAATCTTCTGGCAAAAGCCCAAGCTTGGCTACTCACAAGCCTAGCATAGAGATGACCGACTCACGTTTGAGTCGAAGCTCACGCCATTCGTGGTCAAAGGCACTGCCACCGACGATGCCGCATCCCGAGGGCAGCTGGGCTTCAGCGCCTAACCACGAAATTCCGCGGATCGATACGACCATGTGGCATAGGTGCGAGTCCCCAGGCTCGACGAAGCCAAACGGAGCGCCGAAGAAATTGGGGACGCGTAATTGAGTGCGGTATTCTTTGAGGCGTTGCAGCCAAGTATCCTCACGCGGCAGGCAGCCGACCGCTGGGGTGGGATGCAGCTCGCGGACAAGTGTGTCGGGATCGGCTTCGGCGCTGAGTTTGACCGTGAGATTGGACTGAAAATGCAGAAGCTTGGATGTATGGCAGAGGTCGCGTGGCTCGCGGTTGACTTCTCCGAGGGGGCTGAGTTGATCCTGCAGGTAACGGACCACAATTTCATGCTCGTCGATCTCCTTGACGTCTTGAAGAAAAGCCTCTTGCGCCCCAGGTTTTGCGGTGCCAGCCAGCGCCATGGTCTCAACCTGATGATCTTTGGACCGGAAAAGCAACTCAGGCGTGGCTCCGACAAAGCCCTGATTACCTTCTATCCGAGCGTAGCCCCAGGTATTGGATGGCGCAGTCATGATGCGGTCGAGCAGGAAAATCGGATCACCCGAGACAATGGTGCCGCGCTCAGTTAGCACCGGGACCATTTTTACCAGTCGCTTGGCTAGGACTTCCCGGCGGATGCGCCGGAAAGCCATCTTAAACCACTCCGTTGCAGGCTTTGCCCATTGGATGAATGGAGCCTCGGCAGTATTGAAACTAGCGCTTTGGGAAAGTCGCGCAGAATCGACCTGCTCCAGCTTGGTGGGAATTTTCCAGGGCTTCGGATCGGAAAGATCAAAGTCGTTGATGTAAAAAGCGCCTCCCGTACTAGGCATGTGCGCCAAGGACTCAAAAGGTCCGTGGCCGATCCAGGCCCGTCCGTCGGGCAGCCTAAAAAATGCGATGTCTGTCATGCGTAAGGGAGGTCATAGTGAAACGCATGAAGTCGGGTGCAAGGATACGCTGATTGATTTCATTGTTTGATTTTCGCGATCTGTGGCATGATCTGAAAGTTATGCGCCTGACTCATTTTGCTTTTGCCCTCACTTTTCTCCTCCTTTGCCTCACCACTTACCTAGCCTGGGAGGGGCAGGCTGCCAAGCGTGGTGCTTTGGAAGAGCTTGAATTCAGAAAGAAAAAGCAGGCCGCAGAAGCCATGGCCTCCCCTGAAGCCAGCCGCATGATGCCACTACCCACAGTGCCTGCGGCCTCCATCAGCCCACCGGCACCAGGGACGATCTCCCGCACCGCGCCCGATCCCATGGCAGGTGCCAGTGCTCTGCCTGGTGGCGGTCTGACTGTGCCAAAGACGGTGCTGGCAGCTGAAGCCGCAGGGATCAATACCAATACCATGACGCCTTTGCAGAAGCAGGTTCAGGATGCCAAGCCAATCGCGAAAGTGAAGACGATTGTAAAAGAACAAGGCTTTGTGATCATCGATGCAGGCTCAAAGCAGGGCATCACCAAAGGCCTGCTTTTTGACATCCGCCGCGCCAATGCTGTGCTGGCCAAGGTCCGAGTGAGTGAAACCATCGAGGAAAATGAAGCCGTCGCTGATCTCGATCTCGCGTCGATCCCAACCGGAGTCACGATTGAGCCAGGGGACGAAATCATCCAGCCGGTCGGACGCTGATGGCCCGCATTCGTTTGGACTTAGCACTGGTGCAGCGTGAGCTATGCCCTTCCCGTGAGCAGGCGAAAAGGCTGATCATGGCAGGTGAAGTCATGCTGGGAGACGAGGTCATGTCAAAACCTGGCTGGTTGGTACGGCAAGATGCTGTGCTGACGGTTAAAACGCCGCCCCGTTTTGTCAGTCGTGGTGGTTTGAAGCTCGAAGGCGCTTTAGAGCACTTTGGTATTGATGTCACAGGTCTGATCGGCATGGACGTGGGTGCCTCCACCGGTGGGTTTACCGATTGTTTGCTCCAACGTGGAGCCGTTAAGGTTCACGCCTTTGATGTGGGGACCAATCAGATGGTTTGGAAGCTGCGCAGTGATCCGCGAGTCGTGTGCAGAGAGAATTTTAATGTCCGTCATCTTCAGCCTGCAGACGTGCCTGAGCAGGTGGACATCATCGTGGCAGATGTTTCTTTTATCTCACTGACTCTCGTTCTCCCAGGGGCACTCAGCGTGCTGAAGCCCGGCGGTCAGGCCGTGGTGCTGGTGAAGCCGCAGTTTGAGCTCTCTCGGGATGAGGTCGGAAAAGGCGGCATCGTGCGTGAGACCGAGCTTCATGAAAAAGCTTGTGCGCGCATCCAAAGCTTCGTCGAGGCACAGCAGGATCTGGAATGGAAAGGTCTGACGGAATCCTCAATCCAGGGCACAGAAGGAAATCGCGAATTTCTCGCCTGGATTCAGAAGCGGGTGGAGACGGATCAGTAAAGCTTGAAGCCGATGGAGCAGGCTTTTTTTAGGTAAGTGCTTTTCCAAGTGAAAACGGCCCCAATCGCATAGGTCAGGTTCCAGAGGCCAAGCCAAAAGGGTAAAGCAACCAGTGGTAGTAACGGCGGCATTTCTGGCTTCCATTCAGGCAAGATATGACCCAGAAAAATAACGCCCAAGATCGGAAGAATGGCAAAGACCACGCTTAATCCCATTCGGCATTTATCGCTTGCCTGGGTCATGCCGTAAACGAGTCCAAGTGTGAGCGCATACCAAACAACAGCGGCCAGTGCGCAGACAAAGAGCGAATGAAGTAAAAATAAAAAGATCGGAAGAGCGCCCAAAAGCACATGGCCGTAGACAAAAAAGCGGGTGAAATAGACTTCACTTCTCAGGGTGCCAGGTTTGTAGCGTTGTGCGTCGAGCATCGTTCTCGGTCATGCTCATATCATTTTGAACTTCGTCAAATCATCCTTACCTATTCAAAATAGAGTTATTCGTGTGTAAAGATGCGTACTGCTTCATTGATCCTTTAAACATGCGCGTTGTTCTTTCTTTAACCTTTCTTTGCTGCCAACTGATCCATGCAGAGGCACCTCCGATCCAGCAATGGATCGATGAAGCGATCAAGGCTGGTGGTGGCGTGGTGACGATTCCAGAAGGTGTCCATGTTTTACCGAAAGGCCTGCTTTTAAAGGATGCCAAGAAGTTGGCCCTACGTGGTGTGAGCAAAGAGGGCTGCGTCTTGAAGCTGCCGCCTCTGACATACGCGCTATGTGCTCAAGATACGGCTGTAGGAACCAATGAAATGAGGGTTCACTGTGAACGCGGTTGGAGTCCAGGCATGCGGGCGCGGATCGAGTGTGATGGCGCTATGGATAGCTTCACGAAAAAGCCCTGCCCGTTTGTATTAGCTATCATTGAGGGAGTAGAACCAGGCTTGCTACAACTCAAAGACGCTCTGCTGTTTCCAGTGCCTGCAAAGACGATGATTCGTCATGAAGATGCGCCTAATCTCATCGAGATCCGTGAGGCTTGCGAGACCCTTGAGATTGCCAATCTAACCCTTGATGGTGGTCGCGTGGATGCTGATCCTCAGGTGCAGGGCCACGCGCAGCTCTGTGCGGTTTTTGCAGCTGGAGCCTATCATAATGTCAAAGGTCCGACAGGCCCGAAGCCCAAAGGGATTGTGGTGCGTGATTGCATCATCCAAAACTGTTTTGGTCGTGGTGTGGCTCTTTACAGCGTTGAGAAGGCGGAGATCGAAAGGTGCAGTTTTCGAGATGGTTGTGACGAGGCCATCGACTTTGATCATTTCACCTCGGGCTCAAGCGCTACCGGGAATCAGATCACCCGCTGCCGACTCGCTTTTGAGCTGAATGATGCCAATGACTGTGTCATCGTCGGCAATGAAGCTTGTGAATGCAGCATTGGGGTGAACCTCTGGCGCTGGTGTCTTCAACCAGGATTGAACGAAGGGCATCGAGTTCAGAATAACAGTTTCATTTCAATGGCCGGCAATGCTGTGCAAATCGGCACTGGCACCCGAGCTAACTTTTTTGAAGACAACGATATCGTGCATCCCGGTCGCCATGGCTTCTCGATTGCAGGAGAGGCGCAGGTACTCAAAAACAATCGAATCACAGGATCAGCTTCTCAGGCAATAGCGATCCAGGAAGGTGATCACAAGATTATGCCATGAGTCGTTTTAAGACAGCCGCTGTCACGACTTCTGGCGTCACTTTTGTCATGCAGTCATAATGCCCCAAAGGGCACTCGCGCTCAAAGCATGGGCTGCATGGCACAGGATGCTGAATCACTGTGTGATGATCGCCGAGCGGCCCAGTCGCTATCGGATCGGTGGAGCCAAAGATGCTTACGGTTGGCACATTTTCAGCACAGGCCAGATGCATGGTGCCCGTGTCATTGGTGACCAGCAGACGGCAGGTGCGGAGTTGAACAATCAGCTCTGCCAGCTTGGTTTTGCCGACGAGATTCGTGTGCTTGATTCCACTGACCAAGGCGGATAGCTGAGTGCCCATTTCGGCCTCGCTAGGGGCACCAAAAAAGACCCACTCAATCTCAGGATGAATCAAGGCAACTTGCCTGATCACTGCAGCAAAGCGCTCGAGAGGCCAGCGTTTTGCCTGCCCATATTCAGCACCAGCACAGATGCCGATTCGTTGTAAAGCCGCACCCCTTGTTGAGTCGGCGTCTGGGTGGCGCAGAGTGGTCCCCTGAGATTTTTTGAGATTGGCTCCGATACTCTGAGCAATGTGCAAATAGCGCAGTGTGTGATGCTGCGGTTCTTTTTGAACCACAGGTTCCTTGATGATTTGATGCAGCATTTTCGAGCGCAGTGAGCCTTTAAAGCCAACGAGTCGAGGAATGCCAGCCAACCAAAGCTCCAAGGTGCTGCGAGTGGAATTGGTCAGCAGCACTCCAGCGTCAAAATGGACACCGGTGGCTTTGATTTTCCGGGCAACAGAGAAGGGGCTTTCTTTGTTTTCTTTGCCAATATAAAGAGAAACTTCGGGCTGCGCCTCCCAGAGATCTCGGAGTTTTTCCGGTCCAAAAATCGTGAGCTTTAAATCTGGGCGGCCCGCTTTCATGGCTCGCACTGCAGGGAAAGCCATGCAGGCATCTCCCAGCCAATTGGGAGATCTGACCAGCAATTGAAAAGGCTGTAGCTTTGAGTGATCATAATCAGCAGGATAGCTGACGCCGCGTTTGTAGGTATCCAAAAGAAAGCGTGGTTTTGGCGTCTTCCAGCGATTGTGAACCCAGAACCAATTTTCAGGCTGACGGCGCACCATCGTTTCGACGGAACGATTCATCCACGTTGTTAGACCATCCACGCTTTCTTTGATCTCCTCAGTATCCACTGGGGCGCTACAGACCATGCGCCATCTGCCAGGTCCGTCGTCGTAGATTCCCATGGGAACCAGCAACCCATGAGACCGGAAGGCCATCAGTGCAGCGATGGGCGTGGTGGACGCCAATCGATCAAAAAAGGGGCACCAGATGCCATGGTCGCCCGAATGCTGATCCACCAGAACCCCCAGGCAGCCGCCTTCCTTCATGTGCTGCATGGGGCCTGCAAAACCATCCTGCCGATCAAAGAGCGTGTATCCTAGCTTTCGACGGCGGCGGATGATGAGGGCATTCAGAAAAGGATTCCTCAAGGGTTGATAAACGGTGGCTGGTTTGCGATCAAAAACAAAGAGAGAAGGCACTTGTGTGAGGATCTCCCAGCAGCTCAGATGGCAAACAAGATAGAGGATTGGCCGATTCTTGCTCATCGCCTCATGGGTATGCTCCATGCCCTCCACTGTGACGCGAGCTTCGACGTCTTTTGGATGCATCATGGGTAGCTTGAACCCACAGAGAATGTTCCCAAAAAGAGAAGCAAAGTGTTTCCGAGCGGTTGCTTTCTGCCAAGCCAGATCCTTTTCCCGACCGAAGGCAATCCGCAAATTATGCAGGGCTAGCCGACGATATTTGCCTGAAACGTAATAGCCAAGAATACCAACCGCACGGCCGAGATACCAAATCACTTCAATCGGCAGCAACCAGATGACAAACTCGACACAGCGAAAAGCTGCATAAACCAGCCAATGAGTGGCTAGTTTTAGAAAAGAGGTCTTTTTTGGTTCGGAAGCGCCCATGGAAGATTCTCCGTTGCCACAGAGCATCCTCAGGCGCAACCATTCACGCTAGGCAAGTGGCAGACTTGGCCATTTTTATCGGTTCTATTCTCAAAAGTCTAGGTTGTTATCAGGTAATGGATTCGCTGTGCGTTAAAAATGTTTCTCGGTCATTTCACGGTGCCATTTTCCCCTTCAGCACTTTCGCTATTGCGGAGTGTCCGGCAGCGTCAGGATGCACGCCGTCTTTGAGCATCGTTTCCTCCGGCACGGTACCGAAGAGACTGACGAAGTCGCACTGCTTCTCTTTAGCCAGTGCTTCAAAAGCAGCTCCGAGCGCTTTCAGTTGTGCCTCGCGTTCATTCGCAATCGGCTTCGTGGCAACGAGTGCGGCCTTGTTGATGTTCGGCGGGCCAATAAGCAGGAGCTTCACGCTGGGGCCGTAGCATTGGCGGGCGCGATCAATCATGTGGCTCACATTGCTCGCGGCCTTCTTCACTGAATCGACTTTCAAATCACGCGAGTCGTTCGTGCCAAGCGCGATGAGGACCATGTCAGCGCGTGGCTGGCGCGTAGTCATCGGATCGAAGTCATGCTTGCCATCGCCAGTGGCGCGACCGCCTTTGCCTTCGTTGATGACCTTGAGTTTTCCGCCCGATTCGCGCTCCACGATCTTTACCCAAGCCTGTGCGCCGCCAGATTTACCCTCGGTGAGTGAGTCGCCATACGCGATGATGGTGCGTGGTGGCGCAGGCTCCTCGTATTGCTTCTCAAAGAACCGCACATACTCGAAATCAGCGAATGCAGGCAGTTTCGAGTCATCGATCTTCTCCTTGTTGCTCCACGGTAGATTTGCCCAACCAACAGTGGTCAGCCATATGCTCATCGAGTCGTGCTTGAAGCTCGTTGCATTCCAAACACCGATCAGTTTGCCATTAAAGTATTGACGGATCTCCGTGGGCCTGAACTCGCAGCCCAGCGTATGGAATCCCGCTGACAAATCTGCTGTCTTCACTCGCCTTCCTGCTAAGCCTTTGTGTTCAGACGAATGGATATGCAAGTTCGTGCCATAGCTAGTTTGATCTTTCGTGTCATGCTCGCAAACGTCGATCTCTTGCCGATTGCCCTCGCTTTTGCCCGAGTTCTTCATCATCCAGAACGACACATGCCAGCCCACGCCCGGCGGCGAACGGAACCGCGTCTCGTAGTAGCCGTATTTGAACTCCCGCTTCGAGATCACCCCACCGCTCGTGTAGTCCAGCTTGCCCGCCTTTTGCTTCTTCAACGCGATGCGCAGCATGCCATCGGCCACGCTCACATTCTCGGCCTTGTTTATCGAAGCGAAACGCTCCCCTGTGCGCAGGTTCCACTCGGATTTGTTGAGAGCTTGGCCATCAAATTCATCCTGCCAAATGAGCGAGTAACCCATAGCTGCCTCGGCTGGGAGATTTGGCGTGATGTCAGAAGCCAGCAAAGACTTGGCGAACAGTAGTAGGAAAAGAGGGAAGAAGCGGATGGGCACGATCATGATGAATGCGCAGCACATGGTCGAGTGAAGTGTCTTTGATCTAGCGAAATCAAGCGTCTCTCTGCATTCTCCTCCACGGCCTCCCGACTTTCTCATGAACAACGTGGCGGAAGATGAACTCACTTGTCCTTGCTGCGATCCCGATGCCACTCCGAAGTTGTATGCCCGCTTTGGTGTGAGGGGAGCTTCGTGCGATACTCGTCCAAGTAGAGTCCGATCTGCTCAAAGGGGATCGCTGCAAAGCCTGGCACCATCTTGAACACCGGCGCATCGGCGGCCATGCGAAACTCCAGTTTGTCAGGATTGGCAAAGCCCATGTCTTCCATCGTCAGGGCTGCGTTGTCTTTGACAGTGACGACTTTAAAGTGCTCGGGCTTGCCCCGTAGATCGACTTTCTTGTCGGAACCAAGGATAACGTTACGTTCGAGCACGCAACCGTTGGGCAGACCGGGATTGTTCTGCAGCAGCGTGGGCAGTGAGGGAAAGCGCGTACTCCATGGAGGGTTCACAGGATTGAGCTTTTTGTAGTCGCGCAACATACCTGAGTCCTGGTCATACTTTCGGCTCACGCCGCGTGCGTCGATGCCGAAGCCACCGGGGCAGTCGATAGCGACATTGTTGCGCAGGATGTTGTCATGGCCACCACCACTGGCAGCCCCGGTTCCCATGCGATACATCAAATTGCCTTCCAGCGTGTCACCGCTGTCGGCATCGTCAAGGTAGATGCCTAGCGCGTGGCTGGTGTGGTGGATGAAGTTGTGCCGCAGCACGTTGCCATAACTGCACCAGCCGTTGTTCGTGTAGAGGCCGCCAAGATCGTCGGACTCGATGAGGAAATCATGTATCTCATTGAACTCGATACGGTGATCGTTGCCGCCATAAGTGATCGCGGCATGAGGTGAGTCATGGATGAGATTGTGGGACACGATGCAGCCGCAGGCATAACTGGCATCGTTGACCCCCACTGCGATGCCTGGCGACCAGATCTTCTTCGCGAGCGCATAGTGATGAATGTGATTGTTGTCTGCCACATGTCCACAGGGCGTGAGTGTTTCACGCACACCGCCGCTTAAGAGAATGCCGCCGTGGCCGAGCGTGTGCAAATCGCAGCTTTGCACGCGATGGTCCTTGCCGCCTTTGATGACGATGCCGTTCTTGCCCACGCATCGGATTTCACAATTCATGACCGCGCAGTCTTCGCCATCAGTGATTTCAATCGCATTGCCCAGCGTGCACTCGATCACGAGTCCTTGCAGCCTGATGTGCTTCGCACCCTTCAGTTGCAACACCGGCCCATCCATATCTGCGAGTGTGATCCGGCTTTTGGCAGCCCCTTCCTGTGGCCACCAGAATAGCCGCTGTTTCGCAAAGTCGATGGCCCACTCGCCAGGCATATCAATCTCCTCCACGAGATTGATCGCCCGCCACGGCTCCGTGCCCGCGCCTTCGGGACCCGCATACTTGGAACCAATGCCACCGGGAATCGGCGCAGCGAGTGCGATGCTCTTCGTTTCCAAATCGAGAGTTTTCACCCGCACGTTTTGCCAATCCCAGGCCACTCGCCAGAAGCCCGCCAGCCAAAGTTGTCCTGCTTCTGCTGCAGCTTTCCAGCGCAAAGGACGATCCTCCGCGAATACGAAGGTTCCCGGCCGCTTCCCCGGCGCGCCTGGATTATCACCACGATCCAGCACTTTCTTCATCACCGTGTTGTGCTCGTTCGGCCAACGCGAGAGCGGCTGCCATTCATCCCCTGCGAACAACTGCACCACACCACCGCCGTCGTTGAAGCGATCCGGAAAAGGCTTCATGTGTTTCGTCCCCAGCTGCGCAAGATCTATCTGCAAGACATGTCCACGCGCCGCTGTGTCCAGCCGTGGGTCCTCACTGATTGTTAGCTTGTCATTCGCCACCTGCATACCGGCATCGAGCACTGCACCACCTTCATGCATCGCGCGAACCGTGATGGCTTTATCCTTTCCATCGAAGCGGAGCGTTTGATCAATGCGGTGAACTCCATCGTCGAGCCAGAGCGTGGATGGCTCCTGTTCTCCATCGCGCAATTTCTCCAGCGCTCGAGCAATCGTGGCCAGAGGAGACTCACGTGTGCCTGCCGCTTGATCGCTGCCTGATGGCGAAACATAAATCTCTGCGCTGTGAAGCTTTGGCACAGAGACCAGGATTGATGCTGTGAAAGCTATGGCGGCAGCCTGCATGGTTGGAAGGGAAGTGGTCATAGGAAGGCAAGACTCAAATATTCACTTCTTCGCCGGCATCGGCCAGTCGTCGCTGCGGAAGGGCACTGCAGGCAGGGCTTCCCGGTTGTAGAGGTTGCAGCGTGGCGAGTTCGCCCAGGCATAGCGAACAGCGATGGGTTTCGTGACGACTGGGCTGGAGACAATCACGCTGTCGTTTTCAATGCGTGCCTCGGCGTCATGCCATTGGTGATCTTCACCGGCGATGGCAAAGCCGACGACTTTGTCCTGCGGCCAAGGTGTGTCGCCATCAGCTCGCCAGGGAGCTTGGCCGATGGTCAAGCCGCTGCCGATGTCGGTGAAGGTCACGCGCATTGCTCCGCCTTCGGCTTTAGTTTCATGGAATACCGGCCCAGAAGCGACGAGCGCTGGCTCGCCATACGCTAACTTCCGTGCGGCAAGCGCGAGACGCTGACCGACGGGTTCTTTGCCTTTCGGATGCACATCTTTGGGATCACCCACATCCATGCTTACGGCGAGCGCGGTGGTTGGCACAGTCTTGATCGTCATCGCCTGCGCTTCGCGCAACCATGGCCATTGATGGAAAGGTGCGGGATTTTTGTCCATGTCCCACGCGGCGAGTTGCACGATGAGGAACGGAAAATCACCTTGGCTCCAGCGCTTGCGCCAGTCGCCGATGAGACGTGGCAGCAGGGTGCGATACTCGATGCCACCGCTTCCATTCGCTTCACCCTGATACCAGAGCGCTCCTCGCATCGCGTAGCCGACGAGCGGCGCGATCTTGGCATTGAAGATCACGCTTGGCGTGCCAGGGCGTGACGATGGACTCGGAATGTCCATTGGATCTGGATTTGCTGGTTCAGGTCTTGCGGGCAACGGCTTCGGACTGGTCTTAGGTCCAGCGTTCCATGCCTTCATCGCGTTGTTGAACGCAGGTGCGACTTCCTTCTGCCACTGCGCTAGATCCTTCCGATACGCCTCCATTTTTTCGGGATGCGCGAGCACGTCTCGATGCTTGATCAGTGCTGTATCGTATCTCTTCGCATAGTTTTCAAACGGTGGCGACTCACGCAGCGCGTCCATGCTCAGCCAGGCCTGCGCCGGTGTGCCGCCCCACGAAGAATGCAAAATCGCGACAGGTACACCGAGCTTCGCCCGCAGATCACTCGCAAAGAAATAGGCCACGGCCGAGAACGCCTTCGCAGTGTTCGGATCGCTGAGGTCCCATTTGCCACGTAGATCGTTTTGAGGCTCCGCCGCTGTCCCATTCTGGACGGTAAAGAAGCGTAGCAGCGGATCTCCGGCTGCCGAGAGCGCCTGATCTGCGTTGTGTGCACTGGCAAGCGGGAAGCCCATGTTTGACTGCCCAGACGCCAGCCATACCTCGCCCACCAGCACATCCTTGATCACCCGTTCGCCAATCTTCATCTCACGTGGCTCCGCACTCGCTGCGAGCGGATCGAACTTCACCAGCCACTTGCCAGTTGCATCCGCCTTTGTTGTCTTCGTTTGCCCTGCGAACTCGACAGTGATCTGCTCGCCTTCCTTTGCCCAGCCCCATATCGGCGCGGCCGTATCGCGCTGGAGAACCAGATGATCACTGAAGACGGACGGAAGTTTGACCTCGGATCGAGCAAGCAGAGGGAGAAGAAGACAGGCTAGGATGGATCTTTTCATGAAATGATGGGGCGAATGTTTCACCTCAGAGGTGAACGGCAAATCGATCACCGCAAGCACAGCAGCCTAGTTTGAACTCACGGCCTCGTGACTCTCAAATGCACAAACCTCCGCGTGACACCGTTACCCGCAGGCGCGGTGACCTTGATTTGCTGAGTTACACCGTTGTCGCTGAGAATTGTTGGAGCACTGACGCCGGCGGTGCTCCAGTCGTTGAGCAAGGTATTGCTCCACTCGACGATGTAGGTCACATCAGTGGCAGCTTTGTTCTTTGTGTAAACGAAGTCGATGGTGCTAGCTGATTTTGTCGTAGATTGCGGTACCACGTCGCTGGCGGCAGGGTTCATCTTGGTAGCGTATTCCATGAGGTTGCTGATGCCATCGCCATCAGCGTCGAGGGTGTCGATGCCGGAACCGGTGTTGACCATGCTGCCGAAGTTGGTGAAGCGCCATTGCTCGATTGGGGTGGCGAGAAGGGTGAGAACGACGTCGTTGCCAGTGCCGCCGGTGTAGGTGATTTGGAAGGTGTAGCCATCGTCGGTGAAGGTGCTGTTGTTGGCTTTTCCGGCGAAGGTGCCACTGATGGCTCCAGTGCTGGTTTTGTTCAGGATGGTGAAGGTGCTGCCAGGGGCCAGATTCGGGCCGCAGACGAGATCGAGCGTGCCGGCGAGTGTGACGCTGTTGGCTGCGTTAAGTTGATCGTAGCCGCTGCCCACGGTGGAACCGTTGAGACGCACTTGAAGAATCGAGGACGTGAAGTGGGTGAATGCGCCTGTCACAGTCGGTGTTCCTTGCGGTGCGAAGGTGAAGCCGTTGTTGGTCTGCAATGCCCCAGCAAGGCTGCCACTGAGGATCAAACGACCGCCATTCACCGTGGTAAGTCCAGTGTGAGTATTTGTGCCGCTGAGAGTGAGTGTGCCTGAACCGACTTTGGCCAAAGTGAAGCCCCCAGTGATTCCTGGGTTGATGGTCATGTCCCCGGCCCCGCCTATGTTAGAGTTCGCACCGAGAATCACGGCGGACAAGTTTGCGGTCGCCGTAGTGCCGGTGCCGCTGCTGAAGGTCACGCTTGGGGCGCTGGTGTAGCCGCTGCCGGGATTGGTGACTTGGATGCCTGAGACGACGAAATTGGTCGCGTTGCCGGTGCCGGTGGGATTGGTGCCTGCGTTGGTGACGGTGCCGCCGCTGAAGGCAATCGTCGGTGCGGAAGTGTAGCCGACGCCAGCATTGGTGATCGTGATGCTTGAAACGATGCCGCTTGTCAAAGTGGCCGTTGCGGTGGCTCCGCTGCCGCCACCGCCGGTGATGGTAACGGTTGGCACGGTCGAATAGACAGTCGTGCCGCCCGCGATGGTGAAGCTGGCCGCGCTGAGGCCCAAAGTGGCTATGGCTGTGGCATTTCCGCTGAGGACGACATCGGGCACGGTGCTGTGAACGCCGCCTGCGGTCGTGCTGATGGACGCGACCGCGCCTGCGGCGATGCTGGCCGGCGTGGTGCTATTATTGACCAAGGCACCACCGCTGCTGATGCCGGTGCCGCGCACGGTGATGGCCTCGTTGACGTTTTGCTGACCATTCAAATCGAGCACGGAACCTGCGGTGACGCTGGTGGCTCCGGCGGTGTTTCCAAACTGCAATCCGCCGCTTCCGAGGGCATTCGCGTGACCGAGGACAAGAGTGCCTGCGGTGACAGTGGTGGTGCCTCCGTGCGAGTTGTTTCCCGTGAGGGTCCAGGTGCCTGTGCCTTGTTTGTTCACGCCTAAGAGTACATTGGCACCGCTGCCATTGCTAATCACGCTGGTGATGATTCCAGTTCCTGCGCCATCAAGCAGCAGGTTTCGACCCGTGGCGATGGGTGCTATGGAGCCTGCGAGGGTGAGGTTGCCACCGTTGACGAGAATCTTCGTATCACCTCCGCCGCCGGTTGGGCTAATGCTGCCGAGGATCGTGTTGTCGCCCGCTTCATTGATGATGGCTCCGGTGGTGCTGCTAGTAACGTAGCTGATGGTGGCGGGCAGTTCGATGGGATCGCCGCTGCCGTCGAGATTGAGGTGCGGAGCGCCTACGGTACCGTTGCTGAGCGTGACGGTCTTGGTGCCATCGCCGAGCGCGGTGCTGTTCATGATGCGCAGCGTGCCACCAACAACATTCACGCCGCCGTCGAAGGTGTTGGTGCCGCTGAAGACGACGGTGCCCGCATTGATAGGGCAATCTATCTGCACGCCACCAGTGCCGGTGATGGCGTTGGGCACGGTGAGCGTGCCGGTGCGGTCAATGCGCAGTGTACCGTTGTTGATCACATCGCCGGTGCCGAGACTGCCAGTAGTGCCGTCGTTGCCGATTTGCAGCGTGCCAGCGTTGATCGTGGTATCGCCAGTGTAACTGTTGGTGCCTGCGAGGACGAGTCTGCTGATCGTGCTGTTGCGGATCACGCCGCCGGAGCCGGTGATGTCACCATTAAAGATGAAGGTGCCGCTGTTGGTCCCATTGAAAGTCGTGTCCGCGCCGAGCACGACAGGTGTGTTGATGTTGTAGGTTAAAACGTTGGGTGATGTGCCGGAGGTGCCTGTGAGGTTTATCGAGGGCATCGTGGAGCCGTTGTTCAGAAGCTGGAAGGTGCCACCGCTGATCGTAGCCGTGGTCGCCGTGCTGCTCGTTCCTGCGAGCGTGAGATTGTTCATCTGGAAGACGCCCGCGATGTCGTTTGTGGCCGTCGCGGTGACTCCGATGAGTGTTTGGCCAGTAAAGAACTGCACGGAGGCTCCGCGCGTGCTGGTGGGCGTGGTGCCGCTCTGCCAGTTCGTTCCCGTGGACCAGTTGCCGCTGGTGGTGCTGGTCCAGACGTAGTTCACTGCGGCGGCGGAGAGCGAGATCGTCGCTGTGCTGCTCAGGCCACCGAAATGGCGTGTCGTCATGCCATTGAACAAGGTGGAGATTTCAGTCGAGGCGAGAGCAGTGTTGAAAACGGCGAGTTCGTCGAGCTTCCCATCAAACCAGCGAGGCGCAAATGTCGCGGTGATGTCGGTGTGACCACCAAAGATGAGCGGCGGAACTTGAGCGGTGGCGAGCGTGAAGGAGGTGTCGCTGCCGACGAGTGTTCCATTTAAATAGAGACTCATTGTGGTGCCGCTGCGCACGACGGCAAAGTGATGCCACACACCGGGTGCGGCTGCGGTGCTCTCGATATTCACATCTGGCCCTGGATAGTGGTGCAGCGTGAGTGTGGAGGTGCCGCGTGCCATCAAATAAAGTTCCTCGCCACTGCCGAAACCGTCTCCTGTGTTTAAGTGCCAGATCATGTCCTCGCTGCCACTGTCGCGGCGTTTGAACCAACCGGTGAAAGTCCAGTCACTGGTGTCCCAATCAATTTCGGTAGTGGTGATGACACGGCTGAGACGTGCAGCATTGGCACCGCCGTTCTCAGCGAGATCGAGACTGCGACCATCGCGTCCCAGAGCAGATGGCACATCGCTTTGCAGCGTATAAGTGCCTGTGCCGATGGCCTCCAGTGTGCCGTTTCGACCATTGCCGGAGACATCGGGCTGCTCGGTCGAAACCGTCGGATCAGGCAGATCAAAATCATACGATAGAATCATGCGAGGATCAGCCCCAGTATCCGTGGCGGTGAAGGTGAAACTTGGCACGCCGGTGTAGCCTTGATTGGGCGTGAAGCGGGCGGTGAAGCCATCGGCGAGCAGGGTGACGGTGCCATTTTGCGGATCACTCACGCTAAAACGCATCTGCGCGGCCGGTGTGGCGTCGTCGGTGATGTAGTTGCGCAAATCAATGTCCACCGCGTTCTCTCCATTGCTCGTGGCGACACCATTGATCGCCACTGGGGCGTCATTCGAGGCGGCGATGTTCCACGTATTCAGTGCGGTGACGGTGGGCAGTGTTGTAGGAATGGGATCGCCGGTTTGAAGAGGCACAAACCACACGGCGAGCGTGGTATCCGTGACGTTGGTGAGATTGATGGCGAGTTTTTTGTGACCAGTGTTGGCGTTTTGCGCGGGTGTCGTGATCGGATTCGCCGATCCGGGCAACGGCACCGCATCCATGATTTGAAACTGGCCGCCGCTGCTGACGATCTTGCACCACAGACGCTCCGCGCCTTGCGTGAGCATGGCGCTCGTGCCATCGGGATCAATGACGACGCTGGTGGTCGGATGCGTGTAATGCGCAAACCACCACACCGTCTTGCCGGTCGCCGCCTGGATTTCATCCTGCACGAGCACTTCATCGCGAGTGCCCATGAGCCGCGTGCCACGCCAGACCTTCGTCATGCCGCTGTAAACCGGCGTGAGATCATGAATCGAGAACGAACTGCTGCCGCCAGGCTCGCTTTGATACGCGATCAGCGGTGCCACGGCATTCAGCACCATGCCTGCGGTGCCATCGGGATTGATGGCGAGCGTGTTCTGCCCCTCCGGCCTCATGCGGTAGTAGTCCCAGCGGTCAACGCCGGAGGCGTTCGAGGGGAAGCTGAAGTAGTTCGGCAGTTCATATTTATCGCCGCCGAGATCGTGAAACCAGCGCTTGCCGAGCGCATCGAGCACAAAGGTGCCCGCGTCGAGATTGCCATGGTCCGCGCCCATCTCGCCACCTTTGGTGCCGACGAAGGTCGCGCGGCTGTCGGCCCATTTGCCGCGCATGGTGACCATTTCCTGCGGCTGGAAAGCGGTGCCTGACTCGCCGTGAAAGGCCATGTCCGCCGCCGAGTTGTCGTTGGCGACGGTGATACCCGCGTGATCATTCCACCAAAGCGCACTCAGCGCACTGCCGCTGCCCGTGTTTTCCCATCCATCGTAGGCCGCGATGCCGTAACGCCGTGCCATCCACTGGAACTGCGGCCCTCGAGTGCCTCCGCCTGCACCTGCATCGGCATAATTGAAAATGACATTCGAGGTTCCCAGCGAGTTGATGGGTCCATAGCCCGCCTCGGAAACATTTTGCGTGCTGCTGATGCCGAAATCACTGCCCAGCACCCATTCATAAGCCGCCAACATACGAATGCCATACTCCGTAGTGTAACCCCAGTAACCCGGACCTTCATACCAAGCACCATTGTCCGTCGTAAAATGCTTCCAGCAGGGCCGCGTGGAGTTCAAAGCTCGGTTCATGATGTTCTCGGTCAGCGTTTCCGACTCCGTGCCTACGACCAGCGCGCCCATGCTCATGCCGCCATTGCAGACTTGGTTCCAGTTGTTCCCATCGCTCTTCGACCAGCCGACGTTGCTCGTGTATTGCGACAGTCCGGGAGTGAGCCCTTTGTTGATGATTGCGTTGCGGATCGTCGTGCGTCGGGTGGCGTCCCAGTAGTGGTAAAACCAATCATAACCAATGGAGCAGGCGTGCGTCATCTCGGCGGTGTCGAGGAAGTGACTGGGGTTCCAGTTCGGGAAGAGCGTGTTGTCCGCCACGGTATTCAGCTCCGTCCAGGCACGCTCAGCATACTGCGGATCGTTGGTCATCCAGTAAGCCACGCCGAGTTTATACATACGATCCACCACCTTGCGTGCGTCGTTCAGAATAACGCTGCGCACATCCGGCGCATAGACAATCGGTGCCTCGGTGAGGATCGTGTTGGCTGAGTTGATCGCGTTTTGCGCCCAGGTCTTCTGCTGCGATGCCGTGAGGCTCAAGTAAGCCGCTTTCAGTTTCGCAAAACGCTCCGCCGTGACAAACAAACGCGGGTGATCCTGCGCCATCGTATTGAGCAGATTCGTCTCCGTCGGCTGCGCTGTCGTGAGTCCCGCCTGAGCCAGCGCCGAGCCCGGAATCACCGAAAACACCGAGTCGCCCGGCTTTTTCCAGCCCACGCTCCAATGATCCGTGCCCGTGTTTTCTTTGTGCAACAGCTCCACATAGTAACGCTGGCCTTGGATCAGTGTTCGAGCCGCCGAAGCCGTGCCCCATGTGCGGAACACCGTCGCAGAGGCCACGCTCGCTGCGAGCGACTTGTTCGCGCTCGTCGCATCCGTGCTCACATACAGCTCCACCACTTCATCACCGCTCACAGCAAAGGTGTAACTCCCCGTCACCGGCGGCACGATGAAGCCCGTCACGCGCGTGCCATACGACTCCGCCCAATTCTGCGCCAAACATTCAAACGACGTGATGAACTCGCGACCGCCCGGCTTGCTCGGGTAATTCGCATTCGATGTGAGCGATGAGATTGCTCCGCCTGCGATTCCACTCCAATGCTCCCGCAGCAGCGATCCGCCCGCCTTGTCCACGCGAGTCGGGTACAGCCGCGAAGTCGGGATCACCTCCCGCGCCCGGGCTGCACATGACCATTCCAGCTTCACCGATGCTGAACCCGTTTGCTCGATGTATTCCAGCCGCACATTCACTCGCTTGCCCGCCGTCAGATTCACTTGTCCTCGCATCTCCGGCCCGGCCGCCGCAAACGTGCGACTCGCAATCATCTGATCATTCACCCACAGCTGCGCCCCGTCATCTGCCGTCACATAAAACGTGTAGAGCCCCGAAAACTCCGGCTCCACTTGCCCCGACCATGCGATGGAAAACGTATCTGCATTCGTGATTGTCGTGCCTGAAGGAATCGCCGTGCCAAAGCTGAAATTCACTGTCGCGTCTGTCCGTGTCGTCTTCAGTGTGCCGAAGGTAGCCGTGTCATAATATTGCCCCGTGAGTCCAGTGCCTTGGGAGAAGGCAGAAACTGTGAAGAGGCAGAAACTGAGTACGAGAAAGCGAAACATGCGATGGGAAGCGGAGCTAGGGTTGGAATCTCCGACTGCCGTTTTATCGGAAACGGACGCCTTTGGGAATAAAAAACACTATCCTGCCTCTTGGCCTATTTGGCCTAGTGGAGATGGTGAAACTCTCGAAGTCTTAGTTTCCTTGGAATTATCGGGCAAAGGAAGTGTTAGGTGACTTCAAGGATGACTTCAGGCCTCTTCCGCAATGGGTCCGCCACAGGTGAAGATTGAGTCCGGCAGGGCGACTTTTAGCCCAGTCATGTGCAAGATTGGGTCCGGCATGTGTCAACATTAGGTCCGACACGCTATAAGATTGGGTCCGGCAGATGCCAACATTGACTCTGGCACCGTAAAGATTAGCCACGGCTGGTGCCAGCAGCCTGCCAGGCATGTTAACAATCACCCCAGCAGCCTCCAGATTGAGTCTAGATGGTCATTTTGATCAAAATAGCCCCGTCAACGTCCATCACACCCCTAGCCGACCGCGATTTTGATCAAATCACCCGTTGGCCGAACACGATGGAGCAGAATGGCGAGGACTACCAGAGTTCCTAAAACCGACACTACAGCCGCTCGCGGATGCGTTCGCCGTAGTCGTGGGCGTCGTGGTTGTCCGGCGCGGAGGGCATGCGAGAGGCAGCTGCATTCGTTCATTTCATCGCCACCTTGGCAGACAGCGGCACGAAGTATTCGAAGTAGCCGAGCATCATTTCATCGACGGTCTGGCTGCCCCACTTCACGAGCTTGGTCGGGTCAGGGTTGGCTTTGTTTTCGGCGCTGTTGTCATACACGGCGGTGATGGTGAGGGTGCTGCCGCGTGGGATGAGCTTGGGCTGTTTGTAGTCGTAGCGGAGCTGCCAGTTGAAGTCGTAGCGGGGGATGTCGAGCAGCGTTTCGGTTTTGCCGTCGGCGTAGGTGACTTCGTATTTGAAGGCCTTTCCACGAATGTGCATGTGTGCCATGTAGCCGGTGATGGGGATGTCGAAGGGGACGCGGCGTGTCTGCGTCTCGACGTGGTGCGAGGCTCCGGGCGGGATGGCGATGCGGTTGTTCGCGAGGGCGAGGGTCTTCACTTCATACTGCGGCGCGGTCTTGGCAAACACGAGGCCCATGCGCAGGCGTTCCTTCTTGGCCTTGCCGCTCGGGGTGTAGTGAATCTGGAAGCTGACGCGTGCTCCGGCGGGGATTTTGCGGGCAAAACCCTGCGGATAAATGTTCGCGCCGTTGCCAGGCACATAGATGGCCCAGTAACCGCCCGCGCCTTCCTCGCGGTCGCGGGCATCGGCACCCTTTTCATGCACCTGCACGATGACGTGATGCACCACGTCGCGTTCACTCGGCAAGATTTCATACGCGGTGACCCACTTGTCTTCGGCGATGTCGGTATCGACGACATCGAAGGCGTAGGGCATGAAACCGTCGGCCTTGATGTCGTAGGCGCGGCTCAGCGGGATGACGAGATCGGGCGTGCCGATGCTCCATTCGGCGGGGTAAGTGCGTTTGGCGGGTGCTTCGGCCACGTTGCCGAGAGGTCGGTCGCTGGACTCGATCCACGCGAGCAGGTCGGCTTTGTCCTTTGCGGAGAGAGAGCAATCATTGACCCAGAGGTTCGTCGTGGCGTCTTTGTCCAACGCAGCGAACCACGGTGGCATGGTGCCTTCCGAAATGACGCGCTTGATGACCTTGGCGCGGTCTTTGACCTCTTCGATGTCGTCGAGAGCAAAGGGTGCGATGCCGCCATCGCGATGGCAGGTGACGCAGTTCTGCTGAAGGATGCGGGCGACATCGCGATGGTAGGTGACGGGCGATGCGGCGAGCTTCGGTGCGCTGGCGAGATCAAGTTCGCAACCCGGCGCGGCGGTCGCTGCAATGTGCGGTGATTCGTTCTTCACGAACGCGGCGATAGCATCGTGCAGGTAGCGATGCTTTGGCGCGTCGAGGTTGTAGTTGATACCATATTGATCATCGAAGGCACCGCGATAGACCAGCGTGCGTGTGGCATCGAGCAGAAAGACCTCCGTGGTGGTGCGGGCCTGAAGCGCGGCGGTGAGCGTCTTTTCTTTGTCGTGGATATAGGGCGAGGTGAGGCCGTGCTCGGCGAGCTGCGCTTTGATTTCCTCCGCTGTCTCGCTGGCAAAGGGATTCACCAGCAGCAGCGCGAGGCCTTTGCCAGCGAGTTCCTTTTCCAACTTCGCCACGCTGGGGATGTAGCGCTTGCTCACGGGGCAGGTTGCGCTGGTCATGATGATGACGATGCCTTTGCTGTTCTTCAACTCGCTCAAACAATGCGCCTTGCCCGCTAGATCCGTGAACGGCGCATCGACAATCATGCGCCCGATGCCAACATCGCCCGGCTTGAGGATTTCCGGGCCGCTGGTGACTTTCTTCACGTCCTCCGGCGAGATCGCTGGTGCCGCTGATGACATTCCGCGACCACCACCCGCGCCGCCGCGTGAAACGATCTTCTTCACCATCGCGAGTTCCTCCGCGTCGATCACGCCATCGGCATTCGAATCCACGCGATTGAACCACTGCGCCCCGGCTGATTCCTCGCGCGTGATCTTGCCATCCGCATTCACGTCGAACTGCTTCACCATCGCGTCGATTTGGCTGACAGCGGGTGAAGGCGGCGGCGTGGTGCCCGGAGTCGTGGTCGGCGCTGTTTTGCCGGAGACCTTGTTGTATTCCTCCAGCGAGATCGCGCCGTCCTTGTCGAGATCGAAACGGGCAAAGGCCTGCGGGCTCGCCAGTTCGTCGGTGGTCACTTTGCCATCGCTGTTTTTGTCGTAGCCGGAGAAAACCGCGTCGGCGGCCACGGTGGTTGCCGGCGGTGTGTCGCCCTGCTTGGTTGGCGTGGTGGGAGTTGTCGTTGCCTTCATGCCGCCCGCGACTTGGGTGTATTCCTCCAAAGTGATCACTCCATCCTTGTTCACGTCGAAGCGTTCAAAGGCTTGCGCGTTTGGCAGTTCATCCGAAGTGACTTTGCCGTCGCTGTTCTTGTCGAACTTCTGGAATACGCCGCCACCGGGCGATTGAGCGGAAACGATGGAGAAGCCCGCGAGGGCGAGGAGGAGAGTGAGGGTCGTTTTCATCAAAATGATCGGCGTGAAGTTTCAAAGGGTTGTTCCGCGAGAGGGCAAAAGATGGACAACTTTCTCACATCCCGCAGACGGCGGGTGGTTACATCGGAGTGATGATTCATTTGGTGCCTCTCCGATTGCGGTAGTAGGTCTGCACCTCTTCCAGCGTCGCAAAGCCGTCTTCGTTTGCATCCACGGCATCGAAGAGGTCTTTCTGCGGATACTCCTCGCGGGTGAGTTTGGCGTCGTTGTCCTTGTCCGCGGTCTTGAGAGCCTCTGCGACGCGATTGCCCGCTTTGGCGGTGCCTTTCTTGGCAGTGGCTCCGTTTTCCGTGCGGGCATCCTGGCGCTTCCACTGCGCGGGTTTCATGCCCTTCTCCCATTCGGCGAACTTGGCGGCGAGTTCGTCGAACTTCGAGACTTCTTTCGCCGCGAGGTCGGTGGTTTCACTGAGGTCGGTTTTGAGGTTGAAAAGCTCGGCGCTGCCGCTGCGACCTTCCTGCACGAGTTTCCAATCACCCACGCGGATGGCCTTCTGCGTGCCCGCACGCCAGCAGAGGAAGTCGTGCGGTGCTCCGGGACTCTCGGCGTTGACGAATGGCAGCAGATTCACGCCATCGAGCGGCTTGTCCTCGGGAATGGCGATGCCACTCGCAGCGAGGGCCGTCGCATGGCAATCAAAGCCCATGACGGGCTGCGTGTAAGTGCCGCCCGCCTTCACCTTGGCCTTCCACTGCATGAGAAACGGCACGCGGATGCCGCCTTCGTAGAACTGGCCTTTGTAGCCGCGCAGCGGGTCGTTGCGCGAGGTCGTCTGCGTCGTGGGGCCGCCATTGTCGCTGTAGAAAAAGATGAGCGTGTTTTCCTCCTGGCCGAGTTCGCGCACCTTCGCCAGCACCTTGCCCACGGAGGCATCGAGTCCGCTCAACATGCCGGCATAAGTCCGCCGCTTCTTGTCGGTGATGCCACTGAGCGCCGCTGAATACGGATTCTCATCCATCGGCGAATGCACCGCGTTGAAGGCGAAGTAGAGGAAGAAGGGTTTTGCCGGGTTATTGGTTGGTGGTTCTTCGTTTTTGGTTCCCTGACTGCGCTCAATGAAACTCACCGCTTCATCCGCGAACTCATCAGTGAGATACTTCGTCGTCGTCACCGGCTCGCCGTTGCGGATGACCGGATCATTGTCCGTCTTGCCCGGCAAATACGTCCGCGCGCCGCTGAGGAAGCCG
Organism: Verrucomicrobiaceae bacterium; assembly: GCA_027489965.1. Taxonomy (GTDB): domain Bacteria; phylum Verrucomicrobiota; class Verrucomicrobiia; order Verrucomicrobiales; family Verrucomicrobiaceae; genus Prosthecobacter. The sequence continues at coordinate 56,004 of JAIXZA010000115.1, forward strand.
AAATGGTAGTCAAACCCGCGCTCATGCGGACGCAGCCCCTCTTTGAAACCGATGTGCCACTTGCCAATCATGCCCGTGGCGTAACCCGCGCCTTTGAGCTTCTCCGCCAGCGTCGGAATCTCACGCGGCAAACCAAAATTATCCGCAGCATACTTCTCCGGCCCCGAGTTTGCCTCAAAGCCGAAGCGATGCTGATACATGCCGCTCATCAGGCCGGCGCGCGACGGCGAGCACACGCAATGCGTGGCGTAGCCATCGGTGAATCGCACGCCGTTCTTCGCGATGCTGTCGATGTTCGGCGTGGGGATGTCCTTGCAGCCGTTCACGCCGATGTCGGCATAGCCGAGGTCGTCGGCGAGGAAGATGATGATGTTGGGCAAAGTGGCTGCGGCTTTAGCCGCATCAGATTCGGCTAAAGCCGAAACCACATTCATCATGCTGAACGATGAAACGAAGATGAGGGCGAGGAGGCGCTTCATGGAGGTGCTTTTCAGTTCGGTGTGGCCTCGCCATGCGGGTAACGGTAGTCAGCCTTGGGGTCGGTGGAGACTTGCTTGGTGCTGCCGTCGGCGAGGGTGTGGAGGAAGAGCTTGCGGTCGGCGTGATAGACGATGGCTTTGCCGTCTCGGGTCCAGCGCGGGTAGGCGAACCAGACCTGCTTGCGCTCCTCGTTGGCGAAGGGTTTGGCGTTGGTGATGGTGCGGGCCTTCACATCGAAGTCGGCGACATAGAGGATGCGTCCGGGGTTGGGATTGGTTTTGCCGGGATGGTAGTCGAAGCAGATTTTCGTTTCGTCGGGCGAGATGCTGACGCGGTCGAGAATGCCGGTCTTGGCGAGTTCGCACTCGACGCGCTCGAACTTCGGCTCGCCACCGGGATTGGGCGTCATGAGGAAATGGCCGTAACCGAGCTTCGGCGGGATGGCGGAGACGAAGAGGCGGCCATCACTGACGGCGGAGTGAACCCAGGCGTGGGCATTTGGGTCCGTGAGGGCGATTTCTTCGCCGGGTTTGCCGCCGATCTTGCCCGCCATGATGGTGTAGCCGCCTTTGCCCGTGTTCTTGCGATTCCAGACGGGTGTGTTCTTGCCGTCGCGGGTCCAGGTGGGATTGAAGTCGGTGCGGGTGCCATCGGAGAGCACGTGGAAGCCGCTGCCGTCGGCATTGATGATGCAGAGCTGGGTGATCCAGTTGCTCACCACGGGATCGTTCTTGAGGCGGCGGAAGAAGACGAGGTGATCGCCCGTCTTCGACCACGAGGGTTTGAAATCCCAATGCCCGGTGGTGATGGCCTTGCCCTCTGGCTGACCGAGGACGGTGATGTGGATTTCGCCATCCTTGTAGTAGGAGGCGCGGTAGGGTTCGGCAGCATTCGCAGTTGAACCGCAGAGGACGCCGAGAGCGCAGAGGAGCGCGGCGATGGAGTGGTGGAGTTTTGAAGTCATGGTTGGCGGCTCGGGTTGCGAATGGAATAAAGATGCGTGTCCGTGCGGAGGATGAGGCGGTCACCGACCAGTGCGGGCGTGCCCATGCACATCTCGCCGTCGAGGGTGGGATTGGTGTGCAGCAGCTCGAACTTCTCCCCGGCGCGGAGCACATGCGTTTGGCCGTCTTCATCGAGGCAGAAAATCTTGTCGCCCACGGCCCAAGGGGACGTGGTGAAGCCGGGGCCGTGCGGGAGGCGCTCTTTGAGGTAAAACGGCTGGCCGGTCTTCGCATTGAAGCAGCTCAGCAGGCCGCGATCATAGAGCACATACAGTTTGCCATCGTGAACGAGCGTCGTCGGATTGTAGGGCGCGATGCCGGGGTCCCACCACGCGATGAACTCGCTGCTGCGCTGGCCCTCTGGTGGCGTGATGTCGCCGCTGGCGCCGGGTTGGATGGCGTAGAGCGCTTTCAGTTTGTCGCCCACATAGCCGGAGCTGACATAAAGCAGTCCGTCCGCCGCGTAAGGCGTGCCGATGGTGATGCTGGACATGCCGCGCAAGGACCAAAGCAGCTTGCCCTCCAGGTCGTAGCTGCGCACCGCGCCGCTGCCAGCGGTGACGATCTCCGTGCGCTGCGCGTGCTGCCACACAAAGGGCGGCGACCAGTTGCTTTTCTCCTCGCGAGGAGTGCGCCAGAATTCTTTGCCGCTGCGTGTGTCGAGCGCGAGCAGGTAGCTTTGCTCGTCGTTGTCGCACTGGTAGTAAAGTCGGTCGCCATTCAGCACGGGCGAGGCCGCGGTGCCCCAGCCTGCGCGGGTCGGGCGTGGCTCCAGCGGATGTTTCCACAGCTCTTTGCCCTCGAAATCGAAACAGAAGAGGCCGACTCCGCCAAAGCAGGCATACACGCGCTCGCCATCCGTGGCGGGCGTCTCGGAGGCGTAGCTGTTTTTGACATGAATGGGCGTCTGCGGGCGGCCCTGATGCACCGTTTTGTCCCACAGCGGCTTTCCCGTGCTGAGATCCAGGCAGAGCACCTTCCACACATGCTCGGTGGTCGGAATCTCAGGCCGGTTTCCGCCAAGATAGAGTCCCTTCTTCGGCGCTTCCGTTTCTCCGCGATTGATCACCGTGGTGACAAACACCCGCTCCCCCCAAACCACCGGCGAGGACCAGCCACGCCCCGGAATCTCCGCCTTCCACTCCACATTCTCCGTGGCCGACCAACGGTCGGGGATGTTCGTGTTGATGGAAACACCCCGCGCATCTGCCCCGCGAAACTGAGGCCAGTTTTCGGTGGCGTGGGTGATTGAACCCCAGAGGACACCGAGAGCACCGAGGACAAGCGGAGTGATGGAGGAGCGGAGTGATGGAGTCATGTTCAGAGGGATGTTCCACAAGCAGGCGAAAGGTGGACACCCTTTTCACATCCCGCAGAAGGCGGGCGGTTACCCGCTGGGGGAAGAAATCCGACTTTCCTCTTTGGTGAGACGTCCGCGCCTCCATGCCCGAACCTGTGGCCGCCTTCTCAACGGCAAGGGGAAACGCTTCGCAAACGCCTGTGTCCGTGAGCTACGACCCTCCAGGCTTGCGAGAGGTCCAAGGATCGCCCCCTTTACCTCCGCCCGTTCAGGATCATCTCATTCACCTTCTGCCGCAGCGCTTCCATGTCGGGATCGGCAAAGCCAGTGTCTAGGGTGCTCACGTTCAAGCTCTGGCACGGGAAGGGCGGCGGAGAGCATGAACGAAGCGGGTGATATTCAAATTACGGTGGACTCTGATACGACAACAAGCGCTCCTCCCGTTGTCCAGCAGCGCCATTGTTCGGCCTTGTGTCAGTGGTGACGTGGTCATGGGTCATGGTGAATTGGGAGAATAGGACTCGCACTGCTCGGTCAACATCTGGACAAGCTCGTCTTGATCGGGAACGTCCTCGCAAAACACTTGGCTCTCCATATACTGAACAACATAAGGCTCAGGTTCTGAGTCCGCTAAATCGAGAGCAATCAATCTGCTCCCAAAGGGAGGGCGTGCGTCCTCCTTCGAGTAAATCACACCCTGAGCCTTATCGGATGCCTCAAGAAAGTTAAACAGGGCAACGACTACTGCGCTGAGATGGAAATGCGGCAGCGGCATGCGGAGCAAACAGTCCCAAGCATAAAGGTCAGCCTCATGTTCCTTGTCTCTGTCAATGTCAGCCTGCTTTAGAATGTAGCTCTCCACGTCCTCTAAATTCATAATGTCTGGGGCCTCCGAGTCGAAGTGACCGAGTGCCAAGTGGCCAATCTCGTGAAGCACCATGTAAAGCATCGCCAGATGCGCATACGGAGGGAAGTTCGGCCTGAGACCAGAAAGCTCCCGCATCGTGTCCGGGAAGATGGTGGGAAAGAATCTCAGCATGTGATCCTCACCTCGAAAATGCTTCCAACTCCTTCGCTGCATTGCATAGAGGCCGATGCACTCTGCTACGCCGGTTCTGAAACGTTTCGTTCGATCATCGAAAGAGCTGTCATCGAGAGCCGACTGAAAACAAGCCTGACAAACTGCCATCGGCCAGCGAAAGCTGTGATCAAACACGGCACTCACGGTGATTATGTTCCCGTCACTTGAAGGCAAAGCGGATGCGGCCTGATGAACCTCTGGTAAAAATGCTAATATCGAATTATCCAAGTGGTGCTTGTGCTCATCCGGCAACAAATCGAAAGCATGTTTCCTGAGCAGATCGACATTCTTGGTGGTTTGCCCTTGTAGCTCAGCGACAAAACTCGGGCGCATGTCCTTGTCCATGACAAGGCCATGCGCAAAAGCCCTGCCAAACTGAGACTGCAACCACGCTTCGCGTGCTGGGGCTAGCCGCTCCTGAAGTTTATTTATGTTCTTCATGTGATTCGATGGCGGTCTGAATAGCCTCAATAGTGATCTCCGTGAGCTTCGCTCCGTTGATCGTGATGGTGATCGTATCTCGCTTCTTGGAAGAACAATATTGGTCGTAGAGCCATGACGAAAACAAGTTCGTGGCGATCCCGATTGGTATAGTGACGACGGCAGAAATAAGTGCCTCAGCCATGAACTCTCGTGCCTGTTCACGCTTAACTTGGAATGCGATCCCGTCAGGGATCGCATTCCGTTTCACAAGCAAGTCTAAGGCGTTGGTCGTTAGCTCGACCTTCGTGGGTGTGAGGCTCATCTGATTTGGATTGACGCTGTTGAACGGAAGACGCGCTGTTTTTTGGCCGATGTTTAGTCACAATAAACGGTGGGCGAATCAGATTCGGACACAGTTTTCTACGATGCTCATCCAGCCACGCGAAGGCCGGACGTGCGGCGCGAGTCTCTGGGGATACCATGGAAAGTCAAGGCTTGCGGAGAATGGCAGTCACATCACCTCCGACCGTTCAGGATCATCTCATTCACCTTCTGCCGCAGCGCCTCCATGTCGGGATCGGCAAAGCCAGTGTCCAGCGTGCTCACGCTGTTCGTGTTGTTGCTCGTGCCGCTGATGGCGCTGTTGAGTTGGGGCTTGGGTGATCTCGCCGGGCGGGCCTTGGGCACCGTCGCTGCCGTTGCTTCCATTGCTGCCATCGTTGCCGCGTGGGATGCCGAAGGTGAAGAGTGCCAGCCTGCCCGTGCTGCGGCACCGCGTCACTCTGACACCGGAGGTTTCCATCTCCGGCCAAACCGTCGATCAGGTGCTCGACAGCGTGCTGCGTAGTGCTGCGGCACCGCGGGCGTGAAGCAAAGCTCGGCCACACTGATCATGACAAAGCGCTGGCCGCAGGTCATCGAGACGCTTCAAAATGCCTGAATTGTCACCACTCGGAGCTTGAAATGCGTGGGCGTCTGGCCTTGCCTACGAGTGGATGAAAACCACACTCCTGCTCCTCTCTCTTTTCTCCCTGCTTGCTCCTTCCTTGAGGGCGGATGATGACACGCCGGTGCCGCCGGAGATGCAGAAGCTGGTGGAGGCCATGGTGGGGGCGCTCAAAGGGAATGATGACACGGCTCTGAGTGCCTGCTGGCATTCCGCCGAGGTGCTGGGCAAGGTGAAAGCCGCCCAGGCAACTGCGGAAGCCTCCACCTCACCGACCGAAGTCGATGCGGCGAAGGAGCAGGAAAGGGAGATCAAAAAGCAGACGCGGAATCTGCAGGTCACCGTGGCGCGTGCCGGGTTGGTGCGTGCGTTGATGAGCAAGTATTTCGGCGAACTGGGCCAGCTCACGCTGACGAGCGTGGAGGTCAGTGAGGACGAGGATGCCTCGCCGGACACCCCGCGCTTTGATGGCATCGAGATTCGCCTGCGCACGGCCGATGGCACGAACCTGAAGCTCGAAGTCGATTCCGCCATCCGTGTCGAAGGAGTGTGGAAGTTCCAGGGCCGTCTGGAGGATGATTTCACCATCGAGCTGCCGGACGTGGAGTGAGCCCTGCGCTCATGGTGAACGGAAGTCAAGACGCGAGGAACCTTTCGCCTCCCCTACCTCCGCCCGTTCAGAATCATCTCGTTCACCTTCTGCCGCAGCGCTTCCATGTCGGGATCGGCAAAGCCAGTGTCCAGCGTGCTCACGCCGTTCGTGTGGTTGCCGATGGCAGCTTTTCCGCTTAACCACTCTCAATGCATTGTTCCCTCCTTACTCGTCCATTCGCGCTGCCAGCCATCGCATGGGCGATCCTTTTGAGCGCTGGAGCAGCAGCAGAGCCCCTCCGACTCCCGCCCGGTGTTCCTGTGGTGGTGCATGAATCGGAGCCTCTACCGGTCCAAAAGGCAGCCCAGGATCTTTGCCGTGATCTCGAATGGGTGCTGAAGAAGGCCTCACCCATTGTTTCCAAAGCCCCCGCTGCCTCCAGCCCCGCCATCATCATCTCTAGTGCAGCTTCGGACAGCAGCCTCACTGGTTCCGAGGCTCATACCATTCTGCGGCAGGGCGAGCATGTGCGGCTCATCGGCTCGGACATGCGAGGCGTGATTTACGCGATCTACAGTTTCAGCGAGCACTTCCTCGACATACCACCGTGGTGGTTCTGGGCCGGCTGGAAGCCGCGCCCGATGGCCCACATCGAGATCCCGGATGGCACAAAGCTCAACTGGAAGTCACCGCAGGTGCGCTGGCGTGGTTGGTTCCCGAATGACACCGATTTGCTCTCGCCCTGGATTCAGCGCGACTACGCCGCGCACTGGGATCGCGTGCTCGAAACGATGCTGCGGCTCAAATTGAACTTGCTGGATGTCGGCGAGTTCTCCGATGACTCGCTGCGCAAACTGTGCGTGCCACGGGATCGTGGGCTGGCGGTGACCACCACGCATCTCGCCCCCTTTGGCGCATCCTTGCGGGACTGGCCCGAGTTTTGGCAAAAGCAAGGCCGCGCCGGCCCGCCGCCGCTGCGTCT
>JAIXZA010000166.1 GCA_027489965.1 Verrucomicrobiaceae bacterium
GCCAGACTGGTTATGACAGCCTGTTCCTGAGCCCGACCCAATGGCAGCGTCAAGATGATGCCAGCGGTGAGAACCTGACAAACGAGAAGCTACTCAGCCCCTTCCGTGGCTTCTTCCTGTTGCCGTGATCTCGGAAGTGAAGTGAGGTTGTACTATCTCGATTCATTTCTGGGCTCTTCGGCAGAGATGATTAGCCAATTAATGAGCGCTGGACTGCGCTGGCGCGGCGTTTGAGGTTCAATGAATTGGTTGGCATTTGGTCCGTTATCGAAAAGTAGGATTAAAAGAGTCGAAAGGTTGAAATTTAGGTTGGTTACCTCAATCGGAAGGGCGACCACCCAGAAAGATTAACACAGCCAAAATAATTATTCATATTTTTCTTGTTTGTTACCATAATAACCATAAAATAGAGATTAATCCATATTCATACTTTGCCGCTTTTGAACTCATTCTTTCAACCATTACTTAGAGAAGCCTATGCTAATTGGCGTTCAAGTAATTACGCCACGCCTGCTTTAGCTGGCGGATTGGGTGTGTTGAGAGGTCATGGATTCCATTTCTTTGCGGTATTCTGTCTGTCGATGTTCAGTCTTAAAGCGACCGCTCAAAGCACCGCTGACTACGGCGACTACTCTTCATTTGGTTCAGCCTCTACGGCTGTGAATGCACTTCTCTATCTAGGGACTGCACAAGCTGACGCCGAAACTCTGGATCAGTCTAATTCTAGTGGAACTGGTGATGACGGGGTTGGAACTGATGATGAAAACCTAGCTCTGCCTATCTTGGTGGCTGGACAAAGCTGTCGTTATTCCATTCCCGTTTTCAACAATACTGGAAGCCCTTCCTATTTAAGTGTTTGGATCGACTTCAACGCTAATGGCGTGCTTACCGACCCGAATGAGCAGGTCTTAGCTAGTCAGGTCGTGGGTAGTAACGTTGCTACTCAAAATATTGGTTTTAATATCTCTGTGCCTGCTGGTGCTGTGACAAGTGGGGGTATTGGAATGCGATTTAGACTCGATTCATCAAATGCTGTTGTTGCGACTGGATCTGGAACGATGGGGGAAGTGGAAGATTATATTAATGGAATCGTTTCCACGATCAATACCGTAAACTTTAACTTTAGTGCTATACAGGCTTTCCCTGGCGACATTGGTCAAGTCTTTGTCTCTAACGGAGTTACCGCTACGGTCAAGACTTCCCAGAATTTCACACCTGCTGCGTGGCAGAAATTTAGCAGCGGATTCGGTGGAGGATTATTTACTGAACTTGGAATGGATGGAGGGACCGGTGTTTTGCCTCCATCAACCCGTCAGCGAGTCTTGGATGTTACATTTAGTCAGCCTGTTATCCTAAGCAGTGGTTCAGTGATCGGTGATGTGGATAACCAGAACTATCTCTTCGAACTATTTGGTGGGGCTGTTTGGTCGTCCTTTACTCGCACCACGGGTTCTGATGGTGAATTCGATACCAATGCTCCAATCGGAGTTGGAACTTCTTCGGTCTCTCTCATCTGGAACAATGGCTCTGGAAACAGTTCTGGAGATTCAGCTTCCTGGACCATTTCTGGTTTGGTTACAGGAATTCGAATTACACAATCCGTGCCTAGCGTACTGACTTTCACCGGGGAAAATATCAGCTTCCAGTTCGGAGGATTTAATCACCTTTTGGATTTCGGAGATTATTATGCGTTTCCTTTTGCTAGCAGTTTTACGAGCGCAACACTGCGTCTTGGTGCCTCGTTAGATGGTGAAGTCACATCAGCCACATCAGTTGATGCTACAGGCGATGACACTGCAGGTGGGGACGATGAGGATGGCGTTACTTTGCCATCGAGTATTCCAGTCGGGATAACTGGAGCCAGTATAACCGTTAATAGGACAAATAATACAGGTGCAGCCGCCTATATCAACGCATGGTTGGATTTTAATCGCAACAACACGATCGATAGTGGTGAACAGATCATCATTGATCAGCTAGTCGCGAATGGCACCTCAAATACTTCACAAGCATACACGTTTAATGTTCCATCCACTGCGGTCTTGGGAGCTGCTGCTCTGCGAGTGCGTATCACACCGTACACTGGAGCAATTGCATCAGGATTGAGCTGTTTGGGAGAAATCGAGGACTACATCGTCAATTTGTCAGCCCCTGTCACTGACTTCGGCGACTGGAACGGCAGCGGTGCGGCTACCACGACGACTAGCAGCACCATGAACTCGAATCTCCGCCTGGGATCCATCGTCGATACTGAAGCCAGCGTCTCACCTGATGCCGCCGCCACCTCAGATGGCGCGGATGAAGATGGCGTAACTATGCCCGCAAGCATCACGCAAGGAGCGAGCATTACTATACCAGTCAACGTCTTTAACAACTCGGGAGCAAACGCCTACCTCAATGCCTGGATTGACTATAACGGCGATGGTGCCTTCAACGACACCGTTGCCAATGGCTCCAATGGCGGAGAGCGTCTCGTTGGGCCAATTACGATTACCAGCAGTGCAAGTGCGGTGGTGCAAAATTTCAACATCACCGTGCCTCAATCTGCCAGTGTCGGCACACAGCGCGGCGTGCGCTTCCGCCTCACCAATCAGGCCACCACCTTGCCCACAGGCGCTATCGGCACTGGCGAGGTGGAGGATTATGTCGTCACCGTCAATCCAGGACTCACCCTTGGCAGTCTTGTTTGGGCAGACACGAACTTCAACGGCATTAAGGACGTGGCTGAAAGCGGTGTTGCTGGCGCCACGGTGAATCTGTTCAGTCCTGGTGCCGACAACTTGATCGATACGGTGGACGATGTTGTCGCCGCCACGGGACAGACAACCATCGCCGGTGGTGCCTATGCTTTCCCCGGTCTCACTGCTGGCACCTACTTTGTCAAAGTCACGCCTCCATCAGGTTTTGCATGGACCAGTGGTGCACCTGCTACGACGGACAATAATGTGGACAACAACAATGATGGCACCCAGCCTGGCGGCGGAGGCACAGCGCTTTTCAGCCCGATCATCACACTTGCGGCAGGCACGGAGTCCATCGCGGATGGTGATGCGGATGCGAATACCAACATGACCGTGGACTTCGGCCTCTTCACCGGCATCACGGTGGGGAATCTCGTTTGGGGTGATACCAACAACAACGGCCAAAAGGACGTCACCGAAACGGGCCTCGCCTTTGTAACCACCCAACTTGTAAATCCTGGAGCAGATAACGCCATCGGTGGCACAGGAGCCAATCTCGATACCCTGGTCGCCTTGAGCTTCACCAGCTCAGGTGCGTACAGCCTCCTTGCTCCAAGGCCAGGCAACTACTTCGTGCGAGTGACGCCACCAGGGGCCACGCCAGCCGCGAGCGCCGTGGTTGCAGGGGACAATGGCGTCGATAATGATAATAACGGAACCAGTTCCCCAGATGGCTACATCTACAGTCCGCTAATCACTCTCACCGCTGCAGGGGAGCCTGGGACAGGTGGTACTACCAACGTGGAAGACCGCATCGACTTCGGCCTCACCGCCGCCTATGCCGACTTCGGCGACTGGAACGGCAGCGGTGCATCATCGACGACGACCTCTAGCATCGTGAATAACAACCTCCGCATCGGTGCCACCGTGGATGCTGAGGCGAGTGTGTCGCCTAACGCAGGAGCCACAGCTGACGGTGCTGATGAAGATGGCGTGACCCTTCCTGCCAACCTAACACCTGGCGCAACTTACACGATTCCTGTATCCGTTTTCAATAATACGGGTGCTTTCGCCAATCTAAATGCATGGATCGACTTCGATAACGACGGTAGCTTTAATAGCACCGTTGCCGCTACAAACGGTACGGGTTCAGGTGAGAGGTTAAGCGCTGAAATCAATGTGCCATCTAATGTGGCCATGCAGACAGTGAATGTCACCTTCACGGTGCCTTCGGGTGCATCCCTCGGTGCTGCCAGAGGTGTTCGTTTCCGTCTCACGAGTATCAGTGCTTCCTCTGCTCCTACGGGTGCTGTCGGCTCTGGGGAAGTGGAAGATTATGTGGTGACATTGAGTGACTCCGACTTCGGGGATGGTATTGGAGGACTACGCGCTTTTGCGACCGTAAATGCCAATCTCAAGCTGGGTGCTCAGATTGATGCTGAGGCCTATCCCGTTACCAGTCCGGACTCTCTCACAGATGACACGACCAATCTGGATGACGAGGATGGCGTTAGCATGGGCACGCTGGTGAGTAACGGCGTTTTCCGCGTGGCAGACTGGCAACTAGCCGTGCCCGTCGTCCTCACAGCGACCAATAACACTGGTTCTCCTGGATACCTCAGTGCCTGGATCGACTATGATAACAACGGCACGATGACCACGACAGAGCGGATCATCAATAATCATGTCGTGCCCACTGGCACGAACAATGCCACGCTGAATTTCACCTTTGATATGCCCTTCCTCAGTTATGTGGGCCGGCCTGCGACGCTTGCCTATAACTGCCGCTTTATACTGAGTTCTACGGCCAACCCATCAGGAAATGGTTACCAAAATACAGGGGAGGTTGAAGAGCATCGGCTGCTCGTTGGCTCGCCTGAGTTTGATTATGGTGATTCTCAGCAGACTCAGGCCTCCCAAGCTGGAATGCCCTGGGGTAGTGAAGCTCCAGCGGCACGTGTCATCTCAGGACTGCGCATCGGCAGCACTGTGGACAGTGAACAGACACCCACTCTGAACTTTACCATGACGGGGGATGACATCACCGGCACTGACGATGAGGATGGGGTGATCCTGCCAGCTAGTGTTTTCCCTGGCCAAGTGGGAGCCTCTGGTAGCGTCACCGTAACCAATATAACTGGCTCAGTGGCCTATTTGAATGCTTGGCTCGATACTAACAGCAATAGCACTTATGAGAACACGGCTGTCGAACGCATGTTCACTAATTTGGCGATTCCTTCTGGTAGTGTTGCTCTCGTCCAAAACTTCGTCTTCAACGTTCCCGTAGGTGCTCCAACTGGTGCCTCTTTACCATGTCGGTTCATGCTTACCTTTGAGCAAACTGATCTACCCAGAGCTAATAGCTACACGGGTGAGATCGAAGATCACGGACTCAACACTGTGGTCCTGTCAACGGATTATGGCGATCTCCTTCATCCGACCGCTCTAGCGACAGGTTTTGCGACGACGACCGCTAGCAGCATCAGTAACGCAAACCTGCGCCTCGGTGCTACCGTCGATGCTGAGACCAGCGTCACACCCAATACTACGGCCACCGCTGACGGTGCTGATGAAGACGGCGTGACCATGCCCTCTAGCATTTCAGTGGGCAGCGCGGTTACTATCCCGGTAAGCGTTTTCAATAACAATACCGCCGGCCGGTTCCTCCAGGCCTGGATTGACTTCGATAACAATGGCATCTTCAATGACAGTGATGTTACCAGCGGTGGCGAGCGCATCTACAACCTTGCCACTCCGGCCAGTGCCTCGCAGCAGAACATCAACGTTAGCTTCAACGTGCCTTCACTCGCGAGCAGAGGTGCGCAACGAGGCGTGCGTTTTCGACTTTCTAGCGCTGCGACCACACCTACGGCCAGTGGTGTCAGTGGCGAGATCGAAGACTACGTCGTCACTATTGCCTGCCCCTCTATCACCATCGGCCCTGCCACTGTGGGCGATGGCGTGCAATGGTTCCCATATACAAGCACAGCGATTACCGCGAGCGGTGGCACGGGTCCGTATAACTACACGCGCACTGGCACATTGCCTCCAGGCATGGCCTTGAGCACCGGTAGCAGCATGACCTTGAGTGGTACGCCAACGCAATCGGGCACTTTTAATTTCACCGTCACAGCGACCGATGCCAGTGGCTGTTCTGCCAGCATGGCCTACTCACTGACTATAGGTTCACCGCTCATCATTTATAACATGGAGCCCTTGCCGATCGTCAATGTGCCGCCGTCCTACGATTCGCCTTGCCTGACGGCAGACGTCCTGACTTTTGGCACTGGCGGACTCAGCGCTTCGGATGATGGGCGCCCCAGCGGTCCGCTTTACCCCAACGATGGTAATCGTGTGCGCTGCACCACGCAGTGGCCAGCCACTGTGCCCGCGAATCTTTTCACCTCACGCACAAGTCTTACTCCGAGGGCGCAGACCGCAGCCTTCACCTGGACCTTCGCTGGCAATGCTTCCAGCACGATCAACGGGTTGATCTTGGACGCAGCTTTGAGCAGTTTAGCGGTACCCATGAATGCTCAGATATTCCTGACCTGGCAAAATGGTGCCTCCTATCAGACTGCCTGGTCCGATAATGTGGCGCTACAAAACATCAGTCAGTCATCTAATTCATTATCCACCAATATCATTAGCTGGCAGACCGTGCTTTTCAATGGCTTCACGGGTGGTGCTGCGGTGCCCAGTGGTGCGGCCCTGGCTGGTAAATCTTTCCTGTGTGAAATCGTTTTCAATGGTGGTTCTGGTGGTCCCAACAGGATTGAGATCGATAACGTCACCCTTCTGGGCATTAGCGACTGCGTGGCCACCGATTACGGTGATTGGGCTCACGCGACCAATCCAGCGGGCGCAGCCACTACGACGGCCAGTAGCAGCGTCAGTTTTAATACCCGCCTCGGTTCCGCCGTCGATGGTGAAGGTGGGGTCGTCCCAAATGAAAACGCAGACACTGATGATACCAACAACAGCGGCAGTCCGGACGATGAAGACGGTGTCACCATGCCTTCCAGTATTATGGCTGGATCAAGCATCACGATTCCCGTCAGTGTCTTCAATAACAACACGTCTGGTAGATTCCTCGAAGCTTGGATCGACTTCAATAATAACGGTACCTTTAACGACGTGGATTGGACCACCGCAGGTGGCGAGCGGATTTACAATGCCGTCACGCAAGCCAGCGCTTTGCAGCAAAATATAGCCGTCAGCTTCACCGTGCCTGCTGGTGCCAGTGTGGGCACTCAGCGAGGGGTGCGTTTCCGGTTCAGCGATAGCGCTGCGACGACTCCTACCAGCAGCGGTGCTGTTGGTGAGATTGAGGACTATGTCGTTACCATCGCGGCGGCCTCAAGTCATCCACGCGTAGCCACCGTTGGGCCATGTTACACCGTGACTCAAGTGGGATGCGATGTCTTGGGCGGGCTGACGCTAGAACAATCTCAGTGTATCATGGCAATGTCTCCGAATGGACTCTATTACACAGGCATTCGCTTTGGCACCAATACTCGAGGCTTCTTGGCGCACACCAGCACCTGGGCTGTGACTGATATCCTTAAAATTGATAGCAATCATAGTTATGCTCTCGGCAATGATGTCAACGATGCTGGGAATGTCGTTGGTCATGAAAAGTGGAGTGTTGGATCCACGATTAACACCATCGCTTGGTTCTATAATCGCACAACAGGCACCAATGTACGTTTGCTGACTCCTTTTGATGCTAATCCAAGCATATCGGCGACGCCGACCGCGATCACGAACGACAGTGCCTATGCTTTTGGTAGCGTAGATGCAGACGGCCCAGCGGGAGCCACGGCTTCAGTCGGCGGTTACTGGAATCTCAGTACCCGCGCTTGGACCACGATTAGCGGTGTGCGTGAGGTCTTGGACGCTTCTGCAGATGGCTCCACACTTCTAGTCATCGATACTGCTGGGTCTGGTAAAATCCTTCGTGGCAGTGTCGCCAGTGGTTGGGGCACGACGCTATTCACCTTCCCAAGACCAAGGGGCGGTAAAGTCAGTCCTGATGGACGTTACGTTGGTTCTTCCGAAAGGATTTCGGGTGTTCCGACACCCTTCCTTTATGATACGCTAAACTCCACGCGCACCAATCTCCCTTTAGTCACTCCTCAAGACAGTCTTGGGGGCATCGTTGGTGCGGTTAGCAATACGGGGCGTGCTCTCGGCAGTATTAATAGTTCAGGTTCAGCGGGTAGCTTTGCCGTGCTGTGGTTTAACGCAACGTCAGCCTATAGAACCATCGCTAATGAACTGGTTGTTGATGGTCATGTTGCGATTGATTCCACCTACACAGGTTGGAACATTCATAATGGTGGCGATGGCATGTCGGCGGATGGGTTTACTTTTGGTGTTTATGGTCAAAATCAGAACACCTTTGAAGATTCACTCATCTTTGTGCAGCAGTGTCCGGCCATCACGCTGGCTGCTATCAGTTCGCTGGGCACAGTGGGCACTCTTTACAGTCAAAATGTGACGGCCACTGGCAGCAGTGCCACACCTTATACCTATACTTTGAGTACTGGTGTCTTGCCGGCAGGGTTAAGTTTGAACTCTGCTACCGGTGCGATCACGGGCACGCCTATCAATAGCATTGGCCAAAGTTTCAGCGTTACTGCTACGGATGCCAAAGGTTGCACGGGCACTCGTGCTTATACTATCACGCCCGTCTGTCCGACCATCACGATCACACCAGCCACCGCCACGCCTGGCCTGATCAATACACTTTATAGCCAAACTCTAACCGCCGCTGGAGGCACAGCCCCGTATGGCACCTGGACAATCACCGCAGGCGCTCTGCCAGCGGGCCTCACCTTAAATGCCAGCACCGGCATCATCAGTGGAACCCCGACAGCCGTTGCATCTCCTGCCACGGCCATCACCGTTCGCGTCAATGACGCCTTTGGCTGCACGGGCACGCGAGTCGTTAACCTTCAAATTTGTCCTGTTATTACGGTTAATCCGACGTCGTTGAGCAATGGGGTTGTTGGCACGGCTTATAGTCAAACGATGACAGCTACGGGAGGTAGCGGAGCCTACACATTTGCTGTTGCTAGCGGGGCGTTGCCGACATGGGCGACGCTTAATGTGACGACGGGTGCGATTACGGGCACGCCTAATAGCACGACGGCAGCTAGCTTCACGATCCGTGCGACGGATGTCAATGGGTGCA
>JAIXZA010000156.1 GCA_027489965.1 Verrucomicrobiaceae bacterium
CAAGCGGCCAGAACAGGGCCTTTTAAATGGTAATTCTAGTTCATGGAGCCTTTCCTAGGGGGCGGACACCTTGCCCGACCGTTTGCGTCAGGCTGTCGCCAAGATCTCTGCGGTAGGTTTCGGCGAGCTTTTTTAATTCAGCCACCACCTCAGGATGCTCCAAGCTGACATCTTTGCTTTCTGCTGGATCAGCCTTCAGATCATAGAGAGCCAGATCCTGCTGAGCCACCTTGTAGCCATGCCGCGTCGCGATTCCTTCGATGCCGCTTTGAGTGATCGCCGCAGGTTTCATGTTTTCCCAGTTGGAGGGCTTCCCATCACGGCCCGGCTCTGCGTGGGGAGTGATGTAGGGATGTGGGAAATGCAGCTTCCAATGCCCACTGCGGATAGCTTGCAACTCCGATCCACCATAGAAGACCAGCGCCTCATGCGGTGATTTGGCTGCTTCTTTTCCCAACCAGAGGTCACTGACATCTTGGCCATCGATCTTAAAAGTAGGCCCTTTTGCGCCTAGCCAAGTCTGGATCGTTGGTAGGATGTCCATTTCTGTGAGTGGCTCATCGCATACCTTTCCCGCAGGCACTTGATTTGGCCAATGGGCGATGAATGGCACGCGCACCCCTCCTTCATAGCTTGTCAGCTTGCCTTCACGTAGTGGAGCGGCACTTCCTGCGTGGTTTCCGTAACTTAAGAATGGGCCGTTATCGGAGAAAAACAGTACCAGCGTTTTTTCGGCAATGCCTGCCTGCTGCACAGCGGCCATGATGAGACCCACGCTCCAGTCCAGTTCCTCCACCACATCGGCGTAGAGACCGTGGGGAGATTTTCCTTTGAACCGCTCAGAGGCAAAGATCGGCACATGGGGCATGACGTGAGGGACGTAGAGAAAAAAGGGCTCGTCAGCATGGCGACGCACAAAGCTCACGGCCTTTTCGGTAATTCGACGCGTCAACTGGCTCTGATCAGGGTCTGTTTCGCTGACCTTCTCATTTTCATACACGGGTAGCGGTGGCATCTCGGCGGCCAGACTCGGGTGATACTTGCTGTTATCATTTGAGTAAGGGATGCCCCAGAACTCATCAAAACCATGCTTGAGCGGGTGAAACATCGCCGCCGTGCCCAGATGCCATTTGCCGAAAATGCCCGTCGCGTAGCCCTGCTGCTTTAGTAGCTCCGGAAGCAAAAGTTCATCGGGGTGTATGCCTTCCTTGCTCGTGTGATTCAGCGCTCCTTGCATGGAGACTCGATTCGGGTAACTGCCCGTCATGAGCGCTGCTCGTGAGGCGCTGCACACGGCCTGGGTCACGTAAAAGGAGGTAAACTTGGTGCCCTCTGCTGCCAGCGTATTTAGATGCGGCGTGCGGATTGTCTTGCTGCCAAAACAACCCAGGTCCGCATAGCCCAAATCATCTGCCAAGATGAGGATGATGTTGGGTTTTTCAGCTGCTGAGAGCAGGGGACTCTGATATGAAAACGAGAGTAACGTGGCCAAAAAAAACGGGCGGAAGAACATGCTCAATTCATAGCAGTCTCCTAAAATCTTGTCACCGAGTAATCTACTCAACCTTCCGGCACTGGGCTGCCGCGGTAGATGCCATCAAACCAGCCCCGTCCAGCACTGGTCTGGGCCTGCTCAGTTTCTACTTGTAGGTAGCGCCCGATCTTTTTGAGTCGAATTCGTGGCAGCTTGGCCGGATCGGTTATTTCTGGGTCCACGATCGTGAATTCGGCACTCAGTTCACCATTCTTGCCGGTTATGACTTTATCCGGCAGGGCCGTGGCATCCATGGTGCCAGCTTCCACTTCGTTGATCCGCTGGCTGGAGAGTGAGACTCGTAGCTTGCCATCCTTACTCAGTCGTAAACTGACATGCCCGCCGCCTAAATCATCATATTCACCATCCCAGCCCAATCCTGTTTTGGGGTCAGGCATCGCACTCACAAAATAAAAGGCCTGCGCTGTCGCCTGAGCTAGATAGATCCAATACTCCGCAGGTTTATCCGTCGGCGCGGGTGCGGCCGATTTGGCTTTTGGATCGGCTGTGACGGGTGGCTTTCCTATTGCCGCATTCATCCAGCGTTCGCGCAGAGCTGGCCACTGTTCCTTCCACAACATCAGCGCTGGGCGGTCACTGGCTTGCCAACTCTTGGTGGCTAACTTTAAGTTTTCGACCAGTCGATCGTTCGCCGCCTGAAACTCCTTCTTGGCCAGTTGGAGAAACTTGGCTTCACTGGCTCGTCGGTACTCTCCATTGATTCCAGCATCCATGGGCTCGCGCTGCCCAGGTTTGTAGTCGATTTTGACCTTTGATTCACTGATCTCCGCGATAAACACCGTACCGCGATCTTCCCCCTCACCCACGATGCGTGAAAACATCAGCGTCTTATCTTTCCGGTCCCCATTGCCTAGCCAAGTGCCTGCGTTGCCAGGTTCTGAAGCCGAACGAACGATGACGGTGGTGCTGCCGAATCCTTCCGAGGATAGACTTAGATGACGCATGGTGGTCTCGTCATAAAAGCGCAGCACTGTTGGCCCTGCCGCCTGAAGCAAGCCCAATGAAAGCAACCAGTTGAATCCAATGAGTCGAGGTAGCGCGGTTTTCATAACGAACCAATTCACAATTGAAAGACGAAGCTGGCAAGTCATGATCTTGGATTATCATCCAACGTCTTTCACCATGATCCACGTCCAGTCTTTGTTTAGTGGAACCACCCTGTCTTCAGCCGAAGAGCTCTTTACCACGCTTTTTGAAAAGCCGGGACTCAAAGTTGAGCGCATTGACTCCCAGGGCCAGGCTAGTCCTGATGGATTCTGGTATGATCAGCCCCAAGATGAATGGGTCGTGCTCCTCCGTGGCAGTGCCAGGTTAGAGATTGAGGCTCAACCGCCGCTCACACTGCACCCAGGTGATCACGTGACATTGCCCAGTCATACCCGACATCGTGTCCTCGAAACGAGCCAGGATGCCCTCTGGTTGGCCGTGCATGCGGATGGTCGATTTTGAATGAGTTCGTTCTTGATGAATCAAGTGTGGCGCAGAGCTTCCACTGGATTCATCTGCGCGGCACGGCGGGCAGGATAGATGCCAAAGGCAATGCCGGTAATGACAGAGATCAAGAAGGCTAGGGCAGGGGACCAAATCTTAACCACGGTGGTCACTCCAGCGAAATGCTGAACAGCGATTGGAATGGAGACACCCAAGACCACGCCAATGATTCCGCCAGCGCCAGATAGCAGCACCGTTTCAATCAGAAACTGCACCACAATATCTGCCTGTCGGGCTCCCATGGCCCGGCGGATGCCGATCTCACGGGTGCGCTCAGTCACGCTGGCCAGCATGATATTCATGATGCCGATGCCACCTACTAAGAGCGAGATCGCGGCGATGCTGCCTAAAACGATGCTGAAGATGCGTTTTGTCCGCTCAGCCTGTCGTAGTAGTTCCACCGGCACCACCATCCGCCAATCTTCCTTTTTATGATTGCTGCTAAGGATCTGGCGGATCGCACTGGCACGCGTCTCGACCTCCGTGACATCATGAACTCGAATCACGGCTTCATGGAACTCCACCTTCTCGGCTTCGAAGCTTCCGCTGCGGAATCGAAAAAACGTCTCGCCATACTGATCCATCAGGGTTGTGAAAGGAATCAAAACCTGTGAATCGCCACCACCACCGCCTTCGCCACCGATGCGCTGGCCTTCATTTTCTAGGATCCCAAGGATCTTGTAATAGTAGCCTTTGATTCGGATCGATTTCCCTGTCGGAGTGGTAAGCGGAAAGAGTGACTGGGCTGCCGTTTCATTGAGGATGCAGACGGG
This sequence comes from Verrucomicrobiaceae bacterium, assembly GCA_027489965.1. Lineage (GTDB taxonomy): Bacteria > Verrucomicrobiota > Verrucomicrobiia > Verrucomicrobiales > Verrucomicrobiaceae > Prosthecobacter. The sequence goes on from JAIXZA010000156.1 coordinate 3,820, forward strand.
TAGCTTGGCATCCATTTCCAGATCATTAAAAAAACGGCCATGGCTGACTTTGCGATTACGCATCTCTGGATAGATGGGCAGCACGCCGAGGATCTGACCGTCCACACTGCGGTCGAAATTCCAGATGTTTTCAGTCAAGATGCGCGATGGCACGACGACTTCAATGCCGGGTACCGTCTGCCGGATCTGGGTCATGTCACGTGCTGTCAGGCCGTATTCCAAGACGATGCTTCGAGATTCGGCGGATGACCCCTGGCCGTCAGGTGGCTTCACACTTTCAAGAATGATGTTTTGGCTTCCTAGCTTCCGGATTTGCTCTTGGGCCTCATAGCTGGCTCCTTCACCGATCGCTAACATGGAGACGACCGAGGCGACGCCGAAAATGACTCCAAGTGCGGTGAGAAATGACCGCAGCCGATTTAGCCAGATGCTTTTTAGTCCCAGAGAAATCGTCCGCCACAAATGCTGAGGAGAGGCAACCAAACGGAGGATCGGATGACGTGCGAGAAATGACATGAAGGCGGGCCGAATAAGACGCTCAACATGGCTTGAATCCTTCAGGTATCTCCATTTTTGTTCATGGCTTCCTCATGCGCTGATTCATTCGTTTTCAATCAGAGTGCTAGATAACGGCGCTTCCTATCAATGAATTGGACTAGAATGCTCTGGAAGTTCCTGCACATGTTTGGAATTTCGCCTTGCCAACTTGAGCGGCCCTGAGAGAATCCACTACCGTCCTTCGGACGAAACAAACCTTCACCTTTATTTACTCATTACCATGGGCAGACCCGTTACACTTTTTACCGGCCAGTGGGCCGATCTTCCATTTGATACCGTCGTGCAAAAGGCCAAGTCCTTTGGCTATGATGGCGTCGAGCTAGGCTGCTGGGGTGACCATTTTGAAGTGGCAAAGGCAGACCAGGCTTACTGCGATGACAAGCGTGCTAAGCTCAAGGCCGCTGGTATGCAATGCCACGCCATCTCGACACACCTCGTGGGACAGGCTGTGTGTGACAACATTGATCCACGTCATGCACAGATTCTACCCGCCTACATTTATGGTGATGGGGAGCCGGAAGGCGTGCGTCAGCGCGCTGCGGAAGAGCTGATCAAGACAGCCCATGCAGCCAAACGCTTTGGCGTAAGTGTGGTGAACGGCTTCACGGGTAGCTCGATCTGGCACCTTTGCTATTCTTTCCCGCCGAATCTTCCTGGCCAAATTGATGCAGGCTACGCTGACTTTGCGAAGCGTTTCACGCCGATCTTTGATGAATATCAGAAGCTGGGTATCCGCTATGCGCTGGAAGTTCATCCAACGGAAATCGCTTTCGACATCGCCAGCGCTGAGCGGGCTTTGCAGGCAGTGGATTATCATCCGGCTTTTGGTTTCAATTATGACCCAAGCCACTTCGGCTACCAGGGCGTGGACTATGTGAAATTCATCCGCAAATTCCATGATCGTATCTATCACGTACACATGAAGGACGTAGCCTGGGGACTGGGTGACGAAGCTGGTGTCTTCGGCGGACATGTCGATTTCCACAAGCCAAGTCGTTACTGGGACTTTAAGTCCGTTGGCCGTGGGAACATCAACTTTGAGAAGATCATTCGTGCTCTCAATGACATCGACTATGCAGGTCCGCTGAGCGTGGAATGGGAAGACGGTGCCATGGATCGTGAATTCGGTGCCACCGAGTCGGCTGCTTTCGTCAAGAAGCTAGATTTCCCTTCGAGCAAGATCATCTTTGATGCGCAGTTTGCTGAGAACAGCAAGTAGGCCGTCTTTAAGGTCGAACTGAGATCAGATAAAAATCAAAAGCCCCCAGCTGCATCAGTAGCTGGGGGCTTTTTTGGTTCGTTCTAGCGCAAGGATTTACTTCCTGCTCGTCCACTTCGCAGCGTTGATGAGGAGCTGCTGGTAAGGCTTTAGGTCGTGCACGCGGGCATCGTGGCCAAGGGCGATACCGATGATCTTGGCTTTTGGATGTTGCGTGATCCAAACACTCGGATGCGGCTTTTGGTATTTGTCGCTGTTGCTCGTTTCGGCGAGGACTTCGATGGAGGTGGTGCCTTCGGGGATCTTATCGGGCTCGGCGTTCACGTAGTAGAGTTCGTCTTCGACGGTGAAGCTGGCGGGGACGTCTTTCATCACCGGGTGGTCGGCTTTCACGGCTTTCACATCGAAGGGATGGATCTTGTCGTGACCGCGAGCACCGCCGCCGACGATGTCGCGATTGATCTCAGGCCAGCCGGCGAAGCCATACCAGGTGCCAGGGTGGAGCATGACGATGCCTTTGCCCGCAGCGGCGAAGTCGAAGAGCGCTTTGCGATAGGCGGCGGTGTCGAAGAATTTGCGGTTCACGCTGATGATGGCGGCGTCGGCATTGGCGAGTTCGGCGGCGGCTTGATCGCGGTCTTCGGTGTAGTGGACGGTGAAGCCGGCGGCTTTCAGCGTGGCGACATCGGTGGTGCCGAAGAAGTCTTTGAAGTTGTGCGAGGAACCGCCGCCGATGACGAGGACCTTGGTTTTGCCGGCTTCCCATTGCACGGGCGCGGCAGGAACGAGCGGGCCATCGCCTTTGCCGCCTTCTTTGGGCGAATCAGGAGCGGCGGGGCCGACTTGAGCGGCTTCTTTGGTCTTGCCTTTGGCAGGTGTCGGGCGATTTGAAACGTCGCCATTGAGCGGCGCGGGGCCTTTGCCTTCGATGTCAGCCGTCACAGCGATGATGACGGGCGGCGTTTTGTTTCCGGCGGGGCTTTCGAGGATCAGCGTCTTCGCGATGCCTTTCTTCGTGAGTTCGAGCGTGAGGAGGCGCGGCTTCTGGCCGTCGGCGAGGCCTTCGATGCCTTTGGAGCCGGGGACTTCGACGGGGCGGATGTAATCGCTGAAGTGAATGCCATTGAGGAAGGTGAATTCCTCCTTCTCGCCGCCTTCATAGACGACGGTGGCTTTGAGCGCGGGCGCTTCGTCCTGAACGGCGGGCCAGCCCCAGCCTGAGACGCCGCTGAGGAGTTGCAGACGCTTCGCGGCGACGTTGATGGCGACTTCGGCCTTCGTGGGGAAGGTCTGCGAGTGGTTGTCTTTGCCGGGGCCGCCTTTGAGGACGATCAAATTGCCGCCAGTGGAGCTTTTCGCGGGGTCCTGGATGAAGAAGGGCACGCCTTCGACC
>JAIXZA010000167.1 GCA_027489965.1 Verrucomicrobiaceae bacterium
AGACGCAGCGGCGGCGGGCCGGCGCGGCCTTGCTTTTGCCAAAACTCGGGCCAGTCCCGCAAGGATGCGCCAAAGGGGGCGAGATGCGTGGTGGTCACCGCCAGCCCACGATCCCGTGGTGTAAGCCGCAATCCAAGTTGACCCAGAACCGCAGGCGAATTGACCCAATCACGACCCAACGACAACCGTTTGCTGCCAGCCCCAGCCGCCAAACGTGACCTGCACCCAGCCTCTTAAATCGGCCATTGTCTGCAAATCCAGCCGTTTAGGAAGGCCAATAGTGCAGTTTAAACGGTTATTAAAAGGCGTCCAAACGGTCTCTTGAACGATCATCTGCGAGCCTGCCAGAGAAGGCGTATCAAAGGCGAAAACCACCCCAGGGCGGACAGCCATCAGCCGCTCTAGAGACGGTGGCATCATCTCAATGGAGCCCGTAGCGCGCAGCGTGGCAAAGCTTTCATAGAGCTTTTGCGCCAGGCCAAAACGGTAAGCATCCAGCGAAAAATCAAGAGTGTGAGTCAGCGCGCCAGGCTCATGAGGCACACACGTTGCCGGGTATTTATCCAGCGCTAAAAGCGGCCTCACACCACGCGCCAGAGGCGAAATATACGACGTGCCGTTTTCGTAGCGCAGCACCACGCCAGACACCTGCAATTCAGGCCTTGGCACAGCATCCACAGACACGACTTCAGGCGAGCTGAGTGACAGCACTTCCACCGAGCCGCCCTCATCAAAGCAAATCGCTGGCAGACCCGTTTTTTCATAGTCCACATAGCTGCAAACTTGGGGCGCAGCCGCGAACAATTCGGCAAGGACATCGCTGATTTTTCGGTCACTCACCTGCCGTATTTTTGGCGCGATCGTGCCCACCGTTCCAGCCTCCGCGATACCCCCGCCAAACTCCAATCTTGGCACCACTCCATTCAGCCCATTTTGAGTGGCTAAATAGGCGTTTTGGATCTCAAACAAGCTCACATATAAATTCCGGTATTGCACCGAGCTGCCAATGATAGCCGGGTCGCACAAATCACCACGCGCCGACAGGTAGCCAGCCAGGTCTAAAACAATAGGATTCGTCACCGTATTACCACGACCCTCATACAGCGTTTGGCGTCCCCATTTGTAGTACGTCGTGGTCGCCTCGCGCGTCACCCAGGCGTTTAGATTTGTGTCCCAAACCTGCTCCCACGGCGCACCAGCGGGCACCACATAAACAAACGCGGAATCCTCAGGTGGTGCCAGGGCTAAAATATTGTTAGCCGTGATCCCTGCACCTCGGCAAAAAGTCACCCGCGAAAGCTGCCACCAAGGCCCCAAAACGCGCTGAGTTAGAACCGCCATTCCATCGGCTAAAGTGACTTCTGGCGCTTGCGTCACACCCTCGAAAATGCGCGTTTCTCCCACCCAAAAAGACACCGCCGCACCGTCCGCGATCGCCGCCGCCTCTTGCGGTTTTTCGCGGCGTTGCAGCGTCACCACATCCGCATCCATAGACCGCCGCGCCAGTGAGCGAAAAGACCACCCCAGTGACTCACACGTCACCTTCGCGCCCCCGTTGATTTGCATGGTAATCGGTCCGATCATTTTAGCGTGTTTTGAGAGCTTCGATTTGTGCCGACATCGAGGACAGCCGCGCCTCCGTTCGCGCCTGCATCGCCGCCACAGAATTAGCCAGCTTTTCAGAGCTGCCCACGAGCCTTTCCATCGCTCCCTGCACCGCCTGTTCAGTCCGTCCCATGGCTTGATCAAAAGCCTGCGTTTGCGCGCTTAAATCAGGCGGTTCAAAGGTAGGCAAAGGCAGCGCCCCCGGCACCTGTTCCGCGCCCCGTGATTGCGCCTCTTGCAGCATCCGGCCCGCCATCTCTGGCGGCATGTCAGGGAGCTGCCCCGCCTGCACCTGGCGTGCCGTTCGGTTCAGCTCAAATTCTTGCCGTTGATTCCTCACCGCCGCCTCTTTCGCCTGCGCCGCTTCGAGCGCATCGTTTGCCCGTCTTGCATCGGCCTCTGCCTTCGCCCGGATCTCCGCATCTTGCGCCCGTTGCGCCGCCTCCGCGTCTAGTGCCACCTTGCCTTGAGTCAGCGCCAGTTTTTGGTTGCCGTTCAGCTTACTAGGATCTGCGTTAAACGTCACCTCACCGCGCTGCATCGCCGCCCGTGCATCTTCCACACCGGGCGAGATCGCGTCGATTTGTGGATTCAGCGCATCCACCTCAGCCCGCGTTCTTTTCGCCACACTGCGCGCTTGCAGCTTATCACGCAAAGCCTTCGGATTTGCCCAGGTATCAGCCCAAGAGATACCCGCATCCTTCGCTTCATTCTCCGCCGCGATCTTGGCTTTCATCTCACGTTGAGATACCAGCTTATCAAATTGTGTCACTTGCTGCTCTTGGTCACTCAGCACACCCTTGCCGCGCATGTCTTGAATGATGCCGCTTTGGCGGTCCTTTTGAGTCTGCCCAAAGACCCCGCGCCGCGCATCCACGCCGTCAATCACACCGCGATTCGCCGCGATCTGCCGTTCAGCGATCTGCCGCTCTTGCGCAGCCTGTTCAGCCTCACGCGTCAGCTTGTCCCGCGCCGCTTGATCCGCCGCCGCTTGCTCACGCTCTTTGATCGCCTTCTCATTCTGCGCCTTTGCCGCCGCACTAGCGTCAGGCGTCAGCGCACCGTCAAAGGCCCGCGCCGCGCCTTGAGCCGCGCCTTGAGCTGCCGCGCCCGCGTCACCCTTCGCCGCGCCTGCTTTACCATTTTCAAGGCTTGCCTGCCACTGCCCCAACGCATTTTCAGCCGACGTTTGAGCCGCTTTTAAATCCTCTTCAAAGCGTGCCGTCAGACGTTGAGACATCGCATTCAGCCCCGCTTCTAGCACCGCATTCAGCGCCGCCATCTTGGCTTCTAGAATCTTCGGATCTACCGCATCCGGCACACTGGAAAGCTGCTTATAGAGTTGCGTTGCCCCCACCGCTGCCAGACTCAGCGCGCCTGCTAATCCAGCGCCGCCGCCAAGCATGGCCACTAGCCCAGGCAGGTTGTTCAAAACACCTGCCACACCATACTGCGCATCTTCCGCCGCCCGGCTAAACTCCAGCAAAGCACGCCCCGAGTTCATACCACCTGCACCACCCGCTGCCGCCGCGCCTGCACCGGCCATACCCGCCGCCGCGCCACCTTTACCGCCTGCCCACTTCGCGCCCATCGCTAGCCGCGCCTCTCTGACATTAGCCGCGCTTTGGTTGATCTCCGTCGCACGTTGCGCCCGTTGCAGCGCTTGCAGTTCGGCGATGGTCTTTCGGCTTTCATTCGCCCACTGCCGCGTCCCGTTTGCCGCCGTGGTCACACTGCCGTTCCAGCTCTTCACCCAGGCATCCGTGGACTTCACCGCCGCACCCATCTGCCCCTGCACCGCCGCTTGAGCTTTGACGGCCGCCGTCAGCGCAGTGACACCACTGACGTTTGCAGCGGTGTCAAAACGGAAGGTGAAACGTTGCTCAGAGGCCATCGAGGAAAGGGATTAGAAACCATTCACAACCGTATCAATCACGGCATCAAATGCAGCCGCCACCTCTTGCAGCCCCGTGTTGTTAAGGTGAATTGTATCCCCTTGGAAATACGTCGTGTCAGCGTAGGCCCCATCTGCTGAGATAGAGTTTGGCATCACCGCATAGCCATCTGCAAATTTAGCCCAGTTCGCAGCGAGCAAAGGATTGAGCGCATTCTTATAACCATCTGCCGTGGCATTTTGCCGACTAATCATTGAGCCGATAATGACCGTCCATCCCTGCCGTTTAAGGAAGCCACAAAAAGCCCGCAATTGATTGTAAGTCTGCGCAGGTGTCAGCCCACCAATGGTCACGTCATTGGTCCCGAGCCACACGACAGCGATGTTTAAGGCAGCGCGTTGCGAGTAGAGAGGATTGATGCGCGTATGCGCCTCATTCCAGTGCAAGGCTACGGTGTAGGAATTCACGCCGAGGTTGTGCTGCGTTAGCGTGTAACCGTTCCAGGCGGGAATGGTCAGACTGGCAGGGTAAGGCGTTGTTGCCCCATGGCCCACGGTCAAAGAGTCACCGATGAAAACAATGCGCGGTTGCAGAGAGTTTTGACCGATCTGAATTGATCCGGCAACGATTCGCTCAGGAATCACAGTGCCGGTGAAAGTGGACGTTTGCGCGGCAGTGTCCATGACTAGAGTTGATGCTCCGCCTGCACTCTGCCAATAGAGTGTTGTGCCGCGTTGGATCATGCCGCCGCCTCCCATGCCGTAGAGCCCGCAGGTTAGAGGGGCCGCCCCATTGAAACCAATTCCATTGCCTGTGCCCGTCAGTAATCCCGTGGACGCAACAGACATGATGACCGAATGACCAATGCACAGTTGAATCGTCTGACCACTAGCCGAGTTAAGGTAAGTCAGCCCGCCGGGAGATTGTAGCAGCGCGTAATTCGTCGCGCCATTCAGCGCACTGTTCCACACCGCGCCATGACTCGCCCCACTTGCCCAGGGGCCGATGGTCATATCCTGAGCTGCCGCCCCCGTTGTGCTCACGATGAGTCGATTGGTCAGCGTGCCGATAGCGGTGCCGCTGGTTCCGTTGCTGCCATAAGTGGCCAGCACGATGCGTCCCGTGCTGGTTCCTGTTCCGGTGGATGTTGAGTTAGTGATGATCGTGTCATTGGTTGGGGAGCCGTTCGTGGTGCTGCCGACAATCGCCCCAGCCGCACCGATGTGTTGATTGACCCAACCCGAGGCCGCAGGTGTGCCCAGTCCCCAACGCGTAGCCGCTGTCTGACTCAAGACTGTTGCAGGTGCAGTATTGCCGCCTGTGCTGGACAGAGCTAACCGAGGTCCGACGGCTGAGGTATCAAAGACATTCACCGTGCCGCCTGAAGTGTTTAGTTCCAGTGGGCGAGCTGTGTTGACTTGAGTCAAACGCGGGTCAGTGCCGAGAGTCAATGTGTTACTGCCACCTGTGCTGATCACTCCCCCACCCGTGGCCACGAGTGTGCCGAGACCTGCGAGTGTTCGCAGACCAGCGGCATCCGCTGCGGTATTTAACGAGCGGCCATATGTGGTCGTCGTCAAGGCAGCTAAAGCCGTGAGATCGGCGTCTAAAGGCTGCGCATCGGCGATGCCGTAGCCTGCCAGAGTGGTCGGGGTCGTCGTGATCGTTGACCATGCTTGGTTGTGACTCGTGGACGCCTTACCATCCAGAGCCGCCTGCAATCCCGTGATCGTGCTGATAGCCTGATTGTGCGCCTCAGGCGGAAAGGTGCTTGGCTTACCTGTCAGGGTTGACCAATCACCGCCGCCTACAGTATCAAGGATGATGTTACCGTTCTCATCCACACCGAAGAACTTCGGCCCTGTCGGAGTCAACCAACTGTATTGCAGCCCTGTTGACGTGTATTTAGGTAGGCCCACCTGCCCCACCGTTTGAGCGTTGGAAAAGACCGCGCCGCACAGCAGCGCAGAGAATAAGAGTATGTTTGTATTCATAGTTTTGTCTTAACGATCGAGATAAATAAAAGCCCCGTTCGGGAACGTGAACCGGTCCGCAGACAGCACACCGCGCACATAACGCGTGTCGCCTTCCGCCACCGTGAGCCCAGGCCCCACCGTCTCTGCCACCGTGCCCGGCAGTGCATTGGCGTCATGCATTACCAGCTCAAACCACCCCAGCACCTCCACACCACCATCAGCGCGCAGCGCGCTCAGAGTCGCGTGCAGAGTGTCCACCTTGGCACTCATTGACAGCGCCGTCTGAGCAGCGGTTAAAGCCACGCTAAAATGTTCATGAGCCCCCGCCGCCCATTGCGCAGCGGTGCAGTTGCTAAAGCTCGTCACCACCTGCTCAATCAGCACCACAGGTGCCAGGCGCGCAGCCCGCACGCGCAGAGTCACGCTTGTGATGCCCGTCCAGACTTGCGGCAGTGATCCGGCAAAAACACCAAAGTCTAAGACCACCGCAGACGCGCGGAAAATCGGCACCTGGCATTGTGCCCGTCCCTTGGCCGCGCCTGTATCCAGTTTGATGCGGTGGCTCATGACAGATTAAGCTTTCAGCGCCCCCAGCAGCGCCCACTTGTTCGCACCGATCCTGCGCACAATCACAGAATCGTATTGCAAGTTGATTCGGTATTTACTGCCGCCGCTTCGCACATCCACACCACCCGCGCCCGAAAGGGTCACCTCTCCCGTGCCCTCACGCGTCACCCAGATTTCAGCATTAACAGGCCATGGCACCACGGCCTCAGTGGGCAGACTTAGAACCACATTACCCGAGCTTTGCACCTGCACCACGGCCCCCACAGCGCTCAGGCCTAACGCCGTCGTAGCCGTCACCGTGATAGGCGCTTGATCTTGCAGTGCATCCACTAGCCCCTCAAGCTCAGTCTTGCGCACAAACTGGCTAGACGCCAGCAGCACCGCCACACCATCATTCACGCCTGGAAAGACCGCATCCCCCGCAAAGAGCGCGCCCGCATTGATTTGTTCCACTGAGATTTCTTCTGCCATAATGAGTCCTTTAAAAGTTGGTTAATCGTCCACATTCACCACGTTCACATCGGCTGAAAAAGCCTTGCCGCCAAACAGCAGCCGTGCAGGCACCAACGGATCAAGTGTTTCATAGACCCGCGCATAACTATCATCGCCGGTGTAACTGTCTTCCACGCGCAGTGTGAAGTGGCCCCCATTCATCAGGCCTTCAGCGTCCTGAATCACGCGCAGCTTCAGATAATCTTGCGCGCCCACCGTCACCCGCTGCGCGCCAAACTGCATCCATTCAATGCCGGGATAAGGCGTGAAAATGTATTCCTCCTGATCATCGTAATCGTCTTCGCCATAGGGCCCCTCGTTCCCCGTTGCGCCATAGGCAAACGGCAGCACGCCCGCCATGCTCATGATCGCATCTCTCAGCGTGTAGTTAGGGTAAAGATACCCACCGCTGGCGGAGCCCGTAGGAGCAATCACACCGTCAGCAAAAACGTTGTAAATCGCGCCAGCCGGTCCTCGCCATGCTGTCACCGTAGGCGCCCACTGTTTTAGCACTAGAGAGTCCGTTTCGATCAAGGCGGCAGCTTCTGCCGCCAGCTTAAAGCGCAGCACCCAACCAAAGCCCAAAGCCACACTAGAAGGCGCAGTGCCCACGCTTTCCGACACGATTTCATTCAGCTCATCCGCCGGCGGCAGCGGCAGCGCATTTTCCGACGCCGTTGACCCGCGCGCCGGTAATTTTAAATACATCACAGGCGGAGCCCAGGCCCGCACTGGCACCGTCAAAACAGACGTGTAACCCGTGCGATACGGCAGCACTCGCGGCCCTTTAAAATTGCAGCCGATTTCTAGCGACTTCCCACCGCCGCCCATCGGGTCTAGCTCCACGACCGCATCGCGCATAATATATTCATGGTAGAGGCTTGGATCATCGTCACGATAGCCTCTCACCACCACCGCGCCATTCAGCGGCACCGCCTGGCCATGCGTGCCAGACTCCACCAAGTTCATACGCCAAAGCCAGGCTAAAAAAGCATTCTCAAACAGCCGTGTTGACCGCATGTAAATCTCAATGCTGGCATTACCCGTAGGCACAAACACACGCCTTGCCCATTGGGCTCCAGAGACAGCTTCAGAGCCGTGGCTATGCGTCACACGTTCACCCGCGCAGTGCGACCACTCGCGCTGATTCGCCCCCGGACAGCCCACCAGCCAGACGCGCCGCGTCTCAGTGCCATCAGGTAGGAGTCTCGCCATTAAAGTCATGCCTGCATAATGGCAGACATGCGCCTAACTAAAACCGCTCAAGCCGCATTAAAATCAGCTTCAAAGCCGCGCCAGCGCCGTATCCAATCGAGCATAAGCCGCGCCCAATTTAAACGCCATCAGCTCACCGCGTTTGTTCGTCATCAGAGCCCGCACCGCCTGTGCAGGATTGCCCGCTTGTTCAGGCCCGCGCGTCATCGCCGCCACAGTCGGCACCGCCTCCCCAGGCCGCGCCTCAGCATCTAGCTTTACCGCCTCCGCCTTCTCTTCATCCGGCTTTGCCGCCTCCGCCTCTTGCTCTAGCCGCTCCTCATCATCTAGCACTTTAGCCACCGTCTTTTTAGACGCCCGCCGCTGCCTGCGCCGTTTGACTTTAGCCGCCTTCTTCGCCGCCTTTTCCGCCGCCCGTTTAGCGCGTTGCGCATCTGTCTTGCGCGGCTTCTTGGCCGCTGCTTTGGCCTGCGTCTTTTGCGCCCGTTCTTGCGGTGTCAGCACCTTCGCCACCGTCCGCCCCGACTCACGCCTGGCTTGAGTCTCAGTGGCCTGCTTAGCTTCTTTGGCCCGCTTCTCTTCCGCCCGCTTGGCCCGCCGCGCATCCGTGACACGCGGCTTTCTCTTCGCGGCTTTGGCCCGCTTCTTTTGGGCTCGTTCTTGCGGCGTCAAAACCTTCGCCACCGTGCGCGCAGAGTTACGCCGATTCAGCACGCTCATAGCGTTTATTTTTCACCGATCATTTCCACCACCTGCGCCTCAGTCGGCACACGTCCCGAGAGCTGCATCAGCCGAATTGCTGCGCGGCCCGCATCGTCAATAAACATTCCCGAAGCTGCCTCAATCAAAGCATGCAGTTCGTGCGCTGGCATCTCCGCCACCAGGCGCTCTTCAACCCCCTTCGGCAACCGTGCCCGCACCGCCTTAGCATCAACCTTCACAAGCGCAGCCTGAGCCGCTTTTAAAGTCTGTTTAGCCATAGTTCAAAGATCCTTTCTTCATTCTTCACCCTTCACCCTTCATCCTTCATCCTTGGCTTACGGTGCAGAGGCCCCAATTCTAAAGCACGGATTCAAGCTGCCAGAAGTCATCGTGCGGTTCGTTGTCCACACCACTTGACCCGGCACACGACGCGAAGCGCTGAAGGCAACTTTTGGGTCAGTCAACTGGGCCGCGTAGGCCGTGAAATGGAAGCCCGCCCCCGACATAATGAGATTGTTTTCCGTCGCCTGAGACCCCAGCGCCGTATTCATATCAGCCGCCGTGAAAAGCTCGGTTGCTGTCACACCGACAGGCACGCCAGAGGCATTCACAATGCAGTCTTGGAACTTCATGTCCACCGTGCCCAGACCGTCCACCACATCCGGCTCAAGAGCCAAGGCAAAGGCGATATCCAGCCCCTCAGAAACGTGGAAGGCATCAAACGGCGCAGAACCCCAAGAGCAGGCCAAGGCCGGAGTGATCGCCGCCGATCGCGAGTAATTGGCATCACCAGGATAAGCCTCATCCGCTTCTGTGAAGTAGCCGCCCGCATCGCCCGGCGTCTTGTTGTTCGCCAAGACCGCCGTGAAGGTCAGCGTGTTAAAAATCGTGCTGCCAGCCTTGCCCACAATGCCAAAGCCGGTCGGAGCCGCCGCATGGAACGTGCGCTTTTTGCCATCGCGACCAAAGAAGATCAACGGCACATCCGAGTTGCCAAAAATTGACGTGCCCGGCACCATCGCTGCATAAGGATTCATCAGCGCGCCAAAGCCTTCAAACTCGTTGGGCTTGCAGGTGATTTCAAGGTAGCGATCCGTCACCACGTTGCGCACGCGGCCCAGACCATCCACCGCCACCGGGTTGAATCGGGTAACGAGAGACACCTCAATAGGCACCTCGGAATAAATGAACGTCGAAGACCCAAATTTAAGGTGTCCAGAAACGTGAACTAAAGAGCTTCTTTGAATCGGCATAAGGTTATTTTATCAGTTGGTTTAAATCGGTCGTATCGGTCCCATCAGACCTATTCAGAAAGGTTCACTAGCTCCACAATGTCAGAGCCTAGCGCATCAGGCAGATAAGATGCCGCACGCACGCGCACACCAGAGGCCAGGGTAAACGGGCCATCATACACCAGCGCGCCCGGAGACCCAGACCACGGGAAAGACCCATCAAGAGTGACCACATGCTTAGCGCCGACTTGCCCGCTTAACATCAGCTCACCACCGCCATTCACCGAAATTAGCGGCGCGCTTGTTTTCGGCAGCGGTTGCGTACTCATCGGCACCGTGAAATTCACCTGATACGCAATATCAGCGGTCATCTCGTCATCCAGTTCAGCAGGCTCAATGCCCCGCTCATCCGCAAGCAGAATCGTGCCTGAACCCAACTGGAAAAGATGCCCCAAAGCCAGCACCGTGAAGGCCGCAGACTCCGCCGTAATGCCCGTGCCTTTATCGCTACGATTCACACTAGAATTCTCCACCACCTGCACAGACACGCGCAGATTCACTTGTGGCCCTGGCACGCCTTGCATTCCCGATTCAATCCTCACCTCAGGCATGGGAACCAGCATCGAAAGGCCTGCCTTATCATTCGTCTTTTTCAGACCACTCAGCACACGATTCAGGCGATCCCGCGTGACTTCCACACTCTTATTCCCATTGCCTTCTTGGATGCACACATCCACAGACGAGAAATCAGAGCAGCTCATCAGCAGCCCTTGCAGGTCGGTTTGAATGGTCTTTAAAAGCTGCATAAAATTAGATTCCCCAACGGTTGGTTCGGTCAGGCTGGTTATACTTAGGCTTGGCCCGTTCAGGCGTCACATCAGGCGCGGAATCCTCAGGCAAAGGCACACTCACTTTTCCAGCGGCCACGTCTCGAAAATAGGTTTCCGCCGCCTCATATTCCTTCCGCCGATCCTCACCAATGTTGATCTTACAAATGGTTAAAACCCGCTGCCGGATGACCACCAAGCAGCGCGCAATCATCCCGAGCGGAACCGTAGCGCCTAGCGCCAGCCGGTTCTCTTTCCAGGCGCGTATTCTGTCCCGTGCCTCCTCAACGGCATTCAAAATCAAAGCAGGCACCGGATCAACCCCGGCGTCTGTCGTCGCCCGTTCGCGATACAAAGCCAGCTCCTCACTGTCCAAGACAGTCGAAAGGTCCGCTTCTGTAATTTCACGCCAGCTCATAGTCTTTATTAGATCCGTCTGATTAGTCAGATCCGACCAATCAGTCAGATCTTCTTTTGGCCTGAAAGACGGTGAAGGCCTCCTAAAACCTGCACCGTCCAATCAACATGCCTTACCACACCACAGACGCCTATCAGGAGTCTGTGAAATTGATGCGAACAGCCGCGCCAGCATTGCCAACAATCACCTGTTCATTCCAGTCAAAGCCCGCGTATTCCACGCGACCATCGGCACGCTCGTGGAAACGTGGTGCCATGTAGGCCCCGCGCTTGCGCAGAGTCTTCATGAAACTGGTGTCGTAGCGGGTCGGATTGGTGCAGGCCGCAAAGACGATCACGGAACGCCCCATCAGGAACTGCGTGTCAGCCGCGTCTTTGTTCGGTGACGCGTCATAGACCACTTCATTGATCATCTGCGCAACCGGCTTCACAAAAAGGCTTTTGATGTTGTCCACCGTGAGTTCAGAAGACTCTTTTTTACCCGCCACAAAGCGAGCCCGAACACTGCTATGTTCGGTAAAGTCTTTGAAGGCATCAAAGCCCCACAGCAGGCGGGTTTCCATCATCGGTCCCATGCCCTTAGCGCCAAGGATCACTGAGCGGATGGCGGTATTGATAGACTTGATCAAGTCCGCGCCATTGGCTGCAATGTTCACGTTCGTGCCAGAACCCAGAGCTGCCAAAGCCGCATCTGTGGTATCACGCAGAGCAGCCAACGCGCCGAGCTGCGCGGTGATGTCCGCACCCTCTTTGAGTTCGTTGAGAATGTCATCATCCTCAGTGGCCATCTTATCCACTGGATAATCAAGCGCATTCGGAATCAGGCGATAAGGCGTGTCCGAAATGTCAAAGCCGACGATAGCCGCTTCACCCTGATTGCCGCGTTTGGTGTCAGGAATCAAGAGGCCCGTTTTAGAGTCCCAGCGTTTGATGAAGCCGCTAAGCGAGGCCACATCCACCGTTGGTGCCAAGAACTGCTGAAAGGCCGGGATAGCCTGCAAGGCCGCGCCCTGCATGTAGGTCTTAAGCGTTGGATTGCTGCTGAATTTTGCGAGTCTGCCCATAATGTTTTCTTTCTGTTTTAACTTGGTTTAAAGGTTGATTAGGCGCGGATACCGATCTGGGGGAAGCCCAGGATATAGACATCACCCGTGTCCGTGGTGGCGATGTTGTTGGCCTCTTCCACCACGCCCGCCAGCGTGACCAAGTTGGCACCGCTCGCCACCAGGGTGACAAGGACTGCCAGACCGTTAGCGCCGGAAGTGACGCGTGAACCAAAGGTGAAATTGGCATTGCTGCCCCGCACGCGGTAGCGGCGTCCGCTCGTCACAGGTTCAGCCGTGGAGACCTCGCCTTGTTTGCCACCGTCAAGGAGGACATACAGGGGAGCCGTGGGATTCGCGCCCGCCAGGTCAAACTGATTGGACGAATTGAGGACGACAAAACGCCCCTCTTTGTCGCTCAAATCGGCAGCGGAAACGCGGGCGATTGAGCCATTGGTGATGTTACTTTGGGTCTTCATGTTTTCGGTTTAGAAAAGGGATTTGAAAGGGGTTCAGGTTACGCCGTCACTTCGGCTTCAGCGCGTGCCCAGGCTGCATTCCAGTTTGGGGCAGACTTGTTGGCCAAAAGCCCATGCGCATAAGCACCGCGCTTATTCGCCAGCACTTCCGCAGCCTTGTCTGCCACAGGAGCCTCAGCTTTTTCGCGATTGTGCAGCGGCTTCTTTTCAGCCCGTGCGCGCTCTTCATCGGTGAGGCCGTCCTTGGCGGTCATGCCTGCCACGATAGCCTCAGCCGCTGCGCGATTGCTCAGGAAGGTTTCACGGACCACCTTAGACACGTCCGCGTTCGTCAGAACTTTGGCGTGCGTCTTGATGAAGTCATCGGCCTGCTTGTTGTTAAGAGTGACCGCATCTGCCGCCGCCTTTTCAGCCGCTGCTTTTGCGTCAAGCATGGCCTGAACCTTCGCTTTTAACGAAGCCTCATCCATGCCGTCCAGTTCAGTTTCCGTCAGGCCTAAGGCCAGAGCTAACAAGGTTTTGTGCATTGTTGTATTAGGTTTGTTATCTGGCAGTTCAACTCTGCCGGAATTTGTCAAAGGCTTAGACGCCTGCTTGAAGTTAGGGCGATTCGTCAGGCCAAAGCCCACCACCGCCAGCGGCCGGAACGTGCGCCCTTCGACATTCTGAAGAAGCGCGTCATCATCAGGAAACTCAGGCGAGATAAACCGCAGCTTGCCGCCAGTCACCGCCTCATCGCCATCATTCGACCAGCGCGGCCTTCCATACAGGCCATCAACGCGATTCTCTAAAGACTCCGCCTCCTTCGGCACCCAGGCCGCTGCGTCAGTGCCCTTAGATGGATCATGACTGAAATGTTCAAAGTCGATCATCCATTCACCGCCCTCTTCAAGCGCACGATTCAGCATCGCCGCCAAAGCTTCAGCATCCACCTGCTGAATGATGCGTGCCCCATTGCCCCGCACAATCGGTGCAGAGCCCAGAGGCACCAAACAAATGAACCCATCTTCCGGCAACGCAAAACGCGACGCCTCTGTGGTGCCTTTGTTCGTCAGGGGTTTGAATGTGGCAGTCTTCTTCACGCCGCCATTCAACCACACCCAACGCCTAACCAAAACCGCGCAAGCCGCATCTTAAGACCGGCAGAAAACATGTCTGAAAATTCCTGTTCATCCTGTTCTCTTGTTAATCCTGTAACAAAAGCCCGCTTCCAGTTTAAAGCCTAAGACTTCACAGGATTAACAGAAAGACAGGATTAACATGTCTGAAAATTCCTGTTCATCCTGTCCTCTTGTTAATCCTGTAAATAAATCACCGGAGCTCACTTCAGCGCCGCCAAAACATCCCGCGTCAGCACTTCCCTCAACGCCTTAGCCGCTGCATTCTCCAGATCCTTCAGCGGCGGCAGCGCCGTGGCATCTGCGCCCTGAGTTACCTGCCGCCTCAGCACATAACAAAGCTTCACCGATCCATCCGCATTCTTCTCGGCCAAGATCCCGACATTCTTCCCCTTCTTCGACTTCAAGAAAAAGAACCGATCTTTATCAAACGTGGAAGGACTCACCCCATAAAACTCAGCCTTCAGCGGAATGGCGATTGCGCTTCCTCGTTTGGCCTTGATCACACCGCCATAGACCTTTTGCAGGAACCTTGGATCATTCACCACGACCGAGCCCGAAAGCCCATCAAAGGACTCTTGCACCGAGCTGCGCACCTGGCCCCAAAAGCCTTGGCTTTTCCAGCCGCGTTTATTCAGCACAGAGGCCTTAGCGCGGAAATGCTTCTTCAGCACATTACCCACCGCCCGCGCTGCCACCTTCACGCCCGCCTCTGGCTTGCGCAGCGTGGCAACCAACGCATTCAGCCGCGATTCCAGCTTAGCCAGGTCATCGCTGAGAGTCGTCTTCATGGCTTAGCTTTAGCCGCCGCCTCTGCCGCCTTTTTAGCCGCTTCCGCTTCCGCTTTTTTGCGATCCTGTTCAGCCTTGTCTTTAGCGATGGCAGCTTTTAAAGCGGTGCTTAAATCATCGTCAATCATCTTCATAGTTTGATCCTTTCGTAATTCAGGCCTTCAAATTGAGCCGCTAGTTTTTGCATGATCCAGTGGCTCAAAGAACGTTCAGCTTCCTCTTCAGTCATCAGACTTAAGTTAATCTTTCGTGACAAGCTTCTGAGCATGTCACTTTTAATCGTGTCATAAGCTGCGCGGACATCTGCCACCTGACTTTTATCCATGCCGTCAAACTGCATACGATACAAAAACAAACGGTCTGCGCCTTGATTGCCAATAGCCCGCACTTCCTTTAAGCCTTTGAGAAGCGAAACAAGAATATCACTGTCACTGAAAGCCGTTCCCCGTGGGTGATTGTGAGTCAGCGTGTAACCCGGCTTTAACCATGCATCATTCGGCTCGACTTCGGCTTCCTTGCCATCCACAAAGCCAACCACTGCGCCAGCATCATCATAGACCACGGCGCGTTCATCCCTGAGATTCATCAATGCCACTTCTTCAGCCGTGGGCTTGCGCGGTTGACTCATGAGACCTTTGCCAGCCTTCGGCACGTCAACCAGGTAAGGATTAAACCGTAACGGCTTGCCATCAGTTCGCGTGCCACCATCCACCGCGATCAATTCCGCAGGCTTGGCCTTGGCCCTCACTGGCTTGATGGCCACTGCCGCCGCCGTCTTGAGCTGCGCGGCCTCAGGTGTCCAAGTGACCTTATCCGGCCCCAGGGTGATGCGATCCCCAAACACCTTCTTCAAGAGCTGCTTTTCACGCGTGCCCAGGCTCATGACAGACGCCTGCATTTGTGCATCATAATCGGCTACCGTTGAAGTCAGCTCTGTGCGGATATCCATCAGTCCCAAGTCTTCGACTTCGGCCCGGTCAATGTCTTCAACGCCCATTCCCGAATTAAAATCAAAAGGCGGATGCGGTTTACCAAAGCGAGACAACGCCAACCAAATACCCGAAGTCTTCAGCGCAATCAATCGACCCGTTGCCGCAGCTTCACGGCTCACACCATCCCAGCCCACAGACACCGCCGCCTCATTCCAGCGCGTTGGCCAATCACGCGGCGTTTCACGCTGTGAAACCCTCACCAATTCCCACGCCGGAAACGCCGCCAAAAGATCCGCATCCATGCCCGTCAGGTAATCCGCTCTACCATAGGCAAGCTCTAGCTGCGTATCATAAATCAGCTTGAGCCTGGCTAAGCTTAAAGGGTCCGTGATGTCACCTTCCACAATGTCCCCCTTGCGCGGTCCCTTCGGATGCTGCACGCCCAAGGCCTGGCCAAGCTGCCGAGTCTGAGCGATGAAATAAGCCCTATCTGACGCCCAGTAAGATTCACCGCGTTCATTGGTCTCTTTGGCCCGTGCCAGCGTCTTCTCAATCAGCTCACGCTGCCGCGCTAAGAACTCCGCTTGTGTCACGCCCGCCGAAAAGAACGCCTGATCCCGCAGCGCCTTCGGCATCACGGCCCATTCAGCCGTGCGCAGTGCAGACCCGATCACCGTCTTCTCTGACACTGATTTCACAATGTCTGTCAGCGTGTGCGGTTGTGAAAGGTCAAGCATATTCAGAGAGGGGAAAGATCAGTCGTATCCGTCAGATCAGACCAATCGGTCAGATCTATTTTCTCAGCGCCTTCCGCGCCCCCAGAACCGCAGCCGATCCCAGCGCCTTCTCCATCTCGCCAGCCAGCGCCTGCACCGTGTCAGGCGTCATCAGCTCAGGCAGCAACTTGGAAACCTTTTCAGCCAGCGCGGCAAACTCCGCCGCCGTGGCCTTGTCATTTTCAGCCAGGGCAATCAATGCCGAGATGTCCGCACTCAAAGGCCGCACGGTGCTAATCATGACGTCCAGCGCATCAGCAATCGCTGAAGTCACCAGCGCCTCAGCTTCTGCGCGATCACGCGCCGAAGACGGCCCGCCTTTGAAGCGATTCGTCAACGGCTTGCCTGCGTTATCCAGCGTAACAGCCCCGACCAAGGGAATCCCCGTTTCTTCAGACACCCAGGCCGCTTCCGCTTTGTAGCCTGCATCACTCAGCGTCTTCACCGTGGTGGCAATCGCCGTCATGTCCGCGCCCGCCTCTGGGAACTCCAATTCGAAGTAGGCAAGCACCGGTTGACCGGGGAAACGCTCACTTAATAGCACCTTATCCATCTGTTCCTGAAAGCTCTCAGACACCGCCATGGCGATCCCACTGACAAGATCCCGCCAAGTGTCCGAATGCGCCCCACCGGCTAGCGTGCCGCTGCCGCTAGAGGTGAGCATCGTCAGCAGTCCACCCGTAGCAGCCAGCACGATTTCAGATTGAAAGGCCTTATCAGCCACTTCAAAGATTTCACCTTTAGATGCCGACTCATGAACCTTCACGTCAGCGCCCGGAGGAAGCGCGCCTGTGCCATCTGCCGCCATGTCCGCCGCCACGCTATTAAGCTCGTCCATATCGCCTTCAGTGGCCCCAGGCCCCGCAATGAAGAAGGTGTTTGGGATGCCGTAGCGAGCACAGAACCCGCGCAGATCCCGCCGCAGTTGGTTACGGTCCAGCCCACTAATGCAGGCGATTTCAATCCAAGGATCTTCCACCTCATGAATGATGAAATCCCGCTTCTCAATCTCAACCGCCTCAGGAGCCCAAGGCCGCGCCTTAGCATTATAGAGCCATTCCCCATAAAAGCCTTTTTTGCACCAATGCCACTGTGGCACCGGCTCAAGCTTAAACACCTGTCCCGCCGCATCATAATGCTTCTCCAAATGCCCAAAGCCGAAGAAGTCCGCCTTTGCCAGCCATGAGTACGCAGCCGTCAGATTCTCCACCGCTGAATAACGCTCCTTTAAATAGGCCGTTTGAGCCTCTGCCATTTGCGGCGTCACCCCAGGCGGCAATTCTTCCACCGTCTTGATGGTCCAATCCAGTTGTTGCACCGTCGCATTGATCCGTTGCAGACAGGCGCGAATCGTCGCATCCCGGCGCGATAGCTTGCGCGCCATCCACATCACTTGTGCAAAGCGCCCCTCATCCGCTTCCTGAAAATACCCCGCCAGAGTCGAAAGCGTGGCACCTTGCAGCGGATTGAACCGTTCAAGCCAATGGTCAAGTTGGTCAGCCGTTTTGAGGAAAAGAGGTGTTTTCATAAAGGGTAGGGGGCCGAATCGGCAGGAATAGGCTTTTAAAGTCCGCTTAAACGCGTTTAAACAGGGGTCGGTCAGAATTCGGGGGCGATGACAGCGGAGCGCCAGATTTTTCAGCGGAAGGCCTATCGGTCAAAATCTTGATGCAAAAGGCTTCACCGCCCGCCCCGTAACAGGCTAACCAGTCAACGGACGTTGTGGGCTCAAGAGAGGCATAGGATTTCAAAATCACGCCCGTCATTCGGCGGCGTTTTCCGTAACCACGGGAAAGCACCACACGCCGCCCCGGTGGACAGGTCTTAACATTCCACCGCGCACCATGCATCCGATACTCAGTGTCTTTGATGCCTGATTCAAAGGCGTCATAATAGACCCCTTTGAGCGGAATGAATAAAGGCTTCAGTGATTCATCATTAGCGTTCATAAGCGTTTATTAGCGGTTAAAAAACCTCACCCAAAAGCCCCCCGTGTCTTCCGATCCCTGGCCCGCTCATCACGACCGGGCCGAAGCAAATTCTTGATCCTCTGCCACATCACCGATCCCACGCCGCCGTCCGCTGCCATCACGGCAAGCGCATGACTCCAAAATCTATCCGCGTGACCATCTGTCATTCCGGCCTCAACCGTGAACACGATATTAGAGGCGGATGTCGTCTCAGTCTTCACGCTGCGCAGATCCGCATGAAGCGCCATGTCGTCAAAAATGGTGATCGTTTTATCTTCAAAGCGCTGCTTAAACGGCCAAGCCAGTTCATGCTTGGTGCCATTGGTAAAGATAACCTCTTGCACTTTGTTTTTGTACTTCTCCGTAGCCTGTTCTGCGAGCATCGCCCCCAATCCGTTGGCATCAATACAGACACGTTTGACACGGCTATCATCCAGGATGGCATACAATGCCTTCTGCTGATTGGTGAACGTCTCTTTAGAGAGGTTAATATCCGCGCACTGAATGAGATGGCCGCCCACTTGATGATAGATCGTGATGACGCTCAAGTCTTTCTTCCGTGCTACGTCATACCCCACATAAAACGGCCCTGGCAGTGTGCGCCAATCCACATTCATGATCGTCTTCGATGAACACGGAATCAGCAGCGACCAAGGCAGGAAGGAACTGCTATCATCCTCTGGAATACACATGTATTCCTGATTAAAGCTCTCTTCATCTGGCATCTCATCCCGGCAGCTCTGAAGGAACTCGTCATCCGTCCAATTCTTCTGCTCGTCATCATCCGGCAACTGCGCCTTGATCTTGATCCATAGCCCCTCTTCAACCGCCTTTTGAATGTTGATTGAATGCAGGCTGAATTTCTTTGGATTCTCCTTTTCCCTCACCTCTTTAATGAGCTGGTTAAAGTAAGATCCCACACCGCGATGCGTCGAAAAGATGGAAAGCTGCCCGCCCCACTTCGTGCCCGGCTTCATAATCGCATAGAGCTGCTTTTGCTCTTTGTGCAGCGCGTATTCGTCCGCCGTGCGGTCGCCAGCACGTCCCGCTTGTTGGTCCGGGTTAGAGCTGAGTGAAAAGATGCGCTTCCCCGTCGCCGCTTCCAGCGTGTAAGCCGTGGCCTTATCCTTGCCCTGGCCAAAGACTTCTTCACCTTCATGCAGCGCAGCCACTTTCAGAAACTCCGCAAAGCTTTTGGCCTCACGAATGAATTGCTTGGCTAGCCCTTCATCTTTAGAAGTGATGTAAGCATCATACCGCGCCCCTTGTTTAGCGATGCGCTCAACGCGCCGGTATTCCTCCGCAAAGGTCAATCCAACGCGGCGTGATTTCTCACAAAGCTTGTTGCGTGACTCGTCACCGATCCACGCCTCTTGATACGGCAACCAATAGTGTGACAACACCTCAAGCTCACGCTCAGACTCTGAGCGCGGCGTGTGAATGTTGACAAGCTTTTGCATGGTTCGTAGTTCGGGCTTTAGCCCGTTGTGTTTAGATCTTCATTGCATGAAGAGCATGGAATGCCGCGCTTAAGATCTGCGTTGGTTGCTGTATGGGTTTCCTTCACACCCCCACACTTAGCGCATTTGAAGCTAGCCCAATTCGGATGGCCCGGTCCCGCGTCTGTAAAGTGCATCATCACGCGCCTTGGCTTGCGCGGGATTACAGCAAGGTTAAATAAAGTAGATAAAGGAGCTTGTTTCATGGTTCGTGGTTTTTCGTGCTTGGTTCCTTGTTCTCTAGCAAACCATCGCCACCCACCGCCAACAACGGCAAACCATCGCCAACGGCTCCCGTAGCGGCCTCCGCTTCCCAAGCCTCCACATCCAAACAGGAAGATTGAAAGTCGTGATAGTCTCTCATGTCACAAAGATCCGTGATAGACCCCGTTTCAGTCTCGCGTCCAAAGATCACGGCTCAACCTCCTCCGCTTTCTTTGGTCTAAACTGCATGGCCTCACGAATCGCGCTCACCAGTTCAGGACTTGCGCCCCGACCTTCCGCCGCACTCACCACCGCCTTAGCCGTGGCCTTCTCACGCTCTTGCGCCTCTTTAAGTTGCGTGCGCAGATCATCAATCATCTTGCGATCCTCAGAGCGTGCCCCTTTGATGATGCGCGCCAAGGATTCAGCCCTGGCTAAGTCGTCATCATTGCTCAGATCCAACGGTGCATTGTCAGCCAAGAATTCAAAGACTTGCTGCTGAAGCTCTTCACTGGCGGCATCCGCCAAAGTCCGCCCGTTGTCGTTATCGCGATGCGCGGCAATGGTAGCGCTCAGCTCCTTGCGTTTCCGCATCCGGTCAATGTATTTCCCATACACATCCTTGCGGAAGTTGTTTGCCGCATCGTGTCCCATCTCCACGCCAAAGCGTTCCTCTGCCAGCTCGCGAATCTTCGCGCCGGTCACGTCCGTCATGCTCGCCAGCGACTCAAGAAAGCCGTCCAGCTCCTCAGCGGTGATTGCGCGCACAAGTTTGTGTTTTGAAAGGCTCATAAAGTCCGTTTAAAAACCAGCCTCACGCAAAGCCACACGGCCCGCGTCCGTGCGCGCATACCGCTTCACCTCACGCGCCAGAGGTGAAGCCGATTGAGTCACCAGCCCCGCTTCCGTCATGTCAGTCATGAGGCTGGTGAGATCCTGCTCAGTCAGTGAGCCTAGCCCACTCATCCGCAGCGGAATCAACAGTGTCTTAGCCGTCTGCTGGTTTGGGTGGGCGGCATCCAGCGCTTGCAGAATGGCAAGCTGAAGAGTTTCACGTTGTTCGTTTGCGATCATAAATTAGCCAGCCTTCCGGCCTGTTAAAAGTTTCGTCTGAATATCCCGCATGATTTGATCATGCCTGTAGTCGGTAGCCTCAAGATTGCTGATTCCCTTTGCATGAGCGCTCACATCTAAGGCCACATGATTGATCTTTTCATGAATGGCCTGGCAGCGTGCATCCATGTCCTGGCGGATGAGCCTAATTTCGGTCTCGATCCTTTCTGTGATTTTTTCCGCTCTGCGCTCCCCAGCTGCAAGCACCTGCTCAAAGCGCTTGTCCAAATGCGTCCTGAGCGCCGTGAGCTGGCAGTCGATCTCATCAAACTCACCCTCAACATCCAGCTTCAGCGCTGGTTCTTTAGTCTCTGTGAAAGCGACCGGCTGAGCCAAATGCACCGGGGTCCCCGCCGTGCCTTGTTTCATGCGTGCAGCATCCGCTTTGATGCCGATCACGTTGCGCACGATCATCAACACAAAAGCCGCGCAACCAATCCAAGCACCAATTTCAATGGCTGTGACTGGAAGCTGAGTCTCTGCTAGAAAAATGAGGTTAATCATGTCAGTGATGTCAAAGTTTCAACTCTTCAAAGCTCAGCGCCAACGCCTGGCACACCCGGCGCACTTGTGAGAGGTCCGTAAAAACAAGCCGGTCAAACTTGTTTCCAATAAAGCCAACCTCAAGCAGCGCGCTGCGCATGGTCCCAGACCGCAACACCGCCAAGTTAGGGCGCAGCTTCACGCCACGATCCCGCAGACCAAGCACAGGCTGTGCAACCCCGTGCACAAGCTTAGCAAAGGCCAAGCTTTCCTTGCGCCAATACAGCGTCTCAACGCCGTTGGCGCTCATGTCATCCGCGTCATTCACATGCAAGCTAAGCAAGTGAGTGCAGCCCGCCTTTTCAGCCCTTGCCACACGCGTTGCTAGGGGTGCCACATCCGCCCGCGCATCACGCGTCATCCAAACCTGAACGCCGCGATCCGTGCAAGCCTTCGCCAGCTCAAGCCCCCAAACCAACGCAATAGAAGCCTCCACAAAATCCCCACTCACCGCCCCCGTGTCATAAACACCGCGTTTGGCGCTGTCCATGCCATGACCAGGATCAATGCAGAGTTTGAAGGCTTTCATATCAGCGTTTATTAGCGGTTTAAAAAGGCAGCGAAGCGCCCTACTTCGCCCCGTCAACAGTCGGCAAAGCAGGCGCAGGCAAAGCAGGCTCAACCGCTGCCGCTGGATGAATCACCAACGCCTCAACCGCGTTCTGAATCAGCACCGTGTCGCCCTGCTTCAAAAGATCCGTCTTCACCGCCTCACTCAAGCCAATCGACACCAAATGAACCAACTTCGTCTTTTTGTCCGCCCCGCTCGTCAGCGTGCCGATTCCGTCCCCAATGACAATAGCGTCACCCGTGGAGATAACCCCCTGAGACGCCGCAACGGCAAGGCCCAGTTGTGACAGCGTGCGCAACTGCGCATTCTGCTCAGGCGTGGCACAGCCCGGAACCCCGAGCCCAATAATGAGACCAATGACGGCAATGACAAGCAGGCCAATGTAAGCGCGGTATTTTTTCATGAGCGTTAGTTTTGAGTTTGAGTTAATCCGGCCCCTCCAAGCGGCCCGCCGCGTGCATACCCCCCGGCAGCAACACGGCGGACCTTTTCTCAGAGCCATCAGAGGACTCATGATAACACCCCACGGCCTAACAAAAACCGCTCAAGACGCAGCTTAAGGCGAGAAAGGATGAAGGGTAAAGGATGAAGGATGAAGCGCCCGCCAAGACACAAAAAAACGGCAGTCACCCAAAAGGCGAACTGCCGCTGAAGCCTACAGACTCGGCTAGCCTCGCTAGAGGCTTAGCTCTTTGTTCGGCGGATACATCACCGCGTGTTGTCGTTTGAGCGAGTCGCTCATTCGGTAGGCGAATGCGGGCCAGTTGGTTGCCTCGCCCGATCTCTGCGCTATCGCCATCGCGCTTCGGCATTGGTCGTTTGCATCGGTCAGCGCCGTGACTAGAGCGCGAATGGCATAGGCAGTGTCCATATCGAGCTTCGCGCTGTCTTTGTCGCCTTCATCACTGTGTGATAGGGCGGATAGTTCGTGCGCGTCGGCAAGGTGCAGAAACGCCGAACAAGGCGTTGCAGGGGCAACCGCCTTAGCGGTCTGGTCTTCGATGATGTCTGGCTTTGGTGTATGTGGCATAATATTCAATGGTTGATTGTGGTTAGTCGGCGTTCTGCCGCAAAACAATTCCCACTCCATACGCTGCGCAAAGGTTAGACCAGACATTGCGTCCACCATTTCAGCAGTCTTCGGCTTGTCGGCTGGAGGCAGGTCTGGCATGGCCCGCACACAGGGCGATGACGTGATCAGGCTCACACTTTGACCAACGCCACCAGCGGCGATGTCGTAGGGCTCTCCGAGAGTTGCTAGCCGCATACAGCGGTCTTTGGAAATTTGGAAGTTCATAGTGTGCCAGAATTTAGTCGTTCGCCAACTTCTCCGCGATCGCCAACACCTCAAGCCCTGACAGAGTCACCGACTCAGGAAGCTCAGGAGTGTCATCAATCATAGATTCAGTCGGTTAAAATTAAGCCTTCAAACAACCCCCCACCACACCCAGCGCCAACGCCAAGGCCAAAGCACCGCCGCCGATCCCCGCGCCAATCGGCCCCAAAAATATCCAGCCTAACAAAAAGAGCACAGCCCCGAGCGCGCCAAAGATCTTAGCCGCTTTTACCAGCCCCTCACCCAACGGCACAGGACTAGACCACACCTCAGGCTCGTAGTCCCCCGGCAAGGAAGGCGGACACGCCACAAAGGCAGGGCGCGGCGTGCGCGCATCTGGCAGCACATACCGCGCCAGAGTCCAAGTCTGCTCGCCACGCCTGCACAGTTTCGAGTCTAGCGTCAGCTCCCCCGTCTCAACCATCCGCTGAATCTGCCCCACAGGCAGCGGCGCGGAGACGCTGCCGTCTGGCAGGTGAACATGATACAAGGTTAAAGCACTCATGATTTTTTCTTGGCTTGTTTTTTAGCCGGATAAACAACCTTTTCAGAAGCGTTTAACTCAGCCTCTGAAGGTGTTTCAAACTCATTCAAAACAAAGGCACCACGGGCCGCCACATCGGCACGAATGAGCTGCACAACGTAGGCGCTAAACGTGGTCAAGCCTAAGCTCTCCGCCCGCTCCTTTGCGCGGTCAAAAAGATCTTCGGTCATGCTCACTGCTGCTGCTTTTCTCTGGGCCATGGCTTACTGTATAACATCTTTCGACAGCTTGCAACCGTGGGCAACTGTCGAAATTTATCAAATATCCGTTGACTGTCGAATTTTCTTCGATTAGTTTCGATTATCTTCGATTCAACGAAACCAACAAAACCCATGAGATGCCCCGCATGAAAAAACCAGTCCCGAGAAAACAAGCTCACAAAGCCAAGAAGACGCCGCAAAAACAAAGCCTTCTAAGCGCAGCCGTGAGCATTCCTGAGAACCTCTATCTAGAGGCGCTCTTACGCTCTGAAGAAGTAGCTGACGGCAACTTCAGCCTATACGCCCGGATGCTCATCCGCCGTGACCTAGCCAACTCAAAAGCCGCCTAACTCCAACCCCGCCGCCCGTGACGGCGGACATACCCCCATTATGATCACAGTCATCTACAAAACTCTTGGCGAACAAACAGCAACTGTGCGCTGTGAAAAGATCGTCTCAGCAAAGGACAAAGGATTCCCAGAATACCTACTCTTAAAATTAGGTGATTTAGGCTTATCCGTCCACCCCGAACAGATCGTGAGCATCACAAAAGAAGCCTAACCATGCGCCTCGTCATCATCCTCACCATGATCATAGCCTTTCTAGCCGCCATGCACGCGCCAACCCCAAAACCCGTCAAGGCCATGGTGACGGTCTTCGCCCTGCTAGTCATCACCTCCAACATCAAAGAACTATGAGCGTCGACCTCGACTCCCCCTATCGCCCGCCGCCACTGCCACCAACGCCGCCGCGCCGTGCCGTGGCCAAGCCCTCCCAACTTGACCAGGTCAACGCCCTCAGTGAGCGCCTGCACCACATCCGCGCAACCATGGGCCGTGAAGACTTTTACCCGAGCCTTCTAGGCTGGATCACCAGCGCCGCAGCCAGCCAACCCACCGAGACCGTGACCGCCGCTCTCACCCGCTTTGCCGACTGCATGGAGGAGAAGGTCGCTAACGCTCCCAAGTCCACAGGCGAGACGCCCGCGCTCCATGCGCTCTAACTTCGTCATTCGGATTTATTCATTCGTCATTCTCCAAGCCATGCACCTTTCCATCCAACCCTCCCGAACGGCCCCCGCCCACGAGCACCACGCCCTGAGCCATCATCCGCTCATCCGTGCCGTGCTGAAAAAAGGCCCGTCGTTTCTCTGGACGGTGAAAGACATCATGGAAATCACCCAACTCACCGAACGCCCTGTTCAGGAGATGCTCAGTGATGGCGTCATCAGCACCATTAGCCTGCCCACACGCAAAGACAGCCACAACAGCAAGCCGCGCCGGAAATGCACCAGCGGCAGCCTGCTGATTTACCTGCTCAAAAACAGCCAGGAAGTCCCCGAGCCCGAAACCCTCGGCGCGCTCGACATCATCCTCTCCCAACTCTCTGACAGGATTCTGAAACTCTTGTTAGACCATATCCCCAAGATTTTAGCCAGCCGTGCCAGCCGTGCCGTGATCGTCTGCAAAGACCAGCCCCCCGCACAGCCCAGCAACCAACTGGACCTCTTTCCCGCGCCCCAACAAGACGCGGCTTAAAAACGCCAACAACAGCAAACCACCGCCAACAACAGCAAACCACCGCAAACCCCATCAGAGCCATGACCACAGACCACCCCCAGCACAGCACCAACCGCCGCCCCGTTGAGCCGCGCATAATCACCACCCGCCGCATGATCACGACGGGCAAACGCAATCCCAGCCCAGAGGCCGCAAGCGCCTTTGTCATTGCCGCCGTGACCAGCCTGCAAGCCGCCGCCAACAAGCCCCTGCAACTGCAACCCGCACCGGCCCGCAGCAACCTGCAAAGCCTCCTCAGCACCGCAGGCCAAAAAGCCCAGGCCTTCCGCCCCCGCACCCCCCAACCCCCAACCGCTGCCTAAATTCAGCCTTCACCCTTCACCCTTCATCCTTTTCTTATGCACCCCAAAGCCCCCATCTACGACAGCTACACCCCCACCGTTGCCGACGATCCGCGCGCCATGCTGATCGTGGCCTCACGGATCTACAACAAGCGTCTGCGCGCCGCCGCGATCCTGCCACCGCCCGAAGGCTGGAAGCCACGCCCCACCCTCCCGCAGCGACTCCGCGCCGCCGCTAACCAACTGCGCCGCAAGCTCACCGGCAAACGCCCCGAACTCGGCAGCGCCTATCAGGACTAATTCACCCTTCACCCTTCACCCTTCATCCTTTCTCAAGATGCCCCCAGAAACCCGCCGAATCCTGCAAATTAAACGCGAGTGGATACACGCCACCGCCCGCGCCGCCGAAGAAGCCGAAGCGCAAGCTGAAGCCCTGCCACGCGGCCCCAAGCGCGAAGCCCTCAACGCCACCGCTCAAGCCCTGCGCGCCCGCATCTCTGTCTGTCTCACCGAGACACACGAAATCGAAGCGAAACACGCCCCAGCTCATGACGATCTCGGAGCCTTCCACCATGAGCACGCCCCCGCCAACATCCCCGGCGAAAGCCTGCACTTCTGGGAAGCCTTAACCTCACAAATCATCGACACCCGCGCCGCATGAGCAAAGCCAAAAACGCGGCCCTTGTTGTGGTGCCTAAATCGGGAAGTTGCGCCACAGTGGCGCAAGTGCCACAACTGGCGCAACTTCCTCTTGGTGCCGTCTCTGAAAAGCAGATGGCGGCAGATATTCAGGCAGACATTGAGCGCTATGAACGAACCTCGAAAGAAGCCGCCTTCATTGCTCTGCGCATTGGCCTTCGTCTGATCTGGATTCGCGATAATGAGCAGTACGGTTCACTCACCAAATTCATCAGCGCCAACTTTGCCAGCAAAGGCAAGAGGACGCTTGTGCGGTATGTCACGACAGCTTCCCAATTCCTCAAAGATGCCGGGATGCTGGACAAAAAAACCCACCTGCTCACCGGCAAGGCACTGGAAGCTGCCGCGCCCATCGTGACGGAACAACTAGAGCTTTTCACCGATCCCCAAGCCAAGCTTGAAGGCGCAATGAAAAAACTGGTGAAGTGGGTAGGCACGCGAGGCCTAGCCGATATCTACCGCGACCTTGAACAGCGCAGCGCCCGCAACACACCGCCCCCAGGCGGCAAGAGTCTAAAGAACGACTTCAAAGGCGGTGCCGCCACCACGTCAACAGCGTCAACCACCCCACACGCCAGCGGCCTGAATATGGAAACCCTGATCGCTCACGCTCAAGAGGAGCTTGAGACCGTGCAGACCATCCACCAGGCCAATGCCTGGCAGAACCTGCCAGACGACGACCTCAACAGCCTCACGAACACACTCACCGTGTGGGCTCAAGGCATCAAAGGCATCCTCACCACCCGCGCAACCAACAGCCTCAAAGCCAAGAAATGAAAGCCGCCGATATATTGACGCTTTACCGCAAAGCCGCCCCACCTCTCGGATGGAAACCCTCGACATGGATCTCACTGCTCACGCTTTGTGATGCAGGGTCAAAAGGCATGAGCCTAAGAGAACTGAAGCTTAGCATAAGGACACGCACCACGCCTTATTCGGCTCACATTCGCCGCTGGAAAAAAGCCGCATTAATCAGTGAGACCAAAGTCCGCGCCAAGGGTGGCAAAGGTGGGCGAATGAGCCGGATTTTCACCGCTACGCCAAAACTTTACTCCTTCATGCAAATTGAGCCGCCACTGGAACCCATCAATGAACCATGGACAGGACTCTGGGATCTTGAGTGTGAAGCCGAATTAAGAGGCATGATGGATGGCCTTTTAAAGCAAGGCCACAAACTAGCCGTCTATCAGCTCGCCTCAGATTTCCAAGTGGGATGGCGTCATCAGGCCGCGACTTTTGAAGTGTGGGGAATGCCACTTCTCACACCGCAGGCCGCTGCGCGTGATGCCACGGCCCGCTTTTGGAAAGCCCTAAAACAAGGCCGTAACGCTGTCTTTTCTCACCCCTGCATTGCCGCATCTGCCTTGGCTACTGCCTTAACACATCAGCCTTTGGCACTAACTCAAAACACCAAATGAAACCCTCCGACATCCTGAAACCCTACCGCAAAGCCGCGCCGATTCTCGGCTACCGCGCCAATGCATGGATCACGCTTCTGACGCTGCTAGAAGCCGGTCCCGATGGCCTCACCAAAGCGGAACTTATGAACCATTATTCCCTTTTCGGAGATGGTGCCCATACAGCCCTGACACGCTGGCACCGGAAAGGATGGCTAGACGTATCAAAGAAAGCCTGCCGTGGTGAAAACGGTAGTCGCCCCTCCATGGTTTATATCAGCACCGAAGAACTACGCGCCTTTCTGACCGATGGCATGGAAGGCATCACGCCCGCCGACATCCTCACGCGCTACAACCAAATCGCGCCCGCACTAAAAAAGCGCGCCAATCTCTGGATCACTTTTCTGACACTGTGCGAGGCCGGATCTGACGGACTGAGCAAAGCAGACCTGTTAAATCATTACGCGGCTAACAACCGCAAACAAACCAACACCTTGCACCTCTGGGAACACGCCAAGCTTGTCACTCCGCAGATTGTTGCAGCACGCGGCAACGGCAGCGGACGGCCCCGCACTTTTTACACCCCAACCCCTAAACTGCACACCTTCTTGCGTGTGGGAATGGAGGAAGCCGCATGAACAACCTTGAAGCCATCCGCACCCAACGCGCCGAAACTGAAGTGGATTTTCAAACGGCCTTTAAAGACCTTCTTGAAGGTTTTGACGAAGCCTTCACAACCATGATCACGAACCCGTGCATGAGTACCGAAGCACAAACCGCCGTCTTAGCCCTGCACCGCGAAGTCTGCGCCCTCTACGCCGCCGAATTGAGCCTCATCACCAGCGGCAAGCTAAGCAACCAAGAAGATCCCGTCATCGAAATGATGAGCTTGCGCTATCCCCCCAACCAAGAACCAAGAACCAACAACCAAAAACCTCAGCCATCCTTCCCCCTTCACCCTTCATCCTTGGATCATGACGACTCCCCAACCCAGCCCGTGCCCCCACTGCCGCGACAAGATGCCCCCCGGCTTTCTCTTCTGCCGCGCTTGTTGGCGAGAGTTACCCGTGCCTTTGAGAATCGACCTCTTCACGACTCAAGCCCAAGCACACCATAAAGACCTCTACCCCTACGGCGAAGATCACTTCACCCAAACCTTAGCCCGAGCCCAAAGCCATCTCAAACAACACAGCACTGCCATCATTTAACCTTATGCAAGACGACAAATACAAAGCCTTCCGTCAATATATGACCAACGAACTTGGCGTCACTCGACAAGATATCGAAGCATGGACAAAACAGTCCGTTGCCAACGAAGTTCAGAAAAAACTTGGTCAACTTAACATTGATCAACTAGTCCGAGATTCCATCATCAAGGCGACGAATGACGCCTTAAGAGGCTACAGCACCACGGGAGTCAAAGAGGAGCTGGCTAGGCAACTAGCCTCACAGATACAACTCACAGTGAGGGCATAGGCCGGAAGGCAGCCCCTTCATCCCGCATCCTTCATCCTTCATCCTTTCCAATCCATGCACGTCATCATTAATGTTGGAATCCTAAACGCACGGGCTTGCGAAGATGCTTGCATCATCCCCGAAGACAAGCGGCCCACCTTTGTGCACCACGACAGAGACAGCGCAGAAAAGGAGCTGCTACGCCTCGCCTCGACTTACCCAGGAGAGAGCAACCGCTTTGTGATCTTCAGCGCTACCGCTGAATCTGAGTTTCACAAACAGTTCATCCCGTCGCCCTTCTTGGATGGCGCTTTTGTTCTAACCCCTTTTAAAGCTTAACTAAATGGATCTCTCCGACGCTCTCATGATCACAGGCAACGCGCTTTGCACCCCAGAGCAAGCCCAAGCCGATTTCAGCCAAGCCTTTGCCAAGCTGCCGCCGACTGTGCGTACAGAGACTTTGCGACTCGACCAGGTGATGCGCCAGATTCACGCGGCCCGCTTTAAGGCCCGCGCTTTCAACGACCTGGCTGAAGACGGCATGAGCGCGGAGACGCTCAAGCGTCTCTATTATGGCAAGGGCAAATCTTCCGGCCTCGGCTGGATCGCAATCGGCACCGCCGCCCTAATCGACCATCGCCAATGCGGAGGATGCGGCCTTGCCGGATGCCATCATCAGCGCGAAGTGGCCATTCCTGCCGACACGCTGAAGGCATGGCGTAAACTGGCCGTCACCAATGACAAGCGCGGCCTGTCCGAAAGCTGGAAAGTCATCATCCGCGATCTCATCAGCGGCAAGGAAATCGCCGGGGCAGGCACCTGGCGCGATGTCTTCGCGAAGGCCGCGCCCTTTGCACAACCGCCTGAGAATTGCCCATGGTCCCTACACCGTCCGCCGCCCGGATGGAGTGAAGCCAGCTTCATGCGCCACAAAGCTGATAAGCTGCTCTATGAGCTAGGCCGGAAGGGAAGCTTTGCCGCATGGAATGAGCTTCCTGAAGTTCGAATCGACCTCACGACCCTGCGCCCGTTTGAGTGGCTGGTGGTGGACGATCACCGCCTAGATTTCAAAGTCTTTGTCACCATGCCAGACGGCAAAGTTCAGCTTGTCGAATTGTGGGGACTCTTTGTCATGGACGTGGCTACACGCATGATCGTCAGCTTTGCCCTCAAGCCCCGAGTCGCCCGCGAAGATGGGACCGTAATGGCCTTTGAGCACAGGGACATGCAGCACCTGATCACGCATGTTCTCACGACTTACGGAGTGCCGAAAGACTTCTCACAAAGATGGATCGTGGAAAATGCCGCTGCCGCTGTGAGCACGGACTGTGAGCGCCTTCTCGACTTTGTCACCAGTGGACGTGTGACCATCAAACGCTCAGGAATCCAAGTCGGAGACTTTCACCTTTCTGGCTTCCCCGAACGATGGGGAAACTATCGCGGTAAGCGCTGGCTGGAATCCTACTTTGGCCCGCTGGACGTCGTGCTTGGTGGCGTCAAAGGTCAAATGGGCTCAGACTATTGGAGCAAGCCAGGCTCCTTTGATGCGCGTCAAGCCTTTGGGAATCGCCTTTTAAAACTGCTTGAAAAATGCACGCCTGAAAAGCGCGCTAAACTGGCGCTGCCTTTCGAGTGGGCTGGTGATGCTCATTGGTTAGTCAGTGAGGCCGTTGAGCTGCTCAACCATCGCACCGACCACCAACTTGAAGGCTTCCAAGAAGTCCGCTTTTTCGCCTACGACACCACAAGCCAAGCTTTGCCTCTCTGCCCTCAGCTCGCCAAACTCCACGGTACTGAGCAGCACCTCACGACGTTTAGCCAGGTGCCTCAACAGCTGCAAGAATTGTGGCTGAATAACGGCGGCAGGCCGCGCCGCATCACGCCAGCGGAGAAGATGGAGATGCACAGGCCTGAGATGCTACGACTAGCCCCCGAAGCCGTTCAGGATTTGCTCTTTGACGAAGTGACCAAATACAAAGGCAACCCGATAATCTGGCGCGGCGGCGATGCGCTAGACCTCGAAATTAAGCGCGCCCGAATCAAAACTAGCGTGCGGTTTTACGGTAAGCTGCTCAACATTGAGCAGGGTCAAAAAGTGATTGCCCGCCTCAACACGGACAAGCCCGAACTTGGCGTGTGGCTGCTGAACGAAAAGCGCCAGTATCTAGGCCATCTGCGTCACAGCACTGACCCGACTCATGACGACGTGGAAGGCCTACACAAAATGATGGGCGCACAGATCGCCGCGCTGAACCAAGGCAAGAAACGCCTGAACCACCTGACCAACGCCCCCCAAGATGCATTGGAGCGCATTGGCGAGCTTGAGCAGCTCACGGACACGATCAATACCATGACCGGCAAGGATGACGAAGACGCCGAAGAAATCCCCGCCTTGCCTGAAAGCGCCGGATTTATCCGCGCTGTGAAGACCCGCACGCCGTCAACCGTTGCCGCCTCTGGCGATGCCGAAGCTTTCCTTAAATCCCTCCAATCATGACCCCAACAACAACAGAAGCCCCCACTATGACACCCGCCGCCCACATCCACGCCGCCCTAGAGGCCAAAGAAAACGCCACCCCAGCCCGCCGCTATCAGGAGCAATTCGACCAGTTTCCAGAAAGCTGGAAAGCCATTATCCTGGAATGCGAGCTGAAACAGCTCACGCTGAAATCTCATCGTACTCTGTCCAAAGATTGGAGCGATAAAAACTTCACGGAACACACCACCCTTCCTAGCTCCACATGGAGTCTTTTAAAGAGTGGTAATCACGCGCTGCCTACAGGTCAACGCAGCGTTGACAACGTGCTGGCAAAGCTGAAGCAACTGCAACAGCGCTGCAAAGAAATCGACCTGGAAGCCGCCGATGCCGCCCTCAGAGCGCGGCAGAGTGGGGAAGTCACTGGATTCGTTCAAGACGTGAATGTGACCGCCATCAAGGGCGCTCTTAACCGTGCCAGCGAGCGAGCAAGCCAAGGCTCTGAAGAGCGTCTGATCGTGCTGCGCGGCAGCACAGGTGACGGCAAAACCACGCTGAGAAAATACCTCGTCGCCCAAGGTGACATTCATTTTTCAGTCATGGCCCGCCCAAGCTGGAAATCATCGTACACGGCCTTCCTTCGCGCCGTCGCTGGTACTCTCCGCGTGGATGTCGCCAGCCTGCGCGGTGTCGCTGCGATCGAGACCGAAATCATGGACAAAGCGACCCGCACAAACGGTGCAATCTGGTTTGAGGAAGTTCAGCGTCTTTCCAAGCAGGCTCAAGAGTTCATCAAGCTGCTTTTAAACGAGTCCACACTCACCGTTTTAATCAGCCTCACGCCCGAAGCTTATAGCCTCATGCAGCACCAAGCCGGGGCGGACTTTTCGCAGCTCTTCCGCCGCGCTGCCGCCAACTTTGAAATGACCCCAGCCAACGCCGCTTTTGTGCAGGCCTTGGCCCCTGAATTGTGGCAAAAATCCCACACTCCCAGGCAACGCGAAATCATCGCCGAAGAAGCCGCGAAATTCGGTGGCAAAGCCATGATCTCCGAAGTGGTCAAACGCCTCACCAAAACCACCGCCGATAAGCTCACCATTTCTGACACAGATGTCACCCAGGCAATCCGCGCCTATCGCCTCAACGTCCCCGATTTTGCCCGCCTTCGCCGCACCAACGGCCAACCTGAAAAAATCGCCGCCTAAACCCCAGCAAAAACCCCACTAAAACACGATCATGGAAACCACCCCAACACCCGCCCCCGACTACCGCGCCAAAGCTCTTTCAATGCTGGCAGAATTGCAGCTCAAAAAGCACGCCTTGAGGGAGGCTTTAGCCCCCTATGAAACCCAAGTTGCAGCGCTGCAAAAAGCCTGTTCAGACGCCACCGCCGAAGAATGCACCCGAATCGAAAATTTAGAGGCTGAATTGAAGCGCCTGGCGCTGCTCTATCCCGATGAAATTTTCGGTGAAACCAAGTCACTGCAAGTCAACCTTTTCACCCTTGGCATCCGCCCTGCTGAGAAGGTGGATTTTATCGGCCCAGAGCAAGAGGTAATAAGCGCCCTGCAAACTGCCGCTAAATCACACCCAGACCCAGCAACCCGCCTAGCCGCTGAGGCTTGCCTCAGAACAACCGTGGAACTCAATAAACCGTTCATCCGCGATAAATGGGAGTCTTTTCAAGACTGGTTCACGATCTTTGGCCTGAAGATCACAGAGCAGATTTCAGCCAGCATCTCCGAGCGGAAACCCGCCAAGCCAAAGCCCACCAACCCGCTCAAAGGAGCCAAGCCCAAAACCGAAGAACAGGAGGCCGCATAACGTGAAACTAACCCCCCTCTCAGCCGTCCAAGTCAAAGGCCTTTGCGCCCTGGCTAACAAAGCCTACAAAGTCGCCAAAGCACGCCACGCCATTGATGACGACATGACCGCCGACGATTACCGGAAAGCAGGCCAAAAAGAGGCCGCTAGAATCGACTCTTTAAAGGATGCCCACCAAGGCCATTACCTCGCCATCAAAGGCAAGTGGTTTGTCGTGTTAGGACGGCTAGAAGAGGCCTTCGATTTGTTCCTCCGCGCCGGAGACCAGGCACATCACCACGCCCAAATGAAATGGCGCTTACTTGGCCAGATTTCCTTTTGGGCCGACGCTAAAAAGACCGCCCATAAAGCAGAGACTCAAATCGAACTAGACGACACCGAAGCCGCCCGCCAGGCTTGGGCATACACAGCCGCCCTGGCCCGCGATAAATCCGCAGCCAAAACAGCCCGGCTGGAGGATCTCACCACCAAAGAGCTAGAGCAGCTTGGCTTCACTATCGTAAACCGCGCAAACGCCATGCGCGGAGTCGGTCACACCGCCAACCGCAACAAAAACCAACCCCGCCACGCTAAGCCGGTTGAAACCAACCGCATGGTAGATAACGAGGCGTCACTCATGCGGGCGCTCGCTCGAAAGCTAGGCACTCGCTAAAGAAGCGCCGTTTAAACCCCGCTTGAGCAGCGTCTAAAGATTGCTCAAGCGGGAAAGTGGGTCAACTCGCCTGCACAAAGGCACCCACTCACCGCTTCAGGGTACGCACACTCTGCCCGTTTCCGGTCCATTCCGTGTCATTCCGGGTTCCTGTTCACAATGGGCCACGCCGAGGGTGCCGAACCAATTGAGAGTCAGGTCCCGCCCCTGACCACCGGTCACGCCTTGGG
>JAIXZA010000110.1 GCA_027489965.1 Verrucomicrobiaceae bacterium
AAGCCCATGGGGCCGCGGGCGTGGAGCTTGTCGGTGCTGATGCCGATCTCGGCTCCGAACCCAAACTCGCCGCCGTCATTGAAGCGGGTGCTGGCATTGTGCATGACCACGGCGCTGTCGATTTCATGCTGGAAGCGCTCAGCGGCAGCGCGGTCGGCGGTGATAATGCTGTCGGTATGATGCGAGCCGTAGTGATTGATGTGAGTGATGGCCTCATCGAGATCGGCGACTGTTTTGGCCGATAAAATGAGGTCCAGCCATTCAGTGCTCCAGTCCTGTTCGGTGGCAGGGATGGACTCGACGCCCAAGAGGGACTGAGCCTCTGGATCGGCGTGAATTTGAACGCCGACTTCCTTTAAACGCTGGCCGATGCGTGGGTAAAAGCTGGCGGCGACCTCGCGATTCACGAGGATGGTTTCGAGCGCATTGCAGACACCCGGTTTCTGGGTCTTGGCATTGACGATGATCTGGGCAGCCATCTCCTGATCGGCATCTGCGGCGACATAGACATGGCAGACGCCGTCGTAGTGCTTGATCACAGGCATGCGAGCCGTAGCCACGACTTTTTCAATCAGGCCTTTGCCCCCACGTGGGATGATGAGATCCAGATAATGGTCCATCTTGGCCATGTGCTCCACGCTGGCGCGGTCGGTGAAAGGGATGAGCTGCACGCTATCGGCAGGCAGGCCCGCTCGTTCGCCACCGGCTTGCAGGGCAGCGGCTAAGGCAACGTTGGAGTCAATGGCCTCGCTGCCACCACGCAGCAGAGTCGCGTTGCCGGTTTTGAAGCAGAGGCTGGCGGCATCGGTGGTGACATTGGGCCGGGATTCAAAAATGATGCCGATGACGCCGATGGGTACCCGCTTCTTGGTGATGTGCAGGCCGTTTGGACGGCTCCAATCGGTGAGCACCTCGCCCACGGGATCAGGTAGGGTGGCGACTTCGCGGACGGCATCGGCCACGGCTTTGAGTCGCTTCGGGTCCAGCGTCAGACGATCCATCATGGCTTTAGACAGGCCGTTCTGGGTCGCGCGGGCCAGGTCCTTGGCATTGGCCTCTAGAATCAGCGTTTGGCGGGCTTCAATTTCGTCAGCCATGGCCAAAAGAATGGCGTTTTTTTGAGCTGTGGTCAGCTTGACGAGTTCGCGCGAGGCAGCGCGAGCTTTGCGTCCCATCTCCAGGATGGCGGATTGAATATCAGTGTCAGTCATGTCTTGGATACGTCATGCCCTTCGATTCCGCCTCTGCAAACGGAAACTCACGGTCGCGAGCA
This sequence comes from Verrucomicrobiaceae bacterium, assembly GCA_027489965.1. Taxonomy (GTDB): domain Bacteria; phylum Verrucomicrobiota; class Verrucomicrobiia; order Verrucomicrobiales; family Verrucomicrobiaceae; genus Prosthecobacter. The sequence goes on from JAIXZA010000110.1 coordinate 1,274, forward strand.
AGAAGGTGCTGGCGATCATGAGGGTGCTCAGAGCATTGATCATGGGCAGGCTGCGGCTGGTTTTCATCATGCTGGCCACACGCAGGGGCAGGGTGGTGGTGCCAGGACCCGAGACAAAAAAGGTGATGACGTAGTCGTCGATGGAAAGCGTGAAGGCCAAGAGTCCCCCGGCCAGAATGCCCGGCAGTAACAGGGGCAAAAGCACGCGCCGCACCGCCTGCCAGCGTGAGGCTCCGAGGTCGCGAGCTGCCTCCAGCAGTGTGAAATCAAAGTCCTGCAATCGTGCCAAGACGACCATGGTGACATAGCTGAGGCAAAAGGTCGTGTGGGCGATCCATAAGGTCAGCATCCCTGTTTCCACCCCCAAGGCGACAAACATGGCGAGCAACGACATGCCCATCAAAATGTCCGGCAGGGCCAGCGGCAGCGTGACCAGGGTTTGATGCGTGGTTTGGAGCCAGGAGCGGTAACGGTGCAGGGCGAGAGCGGCCAAGGTGCCCAGGATCATGGAGGCTAACGTGGCACAGGTCGCAACTTGCAGCGTGATAAGTAGGGATTCCCAGATCTCATCGGCTTCCCAGAGCTTTTCATACCATTTGAAGGTGAAGCCTTCCCACGAACCTCCGAAGCGTGAGGCATTGAACGAATTCACGGCCAGCAAGACCAATGGAGCATGCAAAAATAGCAGCACCACTGCAGTGATCATGAGTGGCAGGCGGGACGATTTCATGACCTGTAGGTGCGTTTGCTCAAGCGCGACGATGAGCGTGCTTTGGCAAGCAGTTTGGCGAGAGTTCCCATGGCCAAAACGGCCAGTAGTAAGGCACCCGCTAATGCGCAAGCCAGAGGCAGATTCCGATCCGAAAAGGCGCGCTGGACGATCTTGTTTCCCAGCATCTCATCAGCCGTGCCACCGATGAATTGAGGGATCACATACTGCCCAAGCGAGCAGACAAAGACGATGAGCGCGGCGGAAACGATGCCTTGTCTCACGCCTGGCAGGAACACTTTTCGAAAGGCCTGCCAGCCGCTGGCACCTAGATCACGGGCGGCATCGATGAGTCTGAAATCGAATTTTTCGGCGGCTGCGTAGAGCGGTAGAATGGCGAAGGGCAGCTGGGTGTAGATCATCACGAGCAAGACCGCTGCGGCATGATTGAGCAGGAAGGTTTCTTCATTCACGACATGCAGCCAGAGCAGCATTTGTTTCACTGGCCCTTCGGGATGCAGCAGCGATCTCCAGGCGAAGATGCGGATGAGGAAGTTGGTCAGAAACGGCAGAACTACCAGTAGTAGCAGGGCATTCCGCCAGCGGGGCGTCAGCTTGGCTAAATGCCAACTCATGGGCAAAGCCAGGGCTAGGCAGGTCGCTGTCGTGAGAGTGCTAATCCAAAGCGTTCGCCAAATCATCGGCAGGTAAAGAGGGTCAGCCAGAGCCAGCACTGTCTCTAGCGTCCAGCCTTCAGCCACGCCGCCGCGAAGATCACTCACATGAAAGGCGACGGTGAGGGTCAATAATCCAGGCAGCGCAAAGAATAGAATCAGCCAACCCAGCGAAGGCAGCGTGAAAATGAATTCCTGTCGATGGGGTTTTGGCATCGTCCTGATAGAGCAAGCTCTTCGGTTCAATTCAGCCGGCACTGCCTCGCTGAATCAGGCGCGTGCGGTGGAAGACTTGCGTTTGCTGTCGTCGATAAAAAAGGACTCCATGCGCTGGCGAAGATCGGCGTAGAAAGCGGAGGCCATTTCTTCGAGCATTTCAGCTTTGCCAGCGATGCCATTGGCGTTCTGTTTCTCGCGCTCGAGACGGATTTTTTCCTGGAAGGTTTGTTCCAGTTCCATCAGGTGCTCTAGGAAGGCTTTGGCGGCGCGGCTGCGATCCACGCCTTCAATCAGGGAGCGCTCTAAAGGACGATTCTGGGTGATGTGCAGGAAGGGGCTGTCCACGAGCTGTTTCATGTAGCGATCAAAGCCTTTGAGGAAGGCTAGGCGCTCGCTGGCGAACTTGACTTCATCGCAATCGAGCAGGGAGTCATAAGGTCCAGGTTTGGAGAAGAACTTCACGACGAGAGGGATGGTGTCCACCAGCATGAATAGCAGAGACAAAACGATGTAGGCAATGAAGGCGAAGTTTCCGCCCTCGGCTCCCTGATCAAAGAGATCGTGCAGAGCCAGTGTTTGAGTAAGAATGTCGCGGCGAGGTTCATCACGGATCTTGGTGATGCGGGCTTCCTCATCGGTGCCGAGTCGAGTAATCTCGGCCTGGAGATTGTTAAACTGAACGAGCTGGGCGTCGATCTGAGCTTTGAGAGTTTCGCGGATGGAGTTTTGCTGGCCGACGAATTGATCCGCCTGCTGCTGCTGGACTTGGCGGCGCAGGGCATCGATCCGATCTTGTTCGGCTTTGATCTTGGACGCATCAGCTAGGGCTTTGGCATCGAGCGCTGCGTTCACACCATCCTCGGCGGCCTTGATTTCTGCGACGATGGCGACGCGGGTTTGGGTCATGGTATTGAGAATGCCACTGAGGCGTGCAGACTCGGCGCGGCGCCAGGTGAGCTGGTCTTCCTGGATGCTTTTAGCGCGGGGACCTAGGCCGACGATGCCACTGCGTTGGCCATTGACTTCCCGTTCAAAGTCGGTCTGCCATTGATTGAGTTCAGTGACGATCTTTTGGCTCTCAGCGCTGATTTTGGCCATTTCCTTATCCAGCGTTTCTAACCGCAGTTTGCCGGGGGCCACGGCTTCGGCGATTTTTGCTTCACGTTCGGTTTTGGCTTTCTTTTCATCGTCAGTCAGGGGCTTTTCGATGGGCTTGCCATTTTCATCCAAGAATTTGGCTGAGAAAGAGGCGTTCCAGGCTTCGCGCTGGGTGGCAATTTCGGTTTCGAGTGTTTTAGCACGAACTTCGACGGCGGCTTTTTGGGTGACGCCGAGTTGGCGGACTTTGTCGATATCGATTTGTCTCTCAGCTTCGATCACCGAAGTGATGGTATCCCTAAAAAGCAGAAGTGTCAGAGGATGTGAGATGGTGATGCCCATGAGCGCCGCGACGACGATGCGCAGGCTGAACTGGGAGAGCTTGCGGAAGATGTTTTGATAGGCGCGATAGGTGGCTAAAAGGGCGCGGTCCACCGTGAGGATGATGAAAGCCCAGACGAGAGAAACGAAACCGATGACCCAAACGTTATCCGTGAGAGTGGAAAGGGCATAGGCACAGGCAATGGTGGCAAAGGTGGAAGGGACAAGCACGGTGGCACCGAAGGCCACATACTTCCGCCGTTCCCAGGCAGGGCAGGCGTCGAGGTTATCGGCACTGGCTCCTGCCAGCCAAAAGAAGACGCGTTCGATTCGGTCAAGGATGCTCATAGTGGTCGAAGATGGGGGCAGAGGCGTGACTGTCAATCCAGCGCATTACGAGAGTTTGGCGCGGGAAGCTTGCGAAAAATTGCCGGAAGGGTATAAAAAGTTCTCAGCATGCAGTTTTTGCGTCCACTTCATCTGATCGTCTGGATCATTCTCACTGGAACCGCGTGGGGCCAGCTCAGCTATACGGGTGGGGTGGTATTTCAGGATTTTAATTCGCTGCCCACTACTGGAACTTTTACTTTCAGCGGCAAAGGTCCGCAGGCTCTGGACCAAGCCCCCATCCTTGCCCTAAGCGCTGTTGGCTGGAGCCTTTTTGCCAATGTCGGCACGCCCTTGGCCTTTGCGGTAGATGGCGGAGGCAGCACCTCTGCCTCTGTTTACTCGTATGGCACTCCCGGTAGTAGTGAGCGGGCTTTGGGTTTCATGGCCAACAGCACTCGCACCTGCCGCACGGGGCTGCGATTGTTGAATAATACCCAGCAAACGTTGACGCAAGTCCACCTCTCCTATGTTGGCGAAGAGTGGCGGAGTGGTGGAACTACAAATGCCAATACCCTGATCGTGGATTACCGCATCTCGGCGACGGCTTTTGATATTGATGCAGGTGGTAGCTACACGGCTGTGACGGCTCTGAATTTTAACTCGCCGACGAATTACATTCAAAGTGTCGGTTTGAACGGCAATCTCAATGCCAACCGCAGCCTCATTACTGCCACGATCAATGTCTCATGGCCTGTGGGTCAGATGCTCATGATCCGCTGGCGTGATGATGATTCAACCGGAGACGATGATGGCCTTGCCATTGATGACGTGGCTTTTTATGCCACGCCTCAGCCTGTTTCTGCTCCGCAAGTGCTCAGCACTCTGCCCGTGGCTTCAGCAAGTGGAGTGGCCACAGCTTCACGTCTAACCGTGCTCTTTAATCAACCCGTTACCGCCACTGGAGTTTGGGCACAGTTGGCCGATGCAAGTATGAATCTTGTGCCAGTGACTTTCAGCGGTGGACAAATGCGTTTTGAGATCACGCCTACATCACGTCTGCTGCCGGGGCAAAACTACTCATTGACGATTTTTGCCAGCCAGATCACCAATTCCAGCAGTGCGGCTATGGTCACCAATGTGGTCATTCCATTCACCACACAGTCAGCGAGTTTGAATCCACAACTTATCAGTGCTGTTCAGGGAAGTGGCACGGCTACCCCTTTCGCCAATCAAGTGGTAACGGTGACGGGTGTTGTGACGGCCGATTTCCAAGGGCCTCCACCAGCACTTGGTGGATTTTTTGTGCAGTCATTGGCAGCGGATGTTGACGCCAATGCAGCTACTTCGGAGGGGCTCTTTGTCTATGACTTTAGTTCTCAAGGTAGTGGTCCTGTGAGTGTAGGTGATCTGGTCACGCTTACTGCCACAGCAGCAGAATTTGGATCCCAGACGCAGCTTTCTAATGTGTCTGCCCTTAGCCTAAATGGGACTATTTCACTGCCAGCACTTACAGATGCTGCATTGCCCATGCTCACCACGACCTCACTGGAACCCCTCGAAGGCATGAGTGTGCGCTTCCCGCAGGCGCTGCACGTCACTTCCACAAGCACAAGCTCCAACTTCACCTTCAACTACGCCCGTAATGGCGAACTCATCCTTGCTGCTGAGGGTCCGCTGATCGAGCCGACGGAGTTCATCGACCCTAATGATGCACCTGCCAGTGGCACGAGTACTAGTGGCAACTCCAACGTCGCTGCAATCACGGCTCAAGCTTCAGCAACGACACTTCGGACCCTTGTTTTAGATGATGCTAGCACGTCGGTTTATCCATTTCCCACACCCTATTTGAATGCCCAAAACACCCGCCGCTGTGGGGATACGGTGACTGGCCTTACTGGTATTCTAAGTTTCAGCAATGGGCGCTATCGCGTACAGCCAACAGGTGCAGTTACTTTTGCAGACACGAATCCACGCCCAACCGCACCACCTGCGCTTACAGGAAGATTAAAGGTTGTGGCTATGAATGTGTTGAACTACTTCACCACTTTTGGTGGAAGTAATGACCGTGGTGCAGACAATGCTGTCGAGTTTCAGCGCCAGAAGGACAAGATTATCTCCGCTCTCATGGGGCTGGACGCAGATATTCTTGGGCTGATGGAAATCCAAAATACCAGTGGTGCCGTGAGTGACCTCATTACCGCTCTGAATGCTGCCGTAACAGACGATTACACACTCGTCGCCGCACCAGTGAATGGAGTCGGCGGAGATGCCATCCGCTGTTTGTGGCTATACCGCGCCTCTAAAGTCAGTCTTTTTGGGCCTTGTTATTCTGATGGCGACAGCGTCTGGAATACACCAAACCCACTGAGACAACCGCTAGCGCAGGTCTTTATCGAAAAAAGCACAGGCGAGCGGTTTCTCGGGTGCTTGAATCACTGGAAATCTAAATCATCCAGCGGTGCTTCGGGCCTGAATATCGATCAAAATGATGGGCAAGGAGCTTGGAACGATCTACGCAAACAACAGGCTAATCGGCTCCACGCATGGCTACAAAGCATCGCCACTCTTACCGGGGAAAATGACATGCTCATTCTGGGTGATCTCAACTCTCTCGGAGAAGAAGATCCGCTGGATGTGTTGCGTGCATTTGGTTATGCAGATCAGAGCGCCCGCTTTGACGCGAACGATTACAGCTACCGGAATACGGAGCTTCGAGGTCGATTGGATCACGCTTTTGCGACTAGCAGCTTAGACTCACAGATCCTCAGCGGCGGTCACTGGCACATCAACGCAGATGAGCCTGCCTTTTATGACTACAACACGGAGAACAAAAGCGCTGCTCATTTGCTGGTGAACGTGGGCACGCCTTTCCGTAGCAGTGATCACGACCCAATCCTCATGGGGGTGAGTTTGATGCCTCAGTCCACGACTTATGCCATGTGGCAGGCTGCGCGAGTTTGGGTCTCTGCCAGCACGGCGGCTACGGACGATCCAGATGCGGACGGATTGCAGAATTTGGTGGAGTTTGCCATGAATACGAATCCTGAAATGTCGAGCGCTACTCAGCTGCCGGTGGCAGATCGTTTGCAGAATGAGTTACGGTTTGATTACCGTCAGCGTGTGCAGCTCAGTGGCACTCAAATCATCCCTGAATGGTCGGAAGATATGGTTTCCTGGTCGCTCATGCCAGCTGCTAGCACGCTGCAAAGTCTGGATTTACAGACAGAACTGAAGCGTGCTGTTATTTCGACCGTTGGTAAAGATCGCCTTTTCCTGCGACTCAGGGTTACTGGGCCTTAGCCTGTTTGGCCTTGAGCGCGGCGACCACATGTGGTGGCACGAACTGATTCACATTGCCACCAAGACGGGCGATTTCCTTCACGAGGCGGCTGCTGATGTAGGTAAGCTCTTCCCGTGGCATGAGAAACATGGTTTCAAGATTTGGCTCCAGTTTCCGGTTCATGAGAGCGAGCTGGAACTCGAATTCAAAGTCACTCACCGCACGCAAACCTCGGACGAGAGCCATGGCCTGTTGTTGGCGGGCGAAATCGACCAGCAAACCCTCAAAGGGCATCACTTTCAAATTAGGTAGGTGCTCAGTGGCGGCTTGGAGAAGCTCCACACGCTCTTCGACGGTGAAGAGGCTCTGTTTGGCATTGTCACGGGCGACAGCGACGATGAGCTCATCAAAAAGCCCTGAGGCACGCTGAAGCACGTCGAGGTGCCCATTGGTGATGGGGTCAAAACTTCCTGGATAGATGGCGCGGCGCATGGTGGACCGTAGCGGGGCGTTCACTCAGTGCAAGGGCCTCACTTACCCCCCGCACTCATGGGCAGGGGCATCTTCCAGACGGCAGCATCACGAGGAATCTCTTCTAATTCCATGAAGGGAGCTGCGGCTGGATTGGGCTGGCTGGTGCGGGCGACTCGGGATGGATCGACCTCTGTCGGGTCGGCATTCTGCGCAAATCCGGAAGGCATCGGTTTGCTTTCAGGTGTCAGTGAACGTGGTTCCACCCGGGTCCAGGTTTTTGGGGAAAAATATTCGTTTTTCCAGGTCTGACCAGGGGTGCTGCGTGCGTAGATGGCGAACCTGTCAAAGAGGATCTCTGGCACATAACGGCTACCGACTTTTGAGACAAGGGGTGGGTTGCTCGGGTCAGGCATAGCCTCAGTGGACTCCAAGAGATACTCACGATCTTCCAGCTTCACCACGACCCAAGCATGGCCGCCGAGGTCGCCGTATCTGCCTAAAGCAACACGGGCGTTGAAGCCCCGCGTCAGGAGCCAGTCGCAGAGGTAGATCGCGGAGTCTTCACAGTCACCTTGGCCCAGGCGCTGAGTTTCTAAACTTGTCTGCCAGGCATCTGTCGCGTCTTTTTTCACCCCTGGATCACGAGTGTAGATGCAGTTACCATGAACGGCTGAGCAAATGGTCATGAGCTGGAAATAGCGCGACAGATCCTTATTAAAGACAGCTGGTGGTGCGTATCCCGTGAGGAACTCATTCACGTAGCGGAATTGGCCTTTCTGATCAGAGGCTACAACAGCGTAGGTCCGTCGGCAGTTTGGGCATTCCAGCCCCAGGCTGTGCTGGGCACGTGAGACTCGGACGATGTGTGGGTGCTTGCAGTGCAGGCAGCGGCTGAAATACGCGTCATCCTTTTTTTGTGTGAGGGTTTCTGGGCTGAAATCGCGTAGGCGCTGACCCACGATCACTAGTGCCTGCTGAGTGAGTCCACCCACAGAGGAGCGGATGGCGCAGCCCAGGTGTGACATTTCTGGATTTGTCTTGGATGAGAACTCTTGGAATTGATCTAGCAGTAATTTAAGGGATGGACCTGTTGCTGTGCAGACGCTGACACGATAATAGCGCGGAAGTGCGGTCTGAATCTGCTTTGTCACCGTATTCATGTCCTCCATGGCCATGGTCGGGAAGTTGGTCGCCATCCAGGCATCAAGCTCTGGGTCCACCCGTATTATTTCCTGTTTATTGGCGATTCGAGCGTAATTGAGCCGATCCACGAGATCCACGCGGAACTTGGTGTAGGAGGTGGCCATGTTTTCTCCGGTGTACCAAGAATGGGCTTTCTCCTGGATCGCAGAAGTTAGGCCTTGCTTATGCGCCATGAGACCTCCCGCGAGGAGGACCCCAGCGAGAACAGACCATGTGATAAGACGTTGCAGCATTTGTTTTGAATTATAGTATTTATAGTCAACTGCGCAAGATTAAACCGCATTTTGACATAAAGCTTACTGTTGCCGTTCTCTACTGCATCATCAGCCCTGGAGGAATGGTTTGATTTAGACTCTAAGTTCTGGCGTGGACTGAGGGTTTCCATCCGGCTGAACTGTGTTATGTCTTTTTTCATGTCAGCCCAGATCCAGCCCGATTGTCAGTCCGAAAACCACGGTTTTGCCCGTGTGGCGGCTGTTTCCCCTGAGCTGAAGCTCGGGGATGTTTCGGCCAATATGGCCATTTTGACTCTGGAAATGCGGCGTCTAGCTGGCAATGGCTGCCGTCTGGTGGTTTTTCCAGAACTTTGCCTGGCTGGCTACTCCTGCGCGGATCTGTTCCACTTTTCATCGCTACAAAAACAGGCGCTGAGCGCTTTGGCGGAAATTGCAGCAGCAAGTGCCGACCTAGGCTGTTTGGCGGTCGTTGGTCTGCCTTTGGCCTTAGAAAGCCGACTCTATAACGTGGCTGCGGTGATCGGGGATGGCCGTGTTTTGGGCTATGTGCCCAAGAGTTTTCTGCCAAATTCAGGCGAGTTCTATGAGCGCCGCTGGTTTTCCCCTGCGGCCACGCTGCGTGCCACGGAGGTGGCTGGTGTGCCGATTGGCGTAGATCTACTTTTCGAGGTGGCTGACTTGCCGAATTTCGTCGTCGGGGTCGAGATCTGTGAAGACCTATGGACCGTGGTTCCGCCCTCTAGCTTAGCAGCGCTCGCTGGGGCCACCGTTTTGGTGAATCCTTCGGCCAGCAATGAGGTCCTCGGAAAGGTGCAATATCGCCGCACCCTTGTCACTCAACAGTCGGCGCGCTGCCTGGCCGCCTATGTTTATGCTAGCGCAGGGGCAGGGGAGTCGTCTACGGACACGGTTTATTCTGGCCATGGTTTGGTCGCTGAAAATGGTGCGTTACTTGGTGAAACGGAGCGTTTCAGCTTTGCCACTCGTGATGTGGTCGTGGATGTGGATCTGCAGCGCCTAGCTCATGAGCGCCTAAAAAGCGCAGCTTTCCGCGATGACGAAACGCGGCCTGATTATCGCAAAATCAGCGTCACTCTGGGGGCGACCCCTGGATTGAAAGCTGGACTGTTCCGCCAAGTTTCTGCGCATCCCTTTGTGCCGCCTGCTGGAGCTGACCGTCGCGCTGTGTGTGAGGAGATCTTTGCTATCCAGGCCACAGCGTTGGCTCGCCGCCTGCGGCAAACCAAGAGCAAGACTGCCGTGCTTGGCCTATCTGGCGGACTAGACTCCACGCTGGCTCTGCTGGTAATGATTGAGGCTCTGAATCGCGCCGACATGCCTCGCAGTGCTGCTTTGACCGTGACCATGCCCGGCTTTGGCACTACAGCCCGAACCAAAGGCAATGCCGAGCAATTGGCGCAGGCACTCGGTATCACGCTGCGCACGATCAGCATCCGTGCCGCTGTGGAGCAGCATTTCAGCGACATCGGTCATCCCTCTGACCTGCATGACATCACCTATGAAAATGCTCAGGCCCGCGAGCGCACCCAGGTGCTCATGGACGTGGCCAATCAGACCGGCGGCATCGTTATTGGCACAGGTGACTTATCTGAGGCCGCTCTGGGCTGGTGCACCTTCAATGGCGACCACATGAGCATGTATCACGTCAATTCTGGCGTGCCAAAAACGCTGGTGAAATACCTCATCGACTGGTGCGCCACAGAACTCTATGCAGGTGAGGCTGGAGCTATTTTGAAGGATATCATCGATACGCCTATTTCGCCCGAGCTACTGCCCGTCGGCGCTGACGGCAAAATGGAGCAAAAAACCGAAGATACCGTCGGCCCCTATGAGCTGCACGACTTTTTCCTTTTCCATTTCGTCCGTCATGGTTGTTCGGCTGACAAAATTCGTTATCTCGCGGCCATCGCCTTTTCTAGCAAATATGAGTGCGGCGTGATCGATAAATGGCTGGCTCTTTTCCTGCGCCGATTTGCCCAAAATCAGTTCAAACGCAGCTCCATGCCCGACGGTCCAAAGGTCGGTTCCGTGGCCCTATCACCCAGGGGAGATTGGCGTATGCCTAGCGATTGGGCTGGGGTTTTGGGATAGAGCGAATTCGCGTTCTGATCTTTCAACTTTTTTCTCCCAAAAAAAGACCGGTTTATAGACATAAAAGCCTTTGCATGAGGTCCTAGCTTGCTAACCTTTGTCTCAGCCCATCGAGCACGTTTCTGAAGTGGTAAATTTGGACAGATTCAGTCGATGGCAAACCGACATCTTTTATGCCAGACGAAATCATTGATTCCATTGAGTCAAACTCCACCGCCGTATCCGCTGACCAAGCTTACGGTGCCGATCAAATCCAGAAATTGGAAGGGCTCGAAGCCGTCCGCCTTCGTCCCGGAATGTACATCGGAGATCCTGATGAACGCGGCCTCCACCACTGCGTTTTTGAAGTCGTCGATAACTCGATCGATGAGCACCTCGCGGGTTATTGCAAAAACATCTGGATCAATATCCATACAGATGGCTCCATCAGCCTCCAGGATGACGGTCGCGGTATTCCTGTCGAAATGCATCCCAAGGCAGGCATTCCAACCGTGGAACTCGTGCTCACCAGTCTTCATGCCGGCGGTAAATTTGGTGACGGAGCTTATGAATTTTCAGGCGGTCTCCATGGCGTCGGTGCCAAATGCGTGAATGCCCTTTCGGATTGGTTCAAATGTGAAGTTTTCCGCGATGGCAAAATCTACTCCATCGGATTCGAGCGTGGGAAAACCACCGAGCCTCTCTCCGTGCTCGGCGTGCTGGACGATCCAAAAGCCACTGGCACCAAGATCTCCTTCTACCCAGATGCCACCATTTTCACCCTGACCACCGTTTTCGTCTTCGAGCGTCTGCTGGTGCGTCTGCGTGAGTTGGCCTTCCTGAATCCAGGGATCAAAATCACCCTGACGGACGAACGCAGCGAGACTCCACGTGTAGAAACCCTCTTCTATCAAGAAGGTGTGAAGCAGTTCGTTCGCGAACTCGGTGCCGATAAAGATAAGATCCACCCAGACGCCATCGCCCTCGCGGGTCGTCGTGAGGTCGTCATTGATGACAAAAATAAATTCATCCTCGTGGACTGCGTTTTGCAGTGGAACAAGGGACTGAGTGAGCAAACCCTGTGCTTTGCCAATGCGATCCCAAATCCAGACGGTGGCACGCATTACAGCGGTCTGAAGGCTGCCCTTACCCGCGCGGTCAAAGCCTACATCAATAACAATCCGAAGAGCTTCAAAGACAAACTGCCGGACATCGAAAGTGATGACTGCCGAGAAGGTCTGATTTGTGTGCTCAGCGTGAAGTTGCCGAACCCGCGCTTCAATTCCCAGACGAAAGTGAAGCTCGTTAATGGCGAGGTCGAAGGCGTGGTTAGCTCCATCGTCTATGAAGGCCTGATGCGCTTCTTTGATGAGACGCCGGAAATTGCTGTGACGGTGATCAATAACATCATCATCGCCGCACGCTCCCGTGAAGCTGCCCGTAAGGCGCGTGAAGCGATCCGCAAAGACGCCATGAGCAGTGGTGGTCTGCCCGGAAAACTAGCTGACTGCTCTGAGCGTGATCCGTCCAAGACTGAGCTGTTTATTGTCGAGGGTGACTCCGCCGGTGGCTCCGCTAAAATGGGCCGTAATCGTCACAATCAAGCCATCCTTCCGCTGCGTGGAAAGCTCATCAACACCGAGAAAGCTCGGCTTGAAAAGGTTCTGCAAAACAAGGAAGTCCAGACCATGATCACCGCCATTGGCACCGGTATCGGTGGTGACAGTGAGGTCGAAGGCTCCTTTAACATTGCCAAACTTCGCTATCATAAAATCGTCATCATGACCGATGCCGACGTCGATGGCTCTCATATCCGCACTCTTTTGCTAACCTTCTTCTATCGGCAGATGCCAGAGTTGGTCAAAGGTGGTCACATTTATGTCGCTCAGCCACCGCTGTATCAGGTGACCCGTAAGAAGCGTGAGGAATACGTCCAGGACGATGCGCAGATGGAAGCCATGCTTCTGGAAATGGGTTCTGGCGAAATCAGCCTGCGTAACATGGCGGATGGCAGCAAAGTGGCGGATGATCGACTCAAAGCCATCCTAGAGCAGCTCGTGCCAGTGGCTAAATTCGCCGACATCATTCGTCGTCATGGTGGTGATTTTGAAGCCTATCTTCAGGCCCGCGATGAAGTCACTGGCAACCTTCCGCATTACCTGGTGACCATTCGCGAAGGTAACGAAGTCAGCATCAAATACTTCCTTGGTAACGAGCAGCTTGCTGCCTTTGCCCACGAAAACAGTGACCTGCACCTTTTTGGTAAACCCGAGGTTGATCCAGATGGCCAGGCGGCTCCGAAAGCGCATCGCCGTGCACGTTTGATCGAGATTCATGAAGCCCATGGCATGAAGCGCCGCTTTGTGCAGTTGGACGAACTTGGCCTGCATGTCGATCACTTTAGCAGCCAGGACAAGCCCCTGTTTGAAGTCATCGAAGGCGATGGCGATAATGCTAAAGTTCACCCCGTCTTCAGCATCCCTGGCATCCTCGACAAGGTCATGGAAATCGGTAAACGCGGGATGGAAATCAAGCGCTTCAAAGGTCTGGGTGAAATGAACGCCAAGCAACTCTTCGAGACCACCATGGACCCGAATAAGCGCACACTCCTCCAGATCAAACTCGATGAAACCAATGCCCACGAGGCCGAGCGCATCTTCACCATTCTCATGGGTGATGTTGTGGAGCCTCGAAAGCACTTCATTGAGGAGAACGCCCTGAACGTGAGAAACCTCGACGTCTGATCTAAATGCCTCTTCCTGCTAGCATCATGAATCTAGGAGCGCCGCTGAATGCGGTGCCCGAAGTCATGGTTGCATTGCGGGCCGAAAAGACCCGTCAGGCGCGTATCATTGAGGATCGCGAAAAAATACGACTGTTGGAGCTTGCTGATTACATTTCAACCCATCCTGAGTCACTCAGTCAGGCTAGGATTTATGTGGATCGCTTTTTAAATAGTCCCGCTCATTCAGCACTGCATTGGGCACTTCATGAGTGGGACGAGATCTTGCGTGAACGATCTATTTCTGAGATTGCCGATCTTCTGCGCGATCAGTCAGAGGGGACTCGACATCTGCGTGAGACATCGCCTTTCGCTCGTCATCAATCTGCTAGTCTGGACAACGCCTGAATTACGATGGGTCAAGACATCACCAACGCCAAACCTCTGACGTTCGCTTCTTTTGAGATCGCGATAAGGAAGGCTGCTGAAGTCTATTCTGAAAAACAGTTCATTGTCGTAGGGCGTGGTTCCGTGGCGGTGACACTTCCTGCTAGTTCGGATAATCTTCGCCGCACGGGCGTTATTGATTTGTTTGCGCCCTTTGATGAAACTAAAGTCGATAATTGGGCTGCCTTAGATGGTACTGTAGCTGCTGAATCTTCTTTTTTCATAGAGAATGGTTTCTACATCGAGCGTGTAGGAGAGTGGACCTTAATGACACAACCATCAGGCTGGCAAGAGCGTGCTGTGCAACTCAAGGTGGATGATATCGAAGTCTATGTCCTCCACCACCTGGACTTGGCCTACAATAAACTCGAAGCTGGTCGCCCCAAAGACATTGAATTTATGCGCGAGGGGTTGAACTGCAAAGCTTACGACTATGTAGAGGTGCTGGAGTTCATTCAAAAGCACGCCCCTGATCAGGAAACTCGCGAAATGATCCTCGAAAAACTCCGCCTATCTGCTGCCTGACTTCGCTTAGCGCCTCTGAATTAAACACTTTCCCATCCCTTCTCACTCCATGCAAGAATCCAACACCCGCCCCATCTCTGTCGCTGACGAGGTCAAGAACTCCTTTCTTGATTACTCGATGTCAGTCATCATCGCTCGTGCATTACCCGATGTGCGAGATGGGCTGAAACCATCTCAGCGGCGCATTCTTTATGCCATGCATGAACTCGGTCTTTATCCGCCCAAGAAGCAGATGAAGTGCGCCAAAATTTGCGGTGACACCTCGGGTAACTACCATCCGCACGGTGAAGCGGTCATTTATCCGACACTCGTCCACATGGGCCAGCCCTGGGCCATGCGTGAGACATTGATCGATCCTCAAGGAAACTTTGGTTCGGTGGAAGGTGACCCGCCAGCTGCCATGCGTTATACGGAAGCCCGCATGACGCCACTCGGCGGCACACTCATGTCCGACATGGAAAAGGATACGGTCGATTTTGTTCCCAATTACGATGAGCGTCTAACTGAGCCAACCGTTTTCCCTGCCGCTTTCCCTAATCTACTCGTCAATGGCGGAACTGGTATCGCTGTGGGTATGGCCACAAATATGCCCCCGCACAATCTGGGCGAAATCGTCGATGGTGTCTGTGCGCAGATTGACAATCCGAGTATCACGGTGAGTGAACTCAGCCAGTTCATCAAAGGCCCCGACTTCCCGACAGGTTGTGTGATTCACGGGCTGGATGGTATCCGCGAATACATGGAGACGGGCCACGGCAGCGTCCGTGTTCGTGGTCAGGCTGAAATCACAGAAACCAATGGTCGTGAACAGATCATCATCACTGAAATTCCGTATAACGTAAACCGCGCTGAGTTGGTGAAACGGATTGCTGAATTAGCCAATGAAAAGGTCATCACCGACATTGTTGCCGTGCGTGATGAATCGGATGAAAACACTCGTGTCGTCGTTGATCTAAAACGCGATGCACGTCCACAGGTCGTGCTGAACAATCTCTACAAGTTCACCGCATTGGAGAGCAGCTTCAGCATTCACATGCTGGCTATTGATGGCGGTCGTCCTCGTGTGCTCAGCATCAAAGACGCCATCGCTTGCTACATCGAGCATCGTCGTGAGGTCATTATTCGTCGCACGAAGTTCCTTTTGAAAAAAGCGGAACAGCAGGCAGAGAAACTGGAGGCCTACCTTCTCGCGCTTGGCCATCTCGATGACTTCATCAAGATCATCCGTGACAGTCGCAATCGCGATGAAGCTCGTGCCGGATTGAAAGCCTACCAGTTCAGTACAGAGACTGCCATGCGTCTGGGGATCCTCATTCGCGGACAGCCTAGTATTCAGGGAGATAGTTATGTCTTCACGGATACCCAAGTGGACCAGATTCTGGAGCTCCGCCTCTACCAGCTCACCGGTATGGAGCGGGATAAGATTAAGGCCGACTACGATGAATTGCTGGCCACGATCACCGATCTCATGGACATCCTCGCTCATGAGCATCGTGTTCTTACCATCATCAAAGATGAGCTTCATGTCATCAAAGCTAAGCATGGTAATGGCCGTCTCACTCGCATCGACGCTACCGGCGGCGGTATCGAGACGATCGACCTCATTCCGAATGATGCTAACATCGTTACGCTAACTCACTTCGGATACGTGAAGCGCACGCTTACGACTGAGTACCGTCTGCAAGCTCGCGGCGGCAAGGGGTTGAAAGGCATGGAAGCCCGTGAGGCCCAATCGAAGGAAGACAAGAATGATTTCGTGGAGACGCTCTTCAGCGCCAACATGCATGACTTCCTGCTCTTCTTTACCAATACTGGACGAGTCTATGTGGAACGTGTATATCAGCTCCCAGAGGCACCACGCACTGGCAAAGGACGCAGCATTAAAAATGTCCTCAACCTTGGCCCAGAAGAGAAGATCAACAGCGTTCTGCGCCTTGAGGCACAGGGTGTTGAAGACGAAGCCATGTGGAGCCCCGAGAAGTTTGTGCTCTTTGCCACTCGTGATGGCACAGTCAAAAAGACCGCGCTTGATGCCTTCAAAAATTATCGCAAAGCTGGCATGATCGCCATCAACATCGAAGAGGGTAATGACCTCGTCGATGTGGTGCTCACGGATGGTAAAAGCAATGTTTGTTTTGTTACCCACGAAGGCATGTGTCTCCAATGTGAAGAGACTGACATTCGTCCCGTAGGTCGTAACTCCATCGGTGTCCGTGGCATTCGTTTGGAAGAGGGCGACTACCTCGTCTCACTCACAGCCGTGGAGCCAAACAAACAGCTTCTCGTGGTTTCTGAAAAAGGCTTGGGCAAACGCACGCCGTTTGAAGAATACCGCCTCATCAATCGTGGTGGTAAAGGAGTAACCACTCTGAATGTTACCGAAAAAACAGGCAAAGTTGCGGCAGCCATGGCGGTGCATGATGACGATGAACTGATGCTCATCACGAGCAAAGGTCAAAATGTTCGTATCCGTGTTGGTGGTGAAAAAGGTATCCGCGAAACTGGGCGTAATGCTCAGGGCGTGAAGCTCATGGACCTCAAGAAGGACGAGACCATCCAAGACGTGGCTACTGTCATCGCTGATGAAGAAGATGAAGTCGCTGATGAGGCCACAACGGATGAAGTCGTCACAGGCGAATCAGTCGATGTGAGTATCACACCCGCTGACGAATCCTCAGCCGAGGCGTAATTAAGTTCGCTTTGGAACAGGGCAGCCATGATTTGGCTGCCCTGTTTTCATGATGAGATCATTGCTGGAATAAATCGACATCTCATGTCTCGTACTAGTTCAAACCCATGAATCATTCTGTCATTCGTCTTTTGCTGTTATCTCTCGGCCTGCTTAGTTCGGCAAACGGCCAGTTCAATCCCATTGGCAGTGATGGCTCAGCCAAAGTGAAGGCTTCTATTGTCTCCGAGGTGAAGTCTGCCGTTCCAGGTCAATCTTTCCGAGTCGCTGTAAAGCTGATCCATGAAGAACATTGGCATACTTATGGCAAAGAATTGCCGCCAGAAGTGATCGGTAAACCCACGAAACTGAAGTGGACATTGCCTGAGGGCTGGACCGTTGAGGAACTGCCCTGGCCAGCGACGAAGGAAGTCGAATCTACCGATGGAAAAAAATCCCAAGGTTATGAAGGCACCGTTTATCTACCCGCCAAGATGACGGCATCAGGTAAGGCTGGCGATACCCGCCAAATTTCGGTCAAGGTGGATGCCTTAGCCTGCAATCCTGAAAACTGCATGCCTGTGAAGCCTGAGGCCATGCTGACGATTCTGCTTTCGGATAAGGTCGAGTTTGATCCTGCCGCAGTGGATGTGTTTGGCCTAGCGCAGGCTGCCGAACCTGCTGCGGTCAAAGGGATGGCAGTCAAGTCCATCGAACGTTCCTTTTTTGGCTATCTCGTTTTCGCTTTCATTGGCGGCTTGATTCTTAATGTCATGCCCTGTGTTTTTCCTGTTCTTGGGATCAAGATCATGAGTGTCGTTGAGCAGGCTGGAGAAGATAAAAAGCAGGTTCTCCTTCATGGCCTATCTTACACACTCGGTATCTTACTCTGCTTCTGGGGACTGGGTGGTTTGGTGATTGCATTAGGAAAGACCTGGGGCTTTCAACTGCAGTCGCCCGGCTTCGTTTATGGTCTTTGCGTCTTCTTTCTCATCTTTGGTTTAAACATGGCGGGCCTGTTTGAGATTGGCACTTCGGCCGTTGGTGTTGGGTCTGAATTGCAAGCCAAGCACGGGCTTAGCGGCTCATTCTTCTCAGGTCTTCTTGCCACGGTGGTTGCCACGCCTTGTTCCGCCCCATTCCTTGGCTCGGCCTTGGGTTACACTGTCACGCTTCCAGCGCCTCAGGCCATGCTCATGTTCACGATGATCGGGATTGGACTCGCCAGTCCGTTCCTGGTTCTCTCTCTGGTTCCGAGTCTGGTTTCCGCCCTGCCGCGTCCGGGTGCTTGGATGGAAAGCTTTAAGCAAGCGATGTCCTTCCTGCTCTTTGGAACAGTCGCTTTTCTGGCCTGGGTTCTCACTGGCATGATCGAAGGGCAGCCTCTGTTATTCCTGCTTTTTAGTCTCGTCA
This sequence comes from Verrucomicrobiaceae bacterium, assembly GCA_027489965.1. Taxonomy (GTDB): domain Bacteria; phylum Verrucomicrobiota; class Verrucomicrobiia; order Verrucomicrobiales; family Verrucomicrobiaceae; genus Prosthecobacter. The sequence goes on from JAIXZA010000110.1 coordinate 19,684, forward strand.
TCATCGCGCTTGGCTGCTGGATCTACGGGCGCTGGTCCCTGCCGCATAAGCCATCGCGCACTCGCTTGATTGCTGTTCTATTGACTCTTGGCTGCTTGGTCGGTGGCATGACTTTTGGTTGGCCAAAGGTTGAGAAGAATGCAGAACATGACTGGGGATATTGGTCACCAGAGACGGTTGAAAAGCTCCGTAGAGAAGGCAAAGCAGTCTATATCGATTACACCGCCAAGTGGTGCTTCACTTGTCAGGTGAATAAGCGTGTCTATAAAGACGCCGCTTTGCAGAAACTCATCGCTGATAAAAAGATCGTGCTCTTGAAAGCCGACTGGACCAACGAAGATCCACGCATCACGAAAGCCTTGTCAGATCTTGGCAAAGCTGCCGTGCCCGTGAATGTGCTTTATCTTCCCGGTAAGGCAGATCCTGTCATTCTTCCTGAGTTACTCAGCGTGGACAATGTGTCGGAAGCACTCAATCAAGTGGCTAACTGATTCGGTTACTCTTGCTTCACGTCACTGCTGATATCGACAGGCAGGCCACCTTCTTCCTGTTTCTCCACTGGCTGAACTTTGATCTCCACATTCACTGGAACGGCTCGCAGGCCTTCGATGATCTTCTGTAGCCGCTCCATCGTCAGGTCTGACAGCGTGGGCTTGTTCATCGCTTGCTCGATCTTCTCCAAGCCCACGGTGAACGCATTCATGTGACCCGTGATGCGATTGATCGGATCATTCTCGCCTGCGCCGCCGGTGAGGAGATTTCGCTTAAAGGTGCGCTTGATCTCGTCCCATCGTGTTTTGTCTTCTTCAGTCGCCAAGCCATTGATCTCACGCCACTTCAGTAGGTTCGATTCGGCCGCACCGCTGAGCGTTTGTGCCTCACCGCGATAATGATCGGCGATGAGTTGCGCCACTTCCTTGTCGGTCATGAGCGGCAGGATTTTTTCCGCGATCTTGTTCATGTTGCGGTAGCTGCCTTGTAGCTTGAATGGCGGCTCCACGCGGTAAGCGTCTTCCATCGCCGCGCTAGCCACGTACTGCTGATTCACTCGCAGAATGACTTCACGCACATGCAGCAGCTTCTCCATCACAGCTACGGCATCATTGATCTCTTCAGCACTGAAGCTGCCTTCAAACTCCACGCCTTCACGTGTGCCGGTCTGAGCAATTTTGAGCACGGCAAGTGCATCTTTGTGACTGCGCGCTGCAATGCGAGCCAGCGTGGTATTGCTGGTGAGTCCGTTCTCGATGTAGCTATCTTTGAAGACCTCTTGATGTCCGCCGAGAATGTCGCCGAGATTGTAGGTGTCGGCGCGGTTTGCCAGCATGTCTGGCACCTGGAATTTGCCACCGATCTCGGTGTAGGGATTGCCCGCCATCACCACAGCCACTTTGCGGCCGCGTAGGTCGTAGGTCTTTGCTTCGCCTTTGAAGACGCCTTCGATTTTGCGAGTGCCGTCGCACAGTGGGATGAACTTTTGTAGAAACTCGGGGTTCGTGTGCTGGATGTCATCAAGATAAATCATGACATTGTCACCCATCTCGAAGGCGAGGTTCAGCTTCTCGATTTCCTCCCTCGCTGAGGCATTGCGCGCTTCACTCGGATCAAGCGATGTCACCTGATGCCCCAGTGCTGGTCCGTTGATCTTCACTAGCGTGATGCCGAGTCTGCTGGCGATGTATTCCATCAGCGTCGTTTTGCCATAACCTGGCGGTGAAATGAGCAGCAACATGCCCATGCGGTCCGTGCGCGTGTCCTTGCCTGCGGCACCGAGTTGCTTGGCCAAATTCGCGCCGATGAGCGGTAAATAGACCTGATCGATTAGACGATTCCGCACAAACGAGCTGAGCACGCCTGCTTTGAACTGATCCAGTCGCAGATCCTTCCTCCGCGCTTCCGCTAATGAGTGCTTCAGCTTTTGGAAAGCCGTAAAGGCAGGCACGACTGAGCTTTCGTAGCTTTGCAGGCGTGTGGTGAACTCATGGTAATCGAGTTCCATCTTCGCTTCGCTGATTCGGCCATGCGTACCGGTGAAACCGCTGATCGTCACGCGAGAGACAGGCTCCGTTGGTGTTGCGGCAGGTGGTTGATCATTGGTGACGACCATCGCCGCCGTTTCGATTAACATACCACGATCTGCATTCGGATTCAGGGCCGTCAGCCACTCCAAAGCAATCTCAAAGGCCAGCAGCGGCTGTGCTGCGAGTTCGCTCATCGTTCCTTCGAAGTCCTTCACTGCCCGTTTCGCAGTCAGTTCCTTTCGGAATGCGCGTAGCATCTCCAAAGCAGCGGCTGAGCGTGTGAAGTGCGTTTTTGACTGCAATTCATCGAGCAGGCACGCGGCGACAGGAAGTGCATCCACCGCTGCAAAAGCAAAGATGCGTTTCAGAAGAGCTTCATCAGGATGCACGGTCTTTTCGCCAAAAAACTCTCGCATCCGGCCCTTGGATTGCATGCGTGAAAAAAGAGCCTTCTTATCTGTGTCTTCACTCCAAGCATGCCAGAACAGCCGCGCATAACCGCGTGCGGTTGGTGAATGCTTCAGAAGACCTAGTGCAGCCTGCATCTCCCGCAGCGGCTTCAAAAACAAAGCGGCATCGTGGTCATGCACGCCCTTGGTATAGCCTTCGTCATAGCGTTGGGCCATGAAAGCCGACACGTCTTCGCTATTCGATTTCAGCATCTGCCAGGCAAGATATTCAGCGCGATAAACCTGCTCATTCTCCGAGACGACGGCTTGATCCCAGACACTGCGCTGGTTTTCCAGTTCGGTGTTCTCGACCTTCTCAAAAAAGCGTGTGCCGGTGAGGTGAAAGGCTAATCCGCCATCACGTGGCAAGATAGCCAGCTCAAGTGGCTGCTTGTTCACACTGAACTGATGCTGGCCTAGTTGGATCAAATCTCCGCCACCGACAAAGATCTCTGACTTATCACGGATCTGTTTCAGTGAGTCCTGCTGCACGGTCTTCAACCGCGTGCCTAGTTCATCAGCTCGCACGCTATCGCCAAGCTTGCGCAGTTCTTCGATGAGGTCGCGCAGCTTGGCCACCATGGCATCCGCAGCTAGCCAGGCGTGGACTTCCTCAGGCTTGGCAAAATTGGCCAAACGATTGCGAATGCTCGTCAGAATGCGCTCCGCAGACTGCCCAAGGCTGCCGCAGCGACGATTCAGGGCATCGGTGAGGCTTTGGCGACGAGATTCAAAGGCCGTCTGCACTTCCTCGCGCTTCTTGATCAACTCGGCAGCGTAGTCATCGAAGTCGGAGAACTTGGTCTCCATCTCCTCGATCTGCACCAGTACACGAGTGAGCGATTCATCACACTTTTCCGGCGTGGTTGCCACTTCGAGGTAGTTCAGCACACTCTGACTGAGCAAGCTGAGCTGCGCCTGAAATTGAGCCGCACCTTCGGTCTTCGCCAAGTCATTGCGGCGGTTTCGCAAGACACTGTGCACCTGATTGAGTTGCGCAAAAAGCGTACTGATCCCTTCAATGATGCGCGTTGTCTCTGTGGCATCTTGAATCTTTAGGCCACTGACGATTGCGGTGAGCATCTCCAGTTCGCTGCTGGATTTGGCCAGGGCGTCTTCGACTTCTTGAGCCTCGGTGACCTTGGCCAACGTCGGGACACGAGCCTGCTGTTCGCTGATTTGTTTTCGATACGGATCGAGCGCCTCTGGTTTGAGCAGGAATGCCACGCACTTGGCGCTAAGCTTGTCCGCTCCCTCGGCTACCGATTTGTCCATTTGGTCGATCACCGCCGCATCGCTGTAGCGCACATCACGCAGAGCGATGATTTGACCACGCAGCTCACGTAGCGTGGTTAAGAGCTGCACAAAGCCGAGGATATCGCTCGGATCGGTGTTTGCTGCAGAGCCGAGAGCCTTGTGTGACTTTTCTTGCAGCGCTATGGTTTGGTCCGCCGCCGTCTTTCTCATGCGGCGCACTTTTTCAAACTCACCAAGAGCAGCCTCAGCGGTCGTTTTGACCTCGGTGAGTGTCTCCTTGAGATTGTGCGCCTCTTCTTTGCCTACCCAAAAGTAACTGTCGGAAATATCGCCGCAGGAGCGCACGAGTTCGACATAAAGACCTGAGAACGAATCGTCCTTCGCCAGCAACGTGAGCACACCGCGGCATTCAGCCATGGCGCGGACAATTTCAGCGTTGCCGATCTTGCTAAGGAAAGTCTGGGACGCCTTGGCCTCGCTGATATCGGCGGTGAGAAACGGCGTGCGCCAGATCTGAATGACGTGGTGCTTGCGTGGCTCCGCGTCGGCATCAAAGAGCACAAGCTCGCCCGAAGGGAAGAGGCTGAAGCCATGGCATGGCTGCGGTGTGGCGATGCTCTGCGTGATGAGATTGTAGCTAAGAAGCAAGTAAGAGCCGCTCTCGAGATGCGAGAACACAAACAGCGTGTCCTCACCATTCGCAGCCGAGATGCGCTTCTCGAAACGCATTGGTGGCAATCCAGTATCGAAGCGGCGAACTTCGCCGGTTTGCAGCACGTAACCGTGAGGAAAGAGGATGCCATGATCATCCGGCAACAGCACGCAGCTTTCCGCGATGCTGTCGATGCGATGTGCCTCTCTCGTGCGTTCATTGAAGACGAGGTGGCGCCAGGTCTTCTCCTGATACGGCAGCACCTTCATCAGGATAAGGTTGCCGACGATGGCGTAATGCACTTCGGCATCGTCGAGTGTCTGATCTTTGTTATCGACGAGTTCGTTGTAGATACCACGACCCGTGGCGGTGTTGTTTTCGACTTTGACCGTGAGGTCGCCGCCGATGGTCTCGACGAAAACACGATCCTCAATGCTGATGTGCGGATGCTCGCCGTGGCGATACATGTCACGCGTAGCCTTCTTCCAGACGAACTCCTGAGGCGTGGGAAAAACGAACTCGTGATCACTGCGGTTGCCGAGGTATTTCAGCGTGCCCTTTTCATCATCGACGAGCCATTTGAATGTTTTGACCTCCGTCGCTCGCTGTCCCACCTGAAAGCCCATATAGAGGTGCGGCCCGATGCGGTGAAACTTCAGGAAGGTGGCGTGCTTGTAGTAGTTGTAGAGGTAAGCGAAGTCCTCGGCGAACTGAGCATCGCCAAGGATGGCATCTTTGTTGGTATGGAAGCTGTGATCACCATCCTGATAGTCTACGACGGCGAAGACATCCTCGATCTTCATCGTCGTGCGAAGCCCGAGATGGACATTGTAGCCAAACAAAAAGCGTTTCGGCCCAATAGCCGCCATAGCACGTGGCACGCAGTTGTTGTCCGTGGTGAGGCGCGTCGTCGTCAGCAATGCCGTCTCGATACCACCGAACTCAGCTTTACGATCGTTGGTAAGAAGATCGAGCCGACGCTGGAGTTCAGAGCCGTGCTTGTTCAAGCGCTGACGAATGACTTCGTAAGCGCCAGCTTCGAGCTGGGGCGAAGAGTTTGCGGGAGGTGGTGTGGGATCAGCCATATGGAGTGCCGACGGGCCGTCGGCTTAGAGTTCTTCACTGACGACGAAATGTCGGCGTTCCATATTACTTCTTCACAGCCTTTGCGGTGAGCAATCCAGCCACCGTTTGTTCGGTCAGACCAAATCGGCTGGCGGCACCGATCATGCTGGTGAGTTTGTTCACAGTGGTGGCGTCAGGATTGAGGCCAATCAGCTTTGTGAAGAGGGCTGACAAGGTGAGGTTCTTGGTGTCTTCGGCGGTGAGACCAAATTGATCGACGATGGTCTTCAATTGGGCTTTGAAGTAATCAGGATCACCGTTGAAGAAGGTCTCCTTCACATCGGAAAGAGTGCGACTTCCTTCGACCATGCGGTCAATGGCGCGGGCGTTGCCTATGGCGTTGGTGATCTTGTCGAAGAACTGAGTTTCGCCGCCAACGATTTCGATCTTGGCCGATTTCATGGCTTCTCCGAGCACACCGGCCTGTGCGGCGGCGATGTCTTTTTGAATGTGGATCTCGGCAAGAGCGATGGCCTTGTCTTTTTCGAGCGTGAGCTTGAATTCTTCGTGCTCGCGACCGGCATTTTCGAGGAGCTTCATGGCCTGGGCCTTCTTGGTGATGCCATCAGCCTCTGCAGCGAGTTTAAGCTGCGTGATCTCGGCATCGACGCTGCCTTGCTTCTGCGAGGCTTCGGCTTTGGCGAGAGATACTTGAGCTTCACCAAGTCCAACGGCGGCGGAAGTGGCGGTTTTGCCTTCGGCGAGGGATTTTTCGGCAGCGGCGTCCTTGGTGGCGGATTCTTGACGAGCGTCGGCCAAGGTGAGGATTTCTTGAGCGCGCAGTTCGGCAGATTGCTTGGAGGCTTCAGCAGCTTTGATGGAAGTGTAAGCGGCTTGGTCGGAAGCTAGGCGTGCGGCTTCTTTGGCGGCCTCGGCCTCTTTGATTTTCTGAATGAGTTGCTCCTGCGCGTTCTTCTCCGCGTTGGTGAGAGCGACTTGCTTCTCGCGGTCGGCCGTGGCGAAGGCTTCGGCGTCTTTCATCTTCTGCTGTTCGACGACAACGGTCTTTTCCAGAGCCACGCGGTCTTTGATGACCTCCTGGATGTTCTTCTTCTCGATTTCGACGGCTTTTTCTTTTTCGATGCCTTTCAATGTGGTCTGGCGCTCGCGGTCGATGATTTCCAAATCGCGATCACGGGTGACGCGTTCGATTTCGACGGCATCCGTGCGTTCTTTGTTGCGCTGAGCGACAAGGACTTGCCGCTCTTTGTTCTGTGTGGCGATGGCGATCTCTTCATCGGCTGCAATGTTGGCGCGCTGGGACTTGAGGCGCTCTTCGGCCTGCACTTTCATGGTTTCAGCTTCTTCGCGGGCGATGACACTTTGCACATCGCGCTTTTGCTTGGCTTCTGTTTCGGCAAGTTGGCGTTCGAGTTCGAGAACGGCTTCTCGAGCTTGCACGTCCTGCTGCTTGATCACCTTTTCTTTGTCGCGCTGAATGTTGTTAGCAAGTTTGGCCTGAGTGGCCGTGAGCTCGGTGATTTTTTTGATGCCCTCAGCATCCAGGATGTTATCTGGGTCCAGGTTTTCCAGGCGAGTTTGCTCAAGAAAGTCGATGGCGCAGTCGTCGAGGGTGAATCCATTCAAATCAGTGCCGATGACTTTCAAAATGCCACTCTTGAATGTGTCACGTTCATTGTAAAGCTGTACGAAGTCGAACCGTTTACCTACAGTTTTCAGAGCTTCAGAAAACTTGGCGTCAAAGAGTACTCGGATGGTCTCCACGGTGCTTGCACGCACGCAGCCGATGGATTGAGCGACGCGCAGTACATCTTCTGGTGTTTTGTTGACGCGGACAAAGAAGGCGACCTTGATGTCGGCCCGCATGTTATCCATGCAGATAAGGCCCTCGATACCTTTACGCTCGATTTCAATGCGCTTTACAGAGATGTCCATATACTCTGCCTGATGCGCTACAGGAATGACGATCATACCATTGAAGGAAACCTTGGTGCCGCCAATACCATTTCTCACGATGGCTTGACCTTGGGTGACTTTGCGGAAGAAGCGTGAGAAGAGAATCAAGACGCCGAGGAAGATGCCAACAATGATGGCTCCGACGAGGAGACTGCCTTCGAGGATAACTGCTAGTGGGATGAGCTGCATAATGGATGAGTCGTTAGTTATTAGTGTTTAGTTTCAGAGATGGATTGAGGTGCTTTCGATGAAGTAAAAAAGGTTATCGGGACCAGCTGTGGTAACTTGTGCTTGAGTGCCTTTTGGAATGCCGCCACTAACCGTGCGGACATTGATGAGCAGGGGTGCGCCATTGGCGGTGATCTCTAATTGGCCGTATGTTTCGTCCGCTTCCATGGAGACTACGATACCGATGCGACCAATGACTTCTTCGGCTTCGGTGTCAGCATCTGCCATGGCGGCGAAAAGTTTGGCGACGGGCATGGTGGTAAGTTTGGTGGCAATGAGACTGCCTATAAGATTGGGCAGGAAAAGTAGAATTGCTTGGCCTGCACTGGCTGTGGGATTGTACCATTCATTGAGAGCCAATGATCCTAACCATAAGAAGAGAATCATGAAGCTAAGCCAAACGACGATCGGAACCTGCGAGAAGCCGAGGAAGCGCCCTGCTGTGAGCCATGCCCCGCCCGTGCTGCTTGCGCCGTGAGCTAATGGAAGATCTGGAATGCCATCTCCATCTGCATCTAGATTAAAGTCATCTGGTATGTCCGTGTCAAAGTCGAGTGCGCCGAGAATAACCAGCGTCCAATAACCGACTACCAATCCTAATAGGAGTGTCAGAAGAAGTTGATTTGGACTGATGGCTGCTTGGAAGAGTTCGAACACGTCGGGAGAGTCGGCTGAATTGTTCGACCATTTAAGCAACCGCGACGAATGATAGCGATTACAAATTCATGCTTTGAATCCAAAGCATCAATTTCCTTTCGCCATCCTTAAGAAATCATTTTGAAGAAGTCTTTCTGGAGGCTGAATTTAAGGATGCGTGATGGCTTCGTCTAAATTCAATGCTGCGCGACTCACGGCGGACCAGAGGGCTTCACCTTCGAGTTTCATGCCGCGCTGTTTTTGCAGAAAGCTTTTCAGTAGGATCATTTCATCCGACGACGCAGGGCGTGTGGTGCAGCGACGGAAGATGTTCGTTAGCCTTTCATCGTCGGACTGAGATTCAGCGATGACTTGTTTGGCCATGGCTTGTGCGGCTTCCATGAACATTTGGTCGTTGAGCAGTGTCAGCGCTTGGAGAGGGCTGTTAGAGACATCGCGTCTGGCGAGGCAGGATTCGCCTGTTGGTGCGTCAAAGGTGGTGGCCATGGCAAAGGGAGCCGTGCGCTTGGTGAAGGTGTAGAGGCTGCGGCGGAAGCGGTCTTCGCCTTCACTGATCTTCCACTCGATTTTGCCATAGGCACCCTCTGAGGTTACGCTGGCAGGTTGTGGCGGATAGACGCCAGGCCCACCCATTTTAGGCGATAAAACTCCAGCTGCTTTTAAAGCGGAATCACGAATGATTTCGGCATCGAGCCGGAAACGTGCGCCGCGAGCGAGCAGGATGTTTTCAGGATCGCGCTGGAGGAGTTCGGGCGTGACTCGGGAGGACTGTTTGTAGGTCGTGCTGGTGACAATCAGGCGATGCAATTTCTTCATGGACCAGCCTTGCTTAACGAACTCAATGGCAAGCCAATCAAGAAGTTCGGGATGCGAGGGAGGATCGCTTTGATAGCCGAAGTCTTCGAGTGACTTGACGATGCCGCGACCAAAGAAGGCCTGCCATTGGCGGTTGACTGTGACGCGTGCAGTGAGTGGGTTTTTGGCATCATAAAGCCAGTTGGCGAAGCTGAGTCGATTGGCTGGCGCATCTTTTGGTAGTTGAGGGAGAAAGGCTGGCACAGCGGGCGGCACTTCTTCTTTGGGTTGAAGGTACTCACCACGGTGATGCAGGCGAGTCGGACGTGGATTGGAGGCTGGACGCTCATTCATGATCAGCGTGGGCTGTCCGCGTGGTGGATTTTTCCGTGCGGCTAGAAGTGGGGCGACCGTCTGCTTCATCTCAGGCGTGGTTTCGAGAAAACGATGCAGCAGTGCTTCGCGCTTCGATGAATCATTCGCGGCGATAGCTTCTTCGATCTCCGCTGGATGTCCCGTGGCCTCAGCGTGATCACTAGTGGTCACAGAGGTGCGGAAGTGGCCGAGTGGACAGGCGAAGTGCTTTTCAAAGAGCATCTTTAATTCGAAGCCATCTGTGAGATCGACAGGTTGCTCAAAGTGAAATACGGCTGCGTGTTGCACGCCGTATCCGCCAAGCACCTGCCAACCGCTGGACATTTCTGAATCCAATGCGGCGCTGGCGTTGTTGGTTTTCCTGGGCTTCCGAGCTGCTTTAGCTTTCGCTTTTGGATTGGCTGCGGCGGCATCGCTGATGCGGTCTTCTTCCGTGTCGTTGGTGGCAGCGGCGCGGCTGATTTTTATCGACTGACCTTTCTGGAAGGCTTGTAGCTCACTGAGAAAAAATCCGCCGAGCGGTCCTTCGTAATTCGTTAAACCAGGGCCGTCATTGGGCAGGGTTGGATGGCTGGCTACTTCAAGTCGGATGGCTGTGACACCTTTGATCGGTGCTTTGAAGCTTAGGTCATAAACATCGCTCTTGGAGATGTCGCCGCTGCCGAGGATAAAGCCGTCGGCCTGCTGTTCCAAGTGCGGCATGGTGGTTGCCATTTTAGTGGGGCGGATGATTTCCCAATGGGAAGCGGTTTTTTGTTCTTCAGTCAGCCATTCAGAGAAGCGTTTGTTCATGACCTCTGAGCCACCGGGGAACTTGGAGGGTAATGAGGCTTCAAGTTTGGCGATTCTTTCCGCCTGCGCTTTTTTTTGCGCCTCGATATCAGGTGTCGGGATGAAGTATGTAGGCTCGTTGGCATTGTTCAGCAGTGCCATCGTGCTGTAGTAGTCGGTGTGCAGGATGGGATCGTATTTGTGGGTATGGCACTGGCAGCAGTTCATGGTCAGGCCCATCCAGGTGGTGCCAGTGACACTGACTCGATCCACCATGGCGTAAAAGCGATACTCATTGGGATCGATGCCGCCTTCTTCATTAAGCATGGTGTTGCGATGAAAGCCTGTGGCGATGAGGTCCTCGGGCGTGGACTTTGGCAGCATGTCGCCTGCGATTTGTTTGATGCTGAATTGATCAAAGGGCATGTCATCATTCAGGGCTTTCACGACCCAGTCGCGGTAAGGCCAGATGCTGCGCGGACGATCTTTTTCAAAGCCGTTCGTGTCGGCATAACGGGCCAAGTCTAGCCAGCGTCGTGCCCAGCGCTCGCCATAGTGTTTGGAAGCGAGCAGTGAATCCACGAGCTTATCATAAGCATCTGGTTGGGTGTCATTGACAAAGGCATCCGCTTCCGCAGGTGTGGGCGGCAAACCGATGAGGTCCAGATAGAGGCGACGAACGAGTGTGTAGCGATCTGCTTCTGGTGAGGGCTTTAGGCCTTCTTTAGTGAGACGATCTTGAATGAAGCTGTCGATGCTGGATTTAGTATCGTCGGTGGCTTTCGGTGCGACGTAGGCCCAGTGCGCGGCGTAATGGGCACCTTCGGCGATCCATTGTTTGAGGGTGGCTTTGTCTTTTTCTGAAACGAACTTCTTTGTGTGTGGAGGCGGCATTTGCTCATCTTCATCGGTGGATAGCAGCCGCTTGATGATCTCACTGGCTTCGGGTTTGCCTGGGATGATAGCGAGTTCACCCGACTTACCGCCGCCGAGAGCCGATTCACGAAGATCCAGCCTCAACTTACCTTTTCGACCATGCTCATCCATGCCATGACAGGCAAAGCACTGCTGAGCGAGGATGGGCCGCACTTCGCGATTAAAATCGACGGCGAATGCAGAAGAAAGGCTGAGGCTGAGAACTGAGAAAAAGAATTTCATTTCGCTGATGATGATAGAACCCGACTCAATGGTCCTTTTTTGCAGCCTTTCGATAATTCCTTTTCTGCTAGGCTTGTAGCAAAGCCTGCGCCTGCTGCACCCATTGATCGCGTTTGGCGCGGTCTTTAAAGGCAAGTAGCTCACTGAAGGTTTCGACATCTGAATCTGTCCACGTGGCGATCTGTTGAAAGGTGCGGATGCCGTAAGCGTGGAGTTGAGTGTTGAGCACACCTTTGATGCCTTTGATTTTGGTGAGATCATCTTCCTGCTTCAGGCTAGCGGCCTGCTCTAATGCATGGCGTAGTGCCAACTGCTGACGTTGCAGTCGGTCGAGTGTGTTTTGGGCCTCGGCCACTTGGAGTTCACTGCGCTGTAAGCTTTTGTTGGCGAGTCCGAGACCGGCCGGATCATTGGCTTTTTCTCGCAAACGGCTGACTCGGCGCTGCCAGTCCTCATACTCCTGGCGCAAGGCGGAGAGTAAAGTTTGCTGAGTCGAGATCTCGAGAGTGAGCCTGTCGAGGGTGGCCTGGGCATCTGCGGCAGGCTTGGCATTAGGGCTGGCTTTTCGTGGCGTGGCGCTGGCGAGTGCCTTTGTTTTCTTGGGTTTTTCTGTGGGCTCGATGATCGTGACGAAGGATTCTTCTGTGGGGGCAGGGCTGCCGGAGTCAGCCTGCTTTTTGATCCATTCTTGTTGCAGGCGCGCTTGCTCACGGCGCAAGGCTTCGAGCTGAGCTGTTAACTCGGTAATCTCGCTCTGCGCTGGCTGAAGAGCGGCGCGTGCAGTGCTGAGATCTTCTTTGAGCTGATCGCTATCTCGCTTGGCTGATTTTAGATCATCGTGGACGCGAATAAGCTCGCGCTCGAGGTTCCGGCGATGATCGTTGGCTTCTTGGAGATCGGATTCAATCTTCGTCTGCGTGGCGCGCAGCAGTTGATCATGGGATAGGGCTGCATCCCGCTGATCTTGCGCCGCTTTTAGGGCAGCGGAATCAGCATCGATCCGGGCATCCAGAGCAGCGATGTCGCGCTTGGCATTTTGTCCACGCCAGCGCCAGCCGAGGGCGAAAAAGACGACGGCTGCGGCAAGAAGCAGCAGTGCCATTTGAAGTAAGAGCCAGAGGAATCCTTCCATGGTGGGTTACGGAGCAGACTCCTTTTTGGCGTTGATGGCTAGCTTTTTCCAGTATTGGCGCAGATGATCAAAGCCGTCCCAAAAGGTGTCTTCGGCCATGGCTGCGGGAAAGTCGGTGGGTAGGATGCCTGATTTGGCGACGGCTCCTACTTGGTCGATGCCAGTGCTGGCAGGAATGGTTTTCCAGACCTGGCCTGGTGTTGCAAAGGCAATGCTGCCGGGACTGCCAGCCTCTGGCAAAGGGGGCAGGCTGCGTAAGGTCTGTTGGATATCTGTGGAAGGGGCACAAGTACCACGGACGAGCAGTGGATCTGAAATGACGAGGGCGTGGCCAGAATACTTTTGGCGTGCGGCTTGAATGAGTTGGGTATGCAGCGACTCCTCAGCCAGTTGGCCTGCAAAGATGACTTTATCAGGCAGTAGGGTGAGTGTGAGGAAGCTCGGTTGTGCTCGGATTGGTAGGGTTGGGATGCCTTTGGTCTCTCCCTGAAGCCAGCCGATGACCATGCGGTGATCGTCTTGCAGCAGGTTAGCTGGTAGGTCTTTGGGGAGGTCTTCTTTCCAAGGCTGAGCGTCCGTGCCGACGATCCAGTCCACAGGTTTCCAGGCATCGCCTGAGAGGCCAAGCATGAGAGATTTACCCTTGGTTTTTGAATCTTCATTGAGAGGGTCAGGCAGAAGCGCAGTGGTGATGGGGCCAAAGTCGGACGCTGCGCGGCACTCTGGATTGACGCGCACGTCATCAATGACGCGCCACTCGGGGAAGCTGATGATGAGGGCATTGAGAAACTCACGTTTGATGCCGACCGTGGCAGTCTCTCCACGGACGAGTAGGCGGTTTTCCCTTGCTGCTAAAAAGAGGTGCGGCGGTGGTAGCTTGGCTTGGCGTGTGGTCTCTTCGGCCCTGCTGCGCTGTTCAGATTGATAGCGGCGGACGTTTTGGATGAGTGGTAAGATGCTCTTTTCCCACTCTTGGCGAGAGATACCGATGGCGAGCGATTGCTCCATGAGTCGATCATCTTTGGCATCTGGCACGAGTCGCTGCCAAGCACCGCCGAGACTGGCAATCTGAATTTGGGCGCTGTCACCACCTTCACGGGCATCTGGCAGAGGGATTTGGGCGAGTGTTTGTTTCAGGTCTGGGGCTTCGTCATGCAGTTCAGGGACAGCTTTGAGCTTACTTTCGATTCGTCCGCCTTTCGCGCCCCAGCGGTCTTGAATCAGGCGGTAGAGATCGCGTGATTCGAACTCGGTGGCAGCAGCGCCAAGAAGCTGGCCGCGTGTGCCATTGGCAGCTAACAAGAGCCACCCAGGAGGGTACGGGA
>JAIXZA010000083.1 GCA_027489965.1 Verrucomicrobiaceae bacterium
AGTCCGATGCAGTTCTTCAACGGTGGATCTCCGCAGCCGATCCAAGGTTTGACGCTGTTTTGTGTCTTGGGCCAGGTTGGTGAGTTCTTCAGGATCTGATTTCAGATCGTAGAGCTCCTCTGGCACTCCCGGCTGTAGGTAGCGGATGTATTTATAGCGTCCGTCATTAAGGGCAGCATACCACGGCACATGATGGTGGATGGCTTCTTTGGGATCGCTTTTCATGACTCGAGAGACATCGCTGCCATAGTGGTCACCTGTTGCCTCAAAGAAGCATGGGAATGGCCACTCAGCCTGCTCTGGGTTCTTTAAGAGTGGCGTCAGGTCACGGCCATGTGTTCTCCACGGAATCTTCACTTCAGAGACTGCGCTCATTGTGGCGACGAGATCGGTGGCATTGACTGGCCGTTGGCAAACTTTGCCTTCAGGTAGGGTCCCGGGCTGGGAAATAATCAGGGGGCTGCGATAGTTCGCATCATAGGGCGCCAGTTTGGTGCGGAAGCCATGCTCTCCCATGGCAAAGCCCTGATCCGCGGTGAAGATGACTAGCGTGTTCTCAAGTTGGCCGCTATCCTTGAGCGCTTGCATCACTCTGGCCACTCCTTCATCCAAGGCTGCAACACAGTCATTCACCTGATGAATGTAGTCTGCGTATGGCAGAGATTTTTTATTGGATACATCGCCAAAAGATTCTCCACTTTTGATGGCGACGATTTGGCCCTGAGCATCCTTTTTCCAGGACTGCGTTTCATTCAGGTAATCTGGCTTTCCTGGGCGTGGTCCCAAGATGTCGGCAGGGACTATGACGGGGTCCTTTTTATGCCGTCCTAAATGTCGATCCGCTGGTGTGGTCGGACCATGAATGGCACCATAGCAAAGCCAAAGATACCAAGGCTTATCGGCGGGACGATTTTTCCCCGAAATGTAGTCACAGGCCCAATCTGTGTAGTTGTCGGTGGAGTAACCAGAGACTTTTTTATCGACGCCATTAAAGGCTAGAATTTGATCCCCATAATAAGCTCCTGCATTGTCAGGGTGCTTCGGCCGATTCCAGACAATTTGGTAGTCCCAATCTCTGTCAAATCCACTATCCGTGCCGGTGTGCCATTTGCCGATATGGGCTGTATGATAACCGCCAGCTCTTAACACAGCAGGGAAGAAGGGACACTTCTCGGGATCATACTCGCTTGCCGGATACTTGCCATCCATGCGCATGGACTCGATGCCATGCGGATGCCGTCCGGTCAGTAAGGAAGCGCGTGAAGGCATGCACCAAGCTCCCATGTATACATGAGTGAATCGCACCCCCGTTTTGGCCAAAGCATCAATGGCCGGTGTCTGAACACCTGGTAAGGCCTCTGGGTAAGCGGAAACCGTCTTGTAAGACTGGTCGTCGCTCAGAATGAAAAGAATATTTTGACGCCCTGCCGCTGTGAGCGAAAGCGTGAGAACTCCAAAAAATAGAAAGAAAGCAGCACGAAGCATAGGGAGTGATAACGCTCATAGCTTGCTCAGCTATCAGGCCCTAATCACATATCTGGATTGATACGATTACCCGAGGGATCAACCACCTTAACGGTGACAAAAAAGAGCAAATTCTTAGCCCTCTTCTGCTTCACCTTGCTTTGGAAAAATTTACCCACAAAAGGCAAATCACCCACGATGGGGATTTTGTCATTAATCATGATCGACTGATCGGACATTAATCCGCCCAGAACAACCGTTTGGCCGTCATAAACTTTAACGCCAGTGACGATTTTCTTGGAGGTGAAAATAGGCTGGGTGATAATGTTCGGAGTTAACTCTAATTTGGAGTTTCCCGAAACTTGATTGATCGGGCTGCCATAATTCACGAAACCAAGAAACTCCGTTAAATCGGGTGTGACCAGCAGATCAATTGTTTTGCCGTCTTCGGAAATCTGCGGCTCCACATCTAAGATCATACCCACACGACGCGTTTCGAAAGCTGTCGGCGTGGTCGGTGTGACTGGTATAGCTGGAGCCCCAACAACAACTGAGGACACAAGAACACCGCCAACGAAGGTTTGAACTAAAGTACCTCCACCAACATTGGTCGGAATTTGTGGTGGGTCGTACTCTGTTGGGTAAATGAATTCACGAACGAGTTCGATGGTGGCTTTCTGGCCGCTTTTCGTGATGACGGAAGGTTTTGAGACCAAATCAATGCCTGTTTTTTGATCCAAAGCACGCCAGACGACCTGAAATTGAGGTTCAGTTAAAACACCAGTCAGAGACAAGGCTCCCGGAGATCTTTTTGAAGTGGGCGTGACAGAGCCATAGAGGACATCTTCAATGGTTGTGTTACCTAAATTGCCTGAACTACGAAGGCCTGATGATCCAACCCCAACATTGGTGGCCGCTAGAGCAGAGTTTTCTGGGAACTCATTCACGCGGAAGTTTGAACTCTGCGCATTGCCTACGGTTCCTCCTGCAAAGGTCATTTTTGTCCCGAAGCTGTTCAGCAACCAATCAAAACCAAATTCTTCCAACTTGGTATTGTTGACTTCGACAATTTTAACTTCGACCACGGCCATTTTCGGAGCCGTGTTCAAAGTCTGCTCCACGAGTCCATCGATCAATTCGATGTTCTTTGCCGTATTTCGAACAGTGAGCATGTTAGCGACAGGGTTGTAGCTAGCTCCTGCGCCTTCGGGGAAAATCACGCCACGGCTTTCGAGAAATTCCTTGGCACCAAGACGGCGAACAAGTGTACCCGCTGCTGCTGCACCTGGCGCTTGAGCTGAAAATGGATCCGCTGCGGCTGCTGCCGGAGCTGCGGCAGGGGCTGATGTGATAAAATCAGGCGGTACTCGGTAGCTTTTAGAAATGATGGTCTGGTTGGTGTCTGTCAAAGGCACGATTCGAACGGCATACTCCTCGACACGGTAATTCACCCCAGCGACCTGGGTGACATAGCGCAGAACTTCTTCAATCGGCACATTGACCAGATTGAGGGTGATCGGACGCAAGGCGTCATCGCCAGAAACGCCGTTCACAAAATCCACTCCTTTTTTGGTAGGGTCAAGATCGCGTGCGCGAACTTTCAGGTATTCTAAAACCTCTTCTAAAGTTGCTGCTGTGAAGTCAACACGCTCAATCCTCAAGTCTCTCAGTTTAGCCGTGATGCTAGCCCGGCCACTTTTTTGATCCGAGTCAGCTTGCTGCGCACGCTCAGCACCGAAAAGGGCGCTGATGTCTTCAGCTTTAAGTCGAGGTTTATCTTCCCAGAGTTCGTTGACACCGTTGAGCATCCTCGCGCGAGTATGATCTTTAGCTGCATCAAAGTAGCGCGTCCGATCTGCTTCCACACGTTCCATGCCACGGCGTGCGGCTGAGTTTGTGGTATCAATACGCAACACCTCTTCATAGGTGCTGAGTGCTTTATCATACATGCCAGTCTCTTGTTGTGACGCGGCCATCGTAAGCAGGCGTTGGACCTCTCCGACATCTTTGATGTGCTTGGGGCTTAACGCGCGTGGATACCGATCCGGGTCATTCAGACGGGCACGAAGTTCCACGATTTCACGCCGACCTTTCGCCACAGCTGGACTATCGATGGCATCTAGAATCTTGAGAGCCTCAGGATAGCTACCTGTAGCCATCAGTTCACTGGCTCTTCTCAGGCCTGAATGCACATAGCCTTCTCGGGCCACAGCTCTAACTTCCTGGCCCAGGGGTATGTCGGGAACACTTTGATAGATCTCCTGATACAGCGCATAGGCTGCCTCGGCGTTCCCTGCTTCATAGAGGGTGCCAGCTTCAGAAAGCCGGTTCGCCTGAGTCTCAATCATGGCTGCACGGCGTTGAACTTCTTTTTCGGCAATACCTACCGTAGAACTCGGCCCAGCCAAGACATGCACACAGACTGCGAGGCCGGCTATAGCCAGTAGGCCAGCACGAGGGGGACTAGTGTGTGTTAATACTATCTGGGGGAAAAATCGAATCATCGACGGAATGGGAGAACAGCGAATAATTAGGAATATCAACTTTTTCGCCTGAGCCCAAGACATTTTATTCAAAGAATGCAGGTTTTAATTTGGACTCACCCAAAACAAAAGATGCGGAAAAACTAAACTAGTCTATTTTTCATCCCCCCCCCATGCCTATCATCCAACCACCCATTGGATCATTTTCGCGACTTTTCACGAAGATTGGTCCCTCGGTTTTTCTCTCTAGTTTCCTCTTACTCGACCTGTCTTTCGGTCAAATTACCAGCCTCGAAGATCTGGGGCTGCTCGTCGCGCAGTCTGAAACAAAGACTGTGACAGAAACGATCAACTCGGCCGTCAAAACATCGGTAAATCCTAATGTTTTTTACCTCAACCCTGGGCCCTGGGGCCGATTACGCTGTGCCTATATCTATCTTGAGGCTCCCAAGTCTCTGATGGAAAATTTCCCTCTACCCAGTTCACATCCACGCTGGGGCTTCGCAGAGTCGATGAAAGATCAATTGCCGGAACTTTTCAAATCCGCCAATCTCTCTCAGAGCATGATCACGGCTCTGCTAGACCCAAAAACTCTGATCACAGCAGACGGAAATGTTTATGTTTTCCCTGCTATTGCTGATCTCATGGCCATGACGCCTGAATCTCGCAGCTTAATTTATACCGAACTCGCTAAAAATCAGGTCAACGAGTATCAGGTGGACCCAGTCCTAATCGTCGGGCAAGAAATCAAAGAATGGTTCCGAACCAGTAAGCTACGTCCGGAGACTATCGCACTCATTGAGCAGCTCAGTTACAAGCGTGGAGAGACGACCGCCTTCAGTGATGTTTCTGTTCTGATGAACTCAGCCACCTCGGATGCGGATGCGCGGGCCATGTTCAAAGCGATGACCCGCACCCGCTCCATTTTGGTGAAGCTGGAAGTGGATCATGACTCGAACGTGGCCGAACTCTCCCATTACTGGTCGCCTGCCTTTATGAATCGTCATAAAGATATTGAACCGCTTATTCAATCCATCATTGATACTGATGGCATTGAGGCTCTGCCTCTGTCTCATTTATTGCCCGCCCTTGCTCGAAAACTGATCTACACCTATCCAGACCTTGACTTGGCAAAGCATGGCCGACTTCCTGACTGCCACTGGACCTCATTGAATTTTTTCAATTACGATCCCCATGAGTATTTACTGGATGAACGCTTAGCCACAAACTCTGTTTTGGAACACTTCACACCTGTAGCACCTCCATACCAATATGGGGATATTCTTTTCTTTCTGAACGCTAAAACAGGAGATGCTTACCACTCTTGCATTCAGCTGGCTGACAATCTTGTCTACACCAAAAATGGCCGCAATCTACTGTCTCCTTGGATCATCATGCGCCGTGAAGATCTAGAAAAAGTCTATCTCTTTCGCGGAGACGGTCGTGTCCAGGGTTTCCGCAGGAAACCCGAAACACCTTAAAATGGTCTGACCGTTTAGGTCAGTTCAACGATGACCTCGATCTCAATCAAAGCTCCAAGTGGCAGTCCAGCCACCGCTACAGTGGAGCGCGCGGGTTTATGGTCTCCGAAGGCTTCTGCGTAGATGGGGTTTACCTTTGGAAAGTCGGCCATGTCTTTGAGAAAGACGGTGGCTTTCACCACCTGCCTAAGTTCCAGATTTTGAGAGGCCAACAGCGCCTTGATATTGGTCAGCACTTGCCTAGCCTGGCCTTCCACCTCTGTTGCCTCGATCGTGCCAGAAGCTGGATTGATCGGAATTTGACCGGAACAAAAAAGCAAACTGCCTGAGCGCACAGCTTGGGAATAGGGGCCGACCGCAGACGGCACATTGGGAGCATTGTTGATGAGATCCATACGTCTCTTTTGGGCGCGGATAGTCTGGTGGTCAAGTGCGCCTTGGCGCAAGAAAGACCGCGTTAGCCTGCGTTATATGGGTCTCACATGTTTCGGTACCTGCTTCCTTTTTCAATTTTGATCTCTGTTCTTCCTGCTCGCGCAGCTGTGGACTTCGCACATCAGATCGTGCCTATTTTAAAAAAGCACTGTGCCGAGTGTCATGCTGGTGACAAAAAGAAGGGTGGTTTTTCCTTCAATACTCGTGAAGCCCTCATTGAAGGCAGTGAAAATGGTTCCGTGATCGCTAAAGCCAGTCCGGACAAAAGCCGCCTCGTCGAAGTCATTCTCTCCACGGATAGCGACGAACAGATGCCGCCGAAAGGTGACCGCCTTAGCGCTGCCGAGATTGCCTTGTTGAAAAACTGGATCGCTGAGGATCTGCCTTGGGAGCAGGGTTTTGCTTTCAAAAAACCCGCTTATGAGCCTCCGCTAAAACCGCGACGTCCCTTGTTGCCAGCTGCTGTGGAGAATCGCACCCATCCTCTGGACCGCATCCTCGATCAATACCTCGCCGATCATCATCGCGAGCCACCGGTTCCCATCGACGACGCCACTTTTGCCCGCCGATTGCATTTGGATCTCATCGGCCTGCTGCCAGAGCCCGCGGCGCTTGAGAAGTTCTTGAGCGACACCGCCCCAGATAAGCGGACCAAGTTGATCGCAAGCCTGCTGAGTAACGACCAAGCCTATGCCGAGCACTGGCTCACTTTTTGGAATGACCTGCTGCGCAACGACTACAGTGGCACCGGTTTCATCACTGGAGGACGCAAGCAGATCAGCAAATGGCTCTACGACTCGCTCATTCACAACAAGCCTGCGGATCAAATGGCCCGCGAGCTCATCGCTCCTCCTGGAGATGAGAGCCGTGGATTCATCGAAGGCATCAAATGGCGTGGTGAGGTCAGTGCTGGGCAGACCACAGAGATTCAGTTCGCCCAAAGTGTCTCTCAGAGCTTTCTCGGGATCAACATGAAGTGCGCCTCTTGTCACGACAGTTTTATTGATCGCTGGAAGCTGGATGAAGCCTACGGCCTTGCTGCCATCTTTTCTACACGGCCGCTCGACATCGCCCGCTGTGATAAGCCTACCGGCCGCATGGCGCAGGCCTCGTGGCTTTTCCCTCAGCTGGGTCAGGTCGATCCCAAGGCGGCCCAACCCGAGCGACTCAAACAACTCGCTGCCCTGCTGACGCATCCCGAGAATGGTCGCTTTCCGCGCACTCTCGTCAACCGCCTCTGGCATCGACTCATGGGGCGTGGCATCGTTCATCCCGTGGACTCCATGCAGACTGAGCCATGGAGTAGCGACCTGCTCGATTACCTGGCCAGTGACTTCTCAGATAACAAGTATGATTTGAAAAAAGTGCTCACTCTCATCACCAGCTCCCAAGCTTATCAGAGTCAGGCAGAGATCCTGAAGCCAGACGCCGATAGCCAAGGCTACGTCTATGCGGGTCCCCGTAGCAAGCGGCTCACCGCCGAGCAGTTTATTGACGCCGTCTGGACAATTACCGGCACAGCCCCAGCCAAGATGGACGCTCCAGTCATGCGCGGGAAAGTGGACCCCGCGGCTGTGAAAAACATCCAGCTCAGCGCCCAGTGGATCTGGGGAGATAGCGCTAAAGCAGGTGCACCGCCAGCAGGTGAAACCCTCACCCTGAGAAAGACATTCACGCTGCCTGCTGCTGTGACCAGCGCCTCAGCCGTGGTAACTTGCGACAACGCCTTCACTTTGTACGTCAATGGTCGTAAAGTCAGTCAGAGCGACGACTGGCAGCAGATGGAAGCCGTCCCACTTCACACCTCATTGGTCGCTGGGGACAACACCATCGTCGTCATCGCTAAAAACGCCGGTTCTGGGCCGAACGCCGCAGGAGCTTATGTCGAGGCGCTCGTTCGGCTGGCCAATGGCAAATCACAAACCCTGATCACCGACAGCACCTGGGAATTTCATCCGACCGCACCCGCAGGCAAAGAGGGCCGCCTCGGAGCTCTGCCAAAAAAAGGTTGGAAACCCGTCACCGTGGTGAAATCGCTGCCTGTCTGGACCGCGCTTATTCAAAAGCAAGCTCCCGTTCTGCTGGCTCAGGCCGCCCAGGGCAGCCTTCAGCCCGTACGGGCCAGCCTGCTAAAGAGTGACTTCCTCATGCGAAGTCTTGGCCGACCCAATCGTGATCAAATCGTCTCCATGCGCCCAGACGACCTCACCACTTTGGAGGCCATTGATTTGGCCAACGGAGCCATCCTCACCGACACGCTATCCAAGGGTGCCCAAAATCTCAGTGCCAAAAACTGGCCAGACAGTGCGGCCTTCATCACCTGGCTCTATCAGTCCGCCCTCTGCCGTCAGCCTACTTCTGTTGAGTTGAGTGCCTTCAGCTCAGCCATTGGCGAAAAAGTCACCCAACAAGCCATTGCCGACAGCCTCTGGACCGTCCTGATGCTGCCCGAGTTTCAGCGCCTGCGCTAAAGTTCCGTCGATTTGGCAGAAAAGGCACTTCTAGCCAACCTCCGTGAAGAACAGACCTTTTTGTGAATAATGTGAAGGCTAGGTGGAGCTTCTCTCTTGCTGGATAAGCAGTTTCGTGGCAGAAGAGCGGTTGAGCATGAATTACACAGACCTGCACCGCATCTATCACCAGCCATTTTTTGATCTTATCAAGCAATCACGCGCAGTGCATGAAGAGCATTGGACCAGCAATGAAGTGCAGCTGTGCACGCTGCTAAGCATCAAGACGGGTGGTTGCAGTGAAGACTGTGGTTACTGTGCTCAGAGTGCTCGTTATACCACCGACGTGAAGGCTGACAAATTGATGGGCCGGGAAGAAGTCATGGAGCGCGCCCTTGCTGCCCGCGCCAATGGATCTACCCGCTTTTGCATGGGCGCTGCCTGGAAAGGTGTACGCGTTGGCACTCAAAAATTTGATCAGGTGGTCGATATCGTGAAAGACGTAGCCACGCTGGGCATGGAGGTCTGTGTGACCCTCGGTGAGCTGGGCAGTGAAGAGGCTCGCATTCTGAAAGAAGCTGGTGTGACAGCTTACAATCACAACATTGACACCTCTCCTGAGCATTATCCCAATATTGTCACAACGCATACCTTTGACGACCGACTCAGCACCATCCGCCATGCTCAGGATGCTGGGATGTCCGTCTGCTGTGGTGGCATTCTGGGCTTGGGCGAGACGATTGAGGATCGTCTAAAAATGCTGGAAGTGCTCAGCAACTTCAATCCGCATCCCGAGAGCGTGCCGATCAATGCCCTCATGCCGCAGAAGGGTACACCCTTGGGTGAGAATGTGCAGGTGGATAGCTTTTCACTGGTGCGCATGATTGCCGTGACTCGCATTGCCATTCCTCGGGCAAAGGTCCGCCTGAGTGCTGGTCGCACGAATTTAAGCCGCGAAGCTCAGGCTCTGGCCTTCTTTGCTGGAGCTAACTCGATTTTCTACGGAGACAAACTGCTCACGGCCGCTAATCCGCGTGCCAATGAAGATTTGGCTCTTTTGCGTGAGCTCGGACTCAGCGCGCAACAGCCAAACCCGAGCATGGAGGCACCTCTGGCCGACGAAGTCCGTGAGCTGGCCCCGGCCTCCTGCGCACTGGCCGGCTGTGGTGCGTAAATTTATTTTTCGTTGGCCCCAAGAAACCTGAATCAACTGCGTGATTTAGATTGAACACATCTCATTTTTTCTACCATGTCTGATACTCCAGCTCCAAATCCGCCAAGCGACACTTCTGTTCCACCTCAGGGTGCTGTGACCCAGCCGATGGGCTATCCTCCGGGATATCCGATGCAACCTGGGATGCCAATGCCACAAGGTTACCCTCAGCAAGGTTATCCGCAGGGCTATCAGCAGCCCATGGGTTATCCTGGGCAGCCGCCAATGGGCTATCCTCCAGGGTATCCAATGCAACCCGGAATGCCAATGCCGCAGGGGTATCCTCAGGGCTACCCGCAACAGGCTTATCCTCAAGGGTACCCGCAGCCGATGGCGTACCCGCCGGGTTATCCAATGCAGCCAGGCATGATGCCACCACCTTCGGCTCCTGTTCCGACCGCTGCACCGATGCCACAGCCCCAAGCTGTGCCCGCTCCTGTGCCAGCCCCTTCATCTGCACCTTTGCCGACTCCATCCGTGATACCTCCGGCCCCATCCGTCGCCGCAGTTGTGGCACCAACCCCTTCAATCAGCGCTCATGCTGAGGAAGTGACAGGACATGTGCATCATGAGGGTGAGGTCTATCATCCGCCTGCTCTGACCCATATCGAGGCTGTAAAGCCCCCGAATCCTTTTGTGAA
>JAIXZA010000086.1 GCA_027489965.1 Verrucomicrobiaceae bacterium
AATGCCCGAGGAGGGGGTGGCGGCGCAATTTGAGCAGTTCTCAATAAGGCCACTCGCTTCGCTCGCCGCCTTATTGAGAACTGCTCAAATTGCGGAACAAAGACCTTGCGATGCCTCCTTTGATAACCGAAACAAACATCACCTCAAGCTGTGAACGCTATAACTTAATTTCACGCAATCCTGGCCGAAGAACGGGGTCCACCTCAGACAATGGCGAGTGGACTAAAATTCGCGCGCCTTTTTGTTCTCCGTGAAACCTCACAAAAAACCCGCGTCTGATGAGTCTCAGACGCGGGTCCATGATGAAGGTGAACGTGGAGTTAAGCCTTATTTCTTCTTGGTTGCGGCTTCCGTGACTTTTTCAGCGGCCTTCTTTTTGGCTGAATCTGTGGCTTTCTTTTTTGCACCAGAAACGGTGGTCTTGGGCTTAGTCGCCGCAGGCTTGGTTGCTTCAGGGAAGCCCGCTTTGGCATGGGCGATGATTTCACCAAAAGTGACATCGCCGATGCCGTCCACTTTCAAGAGATCGATCGGATCAGCAAACGGACGTGCTTTTTTGACCGCTGCTGCGCGGGTCTCGCCGAAGCCAGGGAGTGTCTGCACGGCTTTGTCATCCCCTTTATTCAGGATGCTGAGTAATTCCGTGCGCTGACCTGCGGTTAAAGTTTTAGCGAGCGCTTGCGATTTAATGGATGGACCATCAGTAGCAGCTTCAGACTTGGCTTTGGCTGCTGTGGTGGTTTTTTTCTTGGCGGGCGTGTCTGCCGCAAGGAGAGGTGACACGATGCTCAGAGAGAGGAGGGCGATGAGGATGCGTTTCATAGAGTATGGGTTAGAAGCTAACCGTGATAGCATACGAGTGCCTGTGATTTGGCAATCAGTAAAAACAAAAAATGCCATCAGGATTTCACCCCTAATGGCAATTCATTAAAAGATGAAGTCGCTTTTACTCAGCCTTCTTCTTACCCTTGCCCTTGCCTTTTGCGGGGGCTTTGGCAGCGGCACTGACTTTTTCACCTGGCTTAGGGAGGTTCGTTTTCACAGCTTCCCACGCAGGATTCAGTGTGGCCTCACGGATGGTGAGGTTACGGAAATCCACCGACTGCCCACCAACAGTGAAGCCTGGGGCCATTTTAGCTGACTTGAAGAGGTCATTGCTCCCCCACGCCACAAGGTCATCGACTTTACCGACCATGCTGTCTCCCACCATTTCCAAGCGGACTTTGTGCCAGGCGCCTGCTGTAAGCACGGCTGGGAAGCGTGCGAAAACGGCAGCCTTATCAGGACCTTCATGGTCATTGTCGTCTTTTTGAATCGTCACTGATGCCGGTGTGATCATGATGCGCGCCATGTGATCTTTGGTGGCATTGATGGAAAGGCTGGTGCTTCGTGCGCCTTCAAATTTGAATTCATACTCGATGACAAAGTCCTGAAGTTTATTCGGCAGACGAGTGACCGCACCGTGCTTGTCCTCAGCTATCTCAGAGCCACGCACGACGCCTTCGACGAGCTCCCATTTGCCTTTTGCAGCTTTCCACGGGGCTGCTGGGGCGGCATCAAGTTTACTTTCATAAATGATAGCACCCGGGATGGCTAGCAGAGCAGTGTCCGCAGCCGTGGCGGTGAGGCTCAGGGCTAAGAGAGAGGATAGAAAGAGGGTCTTTTTCATGGGCGAGGAGAAACGTGAAGGGCAGCGCTCTATTGCATTGATTTCATAGTGCTCGCTGCATCTGCGAGCCTGTCACTGAGGAAACTTTAAACTTTCCTCATGAAAAATGTCTTTTCCGTGAACAAAACGAGTCTAGTCTCAGACTAAGGTTAACCTCACTGTTATACTATGAAGACAATCGCACTCTCACTCCTTGCTGCTATCAGCATTTCCTCATGCGCCACTGGCCCTAACGCCCAGACCGGCTCAGTCATCGGTGCTCTCGGCGGCGCGGCCGTCGGCGGTATCATCGGTAATCAAAGCGGCCGCGGCCTCGAAGGCGCTCTCATCGGCGGCGGCATCGGTGCTCTCGGTGGCAATGCCATCGGCAATTCCCAAGATCAGCGGAATGCACAATACAACAATGGGTATCAAAACAACGGCTACTACCGCCAACAACAACGCCGCCCTGCTGGTTATTACCAGAATGGTCAGCCTTACTACTAGGATCTGACTCGTTAAGAGATTTCATCGAAGCGCGATCTGGTGACAGGTCGCGCTTTTTTGTTGGGTAGAACCGTGACATAGGTGCGGATGAGATTGTCTGAATTTGTTTTTGCCACCTGCCGCGCTGGATCTGAAAAGGCGCTGAAAAAAGAAGTTTACCTACAACCGGGGAAGCTGCTAACGCCTGCATTTATGCGCCCACAGTTGATCACCTGGAAGGTGCAGGCGGAGTTGCCCACTGACTTTGTCTTTGATGCGCTCCTCGGTGTCGTCTGCGGTTGGTCTCTTGGCATGGCCCGAAGTGCCGAAGATGTGGCGGAGATTTTGAAGAAAGCCGATCTCAACGTGTGTGCCGTGCACGTTTTTCCTCGCTTGATCTCTGAAGATGGACTCACACCTGATGAATGGGCTCCGGTGGATGCACTCGTGGATTCCTTGAACCAAGTCTGCCCGATCTCATCGGAAAGTGGTTACGTTTTGGATGTGATTTTAGGCGAGACTGGAGAGCCATGGCTCATTGGCTGTCATCCTCAATCACCAGCCAGTCATCCAAGTGCAGGTGCCTTGCCAAGATTGACGATCCCGACCGAAGCGCCCTCAAGAGCTTGGCTAAAAATGGAGCAAAGCCTAGCGTGGCTAGGCCTGGACTCACCTGGCCTGCTGGCTGGTAAAAGTGCTTTAGAATTGGGAAGCGCTCCTGGTGGAGCTTCTTGGTCCCTTCTTCAGCGAGGCATGAAGGTGATCGGAGTCGATACAGGGTCTGTTGATGCCTGTGTGCAAAATCACCCCAATTATGATCATATCGGCCTACCGGCGAGCCAATTGCCCTTGGATTATCTGCCTGAAAAGATCGATCTCCTGGCCTGTGACATGAATCTAGCGCCAGACGTGGTGCTGAAATATTTGGAACCACTTTACCAGCATCTGAAGCCACGCTGGCTGGTGCTTACCTTCAAAATGAATGATGCACGCGTGGAGGCACTGATGCCTTACTTTATCCAGCAAGTACGGCGCTTCGCCTCAGGCCCGGTCTATGCCAAGCAACTCCACGCCAATCGGCGTGAGGTCACTTTAGTCTCTCAAGCAGCAAACGTTTAACCAAACAACTGAGCCAGCGGCTTGCCTTTGTCAGCAACCGTGAAAGGTCGCTTCGTGGGTGAGTAGAGAACCTGATCCAGTGGCAATCCAAGGGCATAACCAATAGTGGCGTTAAAGTCAGGAATGGTGACAGGCTTATCGATAGCTTTGTCGCCATTGGCATCAGTAGCGCCATAGACCTGACCACCCCGAATGCCGCCACCAGCGAGCACGCAGCTAAAACCAGAGGGATGATGATCGCGGCCATCATTCACATTGATTTCTGGCGTGCGGCCAAATTCCGTAGCCAGCACAACAAGCGTCTCGTTGAGCATGCCTCGGGATTCAAGATCTTGAAGGAGCGTGCTCAGAGCAGCATCGAGTTCATCGCAAAGTTCTGGAACTCGAGTGAAGTTAGCATTGTGGGTATCCCAGCTGCCAAAGCTGACCTCCACATGGCGGACACCATGCTCGACGAGGCGGCGAGCCAACAGACAGCCCTGACCAAAGCGCTCGCGACCATATTTTTCACGCAGGGCTGCGGGTTCAGCATCGAGATCAAAGGCTTTCAGTTCCTCGCTCTTCATCATCTTCACAGCATCATCATACATGTCGCTGTAGGCCCGCACATTTTTGACATCGTAGGTTTCAGCAAACTTTTGATCCAGTTGCTTGGCCACACCCAGACGATTGGTGAGACGATCCTGAGTGAACCAAGAGTTCGGCGTCACATTGGAGATGCCACTTTCTGGATCATTGATCATGAGCGGGGCGAACTTGGCTTCAAAAAAGCCAGCTCCTGGGTGCCGACTTTCATTGCCGATCATCACACTGCCCGGCAGCGTCGGATTGCCACGATTTTGGAACTTCTCAAGCCAGGCCCCCATGGAAGGATGACGGATGCTGCTGCGCAGTGTGTAGCTAGTCCGCTGGAAATACTGCCCCTGTTCATGAGCTCCCTGGGTCGAGGACATGCTGCGGATGATGGCCAGCTTACCAGCCTGACGAGCAACAAGCGGAAGATTTTCACTCAAGCGGATGCCGTCAGCTTTGGTATTGATCGTTTTCGTCAAACCCATCACTTCAGCGTTGTCTGGCTTGGGATCAAACGTGTCCAAATGACTCATGCCGCCATTCATGTACAAGTAGATGACATTGCGCGCGGTCGGCACTTGCTTCAGCGGAGAGGTGTTTTCGCCAGGGATAGCCAGAGCCTTACCGGTCAGCTGACTAGCTGCCGTGACGCCGAGAAGAGATTGCGCAGCCTTGGTGACGAAGACGCGGCGATTGAGGGGATCTGTGAAGGTGCTCATAAATGTCACCCCAGAAACGATCCTGCTTATCCTAACTTGCAGAAAAATTAGCTCTATTTGAGTGCCGCAATACTAGTCTTATTGGGTTCAGTATCAGTAGCAGCGGCGGATTGATGGTCAGTGGCCCTGTCATTGATGACCGCCAGTAAAATCAGAACCGCACCATAAAGGATGAACATTCCGAAGGGTAAATATCTCATAAAAGGGAGCTCGTTAAAGACAAAGTGGGTTAGCGCTTGCGGCGGAAGATCGTGGCACAGATTCCAAGAAGCATGAAAACTGCCCGACTGGGCTCTGGCACGGCGGCGATGGAAGAAGCAGCGACTGATAAGGTGCCCAGAGTGTGTAGTTGGCTTAAATTCCATTCCAATCCACTGGTTAAAGCAGGCAGTTCCATGAGTGAAGATTCAAAGGTGCCCGAGGGGGCATTTCCGCCTAGCGTCGTCCAATCAAACAACTTCCAGCGATCATTTGCTGCGTATCCGGTCATGGAGCTGCTAACTCGCAATTTCACGCCTGATTGGATGTTGAAACTTCCACCCGTTCTAAATAAGTCGGATGAAGAAACGATGTTGCTTTGATCTCCGAGGCCAGCGCCGGAGAAGAGATCAAACTCTAAAGTGCTGCCAGTTTGAAAGGTAGTCGTGATCGATCCGCTCGCAGGTGTGAAAGTCAAAATCTTGCCTGAAACATCCCCGGACGAATTACCGACGCTGACCTTGGCCCCACTACTAACAGTGATGGCACCACCTGCAGCAGGAGAAACGAATCCAGTGCCAAGAATGACACTACCAGTGTTGGCTTGCACATTTCCCGAACCCGTAGCGGAGCCAGTCGTGTTTGTGACTGCCAGCCTGCCGCCAGAATGTAAGGTGGTATTGCCGCTGTAAGTATTGCTATTAGACAAGTTCAATTGACCTGAGCCAGAACCGGAAACTGAAAGAGGCCGTGCTGTACCAGAGATCACACTGCTGATGACGATGTTACCAGAACCGTCTAGCAGCAGTCGATTGTCAGTCGAGTTGCCAAGGACGACCCCCATCGTTTTGCCAATGCCAGTTTCGTTGTTTTGCAGGGTTAGCGTAGAACCGCTAGCATTTCGTAAGACCACATTGCTCACGCTATTTAAGGTCGCTCCATTGAGCGTCAAATTGCCACTCGTGCCGGAACTATTTCCAATGGTCAGGTTTCGTGTGCGTGCCGAGGTGACTTCGATAGCTCCAATCGAAAGAGCCGCGGTTCCCATGTTAATCCCCGATGTTGAAGCTGTTCCTGTGTTTTGAAACTGCGCAACATTACTTGTTGTCCAAGCGCCTGATGCTGTACTCGGACTCCAATTCGCAGCGGTGTACCATGCCGTTGAGGCCCCCGTATTTCCCCAAGAGATCGTTTGTCCATGGAGGTGCGAAAAACCTAATAGCGTGAGTGTCAGCATGGAACTTCGGAAAACCGAAACTTTGCTTTTAAGCGCAACTGGAGAAACCTTGGGGGGGAAGGGTGCTTTCATGCACCGCCACAAGTGACCATAAATCGAATGGCCTCAAACAACGGAAAGGTCACAAACGCGACCGAAGCACGCGTGCCAAGTATTGATAAACCGCTAAAAGGTTGATCCAGAGATCAGTAGATTCTGATTCAGAAAAAAGAGCGTTACCCAAAGTGTCAAACCTTTCACATTGGACAACGAGATCCTGCCTCCTGATTACTGCACAAAGTAAAACTGACGTGTGTTCAGAGCGGCCCAGAGTGCATCACCTTTACCAATTGAATCATTGGTCCCGACGATGGGCAGCAGCAGGGCTTTCTCCTCTGCGCTGGCTTTGCGGCTAAAAAGACTGAGGTAAATGGTATCGATTGTCTGATCGGCGGATTTGCTGTTTTTCAGACTGCGTGAGATCATGGTATAAGGATTCAACAGCTGGGTGAAGGTCTTGCCATTTAGCAGCATGAGCGCTTGGCCAACCGTGGCATCCTCGTTGGCGTTTTGAACGAGTTCACGATCACTTTGACCAAACTCACGCAAGAAATGTCCATTCGGCGCAGGGCTACGAACATCAGCCGCACGCATCATGATTTTGTCACGCGTGCTTTCCCAAGCTTGTAACAGTGCGATCTCTTTTTTGTCATCGGCTTTGAGCTTTTCTGCATCTTTCTTCAGGCGTGCTTTTTGGATTTCATTCAGGCGGGCACGCTGCTGCTTAGCCATCACAGCCAGCGCATCGTCGATTTTAAGAGCTGCACCTTCTTTGCTTTGGATCACTTTGGCGATCTCAGCGGCAAACTCAGCGTCAGTGACTTGCTCCTTGAGTTTCCCATCACGGGCCAGTTCCGCGAACTTCTTGAAACCCATGGAATAGATGATGTCTTCGGCTGCTTGATCAATCGCCTTCCTTTGATTGGCGACGACTTTCTTGGCAGCGCGGATGCCTTCTTCGTCTTTATTCTTGGACGCTTCGGTGAGCTGCTCCTGAGCTTTGCGCACATCTGCTGAGAGCTGGCGCTGAGTCTGAGCCACTTTGGCAGCACCAGCGGCTAGTTCTGCCGAGGTCAAGGCATTGAGAGAACGATCCAGCCACTCGACCTGACGAATGGTAATATCCCGATCAATCTGAGAGTCCATGCTCGGCACGTCAGGAGAAGGCTTGTAGAGCGTCACCATGCTATCCCAAATCTGCTCTGACGACATGCGGCGCAGAAGCGGGCCGGGGAAATGATAAACTTCACCCAATTGAACATCTTTCGGATGAGCCGCACGCTGGTAGGCAGCGCTTTTGTAAATCATGCCCAGATAGGCTTTCATGTCATAGTTCATTTCCTTCATGGTGTTTTCCAGGAAGGTCATGAGCTGTGGATTGCTTGGCACGGTGGAATCCGTGATTTCATCCACGGGCTCGATCAGGCCCATGCCCATGACTTTTTTCCACAGGCGATTCGCGATCACCAAAGTGAAGCGTGGATTGTCTTTGGACGCCATCCATTGGGCGTAGGACTCGATCGGCTTGACGCCCGGCTTCACGATCTTGCCATCTTTTGAAAACGAGGCTGGAATGGTTGGCTCGATCACCTGTTTAGGTTTTGCATCTGTGTATTGATAATCATGAGGTAGCAGCAGCTTCTTGCTATCGGTCTGATCCAGCACCGTGTTGTAGCGCAGCGGACGCAGAATTTCGCTCATGGCTTTGGACATATCTTTACGATCAAGCCCAGCGGGAAGCGGCGCCGTCATCACAGCAGCCCCTTTTTTGTTTTTCTTGGAACTGCCGTAAAACGCCTGCGCCAAGAGGGGATTGGAAAGGCCATTACTGCCCGTCATGCCATAGCTATGAGAGGCCATTTGGTAATAGTCCATCTGAGTCCATTTATCAAAAGGATGGTTATGACACTGTGCGCACACCATGCTGGTACCCAGAAAAACCTGAGTGGTCACGGCCATGTTATCCAGCGGCATGTTGTAATCGCGAATGTAAAAGCCGACAGCGCCATTCTCATAGGTCTTACCATCGGCAGTCATCAGCTCGCGCACCATTTGGTCGTAGGGTTTGTTTTTTTCCAAAGCTTCACGCACCCAATTGGTGTAGGCGGCACCCGCAGGCTGACTATTGCCCATGGTAAGCTGAGATTTCACCCGCAGTATGTCATTCCAGTAGTTGGCAAAGTTCTGCACATACCCGTCTGAGGCTAAAAGGCTGTCGATAAGCTTTCCGCGCTTATCGCTGGTAGTATCGGCTAAAAATTCCGTGGTCTCTTTCAGGGACGGGATGCGCCCCGCGATGTCTAAGTAGATACGGCGAACAAAAACCTCGTCACTGACAGGAGCGTGCGGCTGAATCTTTTCCTTCTCAAGTTTAGCCGATACCAACTGGTCGATCTGAGCTGCTTTTGCCTGAATATCTTCAAGCGAGACCGCGTGGACGCTGGTCAGGATCGAGCATGCAAGGAGGGCGACATGGAGTGATTTCATAAAGGCAGCGGGGGGGAAGCTCCCTCTGAAACGCTAGCCTTCAGTCACTCTTTCACCTCTATTTCAGGAAAAGATGACTGTATTTTTCGGGCCAATCAGAAGGCAAACGCATGGGTTTCCCCTGTGGCATCTGGACCAGAGCCAATGACTGGCGGCAGGTAATGAGCACCGTTTCTTCACCCGCCCGACGGACTTCAAAGGCCACCCAAAAGCGGACTCGTTCCACCCTTTCCAAGCGACCACTGATGATCAGCTCATCTCCCAGAGTTGCAGGTTTCCGATAGTCAATCTCGGTCCTGACGACGACTGGATAGACCTGCGTCTTTGCCATCTCGCGCAATTGCATGCCCAGCTTGGCGGCAAGCCGAGTCCGCGCCGTTTCGATCATACGCAGATAAGCAATGTTATGGACGACCCCGCCGATGTCAGTGTCGAAAAACATCACTTCTTCGCGGGTCTCAATGGTCGGGGTCTCTTCAGGCATGACTCAGGTATGGCAAGCTAGAGCTAATCTTGCAAACGCGATCCTTAGCCGCGAAAGCTCATCAAGTTGGATTTCGCAATTGGGGGAAGCGAACCGGCAGGTTCATAGCGAATCGAAAATCTGCGAAATACTCCGCTTAGCTGCGGCCTTGACCTTCGCCGACATCCAAAGTGTCGATTGTTTTTCCAGGCCATCGAGAATCCGCAAACATTCAGTCTCATCTAGAAGCCCTGATGCCGCTGCATACAGCATGACGCCGAGCGAACCGCGAACGTGTAAACCTAGTGATTCACCCATTGTTCGCGCTGCTGTATCATCGGTCAGGAACATGTCAGCCTGAGTTTCCAGTGCATAAGCCAGAGCCTCGGCTTCGCCCGCGTGTAGGACATTCGCATTCAGCCATTGAGTTGCCTGAAACATAGCCGCGGCAGCAGGTTGAGACAATGACAGCCATTCAGGCAGGTCGTTGGTTGCAAATGTTGGTGCGTGTCTGCGAAGCTCACCAAGCACCGTTGGAGTTAAATGTATCTCTCCGAGGTGCGCTATCAGAGCTGCAGCCCCTACTTGGTGCAAATGCAACAGGGGACCCGTGTCGGTGACCACGACGTTCATGCCTGTTTAGCGGCAGTCTTTAATGCCCAATCGATATCCGAGAGCTGCTGCTTCTCTAGCAATGCCAGCTTGCGATGGCTTATCAAATCTCGCACTGCCGCGCGCACTGCTTCGGCCTGACTGGTAAACCAGCCAGCCTCAACAGCAGCATCAAGTTCTGCCGAAAGTGCTTCAGGAAGCTCCAAAGTAAGAGTAGTCATGGCATAGAATAGGCGAATGGGGAATAGTTCGCAACGGATTGATCGGCCAACAACACTTCCTCTCAGATCTCTTCAGGCATCCAGCAGGTATGGCAAGCCACAGCGGGTCTTGCAAACGTATCCTTCGCCGTTATCAACACTTATGGAACTCGACCTCACCGGCCCCCTGCGCGAAGAAGCTTACATGATTTTGTCGGGGCTCATCACGCCACGTCCGATTGCCCTGACGACGACGGTAGATCTGGAAGGACAAGTGAACGCGGCTCCGTTTAGTTTTTTCAACCTGCTCGGAGATAGTCCGCCCATCGTCGGCCTCTGCCCAGGGGACCGCGCTCCTGGCATCCCCAAAGACACGGCACGGAATATCCGCCTCACGCATGAGTTTGTGGTGAATCTCGTGGATGAGGCTTTGGCGGAGAAGATGAATCTCTGCTCAGCCGCTTTACCCCCAGGTGAAAATGAACTGCTCCGGGCAGGCCTAACCGCAGTGGCCAGCAGCATCGTGAAACCACCACGCATCGCCGAGTCGCCAGTCAGCCTGGAATGCCGCAGTCACAGCATCATCGAGATCGGCGACAACCGCTTGATCATTGGTGAAGTCCTGCGTATGCATGTCAAAGAGGGCATTTTAGACCCTCAAACATGGCTGGTGAAACCGGGCAGCTACCACCCCATTGGCCGGATGCAGTCGCCAAACTGGTATTGCCGAACAACGGATCTTTTTGAGCTGAAACGTCCCCAATAAATCAACTTACTAGGCCTCAGCGCTGGTGACGAACACCTGCTCACAAGCCTAAACTCATTCGCATGAACGAACATCGAACGAATGGCCTTTTACTTGCTGATTTAGGATAAACTACAGACTTGGCTAATGGGTCATAAATAGTAGTTTTTCCATGCCAGTTCTTGAGCGCGATCTCAGCCCCCACGTCATCCAGGCTTTTCCGCCTTGGCTTGATCTGCCACCTGGATACATCGTGAATGATTGGATCGCATGGCAGAAGGGTAAACTCGTCGCCGATAAAATTCGCAAGACTCCTTCGCTACTGGATACTGCAATCAATCGCCTCGTAACACGTAGCGATACACTTTTTGCAGCGGATCACGAATGGCTCGAACTACTACGCACGCGCGACATTGCAGTCATTACAGGAATCCTCGAAGCGAACGATAGCGAGGGGCAGCGCTTACGATCCTCAACCCCCTTTAGCAGGAAACCTTTCATAGAACCCGAAGAAGCGGAGGCCATTTATGAGAGAGCTCACCTTGGCTGACATACAGAAAGCAGAATGGTTTTTACATCGATGATGTCATTGCTGCCCTCCTCCGCTGCACGCCACCAGGATGGCAGCAGCGTGTCACAATCATCGAGTTAGCTCCAGGACTCAGCGGGCACTTCCTGGATGCACACGATATCGCTTATAACAAACTTTGGGCAGGCCGCCCAAAAGACATCGTCTGGATCAGAGGCTTACTTGAAACAGGCATCATCCGCTTAGCTCGTTTGATCGAACTTCACGAAGCCAATCCCATCGCCGAGGAAGACCTTGCCAAAGTCCGCCGCTCCTTGGATCAGGTTATTTTGCGAACCCAGTGAATTGGGAGATATGAACTCGTACAGGCATGAAGGGAATCCTATTCAAAAAATGATTCCACGATTTGTCAGAGAACGATTCTTCGGTCTATGTAGGCACATGATGAAGTCATCCCTGATCGCCTGCCTGTTTTGGTCCCTACTCCCCCTGCTCCTCGTCAGTTGTGGCCAGAAAGAAGGCTATGAGATTCGCGGCACTAAAGTGATCTGGAACAGTTGGCAAGGTGACGGGCTATTTGGCAAATGGTCGGAGGCGGAACTGACAAACGCCGCGGGCTTCCAGATTCTCCAGCCTCAGGGCTATGCAAAGAATGCCACAAGTGTCTATCACGCTGGCCGGCAGATAGCGGACTCAGATGCGGCGACGTTTCAAATCATCGGAAAATCGGGCGACCTAGCGAAGGATGCGAAGCACGTTTACACCGGCGGTGCGGTGATCCAAGGCGCGGACCCTGTCAGCTTTGAACCTGCGGGCATGGAGGGACTAGGGCGGGATAAGACCGACTACTATCTCCTGACGGAGCCTCTGCATGTGCGCGACATGGCCAGCTTCAAGATTCTAGATGCCAATGTCTGTGGGAAGGAGCATCACATCTGGGCGCAGGATAAGCTCGACTACTATGTCGGCAAGCAGGCGACACCGATCGCTGACAGCGCTACCTTTCAAGTGGTCCAGTCCTGGTATGCCAAGGATGCCAAACAGGTGTATTTTGGCAGTGCAGTCCTCGCCGGAGCCGACCCTACCTCCTTTCAAGGCATCGGCGGTGAGTCGGGTGAGTTCGCCAAAGATTCCAAGCATGTTTACTGCCAAGGCGAAATCGTTGAAGGCTGTGATGCCGCGACGTTTCAAGTGCTCAAGCACCGCTTCGCCAAAGACAGCAAGCAGGCCTACTACTGCTATGCGAGCGGCAGCCCGCCACTCGCCTTTCCTGACTCTGATGCCAAGACCTTCGAAGTGATCGGCCCATCATCGCAGGGCTTCGGCTATGCTAAAGACGCAAAGCAGGTGTATTCAGGCGGCAATATCATCACAGGCGCAGATCCCGCGACCTTTGTCGTGGACCCCAGCGATCCCGAAAAAGCCTCCGACAAAAACCGACGCTATCACTCTGGCCAGCCCGCACCATAAGCGCGGTGCGGTAGTTGACTGAATCAATGACTGCCCCGAATGAAACATGGGAACGGCCTCTTGCATGGCGGAACAAGACCACCTCACAATCACAGGAAATTGGCATTACAGTCCGCCACTGAAGGCAACCACCTCAGCAGCGGCGTATTGGTTTTGCATCAAATGAACGTCCCTTGGCGAAGCTCGCTCGGAGCCACTCCCGCCCCTGCAAAAAAGAAGCTATATTGTCTGTTAGTTGCACTCTTCTCTGACCGGATATCTTGGTAGTTGCCCTCTGCGGCACGAGCAAAGCGAGTGGCAGACAGTCCGCTGCGTTCGAATTCATCAGCAAAGCCTCGCGCTGCTCACGCGGCAAGGTCACACGCCCCAAAGCGTCCCGCTTTAAAATCGTCGTTAGTTTAGCTCCATCCATGAGAGCCATAGCTCTACGCCTACGGCTCTGATGGGCTACGACTACCCCATGGTGCTACATTTGACGGATACACTGCGTTCGTCTTTGAGAAAGCCTAGTGCCCCATCGGTATTGTAGATGTACTCGATCTCTGTGCCCGGTCCGAACCGACAACGCTCAACACGATGGACCCACCTCGCTGGCATAGTGCCCAGCTCAGGCTCCGGGCGGTTGGTTGGGAGTGTTGCCGAGTGAAGGTCGTTGTTGATCTTGCCGGAGATGGAGGAAAAGTAAGGCACTCAGCGCCAGCGCTGTAAGCAATTGAGCAATGAAAAAGATGATGTTGGCAAAATTGCTACCACCGGGTTCCAGCACACATCTCATTGGATTCTCAGAGTCGTAATGCACCTTAACTTGAGGAAACGATGACCATTTCGCAGTTACCTCTTTCACATCGTCATAATCCCATTTTGATCTTTTCGAGAAAGCAATCTGATTACCTGTGTAGCGAACACCTTGAACCTGGAACTCATACTCAACGATTTGATCACGTTTCCATGATCGTAGTGCAGCATTAAAATCAGTGTATCTAACTACCCTGCCTTGAGCACTGGGCCACGAAGGGCTTTCGCTCACCGCGATGATGTCCAAGGCCACAAAACTGGAGCTGCGGATGATCATCGCAACAGCAGCAAACAGAAACAGCCGCCAAATGATATTGCCAGCCATGACTATTTTCTTGATGAGCCACCTGAGTAATTAAATAACGACCCAGAGCTTGATGAGGGTCTGATCATTGGCTCAAGCCAAGTGCTGTAGGAAGCCTCAGCTACCCCATCATACCCCATGCTGGTTGATTCTCGGTAAACATTGGCCCCCACGATCTTTCCAAGTGTTGTTGAGGAGATAGACGAAGTTGTTCCGTTTGCCAACTTGGTCATTTGCGTGTTGGCGACATGAGACCACGATCCATTGCCTGCATTAAGACCTGGGACTCTGATCACAGGAGCAGGAATCAACGAAGTTGCTGCACCAATAACTGTCTTGGTTGCAAGCTCGGTGCCACTAAAGGGCCTGCTTCCCATTCCTTGCTCCACTAAATTGCCTGACGCTGCTCCCACTGCTCCCGAGCCTGCTACCATCGCCACTCTGGCACCAGTTGAGACCAGAAGCGAAGCTCCACCTGTCGCGGTAGCTAATCCTCCGGTGACTGCACCGCCAACGAATGCACCAGCATATTGGTTAAAGCCGCTTGTCTCTCCTCGGATTACATCACTGATAAACTGCCCGCCAACACCGACGATGCCCCCTACGCCAGCTCCAATCAGAATGTGGAAGAAGGTTCCTTCTGGGTCCACTCTTGATAACGGATCGCCCCCGCAATACCCATACCAATTCATCCCTCCCTGAAACTGAATCGGGTCTTCGCTCATGAAGCGTGCCATCCAGGGATTGAACCAGCGGGCGCGCATTGACATGAGACCGGTGCTGCGGTCAGTCATCACGCCGTGTTCTCCCACATAGAGAAAGGGCGTGTTTATGGCTTTGAGTTCATTCTTCGTCACCATGCCGTAAGCGCTGTATTCTACCCGACCCAGGATTGGAGGGACGGTCGTCGTGCTGACACGTTTCCCGGTCATGGCCACGGTGCTGCCAAGCTGATCAAAGTGGTAGTAGCGATCTGTGACTGCCGTGCTGCCAGTGGCAGTAAAAAGCTCATACAGCAGGCCGGTGCCATAAATGTAATAGGTCGTTCCGGCACTGCTCTGCCGCATGAGCGTCTGACTTAGTCCCGCATGGGGATTGACGACGTAAGTTTCGTTATCAGCTGCCACTGGACCAGCGCGTTTGATCAGATTCCCCTCAGCATCATAGGTGTAGGTCAGTGTGCTGCCACCGGTGATGGCCACACTGGTGAGTCGGTTCCGCAGATCCCAACCGTAGCTGGCCATCTGCGCAGGCGGTGTGACCTGAGTCAGGTCAGGGGGCAGTGGGGACCGAGTCATGTTACCATCACTGGTGGCAGGGGCACCGTCATAGTCAATGGCGGATCCATTGAGTGTGACCAAACGGTTATCTGCATCAAAAGTGGCGTCAAAAGGTGGGATGTCACTGGCTGACTTCGTGGGCAGCGGCAGCAGTGCTTTTTTGGCCAATCTGCCGCCCCCGTCAAAAAGTAGAGAAAAGACGGCGATGGGTTTGTCGTGAGTTGCAGTGCCTACTTTCAAGGGGCCGCGTTCCTCGATACGAATCAGCTGCCCAGCCTCATCCTGCACGAATATTCGGCGGGTGCCGTTCGGGCGTAAGATAGTGCTAAGTCTGCCAGAAAATGCGTCATAAGTGTAAGTCGTGGTGCGGCGTGACCAATCCACAACGGTCTTCAAACGGCCAGCTGCGTCATAGGTGTAACTCACGATTTTGTTCCCTGGGTAAGTGAGCTTTGTCAGACGATTGAGATCGTCATAGGTAAAGATGATTTTTTGGGCAGCTGCGTTTTGGTAACTCGTGACACGATCACGCGTATCATAAGTGCGAGTGAGAGCAGCCGTCCCTTCAGTGACGGTTAGAGCATTGCCACGGTCATCCAGGCCAAAGGCAGTGGATGCCACCACGGCCTCGCCAGCGTCTTTATAGTCCACGCGCTGCACGCGGTCTCTTGAATCATAAGCAGTCCACCGGGATTGGCCAGAGGGTTCTATCTGACTCTCTAGTCTGCCAAAGCTGTCATAACCAGTCTTAAACTCACGATTTAGAGGTGTCCTGGTCGTCTTCGGCTTTCCAGTATTGGTGTAATCAAATAGATAAGTTTGATTCCTGCGAGTGATCAGTTTAGCCAAACGACCTGCCGCATCAACATAACGTGTTTCAGACGTTGTGTCCGGCAAGACGTTCGTTGTCTTGCCCGTGTAGAGTCCGCCCAAACTCTCAGGCATCGTTGTCAGAAGGGTGGTGTAATTGGTGATCACGGAGCGTGTGGGGTCCACCTCACTCATCATTGGTTGCTCCATCCCCATCGGCGTCATTGCTTGATGAATTTAAATCATTCAGTGAAATCGTCGAACCAGAACTTGAATCTGTCCATAAATCAAACTGGCCGTCTGCATCTTGGTCAGACCAAGTGGCATTCATGAAATGAGGCCCAGGTAGCCACAGCAGCATGGCGACAAAAAGTGGGGCACGCGAGCATTGGCGTAAGCGCCTGAGAATATTAGATCCGTATCTGTCAAATGTAGCGCCGTGGCCTTGTGCTTGACTTGGGGCGCTTCATTACGCGGGCACCGAGGTGGATTCGGTTTTTATCTGTGCGGAGGCGCTCACTTTTGCTTTCGCCCAGGCGTGGGGCGTTAGTTCTTCGACGGTCTTCGTCGTCGCGCTAGGCAGGCGGGTGAAGATGTCGGCAAGATACGCTTCGGCGTTGATCTTTTGGCGGTGGCAGTTGCCGATCAAGGTGTAGAACGTGGCGGCGCGATCTCCGCTTTTTGCATCTCCCATGAACAACCAATTCTTCTTGCCGATGGCGCTGGGGCGGATGGTGTTTTCTACCGTATTGTTGTCGATCTGCACGCGGCCATCCCTCAGATAGACGGTGAGTTTGGCCCATTGATTGAGGGTGTAGCTGAT
>JAIXZA010000004.1 GCA_027489965.1 Verrucomicrobiaceae bacterium
AACTGGCAATCCACAACCGGCAAGGCGGCGGTCGGCGATGTAGTCGGTGTATTGCTCGAATTCCTCGGAGCTCAGTCCTACTGCGTTGACTGGCAGGCAGT
Organism: Verrucomicrobiaceae bacterium; assembly: GCA_027489965.1. Classification (GTDB taxonomy): domain Bacteria; phylum Verrucomicrobiota; class Verrucomicrobiia; order Verrucomicrobiales; family Verrucomicrobiaceae; genus Prosthecobacter. The sequence continues at coordinate 102 of JAIXZA010000004.1, forward strand.
CACGAATGAATTCTTTTTCCAGAGCGACGCCTTCGCGCATGGTTTCCACGAGGTCTTCACGGAACTCTTGAGTCCAGATGTCTGGATTCTCTTCGATGAGATCCATGAACAGATTGCGGAAGACTTCGATATGATTGGATTCGTCACGCAGGGTGTAGCGGAACATTTGGCCGATACCAGGGAATTTGTTTTGGCGGTAGAGGCTGAGAATCATGCCGAAAAGCCCGTAGAACTGGGTGCCTTCCATGCACTGACCGAAGACGAAGATGTTTTTGGCCAGAAGCTGTTTATTTTCCAGCTTCGTGAGGTCGAGGTCACGGCGCAGGTTGTTGCTGTGCTTGGTGACGAACTCGTTCTTGCGCACAATCGTCGGGATCTGCTCGAACATGGCCTCGCACTCATGCGGATTGATGCCGAGGGACGAAATCATGTAGAGCAGGCTGTCTGCGTGGATGTTTTCTTCATGGGCATGACGGCCGAGGACGAGCTTCAATTCTGGGGCGGTGACTAGTTCACGAACGACGTGCTGCACATTGTCACCGACGATGCCCTCCGCTGCGCTGAAGTAGCCAATGCCCATCATGATAATCCAGCGCTCGTTTTGAGAAACTTCGGAGGAGCGCCATTGCTCGACATCCTTCTGCATCTGAATGTCTTCAGGTTCCCAATGATTGGCCTTCATCGTCCGGTAGAGGTCGTAGGCCCACTGGTATTTCAGGGGCAGCAAATTGAAGGTCATGGTCTGGCGGCCATTGATCACTTTTTTGGCGGCGAAGGCTGCCTCAGCTTTATCATGATCGAGAGTAAACTCACGATTGCCAATCTTGTATGTTTTGTCCATGAGCGTGTTCGGGAGGAGTTTGGGAGTGATAGTTGATGAAACTTAATGAACGGGAGAGAAAAATCAGGCACGGTTATAACTACTAGATATCGCCGCGCCGGTGATCATCATGCACAAGATGTAGTGTATGGACAAGATGTTTTTAACCACCCATGGGGGTCAAAACCGTTTCTCAACGCTATTACAAGGGTTCCACGCCCAAAATATTTTTTTGACGTTAAAATGTCTGAAATGAGCTGCATTTTTGAGAAGGTTTTTGGCTCTGTGGAAAGCCTTTGAGAATCAAGATATTGTGAATAAGTTAATTAAGGCGAGCCGAAAATGGGCCAAAATGGGTGGGTTATTCACAAATTTCGAAAATCAAAAAATCGAATTCAGAATTACCAGAATGCGCCGAGCGACTGCTGTTTTATGGCTATTTCAGGAAGCGTTTAGCGGCGATCCCGAGGCCGATAGGCACGAGGCCACTGAGCACAATAGCCCAGCCTGGATGGCTGTTTCCTAAGGCTCCAATGGCCGCAAAAGCGAAGCCAACGGGAAGTGAGCCGCAGGCAAGTGAGATGACGAAGCTGCGGAAATCCATTTTGACTAAACCTGCCAGACAGGCCACGGCTTCGGGCAAAACAGGCATCCAGCGGGAGAGTGCGACGATCCAGCCACCGCGCTTTTCGAAGATGATCGAACCTCTGTTTAAGGCCTCCTCTCCAGCAATCCAGCGGGCCGCTGGCCGCCCAAACCAACGACAGAAGGTATAGGCCGCTAACCCTGATAAAAACGATCCTACAGAGGCTAAGCAGCCCCCCGTGAACCAGCCATACGTGAGGCCTAACGCCGACATGACAATCGTGCTAGGAACTGGCAGCGCGATGTCTGCAATGAGCAGTCCAATACCAGCCAACCATGCCCAAAAACCAAACTGAGCCATCCAAGTGCGTGATCCTTCCAGGCTAAGAGCCGTGTCAAAGCGCTCTCCCCAAATCATGAATGGCACGATGATGCCAGCCAAGATGATGACGATGATGATGGTAAGAGACTTGGACTCTGGTTTGATCATTGGGCGGTTATTATGGGTTTACTCATTCGTCATTCCCAGCTCAGCGCCTTACTGCCGGGATTGAAGGAACTCCAAGATGCCTTCTGCCAGACTCTGACTGATGCCTGGGAGCTTGGCGATTTCTTCAGGGCTGGCTTTACGGAGACGTGTGACGGAGCCAAAGGCTTTGAGTAGGCTGGCTTTCCGGGCTTGGCTGACGCCAGGGCAGTCGTCTAGCAGGCTTTCGGCGACTCGACGACCGAGCAGAAGCTGATGGTAGCCATTGGCCCAGCGGTGAGCTTCGTCTCGGATGCGCTGAAGGAGTTTAAGCGCTCCACGATCATGTGGAATGATGACGGGATCGGATTCGCCGGGAAAAAAGACTTCCTCATTTTGTTTGGCTAAGCCAACGATGGGTAAGCCACCCAAGCCTAGCTTTTGTAGCTCGGCGACGGCCATGCCTAACTGGCCTTTCCCCCCATCGACGATGACAAGATCGGGTAGGCGAACACTGCCAGGGACTCGCTCCATGGCTTCAAGAGGAGATTCCTGGGTGAAGTCGGCGGCCTCTGCCCCGATGGCTTCTCGGCCTTCTTTTAAGACGCGGGAGAAGCGGCGGCGAATGACTTCGGCCATGCTGATGAAGTCGTTTTGACCAGTGACGGCGCGTATGCGGTAGCGACGGTAATTCGAGTTATCCGGCACCCCATTTTTAAAGCGGACCATGCTGGCCACGCAGTGGGCGAGTCCGATGTTGGCGATGTCGAAGCACTCCATGATGAGGGGTGGCTTTTCTAAGCTGAGCAATTCCTGCAGTTCCTTCACATCCGCCATGGGATCAATGGTGGACATGACTTTGGCTCGCGCACCGCGCTCAAAGGTGCGTGTGGGAGTGATGGTTTTCCGCAGGTCTTCGACCATGTCTCGCAGTTCGGCGGCTTTTTCGAAATCCAGTCGAGCCGCCGCTTTTTGCATCTCTTCCTCGAGAACGGTGAGCAGGTCCTTCATGCCTTTGCCTTCGAGAAAGCCGCAGGCTTCTGCCATTTTCTGACGATAGTCCTCGATGCTGACACGGCCAATGCAGGGGGCGCAGCAGTTTTTGATGATGTCGTTGGAGCAGTGTTTGTAGTCCTGCTCTCCGGGCCGGATGGGCTTGCAGACGCGCAGACCGAACTTTTTATTGAGCCAATTGAGGGTGGTTTTTAAAGCGCTGCTGTGGGCAAAGGGACCAAAGTAGCGCGCCCCATCATCACGCTTCATGCGAGTGAGGGTGAAGCGGGGGAAGTCGTCCTGAAGGTTCACACGGACGAGGAAGAAGCGCTTATCGTCCTTGAAGCTGATGTTGTATTTGGGCCTGAAATCTTTGATGAGCTTTCCCTCTAGGAGCAGGGACTCGGACTCGTTGCGCACCTCATGAATGTCAAAATCCCAGATGCTGGCGATGAGGGCGCGGGTTTTTCTGTCGGTTAATTTGCTGCGCGCAGGCGTGAAGTAGTTGCTGAGGCGCTTTCTTAAATCCCGGGCTTTTCCCACGTAAATGACACTGCCCAGCCGGTCACGCATGATGTAGACGCCGGGCGTGTGAGGCACGTCGCGGAGCTTTGCCATGAGATCGGGTTTGGATTTTGGGTCGGCCATGAGTGGTTGGAGTGAGGATTACGCATGGGTTTGCGCTTTCGTCATTCGAGATTCGTCATTCCTTGCACTCAGCGCGGATCCGTTGCAGGTCTAGGCCGTGAAAATTCCCCATATCGTCATCGCCAAGATCATCCGAGCCCTCCACGACATTTTTGTGGATCGGCGCTACGCGGACAAGGCGGTGGAATTTACCTTTAAACATCACCCCAAATGGGGCAGTCGTGACCGCCGCATGTTTGCGGAGGCTATTTATGAAATCGTCCGTCACTGGCGCTGGTATTGGTATTTGGCAGGTCTGCATGACGAGGATCATCACCGACCAGAGGCTATCGGTGAGGAGCAGCTCTGGCGTGTTTGGGCAGCTTACTGGGTCATGACAGAGGGTGATCTGCCAGCTTTTGATGAGCTTTTTGCCGTGCGCAAAGAAGACATCCTGGCGCGGTCCAAGCGTGAGGTGTCGCCGCTGATCCGTGCTTCGATACCGAACTGGATGGACGAGCGCCTGGGCCGTGAACTCGGGGAGGCGTGGCCAGCCGTGCGGGCAACGCTGAACACGCCGGCTCAGGTTTATCTGCGCGTGAATACGCTGAAAACAGAGCGACGCACGCTGAAAACACGTTTGGCTCAGGATGGCTTCACGACCGAGCCACTGAAAGAGATCCCAACGGCCTTGGAGATGAAGCAGCGCTACAATGTCTTTGGCATGGCGGCATTTAAAGAGGGCTTATTTGAAGTGCAGGATGCCTCGTCTCAATGCGTGGCTCCATTTTTGCAGGTAGAGCCTGGCATGAAGGTGATCGATGCCTGTGCTGGTGGCGGCGGTAAGACGCTGCACATCGGCGCACTGATGCAGAACAAAGGCCGCATCCTCGCGCTGGACGTGCATCAGTGGAAGCTCAATGAACTGAGAAAACGCTGTGGTCGTGCTGGAGTCGATGTGGCTGAGACGCGGATGATTGAAGGATCGAAGTCCATCAAACGGCTGGCAGGCTACGCGGACCGTGTGCTGCTGGATGTGCCTTGCTCAGGCTTGGGGGTTTTGCGCAGAAACCCAGATGCGAAGTGGAAGCTGAGCAATGAAGAGATCGACCGTCTCATCATTGAGCAGCAAGACATTCTAGCACGCTACAGCGTCATGGTGAAGCCGGGCGGAAAGCTGGTGTATGCGACCTGCTCTGTGCTACCGAGCGAGAATGAGGATCAGGTCCAGAAGTTCCTGTCCAAGCACGGCGACGACTGGACGCTCGAGGAGGAGATGAAGATCAATCCTGCGGAAAGCGGTCATGACGGTTTTTATGGAGCGCGGTTAGTCCGTAAAGCTGCGGCCGTTCCAGAGACTGCTGTATCCCAAATTGAGGCTTCTGAATCTGCCGATGAAACGCCTACCAACACTCCTGAAACCATTGCGGAATGATGGGCTCGCAGTCTTGGCGCTGATCGCCGTCTCTTGGCTTTCGGTTGTTCGTGCCCAGACTTCTGTCTCGCTTCCGCACCGCGAGCTGCGTGGATCGTGGATTGCGACGGTGCATAACATCAACTGGCCTTCGCAGCCAGGGTTGCCGATAGCGCAGCAACAGGCGGAACTGAAAAGACTGATCCAAAGTGCTCACGATCATGGTTTAAACTGTCTGATTTTTCAGGTGCGGCCTGCGGCTGATGCTCTCTATGAATCGAAGATCGAGCCCTGGTCCTGCTATCTCAGTGGACTGATGAGTCTGCCGCCCTCGCCGAAATGGGATCCTTTGGAATTTGCGATCCGCGAAGCGCACTCGCACGGCATCGAGCTGCACGCTTGGTTCAATCCTTACCGAGCCATGGCCGGAGATCGCTTTGCTCCAAGTGCGAATCATGTGCGCCGCCAGCACCCCGAGTGGACGATCAAATATGGCAAAGACTGGTGGATGAATCCCGGATTGCCCGAGGTTCAGCAGCGGGTGATTGACGTCATCGCGGATGTCACGCGTCGTTATGATGTGGATGGCATTCACATGGATGATTATTTTTACCCCTATCCAGTGAACGGCAGTGATGGCAAGCCGATCCCATTTGACGACGATGCGACCTTTGCCAGTTACAAAGCGGGCGGTGGTGCGCTGGAGCTGATGGCTTGGCGTCGACAAAACGTCGATACAGTAGTTAAAGCGGCATACTCAATGGTTAAAAGCATCAAGCGGACGGTGAAATTTGGCATCAGCCCCTTTGGTCTTTGGCGACCTAACTTCCCACCTGGAACGGGTGGTGGCCTGGATCCCTTTGAGCATCTGGGGGCCGATAGTCGAGGCTGGCTGCAAAAGGGCTGGGTGGATTACCTGACACCGCAGCTTTATTGGACGATTGATCGCCCGAAGCTCGGTTTTTCGACCTATTACGACTGGTGGCTCGGTGAAAATACGATGGGTCGCCACATTTGGCCTGGCATGAACACCAGCAAAGTCGGCGATGACCGCAGGGCAGGGGAGATCCTGGCTCAAATCAGCGTGGTGCGCGCGAAGCAGACTCTCATGCCGCCTGGGCATTTTCATTGGAATTTTGGTGCCCTCGATAAGGATCTGGGGAAAGTGGGCACACTAACCTTAGAACGCGCCTACAACATTCATACGATCCTGCCCGCCAGCCCTTGGCTGAGCAGTGTGGCGCTACCAGCTCCATTGGTGGAATCAGTGAACGATGGGAAGCGTGTTCGCTGGAACTTCACCGATCTGCGCTGGGATCAATATGGACGCTGGTGGGTCGTTCAGGCGCTGATCGAGGGCAAATGGCAGGTGGTCGAGGTGGCTTTTCACGACAAACATGAGATCGACTGGCCTCAAAAAGCGGCTGCTGTCTCTGTCCGTGCCGCAGGTCCTGCTTGGGAATTGGGGCAGCCTGGAGTGATTGCTAAATGAAATGATTGGAGTCAAAGTTTGGTCCGAAAGCGACGTGATTCTTCGGATCTGTGGTAAATAGCCTGATTTCCTGTGAAAAACTCCTTGCCAAAGCGGACTTCGGTGGTTCCTTCGCGGCCCTCAATTTAAACATTCCCAACCCGCCTGACAAGGTGTCGGGTTCCCCAAACAGACCATGAGCGAAGCTACTACCAGCCCCACAGAATTCAAACTCCACGCTAAAGACACAGGCAGTGCCGATGTCCAAGTCGCGATTTTGACTGGGCGTATCAATGAACTGACTGATCATCTGACCAAGCACAGCAAGGACCACAGCACCCGCCGTGGCCTTTTGAAGATGGTCTCCCGCCGCCGTAAGCTGCTTGATTACCTTAAGCGCACAGCCGGTGACCGTTACCAGACGCTCCTCAAGAGCCTGGGTCTCCGCCGCTAATCCATTTCCGACCTTAAGGGGTGATGCCACGATGCATCGCCCCTTTTGGCATTTAACCGGAGTCTCTCCCTGCTAGGAGCCACAGAACCGCGATCAATCTGATCCCCGGGTTCTTGTTTCGGCTTATTATCCTAGCCAGTAACTTCTCAGCACATCGCTGAACCCTTCCCCAAAAACAAAACAAGATAAAATACAAGCTATGGCAATCCATAAAGTAACAACTCCCTGCGGTTCAGGGATCATCGAAATCGAAACAGGCAAACTAGCTCACCTCGCCGATGGCGCCGTGACCGTCCGCCTGGGTGACACCATCGTCATCGTCACTGCCGTTTCCGCGACCAAGATCAAGGAAGGTCTCGACTTCTTCCCGCTGTCTGTGGAATACAAAGAAAAAGCCTCTGCTGCCGGCAAGTTCCCTGGTGGCTACTTCAAGCGCGAAGGTCGCCCAACGGAGAAGGAAATCCTCACCTGCCGTATGACGGACCGCCCATTGCGTCCGTTGTTCCCGAAAGGCTACCTCTACGAAACACAAATCGTCGCCCTCTTGCTCAGCGCTGATGGCCAGAACGATTCTGACATCCTTGCCATCAATGGTGCTTCCGCCGCTCTTTGCGTTTCCGACATTCCTTTCGCAGGTCCAATTGGCGCTGTGCGTATCGGTCGCGTGAATGGTCAATTCATCGTCAACCCGACCCACAATCAGCGTGACGATAGCGACCTTGATCTCGTTTATGTCGGTAATAAGACCGACGTCATCATGATCGAAGGTGCCGCCAAAGAAATGCCAGAGGCTGAATTCATCGCTGCCCTCCGCTTTGCTCAAGAAAGCATCCAAGGCCTCGTCAAGGCTCAGGAAGAACTCGCTGCCCTCGCTGGTAAAGTGAAGCGTGTCATGCCCCTCATGCTCGTCCAGGACGATCTCCTTGAAGTGGCTTATCAGGTTGCAGGTGATCGCATCGAAGGTGCCATCTATCAGCCAAGCAAAGTTGCCCGTGGTAAAGCTATTGGCGCACTCAAAGACGAAGTGGAAGCCGCCATCAAAGCGAAGTTCCCAGATGCGAGTGGTTATGCCATCGGCCAAGCCTTTGACTACCTCCAGAAGAAAGCCTTCCGCATTTCCATCCTGGACAAACTCAGCCGTTGCGATGGCCGCGGTATCGACCAGATCCGCCCTCTGACTGGTGAAGTTTCTGTCCTCCCACGCACTCACGGTTCAGCCCTCTTTGCTCGTGGTGAAACTCAGGCTCTTTCCATCGCCACGCTGGCCCCAGCGGACGAAGCTCAGGAAATGGACACTTACGCAGGTGGTGTTGATTCCAAGCGCTTCATCCTTCACTACAACTTCCCTCCGTTCTCCGTGGGTGAGTGTGGCCGCTTCGGTGGTCAGAACCGTCGTGAAATCGGTCACGGCGCTCTTGCAGAGCGCTCGGTCGAGCCTGTGATTCCGCCGAAGTCCCAATTCCCTTACGCCATCCGCGTGAGCAGTGAAGTGATGGCCTCCAATGGCTCTACTTCCATGGCTTCTGTGTGTTCGGGCGTTATGGCCCTCATGGATGCGGGTGTGCCTCTCATCCGTCCAGTTGCTGGTATTTCTGTCGGTCTCGTGACTGAGTTTGATGCCAATGACCAGATGAAGCGTTACCTCACTATGATGGACATCCTCGGTTCTGAAGATCACTTCGGCGACATGGACTTCAAACTTTGCGGCACTAGCGAAGGCGTCACGGGTTACCAGCTTGACCTCAAGCTTCCTGGTATTTCTCTGAGCATCCTCGAAGAAGCCATCGCTAAGGCCAAGAATGGCCGCACGGAAGTGCTGGCTGCCATGGCCTCCGCCATCAGCGAGATCAAGCCTCTCAGCCCACACGCTCCACGCATCGAGATCATCAAGATCAACCCAGACAAGATCGGTGAACTCATCGGCCCTGGCGGTAAAAACATCAAAGGCATCCAGGCTGAGTCCGGCGCTGAAATCAGCATCGAAGACGACGGCACTGTGTATGTTTATGCTACCCGTAAGGAAGGTCTGGAGCGTGCTCTTGAAATGATCGGCGGCGTCTCGGCAGAGGTCGAGATCGGCAAGATCTACACCGGTAAAGTCGTCAGCACGACGAACTTCGGAGCCTTCATGCGTCTCTTTGGTAACAAAGACGGACTCATCCATATCAGCGAACTCGCCGACTTCCGTGTCAATAAAACCGAAGACGTCGTCAAAGTCGGTGACATGGTCTCCGCTAAGTGCATCGGCATCGATGACAAAGGCAAAGTGAAGATGAGCCGCAAGGCCGCCATGAAAGAGAAGGACGACGCCGCCAAGGCCGAAGCCGGCGGTGCCCCAGAAGCCGCTCCTCAGGAATAATCACTGACGCTTCGTCAAACACTCACAGAGCGCGGACCCTCAACGGTCCGCGCTTTTTTTGTTTGAGCAGCAAATCCCGACTTGCCGAGTTTCATGCTACCTCTAACTTCGTTCATGAGCCTGACAGATTTTCCTGAACTCGCCCGCCTTTCCAAGTCCAAGCGTATGAAGCTTGCTGATGAACTTTGGATGTCGAGTGTTGGTGACTCAAGTCAGGTGCCACGTTGGCATCAGGAAACCTTGGATCAGCGTTGGAGCGACTACCAAAACGGCAAAACAAAACGTCTCACTCTGAGGCAGCTGGAACAGCGTTTGGCCAAGTCATGAAAAGTCAGCCAGTAGAGTTTTTGGAGTCAGTGGAGCATGACCTCCGCTATGCCCGAGACTTTTATGAATCTTGGCTACTCAATGGTGGTAGAGATTTCATGAAGAAATTCCACGATTGCATCTCGTGGATCGAATGGAATCCAGAGATGTTTCCGAAAAAGCACCGTCAATTCAGACGTGCAATCATTCGCAAATCTTATTTTGGAATCTACTACATCATCGAACCTGACGTAAGCATTGTCGCTGCAGTGCTTGATATGCGCCGTGATCCTCGAATCATCCGCAGCATCTTGCTTCGGCGACAAGCGTAGTGAGCCGCAAGGCCGCCATGAAAGAGAAGGACGACGCCGCCAAGGCTGAAGCCGGCGGTGCTCCAGAAGCCGCTTCTCAGGAATAATCACTGACGCTTCGTCAAACACTCACAGAGCGCGGACCCGCAACGGTCCGCGCTTTTTGTTGTGACTCCGCATTCGACTTTCGATATTCATCATTCACAGTAAGCGCCCATGTTTCGCGCTGTCCTTACTGAACGTCTCCAAGCTGCTTTTACTTCCGCAGGCATTGCTTTGCCTGAGGGCTTTGTTCCGAGTGTCGTTATCGCCTCGGATACGCGCTATGGTGATTACCAGAGCAATGCGGCCATGGTGTTGAGTAAGCAGCTGAAGCAAAATCCGCGTGCGCTGGCTCAGCAGATTGTTGATCAACTGCAAGTGACGGATCTTTGTGAAAAGATCAGCATTGATGGGCCTGGATTCCTCAATTTTACCGTGAGTCCGACGGCGCTCATCCAGCGGCTTTCAGTGATCCTCAAAGACGATCATGCGGGTGTGCCGCCGGTAACTCAACCGAAGCGTATCGTCATTGATTTCTCTGCGCCCAATATCGCGAAGCCGATGCATGTCGGGCACATTCGCAGCACGTTTATTGGTGATTCGTTGGCTCGGGTGGCCCGTTTCATTGGGCACACGGTCATCACCGATAACCATGTTGGCGACTGGGGCACACAGTTTGGCATGATCATTCACGGCTGGAAGACGCAGCTGGATCAGGCCAAATTGAAGCTGGACCCAATTCAGGAGTTAGTGACGGTTTATAAGGCGATCAATGCAGCTACTAAGGCCGATGAAGCCGTGCTCACTGTCTGCAAAACGGAGCTGGTGAAGCTCCAGCAAGGGGATGCCGAAAATCTGGCGATCTGGAAGGAATGCGTTCGCCTGACCTTGGAGCAGCTGGAGAAGGTCTATGGGGCTCTGGATGTGACGTTTGATCATTACCTCGGTGAGAGCTTCTACAATGATGCACTGGCTCCGCTGGTGGCGGACATGCTAGAAAAAGGCATCGCCAAGGTCAGCGAAGGTGCCACGGCGGTGTTCAGTGATGGCAGCGTCAAGCCTGAGAATGACCCCTTCCTCATCAGCGACAAAGACGAGTGGAAAGCGGCTCCATGCATTATCCGCAAAACGGATGGTGGCTTCCTGTATGCGACGACGGACTTGGCCACCATCGACTATCGTGTGAAGGAATGGAAGGCGGATGAAATTTGGTATGTCGTCGGTGCGCCGCAACAGCTGCACTTCCGTCAGGTCTTTGCTGCCGCGAAGCGTCGTGGTGCTACGACCGAGATGACTCACATCGCTTTTGGCAGCATCCTGGGGCCAGATGGTAAGATGTTTAAAACCCGCAGCGGAGAAACGGTCGGACTTCTCGAAGTGATCGACGAAGCCATCGAGCGTGCTCGTGCTGCTGCTGAGGAGAAAGAACAGGGTCTCAGTGATGCTGATAAAGATGAGATCGCTCGGATCATCGGCAGCGGCTCGGTGAAGTATGCTGAACTCAGTCAGAACCGCCTCACGGACTACAAATTCAGCTGGGATAAAATGCTCAGCCTGCAGGGCAACACCGCCCCGTATCTGCTGAATGCCTATGTGCGCACGCGCAGCATTTTCAGGAAACTGGAAGGTAGCGTCGAGCTCACAGCTGATCTTGAATTCACCGAACCAGCCGAGCGCGCTCTAGCCATGAAGTTGGCTCATTTTGCCGAAAATGCCCACGATGTTCTGGAGGATCATCGCCCGAATCTCTTGGCCAATTACCTTTACGAGGTCGCCAATACCTATCATGGCTTCTACGAGGCCTGCAATGTTCTGCGATCTGAAGGCGCCATTCGTAATACCCGACTGACTCTTTGCGAGGCCACTAGCCGCGTTTTGAAGACAGGCCTCAGCCTTCTCGGCATCCAGACGACGGAGCGGATGTAGTTGTCAGAACCTGATTTTTTCATTACAGCACCCATTACCTTCTCATGCCAGTCCCACTCCTCGACGTTAACGCCCAAAACCATCCGCTTGAATCCGAACTTCAGGCAGCTTTTAACCAAGTGCTGAAGCATGGACGCTTCATCATGGGGCCAGAGATGGAAGCTTTTGAGAAAGAGGTGGCCGTGATGGTCGATGTGAAACATGCGATCTCGGTCTCGTCGGGGACGGATGCTCTGTTGCTTGCTTTGATGGCGCTGGACATTGGTCCAGGCGATGAGGTGCTCTGTCCGGCTTTCACCTTCTTTGCCACGGCAGGAGCGGTTTCCCGTTTGGGTGCGACGCCGGTCTTTGTGGATGTGTGTCCGATCTGCTTCAACATGGACGTGAATGATGCCCGCGCTAAAATCACCGCGAAGACGAAGGTGATCATGCCCGTGCATCTTTTCGGGCAGTGTGCGGATATGGATCCACTTTTGGCATTGGCCAAAGAAAAGGGTCTGCGTGTGATCGAAGATGCGGCGCAGTCCATCGGCTCAAAATACAAGGGGCGCGATAGCGGCACGATGGGTGATTTTGGCACGTACAGCTTTTTCCCCAGCAAGAACCTAGGTGGCTTTGGTGATGGCGGCATGCTGGTGACGAATGACGATGCTCTGGCTGAGTTTGCCAAGGTGCTGCGCAATCACGGGTCAAAACCGAAGTATTATCATCACTTTGTCGGCGGGAACTTCCGCATGGATACGCTGCAATGTGCTCTGCTTAGCGTGAAGGTGAAGCGCTATGCGCAGTTCACAGCCGATCGCCAGCGCAATGCGGCGCATTACATCTCGGAGTTGGTGAAATTGTCAGGAGTGGTGCAGGCGGACCCGAGCCATTGCAAATGCATCAGCACACAAGATGCGTGGTTAGCGGCCCAAAATGCGCGAATTGTCCTGCCTGTGAGCTATGCGCATAATGAGCATATTTGGAATCAGTTCACGCTGCGAGTGCTGGGCGGCAAGCGCGATTCTTTGCGCGATCATTTAGTCAGCAAGCAGATCGGCTGTGACATCTATTATCCTGTGACATTGGATCAGCAGAAGTGCTTCGAGATCTTGCCAGAAAGCTCTCGCACAGGCTGTGAGGTGTCTCATCGTGTTGCGGGAGAGGTGCTGAGCATCCCGATTTACGGTGAGTTGATCGAGTCTCAGCGTCTAGAGATCATCTCGGCGATTGGCGAATGGATTGCCCAACAGGATTAACGTTTCTGACCAAACATCCAAGCCCACAGACCGGGGTTATCGTATGTCTGGGTCCATGAATCATGTCCCACTCCTGGATAAAGCGTGAGCTTGGCCTGACTGCCAGCTTTCTGCAGAGCACCGTGCATTTTGAGAGAGAAATCCACGGGAACTGCACCGTCTTTATCCCCGTGAAAGATCCAGCAGGGTAAGTCTTTGATGCGCTCAGCCATGACGAAGCCGACTCCTGCTCCGCCACAAATCGGAGCGATGGCTGCAAAGGTGTCTGGATAAGCTAAAGCGGTGTCCCATGTGCCAAAGCCACCCATGCTGATGCCCGTGAGATAGAGGCGACTTGTGTCTACTCGATGTGTTTTGATGAGTTCATCGACAAGTGCTTTGATGGCGTGCGAATTCCAAATGTTCTTCTCCGGGACTTGAGGGCTTATGACGATGGCTTCAAACTTTTTTCCTGCTTCGATCAACTTGGGTGGGCCGTGCTTTTTGAGCAGTTGCAGGTTGTCGCCACGCTCTCCAGCACCATGGAGAAAGACGAGGAGGGGCCATTTTTTGGTGGGATCTGTGTCGTAGCCCTCAGGCAGTGAGAGAAGATAGCGGTAGCCGACTTGCAGTTTGGCCTCTCCTGAAAAGGATTGCTCTGTTTGGGGGCCAGCAAAAGATGGGGTGATCAAGATGAGGAAGGTGAAGGAAAGCAGGATGATGCGTGTCATTGCAATCAAACGCGTCGGACTTCAGGCAGTTATCGACGGGATTCATCCATCGAGAGGGATTTTTTCATGCTCATCAAGGGGCGGAAATGCACTCGTGAGTTGCACCGTGGCATCGTCCATGCTTCTTGGCTGAGTATGAGCAACACCTCTTCTCTCTGGCCTCGCTTTCAGAAATACTTTGTCCGTTTGCCAAAGCTTGGCTTCGCTATCGACATCAGTCGCATGACTTTTGAGGATGATTTGTTTGATGCCATGGCTCCTTCCATCGAAAAGGCATTTGCGGATATGAAGGCCTTGGAGGCTGGTGCGATCTCCAATCCTGATGAAGGCCGCATGGTCGGACATTATTGGCTGCGCAATTCCTCCTTAGCCCCCGCTGATCTGCGTGCTGAGATTGACGACACGCTTGAAGCTACCCTTAAGTTTGCGGAAGACGTGCATGGTGGCGTCATCAAAGCAGCCAATGGTCAGAAGTTTACCCGTGTGCTTGTGGTCGGTATCGGCGGTTCTGCTCTGGGGCCCCAGCTCGTGGCGCAGTCGATAACACCGGCAAATCCACCTCTTCAAATTAGCTTTTTTGATAACACTGATCCCGATGGCATGGACCGTGTCGTGGCTCAGATCGGAGCGGAAATCGCCACAACAGTGACTCTAGTCATCTCCAAATCGGGTGGAACCAAGGAAACCCGCAATGGCATGTTGGAGGCTGCTGCGGCCTATCAGGCCCAGGGGGTCGATTTTACCAAACATGCTGTCGCCGTGACCGGTGTGGGCAGTGAATTAGATAAATATGCCATTGCTCAGGGTTGGCTGGCTCGTTTTCCGATGTGGGACTGGGTGGGTGGCCGCACGAGTGTGATGAGTGCCGTGGGCACCATTGCTGCGGCCTTACAGGGTGTGGATGTTCGTGGCTTCCTTGCTGGGGCGGCTGCGATGGACGCAGAAACCCGCACCCGCTCGGCACGTCAAAATCCCGCCATGCTGCTGGCTCTCATGTGGTTCAGCGCAGGGAAGGGGAAGGGGGCCAAGGATATGGTCGTCCTGCCTTATAAAGATCGTCTCGTGCTTTTCAGTAAATATCTCCAGCAGCTCGTCATGGAGTCTCTGGGGAAAGAGCATGATCTTGATGGCAAAGTGGTCAATCAAGGCATTGCCGTTTATGGGAACAAAGGTTCCACCGATCAGCACGCCTATGTTCAGCAACTGCGTGATGGCGTGAATAATTTCTTTGCTACATTCATTGAGGTCCGGAAAGACCGCGATACGGCGGGCTTTGAAGTCGAGCCAGGCTTCACCAGCGGTGACTACCTCCAGGGCTTCCTCCGTGGCACCCGCAAAGCGCTAGCGGACAAGGGACGCGAGTCTGTTACTCTCTCGATCGATGAAGTCAGTGCCTATAGCCTCGGTGTCCTTGTCGGGCTATTCGAGCGAACGGTGAGCTTTTACGCGACGTTAGTGAATGTGAATGCTTACCATCAGCCGGGCGTGGAGGCTGGGAAAAAGGCCGCAACAGACTTCCTGAAACAGATGGGTCAGGTTCTGGCCTCATTGCCCGCTTCTGGATCGGGTGTCACTGCGGACGCGCTTGCTGGGCAGATCGGTATCGACCCCGAGGACGCCTGGCACATGCTCAGTCACCTCTCTGCCAATGGCCGCGTGAAAATTGCCACTCTGGGAGAGACTCCCTCAGCGGACCAATTCTTACGAGTCTAAGTGATTCTGTGTTTGCCAATATCATCTCCTCGTTTTAAATGGGATAGGTCCTGACCAGCCTAAACTAATGGAAGAAATTTTTCCCCTTCGCTATCAAATCGCCTGTATCGTGCTGACCGCACTCTTTGTGTGGTCTTTCAGCGTTGCTCGCGAGCCTCGCCAGTGGAGACGTCTTTTTCAATCGACCTTCTACAGGACGGAGCAATTCTCAGTCAATAAGAATAAGGTCATTGACGAGATCCTTAAAACTTGGGGTATACGCGTGGCCATGTTGATATTGGTCGTAGATGTGGCTTGTTTTGTAGCCATGGTTACTTACAAAGACAGGATGCATGCACGCGATATGTCTGCTGATGATTTCTATCACTTACAAGAGCAAAATAAGATTCAGCAGACTGCTCCAGACTCAAGAAGGCCAGCACCTTAATTGATTTGATTTGAGGCATACTTTCAGCTGAAGCTTCCATTGTATGTCTGGCTTCCTTGGTCTTGCCCTTTTCATAGCCTTTGCTTGGGCGATTTCTGAAAACCGCCGTCTTTTTCCTTGGCGAACGGTTGTTTCCGGGATCGTACTTCAATTCTTGCTAGGCTGGCTGATACTGGGGACCGAAGTTGGTTCACTGTTCTTTGGTCAGCTAGACGGTATTTTTCGCCGCCTGCTTGGTTTTGCTAATGAAGGGGTGTCCATGGTCTTTGGGCCCCTGGCTGATCAGGATTTAATGGCCTCTAAATGGGGGGCTGATCATTCCTTTTTGTTTGCCGTCACGGTGACAGGAACCATCGTTCTTGTCTCCGCTTTGTCTTCATTGCTGTATCATTATGGCATTTTACAAATTATTGTGCGCGCTGTTGCCTGGATCATGAGGAGGCTGATGCGGACAAGTGGCAGTGAAAGCCTTGCAGCTGCCGCAAATATCTTCATGGGCCAAACTGAAGCACCACTCGTCATTCAGCCTTATTTAGCCACGATGACGCGGAGTGAATTGATGGCTCTCATGGTCGGAGGTATGGCAACCATCGCAGGCGGTGTTTTGGCTGCCTACGTCTCGTTTGGTATTTCGGCAGGACATCTGCTCACTGCCTCTGTGATGAGTGCACCTGCGGCTCTCATGATGGCGAAAATTCTCCTGCCAGAGACTGAAGTAAGCAATACCATGGATGGAACACAGAGTCCGACTGTCAAAGAGACGGTCAACGGGATCGATGCGCTTTGTCGAGGTGCCAGCGATGGCATGAAGCTTGCCATTAACGTTATGGCCATGCTGATTGCATTTGTCGCCACCGTAGCATTGGCGAATTACCTTTTGTCGCTCAGTTTGCAGTGGGTCGGTATTCAGGATGCCAAGCCGATGCAAACCGTGCTTGGATGGCTGAACGCACCTTTTGCCTGGCTAATGGGCGTGCCGTGGCAGGATTGCAAAATGGTAGGCAGCATTCTGGGGGAGCGCATTGTGCTGAATGAATTCATCGGATACCTGAACTTGAGTAAAGCTCAGGGCCTGCAACCAGAGAGCGTCACCATCACCACCTATGCTCTCTGTGGCTTCGCTAATTTTTCAAGCATCGCCATTCAAATTGGCGGTATCGGTGCCATGGCAGAAGCCCGTCGTGCAGAGTTGGCTCGACTGGGCTTCAAGGCCATGATAGGTGGCCTCTTGGCCTGTTATTGCACCGCCAGCATTGCCGGAATCCTGACCCGCTGAATGGCCAGTGAGTTATTGATGTGCCAATCAAGATTTAACCTGACCGATTCATGGGACTCTACGGCGACTGGCAGCAAGCCCGAATTGGCGGCGCTGGGTCGTGTTGGCCAAGCCTCCTTTCACCCATGCTGGTGAAAGCCCCTTGCTAATGATTGCGTAGCCATCTCATGCTACGCATACTCGCGCTTCTTCTCCTCGTCACGCAGGTCCATGCAACGGATCCCCTCTCTCTTTTCATCGAGGGATATGCGGGTCTGCGTAGCGTGGCTCAGGGGGAGGTGATGCCGATTCACGTCAGCACCACGGCGGCGAATTTTGAGATCGAAGTCTGCCGTCTCGGTTCGATACGCGAGCTCGTTTGGAAAAAGTCCGACGTGCCTGGGCAGGCTCATTCTGTGCCGGATGATGCATCTGCGAATGGTTGTCGCTGGCCTGAATCCCTGCGCGTGCCGGTGGGGGCTGAGTGGAAGTCAGGCTACTATGAGGTGATCTTCCGCGCCACAGACAAGGGCGGACAGTGGACGCATCGTGGCAGTCGCACGGCCACAAGCAGCACGTTCTTCATCGTTCGGCAGGCCAAGCCTGGCCAGACCTCAAAGATCTTGCTCCAGCTCTCCACGAATACTTACAACGCCTACAACAACTGGGGTGGCTTTTCGGTCTATGCCTACAACAGCCGTTCGAATAATCAGGGTCATCGAGTCAGCTTCGAGCGGCCTAGCGCGTCGCAGTTTGCCAAGTGGGAGCTACCCTTCGTTATCTGGGCTGAGAAGAATGGCTATGCGCTGGAGTTCGCTGCGAATGAAGATCTGGAATTCCACCCTGAGCTACTCGACCTCTACAAGCTTGTCCTTAGCGTCGGTCACGACGAATACTGGAGCGCTCCCATGCGTGATAACCTCGAAGCCTGGATCAATAAAGGCGGGAACGTCGCCTTCTTCAGTGGAAATACCTGCTGCTGGCAGGTGCGCAGTGAGGATAACGGACGTGCCTTTACCTGCTGCAAACAGAACTACCATCTTGATCCCATTTACGCGTCACGCGATTTTAAAACGCTCAGTACTCTTTGGAGTCATTATCTTGTGCAGCGTCCCGAAAACCAACTCACAGGTGTTGGTTTCCTTTGGGGCGGATATCGTCAAAGCCACGGTCAATTCATGGAGGAACCTTCTGAATATGAAGTACACCGACCTCAGCATTGGATCTTTGAGGGCACCAGACTTAATCGTGGAGACAAGTTTGGTGGCAAGGACGGCATCGTTGGTTATGAGTGTGACGGATGCGAAATCGAATGGCGCGACGGCTTACCCTTTGCCACAAGTAAAGACGGCACACCGAAGACTTTTGAAGTCCTCAGCACCTGCCCAGTCCGCTGGCATCCTGATGACGTCGAGTGGTATGAGAAATGGCAGATGGGTCGAACTGGTGCTGCCTGTATGGGGGTCTACATTCAAGGCGGCACTGTCTTCACTGCTGCCACGACCGACTGGGCTCACGGCTTGCAGGGCAACGATCCCACTGTGATGCGCATTACGAAGAATGTGCTAGATCGACTGTCGAAGTAAACATCCGCCATGAAAGACCTATTCATTTGTCTTGCGCTCATTACGCCTGTCATCGCTGAAGATCGTCCAAGCGTGACAGCTCGCCGCCAGCATCCCGATGTGTCGCTGCCTGCTGGAGTGAGTCTTGTTGATGAACAGGGACGGGACAGTGGAGTGCGCTTTGTGGACATCAATGGTGACGGACATGAGGATATCGTTTTCTCCAATCCAAAAAGTTATGGTGTCTATCTCTATAACGATGTGGAGAGGAAGAACCTCGGCTGGCCGTTGGGTTGGCCGCACATGATCCGCGAGGGCAAGGCTGGCGAGCCCAATGCCCTGCCTCTGACCACGGGCAATGATGTGATCTTCAAAGACGGTGCCATGTGGGTGAAAGGAGTGCGGGCGACTAGCTTCCAAGAACTGTGTCGGCCACCTATGCCGCCACCGCGTACACCGGAAGATTCACTCAAGGCGCTGCATTTGAAATCAGGCTTCAAGGCGGAACTCGTCGCTCATGAGCCTCTGGTGCAGGATCCCATCTTTGTGGACTGGGATGCATCGGGTCGTCTGTGGGTCGTGGAGATGGCAGACTATCCCTTTCATGAGCACAAAGGACAGGCCTACCCGGGTCGGGTGAAAGTTCTGGAGGATACAAATGGCGACGGCATTTACGACAAGGCGACGCTATTCCTGGAAGATCTGGTTTACCCCACCGGCCTGGCGTGCTGGAAGAGTGGGGTATTCATCGCAAGCGTGCCGGATGTATTTTTCGCTGAAGACCTTGATCACGACGGAAAAGCTGACAAGCGCACTCCGATTCTGCAAGGCTTCACCAAGGGTAATCCGCAGCATTTGGTTAATGGTTTTGCCTGGGGGCTCGATGGCTGGCTGTATGGGGGCAATGGTGACAGCGGTGGCATAATCACGGATGTGAGCACAGGTAAAGAGCATGACCTAAGCGGGCGTGATTTTCGCTTTAACCCGATGACGGGTGAGTTTCAGTTGCAGGCAGGCAAAGCACAGTATGGGCGCTGGAGAGATGACTTCGGCAATTGGTTCGCCAACAACAATAGCAACCTTGGCTGGCATTACTTTCTTGAGGATCGCTATCTTGCGCGGAATCCTCAGCTCGCAGTGCCTTCGTTGAAACGTGACTTGAACAGCAGTGGCAAAAAGCTCTTCCCAGTGAGTGCCCCCATTCGCAGACTCAATCAACCGGACTCGGTGAACTTGCTGACGTCGGGCTGTAGCATTATGCCGTATCGAGACACTCTGTTTGATGGGGATTTTGCGCGCAGTGTTTTCATTTGCGAACCGGCGAACAATCTGGTGCATCGTGAAGTGCTTGAAGTGGATGGAATCACCTTTGCGAGCCATCGCGCTGAAGATGAAAGGGCAAGCGAGTTCCTAGCCAGCGAGGATAACTGGAGCCGCTTCACGCAGGCGCGCACAGGGCCGGATGGTTGCTTGTATGTTGTGGATTTTTACCGGCTCATCTTGGAGCATCCTGAGTGGATTCCTAAACAAATGATCGAGCACCTCGACCTTCGTGCTGGCCATGACAAGGGACGAATCTACCGAATTTCGCCACTGCATTCAAAGCGCCGCGAAGTGCCGAATTTGACGAAAATGAGCCATGATCAACTCGGGGAAATGCTGGAGTCACCGAACGGGTGGACGCGGGATGCGGCCCAGCGATTGCTCATGGAACGCGGCGCAAAGTGGAGCTCAGATGTTTTGTCCGGCAACAGTGCCGCAAAGATACAACAGCTATGGACGATGCACACGCTTGGCACCCTGAGTCCAGCACACTTGCAAAACGCGCTCCGCAATATTGAGGCGCGCATTCGCGAACATGCTGTGCGCATCTCAGAGAACTACCTTAGAGATAGCACCCTGCTTACAAGTGTGATGAAGCTCGCGAATGATGAAGATTTACGCGTGCGTGTTCAGACGGCTTTCTCGCTTGGAGCGAGCGATGATCCGCGGATCGCAGCTGTGTTGAGTGGACTTGCCAAACGAGATGCCGCCACACCAGGAATGCTTGTTGCACTTTTGTCCTCATCACCCAAGCACGAAGAGGCTCAAGACTGGCAGGCGATGCTCAAAAGCGACTCGAAAGGCGCGAACACTTCATCGCCGACAATGATCATCAATTCTAATCCTGATCGCGCTAAAGTCGTGAAGGCATATGCGGCCGTCGCCTCACTAACTGGCGATGCAACTCGCGGACACACACTTTATGGAGCGCTCTGTGCCGCCTGTCATCGTTTGAAAAATGAAGGCTCTGAGATCGGTCCCGATCTAGGTACTGTCGCAAGCAAGCCAACGGAGCAGCTTCTTGAAGCGATCCTCGATCCAAACCGTGCAGTCGAACAGCGTTATCTTACCCAGACCGTGACGACCAAAGATGGTAGGGAACTCATCGGTATGATCTCTGAAGAAACGGCAAACAGCATCACGATGAAGCTGGCCACAGGTGCCGAAGTGATTCTCCGTACGAACCTTCTCAGTAGCACACCAGGGAAGAAATCCCTTATGCCGGAGGGGCTCGAAAGCGTGCTCACGCCGCAACTTCTCGCGGATCTAATCTCCTGGATCAGGGCGAATTAATGACGGTGTTGGCTTAGGTTGGAGTCTAAGATTAGGGCCTCCTTGATACGGACGAATCAGAAACGTCCAGACAAAGTGTGTCACTCCTCTTTGGCTGCATTACCCAGCAGGTTAGCGCTGATCTGATTTCCGTTGCCGTTGATCACAATCATAGAGGGCTGCTTGCTGCGTTTTTCTTCAGAGCGGTCATCGCGGATGAGATTCTGGGTCACAAGGCTGTTGTGTAACTCTTCCATGCGTAAGCCTACACCGTCTGAGTCCAAGATGTGATTTTGCGCAATCATGAGCCGATTGCCACCCAGGACATCGACTGCGGCGCGTTGACGCCAGACACCTGAGATTACATTACCCGTCAAAGAGCTGTCAGTGCAGTGAATGAGGCGAATGCCATTATTTTCAGCATCCTTGAAGCCATTCACGGCATACCTCGGATTGCGGTCGAAGTTGTTATGGCTGATGACCAGGTGCTCACAGTTTTCAGCCAACAAATCTTGATCAAAACCTTCCCAAAATGTGTTCCCAGTAATGGTGACACCTCTCGCCTCGCGGATTTCGATGTTTGTTCTTACATCACTAAACACATTCGCACTGATGGTGATGTTACCCTCACGAGTATGTGCTCTACCGACTCGCCTCTCAAGGCTTGGGTCCGTGCCAGCGCCGAGAATGCGGATATTGGCTGATCCGGCAGCCTTGCTGGTGTGCTGTAAGGTACAGCCCGTAATAGCCACTTCCGCGATTGATCCGCCGGTTGAGTTGAGTTCCACATTCGCAGCAGAGGTACCATCCAATGCATGATTGCCTTCAATATCACAGGTGCCGATATGTAGATTGCGCACTTCACCACCGAGCGAGACGATACCGCCACCACCATTGTAACTGATGTGGCTACCCACTACATTGATTTGGTGTAGGTTCACTTGATCCAAAAACACACCGATGCCGCGATTGTCATAAAAGTGACAGTCAGCGATGAGCACATTGCGATTCCTCGTCGTGAGATGCACGGCATGTCGGCATTGTCGAATCACCACTCGTGATAGCGTCAATTGCATCGTTCCCGCTGCCTCGATCCCATCTGCCTCGGCGTGATCTCCGACGATCTCGATCCCACTGATCATGGGTGTCCTTTCTTTTTCCCAAACACTCTGTTTCACCGTCGCTGGCGCGGCAGTGCCTTCGTGGCTTCCTTTGAAAAAGAAGGCTGGACCTGCGCCAGCCATGACGATGCGTGCCGTTCCGTCACTAGAGATCGCCGTAAAGCCCGACTCGCTCAGAGGGATCGTGATCGTGCGGGAAATCCGATAAATTCCCTTGGGAAAATTAATGCTGCCATGGGCGAGTAGGGCCTTTTCGATCGCTGCCGCATCATCCGTCTTGCCGTCTCCCTGGGCTCCGAGACTCATCACGCTGACCTGAGCCTCGATCGTGGCTGCCAGAATAAGGAAAAAGAAAACACTGAGTTTGATCACGGTCATGGACCAGATACGATGGAATCACACGGCTTCCTTCCAATCATGAAATCACGAACCATATTTTTCCTTCTAGCGAGCCTATTCTGTGGTACGAGTGGGGCAGATATCAAAACCGCTCCAGGTGCTGAACCAGCGACTGTAAAAACTGACTTCATTCGTTTTGTCGAAAACGATCAAGGAGCCTCTTTGCAGACTGCCATTGCGAGTTATGTCTCGCCCTCGGGTGTCATGGTCGATTTGATTGGTGCCGTACACATCGCGGATAAAAAGTACTTCGATGCACTGAACCTACGTTTTAAAAGTTATGATTCCGTTCTCTACGAACTCGTCGGAAGGCCGGTCGCCCAGCGGACGGAAATGAAAGTAGCTGATGGCAATGCCAAGTTCCAGTGGCTCGGGCAGATGCAGGAGACGATGCGTAAAAAGCTAGCGCTGGAAAGCCAACTTCAATGCATCGACTACAAAGCGCCTAACTTTGTCCATGCCGACATGAGCACTGAAGGTTTTCTCGATACTCAGAAGGACAAGAAAGAAAACTTCCTCACCCTCTGGATGAAGGCTGCCATCGCCAGCAGTGTGACCGCTGAACCTGACAAGGAAGAGCCCAGCATGGTCGAGTTCCTGTCGGTGCTCATGCGTGATGACAACGCCAGCGAGCTGAAGCTCATGGTCGGTCGCGAATTTGACCGCGTCGAGAATCTCATGGCAGGCATCGAGTCCGGTGACGGCACCGTCATCATCGGTGAGCGGAATCGCCATGCGCTGGAAGTTTTAAAAAAGCAGATCGATGCAGGCAAAAAGCATCTAGCCATTTTTTACGGTGCTGCCCACTTCCCAGACATGGAGCAGCGCCTGCTCAACCAAGGTTACAAGCTCCAAAAGACCGAGTGGCTCACAGCCTGGGATCTGCCTAACGAGGAGTAAACAAAGCAAGTCCTCGCCACATGTCTGCTTCAGCTGCTAGGATCACCCTTCACGGTCTCGTCGAGCGTGTGACCTATCACACCGAGGAGACGGGTTATTGTGTGCTCAAGGTTATCCCCGATGGTAAGCGAGAGCCCGTCAGTCTCATTGGTAAAGCTCCGCGAGTGGTTGCAGGGGAGCAGTTTGAAGCGGTTGGCCAATGGGAATCCACGCGGGATTACGGCCAGCAGTTCAAGGCTGATACCCTCAAGCTGACGCGTCCCGATTCAGCGGCTGGGATTGAGCGCTATCTTGGCAGCGGATTGATCGAAGGTATTGGCCCAGCCTATGCAAAAAGGCTGCTGGCCAAGTTTGGGAAACGCATCTTTGAGATCATCGAAAATGAGTCAGTCAAGCTGGAGGATGTGGAGGGCATCGGTCGTAAGCGGCGGATTGAGATCAAGGACTCATGGATGAAGCAAAAGAGCGTGCATAACATCATGCTCTTTCTTCACCAGCATG
This sequence comes from Verrucomicrobiaceae bacterium, assembly GCA_027489965.1. Classification (GTDB taxonomy): domain Bacteria; phylum Verrucomicrobiota; class Verrucomicrobiia; order Verrucomicrobiales; family Verrucomicrobiaceae; genus Prosthecobacter. The sequence continues at coordinate 24,303 of JAIXZA010000004.1, forward strand.
GCATCAGCTCCAGTAGAGCCCTGCGCATCCACAAGACTTACGGAGACGATGCCTTGTCTGTGCTAACCACGAATCCCTATCGGCTAGCGCAAGATATTCATGGCATCGGCTTTAAAACGGCAGACGACATTGCTTATCAGATGGGTATTGCCGAGTACGCGCCTGAGAGATTGCGGGCCGGACTTCTACACGTTTTGGAAACAGGGGCTAGCAATGGCCATTGCTGTTTGCCAGAATCGCAGGTCTTGCAAAAAGCCACAGACTTGCTCCAGGGCGCAGGGACCTTGTTGTCGGATCAAATTGAAGCTTTGATAGTCGCATCCCAAATGGAGCGTCATACATTGGGTGAGCAATCGGTGCTTTATTTGCCGCATCTCCGAGCTGCAGAGCAGAGCATCGCCCAGAATCTTCGCGCACTCGTTTCTAGCCCGCCCGATTATCCACCGATGAATCTGCCTGAGGTCATTTCTTGGGCCGCAGAAAAGACCGGCAAACCATTAGCTGAAAGTCAGCAGCGTGCCGTTATCGCTGCCTTGCAGAGTCGTTGTTTAATCATCACTGGCGGGCCGGGGGTAGGGAAGACGACCATCCTGCATACCATTCTCACGATCTTGCGGTCCAAGGACATCAAAGTCGTTCTCGCTGCACCCACCGGTCGTGCGGCGAAGCGGCTCAATGAAAGCACAGGCCTAGAGGCCAAGACACTTCATCGTCTTCTCGAATATCAGGGCTCGGGCACCTGGGGCCGCAACCGTGCACGGCCACTCACAGGGGATCTTTTCGTTGTGGATGAATGCTCCATGATCGACACGCCGCTTATGGCTCAATTTCTCGCAGCCTTACCAGAGGGGGCACGACTTTTATTGGTTGGCGATGCCGATCAGCTGCCTTCTGTGGGCCCAGGTATGGTGCTTTATGACCTCATCCGCAGTGGCAAAGTACCTTGCGTGCATCTCACCGAAATCTTCCGACAGGCTGCCACTAGTCGAATCATCACCAGCGCCCATGAGATCAACTGTGGACAGCTTCCTGAGCTTAAGCCCAGTCGTGAAAGTGACTTTTTCTTTTTGGAGGCAATGACTCCTGAAGGCATCAGCCAAACGATCGTTGATCTAGTAAAGCGGCGTTTGCCCTCGCGCTATCAGCTCGATCCAATGAAAGACATCCAAGTGTTGACGCCGATGAATCGTCACAGTCTGGGCACTCGTGCGCTGAATGGGTCTCTACAGGCAGCCATTAATCCGCCGAGCGAAATGAAATATGAGATCGAGCGATTTGGAATCACCTTCCGTGTCGGTGATAAAGTTATCCAGACACACAACAACTACGACAAAGACGTGTTTAATGGCGACCTCGGTCACATCGTCAGCATTGAGGCCGAGCCGCTGAAAGTCTATGTTCGCTTTGAGGGGGATCGCCTCGTCGAATACGAGCCTGGAGAGCTTGATGAGCTCCAGCTCGCTTACGCCATGACCATTCATAAAAGTCAAGGTAGTGAGTTTCCCTGCGTCATCATCCCGATCAGCACTCAGCATTACGTCCTGTTGGAACGTAGCCTCATTTATACCGCCATTACCCGGGCCAAAAAGCTTGTTGTGCTTGTCGGTGATCCCAAAGCCTTGTCGCTGGCCATTACGAAACAAGAAAGCCGCAAACGCTGGACTGGCTTGGCCAGTTGATTCATCCAGGCTCGGAATAGAATCGGGGCTGAGTTTGATTAAGTCAGCCAAGTTTGCCAATGAACAGTAATTGTGTCAAAAAATCCCCTCGCCTCTGACTCTGGGCGCGCTAGCATCGCCGCGTGAGTTATCAGGTCTTCGCCCGCAAATATCGTCCTAAAACCTTTGCTGATGTTCTCGGCCAGGAGCATGTCGTCCGTACGCTAAGGAACGCCATCGCGCAGAATCGCTTGGCGCATGCCTATTTGTTCGTTGGTCCACGAGGCACAGGGAAAACGTCCACAGCCCGTATTTTTGCCATGGCACTGAACTGCCCCAATGGCCCCAGCATTGAGTTTGACTACAACGACCCGATTTGCAAAGAGATCGCTGAGGGCAATAGCCTAGATGTGCTGGAAATCGACGGTGCCAGTAATAATGGCGTGGATCAGGTCCGTGATCTACGTGAAAGCGTCAAATATGCGCCGTCCAAATGCCGCTATAAAATCTATTACATTGATGAGGTTCACATGCTCTCCACAGCTGCATTCAACGCGCTGCTGAAGACGTTAGAAGAACCACCTCCTCACGTTAAATTCATCTTTGCCACCACCGAGGCCAACAAAATCCTCCCCACGATCATCAGCCGCTGCCAGCGTTTTGACCTGCGCCGTATTCCACTGACGATCATCGCCAATCATCTCCTGCACATTGCCAAGATTGAAGGAGTGGATCTAGATGAGAAAGCTGCCTTTGCCATTGGAAAAGGTGCCGACGGGGGCATGAGAGATGCCCAGTCCATGCTCGACCAGCTTGTGGCCTTCTGTGGTAACAAAATCCGCGAAGAAGATGTCCTGGAGATCTTTGGCTTCACCTCCGTGCAAACCGTCTCGGAGATGGCCTACCGCATCCTGGAAAGCAGCACCGTGGGAGCTCTTCAGCTCGTTCATGAGACGAGCGAAGCTGGCAAAGACCTTGGCAAATTGCTCACAGATCTCATTCAGCACTTCCGCACCCTTTTAGTCAGTCAAGCCGACCCTAAAGCTGGTGCCGAGGACCTTGAGCCTGATATAGCCGCTCAAGTGATTGAGCAAAGTCAGATGGCAAGCACCGAGCAGTTGCTGCGTGTCGTGGACGGCCTCGCTGAAGTCGATGCTCGCATGCGTTGGGCGACCAATAAGCGGCTGCATTTTGAGCTTGGTGTCATCCAAGCCGTACAAAATTACAATGAAGTCAGTCTGAGTGATGTGATCGAAGCTCTTGATGGCGGCGGCACTCTGCCCAAGCCCGCCGCCCGCGCGCCAAGCACCACAGCTCGTGTTCCCAGGCCAGCAACCGTTGAGCACGTAAGTTTGCCAGCAGTCGAAGCGGCTCCAGTGGATGCGCCCGCGGTAATGCCAGTCGTTCGCGAACCTGCCCCGATCGAGCCCAGCCAGGCTCCCGCACCTGTGGCGGTATCGCGGCCAGTGCTGCCTGTTGAAGAGGTCCGCCCAGCGCCAAAAGTCGAGGCACCCTCGCCAAAGCCAGAACCAAAGCCAGAACCAGAGTTAATCCTTGCACCTGAGGTCGAAGCAGCGCCTGCTATCTCTGAAGAAGCCTTTTGGCCAGCCTTGCTTGAAATCGTTCAGGAACGCCGTGGGCTTATCTACAGTTGGGTGCAGCTAGGCACTGTCCTTTCTATTGCTAGAGGCACGGTCAAAGTTGGTTTTCCGACTACCGAAGCTCACGCCAAAGATAGTCTGAATCGCGATAATCAACGCAGCTTCCTTGAAGGTATCGCCACAGAATTGCTGGGCAGTCCGATCCGTTTCGAATTCTCACTTGACCCTTCTCTCAAGCCTCCAGCCGTCACAGAGCTTCACTTTGATCTAGGTGACTCCAGTCCACCGGTCAAGCCTGTCAAAGAAGCGCCCGCCGCCGCCCCAGTGGCCAAGGCTACTCCTGAACCTGCGGCAAAATCCGAGGAACCCGCGCCCCCAACTTCTGCCGAAATCAGTGAAGAATTCCAGAATGACCCCCTGATCAAAAGCGCCGTCGAGAAGTTTAAACTAAAGCTCGCAGCGAGGGCATAGGCTGTGCTGGTCTTGTTGCTTATCAAAAAGGCTTGGAAGAGTTTGTTCCAAGAGTCTTTTACAGACAGGTGAACCATTGATCCTGAATGGAGCCGAGAGTCGGATTTGAACCGACGACCTGATGATTACAAATCAACTGCTCTACCACTGAGCTATCCCGGCGAGGTCGTCCGCTTGTTTTGAAAGCGGGGCGTGAGTATGTCTCTCTTGATTGAATTGGCAAGTGCTGTTTGTGATCGATTTTAAGAAAGCAGTCTTTGCTCGATCCAACGGATGAGATCACTGGGTGACGGACGCGCAGCGATGCGGGCGGCGTATTTTTGGCAGGCTTGCTGAACGGTCGAGTCGCTGAGGAGATGATTCAGCGCTGCCGTGACCTTTTCCACGGTAAAGGTTCGTGGGCTCAGACTGAGACCGATACCGAGCTTTTCCAGGCGGTAAGCATTGTCTGGCTGATCGTGTGCCATGGCCATGATGAGCTGTGGAATGCCTGCGGCAATACCTTGGGAAAGGGTGCCGATGCCGCCATGATGCACAAAGGCCGCGGCTTGGGCGAGGAGTGTGGAAAAGGGAACGTATTCGACAGGAAGGACCGTTCCTGGTAGGTCGGGCGGTAGTTGATCCAACTTACGGGTGACAAAGACGGCTCGTTTACCCAGTTGAGTGACGGCTTGGAGAGCTACCTCAAAGAAACGTTTGGCCTGGATGTTGGCGCTGCCTGGAGTGAAGACGATGGGCTTTTCTCCAGAGGCTAAAAAAGCGGCAAGTTCACGACTCAGGGGACGCTCTGTGGATAGGTCTTCAAGCGGGAAATCCCACTGCAAGGCAGGCTGAGGCCAGTCTGGCTGAGGCTGAGCAAACCATTCAGGGAAGAGGCAGAGGACGCCATCGGGTGAGTGAGCCCACTCCCACCAGAGGCTCTTTGGCGGTGCGACGTTGTACTTAGCGCACTGCACTTTCACAGCGGGTGCTGAAAAGCGATCTGCGGGGTTCGGCAGTCGGATGATCCAGCGTTTTAGCCAAAGCGGGAGTTTTCTAAAATGCTGCATTCCAGGAAACAGCAGGGGTGTTTCATGGGCACTGATCATCACGGCTGGCTGGAGATGCACATTGATGAGGGGGATGCCGAGCTTTTCACGCCCAAGTCTAGCCCCAAAGACGGTGCAAGGCGCGAGTAGTAGATCAAACTGATCGGCTGTGCCGTGGCGCGCATGAATTGGCTCAAAGAAGGTCGCCGTGCTTTCACCCGCAAACTCAAAAACCATCTTTGTGCCATGATAAAGCTGCCAAACGCGTGGGTCGGAAATGAAGCGGTCAAAGTCCTCTTGCTGCCCAAGTGGAATGACCTCTATGCCAGCAGACTTGGCGGTTTCTTCAAAAACACAGGACACGATCATGGTGACGCGATGCCCGCGCTCTTTGAGCATCCTCCCCAACCAGAGAAAAGGCAGCACATCACCGGCGCTGCCAAAGGGGAGAAGGGCTATGTGTGACATGGGGTAGGGGAGGTGATGGATGAAAGGACGGGAGGACTTGCTTGTCGCGTCTTTTTTACATTGGCGATTTTTTGATGCTGTCCCATGATCTGGTGATGTACCTTTGGTCAAAATTGTCTTCAGAAAAATGGGCGGATGCTTGGGAAGAGCGATTCGCAGTCAATCCAGCGCTCAACCTCGTCATCACGACGGTGCCTGGCCGCAGTACGATCCGAGTGGAGATTTACACTGAGAAAAAGAAGGACGTCGTGGCTATCCAAAAAGAATGGGGCGGCACCGTGCGCGAGGTGAAGAATCAAAACTGGGCGGCTCTCTCCAAAGAACCGATGCCAGAGATTCAAGTGCGTGGAAAAATGGTCGTGTGCAGTGCGCGAACCCCTCAGGAGATCAAGAAGGCTAGGAAGGCCAATGAAGGCCGTGAGATCATCGCCATCCCCGCCGATATGGCCTTTGGCACTGGTCATCATGCGACTACTTCAACGGTACTGAGGATGCTTGTCGATGCCGCCGAGCCTTTGGCTGGCAAACGCTGGACGATGGCTGATCTAGGCTGTGGCAGTGGTATCTTGGCCATCGCGGCTTCAAAGCTAGGTGCGGCGAAAGTGTGGGGCTGTGACTTTGATCCGAAAGCCGTTTCAGTTTCCAAAGAAAACGCGGAGCGTAATGGCACTCCAAAGATTCGTTTTACCGAAGTGGACGTCCTAGAGTGGGAGCCGAAGGAGCAATGGGACATCGTCGCAGCGAACATCTTTAGCGACATTTTAGAGGTGGCCTTTCCCCAGATCGTCCGCTCGGTGAAGCCTGGCGGTGTGATCATGGCCTCAGGTATTTTAAAGAAGCAGGCAGCCTGTCTGGAAGTGGCGACAGCCAACGGTGTGCGCTGGGACCGAATCGTCACGAAAGGCAAATGGGTGTCTGCCTGCGGCGTGCGTCTGTAACTCATGACACGATAACCTGATTGCTTTCTAGTCTGCTTCCATGCATCTGCTGAGATGAAATTCACAGGCACTCCACATCGTCAAACACGAACCATCAGCGGGCAGCAGGTAGCACCACGCAAGAGCATGGGGCAAAACTTCCTGGTGGATGAATCGGTGGCACAGTGGATCGCCGATCAGATTCAGCCAGATGGCGCAGACTTTGTGGTGGAGCCTGGGCCTGGTTTAGGTGCCATGACCAAGCACCTTGTTGGACGCGCTAAGCAGCTGGTGCTGATCGAAAAGGACAATGCACTGGCTCCCGAACTGGAGAAGCGCTTTGCCAAAGATTCTTCCGTGACCGTGCTGCATGAAGATGCCACAAGGATCGATGTCAGTGGCTGGTATCGCCATGGCGATGTTCGTGTGATTGGCAATCTCCCCTACTCGGTGGGAGGTGAGATCCTGAAGCATCTGCTGACACCACCAACTCCCGTCACCATGGCGGTTTTCATGCTGCAAAAAGAGGTCTGTATGCGATTGGCAGCCCGAGTCGGAGAGGATGGTTACGGTGGGCTCTCTGTGCTCATTCAGCGTGACTGGGATGTGGAACTGCTGCGCATCATTCCGCCTGAGGTTTTCCAACCAAAGCCCAAGGTCGACAGTGCCATCGTTCGCTTCACACCGCGTGATCCGAGTACACTGCCAGTTTGTGATCGCCGCATGTTTGAGCGACTCGTTAGGGCGGGTTTTAGTCAGCGCCGGAAACAGATGAAGAATCTTTTACCCGAGGCACCGGGTGGCTGGCAGGCCTTGGCGGATTCTTTGGGGAAATCGGTTGCGATGCGTGCTGAAGAGTTGTCCGTGGCAGAATGGGTACAGATTTCCCGTTGGTATGAGGGCCGCAAAGATCAGGACGCAGGCCAGAAATCGAGTGAGATGTTTGATGTCGTCAATGAGCAGAATGAAGTCGTCGGCCAACTCACTCGTGGTGAAGTTCACGCCAAAGGTCTGCTGCACCGCGCAGTTCATGTGTTTGTGATCAATGCCAAGGGCATGGTCTACCTCCAGCGTCGTTCCCATTTGAAGGACGTGTCTCCGCTGAAGTGGGATAGCAGCGCGGCTGGGCATCTCGATGTCGGTGAAAGCTACGCTGATTGTGCCATCCGTGAGACCCGCGAAGAAGTCGGTATCGAGATCACCAGCACGGAGCTTGCAGCTCAGTTGCCAGCCGGAACTCACACGGATCATGAATTCGTCGAGCTACACATCGCCCGTCACAATGGACCCATGAAGTGTTTCCCCGAAGAGATCGCTTACGGTGAGTGGTTCATGCCTGAAGTGATCAGTGAATGGGTTCAAGCTCGTCCACAAGACTTTGCCAAAGGCTTCATCAGCTGCTGGAAGGCCTGGACTCAGAAGTGATGGCTAATGGGTCAGCGCGTAAAAAATGATATTGATGCCTAATGGATAGGCATACTTCTCTGAAAACTCGCGAAAGTACCAGGGATCCGTGCCTTCTTCCTCCCAGCCATCTCCCAGATCGGTGTTGTGACAGATCATCATGATGATGCGTTTTTTGTCATCAAAGACAGCGCGGTAATGCGGTGTTTGGGCGTCATCTCTCTCATAAGTGATGCCTTGGGATCGGCCCTCAATGGCTGCATTGACGCTGGGGATCTGTGGTTTCACTTTCAGCGGAAAGACCATGTGAAATATTTCATGCTCTAAGGGTAATTCTTGAGCTTCCCGGTCTGGAAAGATCTGTTTAACTGCGGAATAAAAATTGTCCCATTGCTCTTCACCCCAGAAATCATCCACCATGATAAAGCCACCATTCATCATGTAATCGCGCATGGTTTTGGCTTCTTGATCCGTGAGCGTGATGTGGCCGGGCTCGATCATGTAAATGAACGGGTAATGCCGCATTTGTTCTGGATCAATGTCCACCACGGCACCTTTAGGACTGACTTGCAGGGAGGTGAGTTGCTGTAGGCGATAACTGAAATTCAGGTCAGCGTCTGGATAGTCTGTTAGCCAATCTCCACCTCCGTATCGTCTGCGACCAGACTTCTGTGAATTGTGGCGTAGGCGACAAAAGGTGAATAGGTCATTGGGCAATTCTTTGGAGACAGGCCATGTGGGGAAATCTAAGAACTGGCCATTTCTGCCTGCTTCTCGCGGGTCCTCTGGCATGCTGCCATCCTTGATGCCAAAGTTTGTTGGCGAAGATAGATCTGCTGCCATGGAGAATAGCCCAACTAGGCCAAGCGGGAGAAGGGCAGCACGGAGTTTGATCATGGTACGAAGAATGCGCTGACTGGCTAGGTGTGGACAAGCTTAAACTTGGCCAGTTGGCTAATTCTAGCCTGACCTATCTATGATTTGGTTAGACGAGCTTCAGTTTCGCCCGTTTTCTTCCATTGATAGTTGAATAGACTAAGGATGTCAGAAGAAAGTAAGGTGATTCATCTCAATTCTGATAGCCGCCCCTGGTGCTTTTCTCAATTTAGATGAAAAGAGGGTTGCTGCATTTTATGATTTACCATAATTTAGAGGAGTAATTGAGAATTTATGAAAACCTGCAACACAGCACCCAAAACCAGCAAAGCTGGCTTCAGTCTCTTTGAGATGATGACCTTCGTGGCCATCCTTGGGATCATGATCAGTTTGGCTCTTCCTTTGTTTGGAAACACCAAAGAAGTGCAGCAGGCCGCAGCTAAACGTAATGCCCAGAATTTTTGCTCCTTGGCTAATTCTGCCAGTGTGGCGGGATTCAATGTGACCGCAGGAACGACCAGCGTCGAAGTTGCCTTTAAGCGGATCGCGGATGGAGTGACGATTACCAAAGGCCCCTTGAAAGGTCGCACTTTCAAATTGCCGAACATTAACGAGCCTGAGATTAAAGCTGCCAGTGCCTATGCAAAGATTCGCAATAGCGAACTGATTTATCTGCCTTCAGAGCCTACCAAGCTCACATTCTAAGTTAGTCGTGGAGATGATCTTTACTTTGCCTTTGGCAGAAGGACAGTCCGCAGCCATGGTGAAGTGATCAATGATCCAAAACGCAGCACTCTTTTTAGCCCTAAGGTACCTCCGGCCTCAACGGTCCTTTGTCTCAGTCATCAACCTCATCTCAGTTCTTGGGATCGCGGTTGGGGTGCTCATGATGATTGTGGTGCGTGCCGTGATGATGGGTTTTGAGGCAGATTTTCGGGATACTTTGATGGGAGCTACTCCCCACGTGCTTTTCAGCCAAGATTCAGGGGTCAAATCAAAGCCTTGGCCAGAGGCGCTGCAGGTGTTCAAGGCTACTGAGCAAGTTCAGTCAGCCACCGCTTATGCCGGCGGAATCTTGTATCTTTCAAACGGAGATCTTCAGACCTACACTCAAGTGTTTGGGATAAATTCAGCAGATGCGCCGAGTCACCTGCGAAAAATCAAGGCTCATTTAATCGCAGGCTCTTTGGATTTAGTCGATGGCGGTATTGTACTCGTCGATCAGCAGGCGCAAGAATTGGGTTTGCTGGTCGGAGATGAGTTCAGCGTTTATGCTTCTCAAAATGTGAATGAGGCGGTCAGGCAATATGGTGATGCCAATGATCAGGATACGGAGGCGCAAAAAAAGGCGATCTTGGATAAGATCCGCCTGAATCCGCAAAAGCTCAAACTCACAGGCATCTTGAAAAGTGAAACAGCTGGCTTTTTGAGCTACACGAGTCTGACGACAGCCCAGGCTCTGTTTCATTTAGGAGATGGTGTGACTGGAATCGCTTTGGAACTTTCGGAACCAAAAAAGGCAGATCAAGTCGCCAAGGCACTGAGTGATTCATTACCTGGGTGGAAAGCCAAGCTGTGGTCGGACGATCAGAGTGCCAGACTGGCTGCAATGGGGAATGAGCAGACGATGATGCAATTTGTGCTTTCGATCATTGCTCTGGTGGCGGCTTTTTCAGTGATGAACACGACGATTACAATCACGATGCAGAAACGGCGTGAAATAGGTGTCATCGCTGCTCTAGGTGGGCGTCCTGGGCAGATCATCAATGTCTTTCTCCTTCAAGCTGTGATTGTCGGCGTGCTCGGCACGGGTCTTGGTCTGGTGGGTAGTCTGCTAGCCTTGTGGCTTAGAAATGATCTGCGTGATCTACTCACCCTGATCGCTGGTGGGGAGGTCCATGCTGTGGACGGAGTTTTCCTTTCTTCGATACCTGCGTTTCTTCAGCCTTGGGATGTGGTCATGACCTGTAGCACATCGATCCTGCTGTGCATCGTTGCAGGCTTTCTACCTGCTTGGGTGGCTGCTCGGGTGGATCCCGCTGTTGCTCTCAGGGATTGATGATCCTAGATCAGGGCGATCAACGTCCAATTGGAACCGCTTTTTGAGTCTCTGTGGGCACCTCAGTCGATTCGCTTTTCAGTATAGATGAGCTAGCTTTGACGGCCTTTGGAGCATTTGGAACAGAGTACCAATTCAGTTGTGGCAATGCAGACATTTGCACCCAAGCTTGATTGCCTAACTTCATCCACTCCAAGCCAACAATCGCAAAAACCTGTGCTCCCCAGGGGATCTTATCTCGAAGGTCCCGACTCAGGGCGGAATCTTTATCAACGAAAACCGTAGCAGAGAAGGGGTTCGGCGGAGCTGGATTGATTCTGAACGCTTCTTTATTGCCTGAGTTAGGAACTTTATCTTCAAAGTAGTGAGTGCGTGTCATGCTGACATGGAAAAGTGCCTGGCCTTCTTGGAAGTTTGTCAGGTAGTTTTCCAGGCGACGATCTTTGAACTCGACAAAGCTGAGCCAATCCACTTTAAAGCTTCCATCGCGTTCTTCGAGCATAACTGGAATGGCAAACTTCCAAGTCTTGCTTTCGACACCAAAAACGGCATGGGCGCCGCCTCCAAGCTGTGGCTTTGGATCAAGCCGAACCAGTCCAATCGCATCTACAGGAATCGGGCGGCTGGGCTCTTTCGAATAATATTCCTCCATCAGAGGCTTCATCGAATCGACCGCTAAAGTGTATTTGAGTCGCTCTTCCAAGGTGGTCGCAGCCAGGAATTTTTGCAGGGCATCCGCTGCAGGCTTAGCCTCTGGGGGTACGTCAAGAATGATCTCTCCACGATCCGAAGCTGTCAAAGCGGAACCGTCTAGCGTGGCCTGTTTGGTGCCGTTGTTACTAGAAACGGTTGGTGCCTCCATGAGGCTGCTGCCTTTTGTGGCGACTGGTAGAGCTGAGGCTGTAGTCGTCTCAGGTGTGCCCGTTTCTGAGGTGGGAACGGTTGCTTTGGCAATCTCTTCTGTCGTGGCTGGCGTTGCCTTTAAAGAGGCTGGTGCAACCTCTGAAGGATCAAAGGACGCTGTTGTTTCGACAGGTGCGCTTTCTGCCATCTTAGGATCGGAGGGCACGATATCGATCACCGGTGCTGCTGGCTTTTGTCCCTCTGGAAGTGCGGCTAGTTCAGCAGGCGCAGACTTTGGCATGAATCGCTCTACGAGCTGGAGGATTGGCTCACGGAAAAGCCAACCTGCTGCAGCTACCACGGCACCAAGCAATAAAACAGCGAGACCAATCATGGCTAAGTTAGCGCTGCGTTTAGGCTTTTTGAGGCTACGCGCACGAACGCCGGAGTTGGCAGGCTGCTGAGAGGGCAGCGGAGGTGGTGCTCCGCCAAATGAATCAGATTTAGATGTTGTAAGCGGGGCCGAAGGAATGGCTTGACTCAAAAGAGAGCCAGGCTCTTGCCGATCTCCAAATCCGCCCATAGCGGGCAAGGATGAACCAGGGATCAAGGAACTTTGTCCCGAGTTACGCTGAGGCATACCCAATGGCTCCTGGGATGCCACTGGTGGCGCGGCTGGATTTAATCCTGAACCCCAAGCAATCGGATTTCCAGAAGCCTGGGGCAGTCCGCCAGACATTGGAAATTGACCTTCGTTGCGTTGAGGTGGGAGTAAACTTCCAGATAAAGATGGCTGTGCTAAAGGGGGGGGCGTGAATCCAGATTGAGCAGGCTGATTGACCGCCATCATGGTCTGACCAAGACCGGGAGTTTGCCAGCTAGGTGCTGGTTGTGGCTGCTGCTGAGGGGCATTTGGGAAAGTTGCCCCACCACCAAGCAATCCGCTATTCATGGTCGGCTGAATGGAGCCCATCACGGAGCCGGGCATTGGCTGCGCTGGTATTGTATTCAGCGCAGGTGCTTCATAAGATGGCTGCGGCTGGTGAACAGGCGGCTGCGTGTTGTTATAGCTAGGTGCTCCAAAACCTTGACTGCCAAAGGATGGCGTGGCTGCTGGGGAAGTTACCGTCTGACCACACGTCGGGCATGGGCCACTGACACCGGCCAGATGTGCAGGGACTGTGAGCACGCTTTGACACGCGCTGCACTGAAACTGGATGATGTCTGGGTTCATACGAAATTAACAGAAAAAATACCTAACAGGTCTTTAGTTTCGTTCATAGACAGTCTTTAGACAAGTAACGTTTCATGAAAAATGCAAAAAATCACAATTTCTGTAACAAAGTGGATTTTGTGGCACTTGCCTGAAAAGGAGCATTTTCGAAGCCAAAAGGGGCAAGATTCCGAAGGTGCTCCACTTCAACTGCTCATATGCAGCAGCCAGCAAGGATCACGTTTCAGATCCTATGGAAATGACTGAAGGATGGGGCTCCTAGTCGTTTAGCCGACAGCTTCAACACTAAGCCCTTTATGGCTGCCATCGCAGAAGGGCGGGTTCTTGCTGTGTTTGCAGTTGCAGAGCCAGACTTTTTGCTTTTCTGCCAAGGTGAATTTCTTGGGGCCGAAGCCTGTGCCTTTGTGATTCCCATCACACATGGGTTGGTGACCGCTCAATCCGCAGGCGCACCACCAATGGTCTCCGGCTTCAAGTTCAAGTCCGACAGGTTTGGTTTCAAAGATTTTAGGAAGGTCACTCATAAGCCACATAATAGCCGAAGATGTCCAGTAGGCCAATGAAATGCTTCATGGGCTTTCATCACCCTTTAGCTCAGTCCAGGACGCCAGTCCCGTGACCGGAAGAAACTTAGCGGCCTCGACGTCCCACTCGGGTGTTCCCGCGAGTCTGAAGAGTTCCCAGATTTGCTTTTTGCTGTGCGGGTCAGAAATCGAGTTGGGGGCATTCCTCCATAGGCCGAGACGCAGGCCACCTTCTTGGGCGTGATCAACATGGCGATGATAAATGAAGGCATCGATTAATGGCAGTCTGCGGCATTTTTCCCAAGCGTAGGCATAGGCTGCGGCTTGCAGTGATTCTCCTTCAGGCTTCAGCAGAGTATGAAAGCCCTGCTCAGAGAGAATAATCCGACGGGGTTTTCCCTGCCACCGCAGTTCTGGCTGATGCAAGTGGTGGCTGAGCACTTCCAGATTTTTAAAGGTCACCTTGTTGGTGTTGTCATCACTTTTGATGGTTTTGTCTGCCCAGGCTCTCGGGTTGCCTAGATCTTCGGGATAGGGGTGCGCGGCTACATTCCAATCCAGGTCGCCAGATTCGCGAATTTGTTTGGCGAAATTGTCCATGAAGTCTCTGCCTGGAGTGGCTTCCTCCGCACTGATGCCATTCATGGAACTGGCCCAATGATGGTCAAATGGGATGTAGAGTCGGGCGTGGAGAGAGGCTTTCCGCACGGATTCATGCACGATGCGAAAGGCCTTGGCGTATTCAGTCACTGTTTCAGAGAGCGGCTTGCGGCCTAGATTAAACCAGAGCCAGTGGGAGTTCACTTCATTGCCGACGATCCAGCCCCAGATGCGACCATGTTCAGGATGGTTGCCGCTCCAGCGTTCGGCCATGAGCTCAGTCACTGCTCGTAGCCAGGCGCGGCCAGTGGGAGTTTTGACATTGAAGGCAGCAATGCTGTATTTGTAGTCATCTCGTGCATCTGGGTGCAGGGCGATCTCGTCGATCTCTGGTTTCTTGGATGGATAGGAAAGGACGATGGCATAGACCATGATGCCCTTGTCTGATAGGGGCTTGATCTGGGAGTCTAGAGACTTCAGGTAATGCTCGTTGAAGCTGAAAGTTTGTCCATCGACTGTGCGCGTCGGATTGCCCGGCTTAGATTTCAGGTCAATGAGAGCCGTGATATTGATGTTCAGGCCCGCATGATGGATGCCGAGTGCCAAAGCATCATCTGTCATCTGCACCTGTAGGCCTTTGATGGATGGCGGCTGAGGAAAGCTGTCCGCATTTGGCTGGGCCCAAAGGACAGGGGCCGATAGGAAGAGTCTGGCTAGAGTTAGCTTAAAGATGGAGCATGGCATGAACCTTATCATTCCTGCATGCGAGCTCGTTCATCAAGCAACTTAGATCTGACTTCACTGATTCTTTGAATCAGGTAGTTGCCAAAAAAAACCCTCGCCACTGAAGGCGAGGGTTTTGAAAAACACACGATAACAACCAACGATTAACGTTTGGAGAACTGGAAGCGCTTGCGGGCTCCTGGTTGACCTGGCTTTTTACGCTCTTTAGCGCGTGAGTCACGGGTCAGAAGGCCAGCCTTCTTGAGTGTGCCACGGAGCTCAGGGTTGACGGCGATAAGAGCGCGGGAGATGCCCAGCTTCACAGCACCGACTTGACCGGAGATACCACCGCCACAAGCGTTGACTTTAAAGTCATAGCTCTGGCGTGTGTTGGTCAAAGCCAAAGGAGTCAGGATTTGGTTCTGCAACGCGATGGTTGGGAAGTATTCTTCGAAGTCGCGACCGTTGACCGTGATGGAACCGGAACCGGCGAGGATATGAACGCGGGCAATCGCTGTTTTACGGCGACCGGTAGAATTGTTGAGGGGCTTGCTCATGAAGTTAAATCAGATGATTTGGAAATTAGGCGAGAACGACAGACTTAGGGTTCTGTGCTTCATGGGGATGGGCCTCACCCGAGTAAACCTTGAGCTTGGTCACGATAGCGGCACCCAGGCTGTTGTGAGGGACCATGCCCTTAACAGCGCGGTGAACGAGAAGCTCTGGACGACGCTGGCGGACTTTTTCCACGGTCTCCACTTTTTGATTACCGATGTAACCACCACGCTTGCTGGTGTAGAGTTTTTGTTGCTCCTTCTTACCCGTCAGGCGGACTTTGTCAGCATTGATGACGACCACGAAATCACCGGTATCGACGTGCGGGGTAAAGATCGGGTTGTTTTTACCACGGATCAGGTTGGCGGCGGCCACGGCGACTTGGCCGAGGACTTGATCCTTGGCGTCGATGATCCACCACTGGCGGGTCACGTCTTGAGCTTTGGCTGAGAATGTCTTCATATAAGGTTCTTGGTGCGAGTGGCAGATGAACGTCATCAACCACGGGGAAAGAAGGGTCGCGAGGATAGAAGTGTCGGGCGTTGTGTCAATCGGAAACTCGACTTATTCACAGTAACAGGCGCGTTTTTTGGATTTTTTTGCCGGTTTCGACCTTAAAGCAAGGTGATCAACTGAGCTGAACGACCTGATGTTAGCTTCACCTGATCACCGATGGATAGGCCCATGAGTTGTGATCCAAGCGGTGAAGCTGGCGTGATAGCCATGATTTCCTGTCCTTCCACGATGACCTCAATGCCGCCCTCTGCCGGACTGAGAAAGTAGTGATCCCGATGAGAGCCCATTTCTAAGGTGATGAGTGCGCCTAACTTGACCGTTGGTCCAGCGGGTAGATCACGGAGTTGCATGAAGCTGTGTCGTGCTTCTTGCACTTCTGCCACACGTTGAGCCTGACCTCTGGCTACATAACTAGCTTCCAGGGTGCGGGTGTCATATTTGTTTTCGGCTTTGCTATCAGGATCTGTGGCTGCGGCATAAGAGGCACGTGCACCGCGTAATAATCCTGCGAGTTCAGAATCGAGGTGGGTGATCAGGGCTTCGAGGACGGCGGGCTTTTGCATGTTGAGGTCTGGGAGGCTTTCCATTTGCACGCTTAGCGGAGCTTTCCAAACTTGATTGTCATGCAAAGACATCTTCTCTCCCTCCTTATCGTCCTTGTCTCTCTCTTTATCGCTGCCTGCGAAACCACGGGTGGTGGCGGCGGTGATCCGATGCAGCTTGAGTATCGTCGACTCTCTATCGCCTCAGAGCCGCCTGGAAACTACTTCGTAGGACGGCGCTTTCATTTATCGCAGAGACATTTCTGGGGCTATGTCCGCCGCCCAGGTGAAAGCTGGGATCAATCCAAGCTCGTGGTCATCAATGAAAAGTTTGCCAAGCAGCCAGACCGCTATCCTGAAATCCCATCAGGAGATGGTCCTGCTTACGGCAGTGATCACAACCGTGAGTATCGCCTCTGGGGCTACTTCTCTGGCCGCAGAGTCTATGATCCGAATAGCGATCTCATGTTGCCTGAGTTTGTACTCCAGCGCTATGAGCTGAAAAACGAATCTCCAGGCTGGCTCTTTAAGCCGAATGAAAAATTCAATGGGCAGTATCTGCTGCGTGATGAGCCAAGTGCTCGTCCAGGCGCCAGGTTCTAATTCAGCCTACTTATCCATCCTCGATGAAACGCTGGCGCATTGCAGGCATCAATTTTGATCACTTTCACATGGGAGACCTGCTGCGGCAGATCTTTGATCATCCACTCGCGGACATTGTCGGTATTGCCGATGAGCAGCCTGAGAGGATGGTCAGTGCTACCAAAAATTTCGGGCTCAGGCCGACACAGGTCTTCACGGATTATCGGGAATGCATGGATAAGACCAAGCCTGACATTGTGGTGCTTTGTCCTGCTGCCTCAAAGCATGGCGAGTGGGTGGCAAAGATCGCTCCCTATGGCACGCACATCTTGATGGAGAAACCCTTTGCGGGAAGTCTCGCTGAGGCAGATGCCATGATTGCCTCCATGCAGGTTAAAGGGAAAACTCTGGCCATCAATTGGCCTCTTGTCTGGGATGCTGGACAGCAGACAGCGCATCGCTTGATTCAGGAAGGTCTCATCGGTCAGCCGCTCGAGTTCCAGCATTGTGGTGGCAATCGTGGTCCGCTTTATCATGGAGCTGATAAGATCGAGGTCGAGCCCACCGCCGAGGAAAAAGCCGCCAGTTGGTTTTACAGCAAAGAACAGGGCGGCGGATCATTGCTAGACTACATGGGCTACGGCACCACGCTCGGCACCTGGCATCTCGGCAGTGCCGTGCCGCTGGAGGTGACCTGCACCTGGCATAGCACTCCTGGTCTTGAGGTCGATGAACATAGCGTCGCCATTATTCGCTACTCCCATGGTTTAAGCCGCAGTGAAACGCGTTGGGGCACCTTCACGGATCCCTGGACGCTGCAACCTCAGCCTAAATGTGGCTTTGTGATTCGTGGCACGGACGGCACGCTTTCCTGCTTTGATTATGAAAAGACCGTGCGTGTGCAAACGCGCAGTCAGCCTGAGGGCTTTGATGTTCCGGTCGATGTGATTGCTGAACCCAATCGTAATCCGATTGAGCACTTCATTCATCATTTAGAATCAGGGGAGCCTCTCATTGGGCCACTGACCTTGAACATTAGCCGAATCGGTCAACAGATCGTGGACACGGCGTTTTTGAGCGCAGAGGCAAAGAAGACTCTGCCACTGGTTGCTTAACGGCTTCCGTTCAGTTTAGGAAATGCCGCGTGCTGCACGCTTGAACTCGACCTCATTGCCACAGGCACCGATGGCCTCAGGTTCAGTGATCAGTCCAGCTTCATAGGCGCGGATGATGTTGGTCAGGAAGGTGCAGCAGTTCGGATCATTGCCGCGCTGCATGTAATTGCGGATGTTATCCATGTCCTGTTTGGCGATCCATTGCTTCACCGCGCCGCCATTTTCCAGATGCTCCACGAGCAAATGTAAACCACCTTCGTTTTTAGGAATGAGCTTTTGGCAAATGGCCCCAATGAGCTGTTGGGAAAGTAAATGCAGTCCCAGGCCTGATTGCTCTGGCGGGAATAAATGCGCTAAGCGATCCACCGCATCTACTACACTGTCACTATGGATCGATGCCAGCACCAGGTGTCCCGTTTCACTCGCCTGGAGCGTCGTCAGAGCTGTCTCTAGATCACGAATCTCACCGACCATGATCACATCGGGTGCTTGTCGCATCGCCCCGCGCACACCTCGTGCATAGCTGGCGGTATCACGACCGACTTCACGTTGGGTGAACATGCTGTTCTTGCTTGGGTAGATAAATTCCACTGGATCTTCGATCGTCACAATGTGTCGCGCCATGTTCTCATTCATCCATTGCAGTAGGCCAGCCATCGTTGTGCTCTTGCCCATGCCTGTCGGACCTGTGACCAGAATCAGCCCGCGTGTTTTCATCGCCCATTTGGTGAGCAACCAATCAGGCACTCCCAGATTTCCCAGCACTGGCAGATCGGTGCGGATGCGGCGCATGACCACACCTAGTCGGCCAAGGGCGCGATGCATGTTGACGCGGTAACGCGTCTTGCTTGTAGAGACCAGGCCAGAGTCACGATCCATCTCTCCTTCAGGATTCACTCCACAGGCTTGCCAGAGGCCGACCATTTGATTCAGCTGCATCGGCTCATCCCCAAAAAGCATGAGTTGCTCATTGATCTTCATGCGTGGCAGCTCGCCTTCCATGAGGAAAACATCACTGGCTTTATGTTCGTCGGCAGCTTGAAGAATATCGTCGAGAGAGAGAGGCATGGGGTTGGATAGAACCCATACTGCTTAGCTTTGTCGAGGACGATCTTATCAGGCAGCGTTTTTATCCTGCTCTTTTGTCTGAATCATCAGCACCAGCGCTACGGAAAGGATGCAGAAGCAGGCAAAAAAGCCAAAAGTGACATTCATGGGCACCTTCATGTCGGTGAGTGTCCCGTAGCCCCAGTCAGCAATCCCACCGCTCGTCATACTCACCAGATTCATCAGTCCATAACCCGTGGCTCGCAGTTCTGGGCGCGTGATTTGGGAGAGGATCGGCATGTTATTGCCATCAAAGAATCCCCAGCCAATGCCAAAGAGTATCAGGGAAGCGATCGCCAGCTCAAACGAATGCCAGCCCGGCGCATTCCCCACACCAAAAAGGGCTGGCACAATCATCATCATTCCGAGAGCGCTGACATAGATCCGGCCTCTGGAAGTCTTGCGCATCCAGCGATCTGCTAACCAGCCGCCGACCATTGCCGAGACAAGGGCAGCCGCCTGCCAATACAGCGTCGCGGATACCCCAGCTTTGCCTTGACTGATATTGAATTCCTTTTGCAAAATCGCCGGCATCCAATCCCGCACTACCCAGGCCGCGACGGCAGGCAGCGTGAAATAAAGCACCAGCAGTAAGAAGGAACGGTTCGTCAAAAGCTCACGCAACGCCACCAGCACAGAGAGCTTTTCCGTCTGCTGCGCGCCCACCGCTCTTGGAGCGTCTTTGATGAGCAGCAGTAATGGCAGAGCATACAAAATGCCCACCAGCCCCGTGTAATCAAAGGCACCACGCCAACCAAAGTCAGGCCACTCATTCACATACCCAGCAAAGCCACCCAGCATGACACCGCAGTAAATCCCAGCCTGATGAATCCCCACCGCTCGGGATCTCGTGTTTCCGGTGTGATAATCGGCGATCAGCGCTAATGCCGCTGGGATGTAAAAGGCCTCACTGATTCCCATCGCTGTTCTTGCCCAAAGCAGCTCATGATAATCCTGCACATGGCCCGTCAGATAAGTGATCGCTGACCAGACGATCAGGCTGCCACAGATCGCGTATTTTCGACTGAAGCGATCCGCGATGTAGCCGCCAATCGGGCTAAAAAACGCATACACCCATTTGAACTGACCCAACATGTAGCCCCAGTTTGCTTCAGAGCCGATACTCGGCACATCCCCCATCACTGACGTCTTCATCGACGCAATCATTTGCCGATCTAGGTAATTCAGCAGCGCCACCGGAAATAGCAGCGCCACGATCAACCAAGCGGTGCGAGAAGTGGTGGGATGATCATTCGTCATGAACTGGTTAAATCACAGATCCTAAACTTAGCCTAGCATAAAACGATGCCGATTCTTGATCCTGCCATGATGGAAGCTAGCTGATCTCAATACCGATCTCTTCGACCCAGAGGTTGTCTCAGCAACCGAGCCCTTTGGATGATGTCTGCGCGATGTTCCGGCGTTCCCTGATTCATGAGATTTTGAATGCTTTGCGTGGTGTCCAAAATCGCCCGCACTTGGCTGCCCACACTTCCCGAGTTCGGTAGCAATCCGCCTGTCATGATCTGATAGACTACGGACATCTCCACGACATACCAGTCATCCAGCCGATACACTTCCGTGCTTCCCATTAGACTGCCAGCCGCCGTTCCCACCCGCTCAGGATGTGACTTCGGCGGCAGAGATCGATAGAGCCTCTCCCGAGTCACCGGGAACTCCAGTCCACTCAATCGCCGATTATACACCCGACCCCGCCCCATCTCATCCGTTGGCAGCACCGAGCACCCTGTCCCAAGCAGCAGCAGGGCCAACAATGCTAAATGCCGATGAATCATGCTATGAATGAATCAGCTGGTTCTTGGAAGGCGTCCGAACTTAACTTTCAAAGTAAGTGTAACCACGTAAGCCAGCCTCAAAGGCACCCATGATCTCGCGGCGCTCAGTCGGTGTGATGCGGTTAGAGACAACAGCGCTTTCTGCGAGGTTGCGGAAGCGTGTGGCGAGATCTTTCGGGTCATACTCGACGTAGCTGAGAACTTCAGAGACGCTGTCGCCTTCTTGTTCACGGCGGTATTTGAGCTTGCCGTTTTCGATGGAGACACTGACGACATTGGTATCACCCAAGAGGTTGTGCAGATCTCCGAGGGTCTCTTGATAGGCACCGACCAGGAAGATGCCGAGCATGTAATCGACACCGGACTCGATCTCAGGATCGTGCAGGGGCAGGCTCTCACAGATCTGGCCACCATGGGCAAATTTGTCGATCTTTCCGTCACTGTCACAGGTAATGTCGGAGAGCACCGCGTTGCGTGTGGGCTTCTCTTTCAGGCGATGAATCGGCATCACGGGGAAGATCTGATCAATGGCCCAAAGGTCAGGCAGACTCTGGAACACGCTGAAGTTCCCGTAGTAATAATCGGTCATGACCGCCGACATGCGGTCCATCTGGCTGCCGTCGTGGCCCACGGATTCCAGTTTGCCTGAAACCCAGGTCATGACGCCCCAGTACATTTCTTCACCGAGAGAGCGGTCACGCAGGCCGATCTTACCGTAGCTAAACTCGGTGCGGAGTTTGTCGCGGTAGTAAACGGCGTCGTTGTAGATTTCCTGAAGTCGCTCGCGTGTCAGCTTGTTATTGTTTTTGAGGCTTTCCTCATGCAGTTCCGCCAGATTTTTTAGCAGGGCAGGGGCGTCTTTAGCCAGCTCGATACTGCCTGTTGGCGGCTCAAAACGATTCACGTCGAGGATATTGATCACCAGAACGGAGTAGTAGGCCACGATGGCGCGGCCAGACTCCGTGATGATGTCTGGGTGTGGCACGCCAGCTTCAGCGGTGACTTCACTGATGGCTTCGATCACGTCAGCACAGTATTCTTTGGTGCCGTAATTGCTGGAGGCTGAGGTGGTGCCTTTGAAGCCGTCGTAGCTGATGGCCAAGCCGCCGCCCAGATCCAGGATGCCCATGCGGGCACCTTCTTGGACCAGACCACAATACACTCGGGCTGCTTCTGTCACAGCCTGGCGGATGGCGCGGATGTTCGGGATTTGACTGCCCTGATGGTAATGAAGCATGCGCAGACAATCGAGCATTCCTTCCTCACGCAGGGTATCGACCACGTTCATGAGTTGAGAGATATTCAGGCCGAAGACACTGGCATCGCCACCTGAGCCGGCCCAGTGGCCTGCGCTTTCAGCACTGAGCTTAAACCGCACACCGAGAGTTGGGCGCACACCCATCTTCTTACTGCGCTCCAGAATGAGTTTTAGCTCAGAGGGCATTTCCAGAACCAGGATCACCTGAAGGCCCATTTTTTGAGCATACAGTGCTAAGTCGATGAACTCTTCATCTTTGTAACCATTGCAGACGATGTAGGCCTCTGGGTCATGCATGTAGGCCAAGGCAGCGATCAGTTCTGGCTTGCTGCCGGCTTCGAGTCCGTAGTGATACTTGCGGCCATAACGCGTGATTTCGTCGATGACTTCCTGCTGCTGATTCACCTTGATCGGATAGACGCCGCGGTAAGCGCCCTGATACTTGGCTTCACGGATGGAGCTGGCAAAGCCTTCGTTCAGCTCGTCGATGCGCCAGCGCAGCAGATCGCCGAAGCGAATCAAAACAGGCAGCTGAGTGCCGCGATCACGCAGACCTTTGACGATTTGTGCCAGTGACACAGGCTTGGTTTTTTTGCCGTCCTTTAAGTTCACCACCACTTCGCCCCGAGCAGAGACGTCAAAGTATCCGTGGCCCCACTCACGGATGCCGTAGAGTTCAGCGCTATCTTCGATGGTCCAAGGGGGTGTTTTTGTGCGGCGTTCCGTAGTCATGTAAGGGCCGCGATTATGGGGGCATTCTCGGGGATGAAAAGTGAAACTGTGTGCCGAAGGCCAATTCCTTTGTGACAAATGCCTGCGTCCAAATTTCCGTTCGTTGCAGGAGTCGCATGACGAAGGGGCATCCTTGTGTCAAGAATGCAGGCAGATTTCACCTTTTTTCCGCCGTGCTTACCACTGACTTTGATTATCCTTTGCCGCCCGAACTGATTGCCAGCCAACCCCTAGCGGACCGGGCTGGCTCACGCATGTTGGTCGTGCATCGGGATCGCGGAGTCATTGAGCACAGGCAGTTCCGTGATCTGCCTGAGTTCATTCGCAGTGACGATCTGCTGGTGCTGAATAACACCCGTGTCGTGCCAGCACGCTTCTTTTCTGATGACGGCACCCGTGAGGTGCTGCGAGTCGAGCCTCTGACACCCACCCTCTGGCGCTGCATGGTCAAGCCGGGCAAGCGCTTCAAACTTGGCCATACCGTCAGCATTGGTGGCTGCACAGGAACGGTGAAGGATGTTTTAGAAAATGGGGATCGTGTGATCGAGTGGGATCAGATCGTGGATGAGGCCAAGCATGGCCATCTGGCACTGCCACATTACATGAACCGGGATGACCAGCCTTCTGACCGCGAGCGCTACCAGACGGTCTATGCCAAGACTGAAGGCGCGATCGCAGCACCGACCGCAGGCCTGCATTTCACCCCCGAGTTGCTGGCGGGATTGCCGCATGCCTTTGTCACGCTGCATGTCGGTGTCGGTACGTTTCAGCCAGTGAAGGTGGAGAAGATCGAAGAGCATCAGATGCACGCCGAGTCTTATTTTGTCACAGCAGAAACGGCTGAGTCCGTGGCCAAAGCTTCCCGAGTCATCGCGGTGGGTACCACAGCCATGCGCACCTTAGAGACTGTGGCGCGTGATCATGGCCGTGTTGTGGCGGCCTCTGGCAGCACGGACATTTTTATCTATCCAGGTTACGAGTTCCGCGCTGTAGGCGCACTGCTCACGAACTTTCATCTGCCAAAGTCCACCCTGATGATGCTGGTGAGCGCCTTTGCCACCAAGGATCTCATCATGCAGGCCTATGAGGAAGCCATCCGCGAGCGTTACCGCTTCTTCAGTTATGGAGACTGCATGCTGATCCTCTAGATCACCGCCATCACTTGATCCAGATGTTCATCCGGCTTCACTTTCGGGAAGACGGCGCGCACCTTGCCATCTGGCGCAATCACAAACGTGGTCCGCTCGGTGCCCATGTAGGTTTTGCCATACATGCTTTTCTCGACCCAGACGCCATAAGTATTGGCAATCTCGTGGTCTTCGTCACTTAGAATGGCAAAGGGCAGGGAATGCTTTTTGATGAACTTTTCGTGGCTCTTGATGGAGTCAATGCTGACGCCTAGGACCGTGGCTTTTTCTGAAATTTGCGACCAGCCATCACGCAGGGCACAGGCCTGCTTGGTGCAGCCCGGTGTATCGTCTTTCGGATAAAAATAGAGCACCACGACTTTGCCTTTCAGATCTGCCAGACTGAGTGTCTGGGAGACAGGATAATCGCCACCAACAACGGGTGCTGAGAAGGAAGGTGCTTTGCTGCCAGGAGCGGGATTTGGTTTCATAAAGTGACCTTTTACGACACAACCCGCACGATTAGATTCCCTGATTCGCTTCCAGTGACTCGAATCTGAGTTTTTGCGGGAGCAAACCCATCCTCGCAGCGCACCTCCCAGCGCTTTCCGCCGATTTCAGCGCGGCCAAGTGGGCGCAGGTCGGTGACTGCCACACCTACGCTATCCAGGGCAGGTCGATGGCTGGTATCTGGGGATTCAATCTGCGTCGTCAGTGTCAGCGTGCGATTCCAGAACTTCACGGCAAAATACCTCATCCAGAGCAGTAAGCTCACGACTGCAAAAAGGATGATCCCAGCCGCTAAACCGGTGCGTCTCCAGCTTGGCCAGCCCGCCAGTTCCTCCGAGCTGAGCGTCAGAGCCAGAGCCGTCACCAGGCAGACAAACCCAAAGATACCCGCAATCCAGCCTGGAAGAAACGTTTCCAACATCATGAGCAGCACGCCAAAGAGGGCGAGAGTGGCGATGGTCAGTAGCATGAACCAACGGTGTCCTGTGGTTTGGGATCGTCAAGGCGGCGTTAGTCGTGATGCGCTGCTGGCCAAAGGCACGATCGCCACTGGGCCACTCATTACCAACCACGACTCCTGACGCTGATTCAGGCGCTCGACAAATCTCAAACTTCATCCTAGAATCAAATCATGACAGCTACTCTTGAACGCATCAAAAAGGAAATCAGAAGCCTTGAGCCAAGCGAGGTTGAGGCGCTGCTTCGTGATCTTCAATTCGAGTACGTTATGCCGTTGCCTGATGATGAAGCGTCGGTCGAAGCAGCATGGGACGCCGAGATTGCCGAGCGAGTCAAGGATGTTGAGGAGGGCAGAGTCACCCTCATCTCCGGCGAAGAATCCGAGCGCAGAATAGATGCATTGTTCGCCAAACATGGGCTCCAGCGGCGCACGGCATGAAGAACTGGGATATTCATCCAGAAGCTGAGTTAGAGCTCGAGGAAGCCATTGCCAATTATCTCTCCATTGACGAAAATTTGGCCTATTCCTTTGATGAGCACTACACGACGTGCCGGAATGAGATTGTAGCTGACCCGCTGCGTTTTAGCCTTCGCCGACCTCCTATCCGGAGAGTTAATCTAACGCCACGGTTCGGAGCCTATTATATTGCGTACATGATCTGGAAGGATAAGCCGATTATCTTGGCTGTAGCCCATGGGTCGCGTAACCCTTATTACTGGAGTCATCGCATTGTCGAATCGAAGAAGCTTTTCTAAATCACGATTGAGCAGACAGCTGACTCAGGCGTTTCTCGCAGGCCCGCAGTGGACATTGGCCTAGAACCATCCTTTGATACGCTCTCCATGTCTGACGACCGACCTTCTTTCCCCACTCTGCAAGCCGCACGCCTTTACGGCATCCTTGACCTTGGCTATGTCTTGCCTGCGGAGGTCGAGTCGATGACGGAATCTCTCTGTCTCGGCGGGGTGGATCTGCTGCAGCTCCGGGCTAAGAAGCTGACGCTTCAAGAGATCGAAAAACTAGCCCGACTCATGTTACCCATCACGCGTGCGCATGGGGTTCCCTTCATCATCAATGACCATCTGGCCATCGCTGCTGAGATTGGCTCTGAAGGCGTGCATGTCGGTCAGGACGACGATGCCGTGGCCAAGGCCCGCGCTGTGGTCGGGCCCAAGGTCTTTGTCGGGAAGTCCACTCACAGCTTGGTCCAAGCCGCTGCGGCACAGGAAGAGGATGCCGATTACATTGGCTTTGGGCCGCTCTATGCCACCGGCACCAAGCCTGATTACGTGCCTATTGGGATTCATGACATCAGCCAGGTGCATCAGCAGGTAAAGCTCCCCATCTTTTGCATCGGCGGCGTCAACTTGCCACGCCTGCCTGAGATCGTTCAAGCCGGCGCGCGCCGGGTGGTCGTGGTTTCCGCATTGTTGCAGGCTGCTTCCATTTCCCAGTATGTGCAGGAAGTGAAAGCGCTGCTTCCCTGAACCTTGGCCCGTCACATTCACTGCTAATGATCACCATCATGCGTCTCCTTTGCCTGTCTTTTCTGGCCCTATCCTCTGCCTTTCCACAGGCGGCGAACCTGCCCAAGCCTGACCCTGAACTGCCCGCCATCATGAAGGAATGGGCAGAGGCCCAAAAGGCCGTGGGTGACATGGAGGTGGCCTTTGAGCAGACCCGAACCATCCCTGCACTGAAAAAGCCCGTGACGGCTCCAGGGAAGTTTTGGCGTTTTACTGATGGTGCCTTCCGCTGGGAAATGGGATCTCCAGCTGCCACCATCTTGGTGCATGATTTGAAAGAGTTCCGTGTCCGTGAATCAGCGGAGGCCCCATGGCAGGTTTTACAAGAGGACGATGCCCGCTACCGCATGTGGGCCAGATTTCTCAGTGGTCGTGAGGCCTCACCCAAGGAGATCAGCCGTCATTTTGTCGTCAAAGAAGCCGTCGATAGTCCCGGCATCACCACGGTGACCTTGCAGCCCAAAGCCCCCTTCATCCGCCGCTATCTCAATCAGCTCGATCTTCAGATCAGCCAGTCCAGCAAACTGCTCGTCCAGCTACGAGTCATTCAGGGAGATGGCAGCGTCGTCCTCATGCGCTTTGCCCAGCCCAAACCCGTGTCTCAAGACTTGAAGGCCCAGTTGTTGTCACGCTAAAATGCTCCACATGAAACTCACCGCATGCTTCACTCTTATGGTCTTTCCGTTGTTCGCGGCGGAGCTGCCGCAGCAACCCAAACACGACAGTCAAACCCAACGGATGACGGCTTATAGGTCATGAGCAGATCAGCCTTTGATCGACACTACTACGACGCCAACAACTGGAAGCTGGGGTTCATTTACTTTTGCAAAGCTGATCAGCGTATCGTCGTTCCGAAGCGCCTTCGAGGACTTGGATGGACGCTCAACTTTGCTCGACCTTTAGCGTTGCCCTTCTTGGGGGTGCTACTGGCATTTGCTTTCGGAGCTAGAGAGTTGCTGCTTGCCTTGAATGGGAGTACAGGTTTGTCCTGCGCGGTCACGTTGCTGTTGATTCTGGCGCTCGTGGCCCTGTGTTATCAAATGTCGATTCCCCAACCTAGTGCTGCGCCATCGGATGATGTCAGGTAAGCCCCAATGAGTAGGCTTGAATCAAACTGAGTCCGCTTGTAAGCGCCTGCGTCGTTTCATAAGACCCAAGATCACCAAGATGGCGACTAGTAGCCCGATAATCAGGTGGGATGCGTGCTGCGGAGGATGAACGGGGATGGACTTGGAGATGTCGCCACGGAGAAGGAGCATGGACTGGGTTTCTCCGTTTGGAAGAGTGCGCCAGAGAAGGACATCGTGCAGGCTGGTTTTCGGGATGCTGAAGGCAACTTCGGCGGCGTCCGGAACCCAGCGCCAGTGGGCTTGGAGGAATTGATGATCCTGGCCATCCTCGGCATGGGTGATGGATGGGGGCAGGGCTCCGTCTATTTGGGTGGTTTGTTGCAGCGTTAAAGGAGCTAGGTCGGTGAGCCGACGAGCCTGGCCTTGAGACTCAATGTACAGGGCATCATGCATGGCCTGCGTAGCCGTGGCGATGTCTGGAAGCATGGGGTTGCCACCGTATTCGGCGGTGACGGTGAGCTCGATTAAGGAGCTGCCATTCAGCAGATCAAGGCGGGCGCTTAGAAAGTCGTAGCCGTGAGCAAAACTCAAGCTCGGGAAACCCAACTGGAGAAAGAAGAGAAAAGCAAACAGGGGGAACGGTTGTGTTCCCCCTGCCGCTTGAATGTTGGATGGACTGGGTCGCATTACTTGCGGTTCCAGCGGAGCACACGGCCCCACTTGTTCCACTCGGTTTCTAGGATGTTACCGTCATTATCAAAGGTGATGCCGTGCGGGCTGGTCACAATGCCTGCCTTCCAGTCTTTCGGGGCGATGCCGGGGGTATTGGTCGGCTGTGGGCTGGTGCCGAGATCGGCGACGCGCTTGCCTTCTTTGTCCCAGACGCTGACATTGCCAGCGATCTCAGCGACGCACATGAGGTCGCCATGAAAACTCGCGGAGCTTGGATTGCGCATATCGGTAGCGATTTCGCCAATCAACGCGCCATCAAGGCTGGTGTGCAGCATGCGCTTATGACCACGGTCACAGATCATGAGCCGGGCCGGTTCAAAGCGGCGATCGACAAAGATCTTGTGCGCGTTGGCGAGCTTGAGGGGCTCACCAGGGCCGCCAAAGACGGACTTAAACTTGCCCTTGCTATCAAAGACGAAGATCCAGCTCTTGCCGTAGCCGTCCACGACATAAATATCGCCATTCGGCGCGACGTCGCAGTTGGTGAGTTTCAGGCCGCCCGCAGCGCGCACACCAGGCTCTTTAGCGATGACTTTTTCGGTGCCGTTGGCGAGCTTCAGGGTGAGCTCAGTTTTGGTTTCAGCGATTTTGACACCCGAGGCGATTTCGTCCGTGCGTGGCTTGGGTTTCCCTGCGTCTTCGGCTTTCACTTTGGAAACAGTGACAAAATCACGTTGTTCCGCAGGGAAGGAGGCGGTGGGAATCTCCATGACGATGCTGCCGTCGAGAGTGGCTTGGATGACTTTGGATTCACCCAGCACGGCGGCAAAGATAAACTCGCCTGCAGCGACTTTACGGATGACGAAGCCGTGGAGGGATGCTGGCAGGGAGAGGGCTTTGATGAACTTGCCATCTTTGCCATACACCTGGATGCCGGCATTGGCCTCTTGAACGCTCACATACACATTGCCTGCTGAATCCACAGCGATTTCGCCATGGCCATCACCAATGGTTTCTTTTCCAGGAGGTGGTGTGATGAAATTGGGTGCGAATTCGTAAGCGACTTCGGCGGAAGCTTTGCTGAAGAGAGCAAGGCAGGTCAGGAGCAGGATGGAGGATCTTTGCATAGGTGGAACCATTTCAAACGGAAACTACCGTCTGAGTCAATCACACAAACATGAGGAATGTGATTTTGCTCGGGCTTAATCCCGCTTTGAACTCTAGGCTTCGAGCAATTTCGTGCTGAGCCGATCGACCATGCTGCGGAAATCGGAAGTGTCTGTCATGCGTTTGCTCACGACTTTGCAGGCGTGGATCACGGTGCCATGATCGCGGCCACCAAACTCTTCACCGATTTGGATCAGCGGTAGTTTGATCATCTGACGAGTCAGATACATGGCGACTTGGCGGGCCTCGGCGATGTTTTTAGGCCGACGTGGTCCAGTGAGATCGCTGACGCGCAAATCGTATTGTGTGGCAACAGCGCGCTGCACGCGATCGACCGTCACGCATTTAGTCGGCTCATCATCGATCACGTCATGCAGAAAGGTAGCCAGGGCCGTTTCATTGGCCATGGTGCCTTCGAGAGACACATGGGCGGCGACGCGCATGAGGGCGCCTTCGAGTTTGCGCACGTTGGCGCGGATACGCTGGGCAATGAACTCGAGGATCCAGGGTTCGAGGGAGACATTGAAGTCGTGCATCTTCCGGCGCAGGATGGCGACGCGGGTTTCAAAATCTGGCGTCTGGATCTGGGTGGTGAGACCCCACTCAAAACGTGACACGAGACGAGCTTCGAGATTCTTGATATCGCTCGGGGCTCGATCACTGGCTAAGACGATCTGCTTAGCGTTATTGAAGAGCTCATTGAAGGTGTGGAAGAACTCTTCCTGAGTGCTGTCTTTGCCCTCAAAGAACTGCACGTCATCAATCAGCAGGACATCGACCTTGCGATACTTTTGGCGGAACTGAGTGAAGCTTTGTTTTTTGATGGCTTCGACGTATTCATTGGTGAACTGCTCAGAGGTCACATAACGAACGATGGCCTTCTTTTTGCGGGCAAGGACTTCCTGACCTATGGCCTGCATGAGGTGGGTTTTTCCCAAGCCCGTAGCGCCATAAAAAAACAGGGGATTGTAGATGCGTCCGGGTTTCTCTGCGACGGCGCGCGCGACAGCTGCGGAGTAACTGCTGTTCGAGCCGACAACGAAGCTGTCAAAATTAAATTTGGCGTTCAGTCCAGCATCTGAAAAAGAACGAATGCTCAGAGATTCGTCAGTGACGTGTGGGCTGGCAGCTGGGCGGTCGTCGTGATGGCGAGTGGAGATGACACGAGCGGCTTTCTTTTCGACACTGGCATCAATGCTCAGCGGACGCAGTACTTCGGAGCTGACTTCATACTCGATGCTGCCAGCAGCGCCGAGAACTTCGGCGACGGCATCGGTGACTGTGCCAGAAAAATTGCTCTCGATCCAGAGTTGATGGATCGGGTTGGGAACATGCAGGACAACACGATTGTTAGCGATGCGTGCGGTAGTGCCTGAAAAACAGCGGGTGTAGTTATCATGCCCGAGCTTCTTCATGAGCAAGGTGCAGATTTTGTCCCAGTCGGACGGCACTACTTTGAAGAGATCTTGTTCAGGCTTTGCTGTGTCTGGGCTGTCTTCTTTGGAGAGATTAGTGTCTGCATAGGCGGTCTCCATGATGTTGAGTGATGCTGAAATAAGAGTGAGGCGGGAGGATAAAATTGGCGCTGTATCGGGAGAAGCAGCGCCGCAGTTATTTTTTGAAATTACTTCTCCTGTTTATGACAGAAATGACACGTTTGAAAGTGAATCTTGAATCATTTTTTAAACTCTCTTTTTTGAGAGTCTTAATATGTAAAAAAGATCCTTTGCATATCTTAAATATCTCTGAGGCAAGTAGTAGACTGAGGGGCTAAAAACAAAGGGGCGGACGTCTGCAAACGTCCGCCCCTGATGGGTAACCCATCATCTCTTGAAAGGCTTATGGCGCTTTGGGTGCGCTGCTCGGTTTTGGCTTCGCGGGTGCCTTTGGTTTTTGCGGCACATAAGGTGGATTGGTTCCAGCTCCAGGCGCCGCGGTGATGAGGTTCGCAGGCACATCGGCCTTCACGGTTCCTAAAGCCCAGTGGATGCCACCAATGAGGATCTTTTGAAAGGTGGGATTGGTCCACACATCTTCACGATGTCCCATGGCGGTGTACCAGACGCGTCCTTCGCCTTCTTTGCGTGCCCAGGTGCTTGGATA
The DNA here is from genome assembly GCA_027489965.1 of Verrucomicrobiaceae bacterium. Lineage (GTDB taxonomy): Bacteria > Verrucomicrobiota > Verrucomicrobiia > Verrucomicrobiales > Verrucomicrobiaceae > Prosthecobacter. The sequence goes on from JAIXZA010000004.1 coordinate 55,547, forward strand.
AGCGGGGCGTCCATACATGCTGCCTTCCATGGCGGGTGAATCAATGGTGGTTAGGACATGGATGTCATCACGGAAGTCCTTGAGTGAATACCATTCTTCTTGAAAAGCGAAGTCCTTGTCAATGCTTTCAAAGCCAGGGAAGCCAGGATTGATCACAGTATTTTTAGCGACTTGCTGGGCACCGTGAATGATGAACTCAGCACCGAGAAAGCGCACGTAAGGATCGGCTTTTTCGCCATGATTCAGATAACGTTCAGGACCTTTCACCGCTTCGTTATCGGTGTGGAAGGTGTCACTGGCGGAGTGGGTGCCGATGAAGCCTTTGCCTGCTTTGACGAAATCAAACAGAGCCTGCTTGCCCTCGGCTGACATGGGTGGGTTTTTATCAGTTCCTTCTTCCAAGAGATTGCCTGTAGTGTAGAAGAAAACGGCATCAAACTGGGCCAAGTACTCTTTGCTGAATTTGCTGCCATCTTTGGAGAACTCAAAGTCCCAGCCCTCTTTTGCACCAAGCTCTAAAAGTACTTTTTCGGCGTGGCTGGGCTGACCATTTTTCCACGAAATCACACTATGCTCAAAGCCGCTGGATTTGGAGAAAAAGAGGATGTGCGGCTTCTTGGAGTCAGAGGCTGAAAAGGCCAGTCCGATGGCAAGGCCAAGGCAGGCGAGTGGAGCGAGGATTTTGGATAACATAGGGAGCGGGGAGTGATGAAGGATGACGTGTCCTCCGAAGCTCAAAGAGCGAAGGGGGAAGGATGAAGGATGAAGGATGAACCGAGGTTTTAGTAAATCATGGCGTCTGCGGGCGCCGTGGTTTCTTCGATCTTGGTTGCCTGGATGATGGGCACCATTTGATCACCTTCTTTTTTATACGACATGGTGCCGATGACTTTCACCCAGGTCATGTCTTTGAACTCAGGGGCCTTTTTGCCAAAATCGACTGGCACTGAGTAGGGGCGTGCATCGGCTGCACAGCACTGGACTAACATTCGGAAAACACGCAGGCGATGACCGTCGGCATTGTTGACTTTTTCTGGCAACACTTGTGCGGTGGTCTCGACCGGTTGACCCGTGATGGCTTTCTGCACTTCGGCATCACCTGCGGTGTAGTAGATCTCAGGCACTTCGAGGATGAAGTTGCCTTCTTTGCTCTGAGGAACCTGTTTTTTTAGATCTTCTAACGTGAAGCTGCCATAACTTTGAGCTTTTTCGGGAGCTTTAGGAGAAGCTTTAACGACGGCATCAGGCTGCGTAAATTGGGCAGGTGGCGGCAGAGGAGCGCTAGGCTGCGGGGTGACATTGGGTTTAGGGCGCTCAACTTTGGCTTCCGGTGTCTCGGTGCGTAGGGTGAATTTGTCAGCGTTTGAGGTGTCGCTGTAATTCGGATTGTACAATCCCTTGTTGGTGACTGCATTGGCGCTGTAGCGATCCGGCGATTGAAAAGCAGCCCAGGTCAGAGGGGCACTCAGAACCATGAGAGCGGCAATACGCCCCGGCCAGCTGCTTTCAGCAAGGATACCGTGGCTGTGATCGTGGTTTGCGTGGTCATGCCCATGCCCATGCCCATGATCATGATCATGACCGCAGCCAACGTGGTGTTGGTGGCCATGGTCGTGACCACAGCCTTCGTGATGGGTGTGATCAGACTCACATTCGGGGCCATGCTGGTGGTCATGATCATGACTGTGATCGTGGCCGCAAGTGCTGTCATGTTTGTGCCCGTGATCATGGCCGCAGCCTCCATGATGATCGTGGGAGTGGTCATGATCGCAGCCGTGGGCTTCACAGCCAGCGTCTTCCGCATTGGTCGTGAAAAGATTGAAGAGTGCGACGACGGCTAATCCAATGCCTGAGATGAGCACCATCTGACGGAAGATGCCATCTGGCGGTAAATAAGCTGCTACACGGCCACTCATGTGAAAGTAGAGCAGCACAGCGCTCCAAAGCAGCAGAATGAGAATGCTGAGGAAATGAATGATGGTACGAGGTCCAGACATAACGGTGTTATTTGGTGGCGAGTTTTTGGATCACAAGCATCCAGGGTTCCGAAAGACAGCCAATGAGGATGAACAGGCCGATGAGCAGCGCCATGACGACACGGCGTTTGAAGACGGCCGAATACATGAACAGAAGCTTGATGTCCATCATCGGACCAAAGACCAGGAAGGCTAATTTAGCGGCCATAGAGAAGGCTGCCATCGGCGCGGCAATGAAGGCATCGGACGTGCTGCAAAGAGAAAGCACCATGGCTAAGCCCATGATGGCTGGCAGGGCCATCCACTCACTGCTAGCGACGGTGTCCAGGATGGATTGATTGACTTGGGTATTGAAGACCGAAGTGATAATCACACCGATGGTGAAATACATCGCCGTATCCAAGAAATCGCCCATGGCGGTGCGCATGGCGTGCACGAGTTTGGCATTGAAGTTTTTTGCTGGGGCAGGAGGCGCGTCCTCTGGGAGTGGAGCGCTGATGCCTTCGACCACCTTGGCCTGCAAAATTTGAGATGGGCGGAAACGCAGCACGATCAGGCCGACGATTACGGCGACCAGATAGCCAAGGGAAAGACGTGAGAGCGTCATCGTTGCATTGCCGATGTCGCCAATGCCGCCAACTTTTTGAAATTCCTTAAATGCCGTCAGGGTGCTGATCGCCACGATGGGGTTCATGATCGGAGCCGAGAGCATGTAAGTGACCGCACAAGAGATAGGCAATCCTTTTTGAACCAGGCGGCGAATCACCGGCACTACCGCGCACTCACAAACCGGAAAGACAAGGCCTAGGAAGCCAGCGGCGAAGGTTGCTACCACTCGATTTTTAGGCAGCACCTTATCCAGCAGCCTGGAATCGAGGAAAGCGGCGATCAGGCCCGAAAGCACCGTGCCGATCATGATGTATGGGGCACCCTCGAAAAGGATGCTGAGAAAGGCCATCAGGACATCCCCGATGCGGCTGGGTTCTGGCAGAGCGGCTAAAAGAAACATGGTTGTCTGTTCTAAACGTTGCCAGCACCACGATTCAAGCGGGAAACTCTGCTGAATCTCATGACAGAGCACCGGAATGAACTCCAACAGACTCGGGGATGCCCACGGATGGTATTTTTAAATCAGCATCCAGTAACCTAGATTCGGGAATCGGTCCCTATCAGTCGTTTTCCCGCGCGAAACCATTTGCCGCCTCTCCAGCATTGGCGCACGGACACACGATGACTTTCGCCTGCACCGCCCTGCGCCACATGCTTCTGCATTCTTACGCGCTACTCTCCCTCGGCGCAGCCGCAGCGGCCTATGCGCAGGATCTCCGTCCCAGCGCGGAACTTGTCTCCGCCATCGATCGTCTCGTGGCCAGGAACGGTATCGATGACGACAGCCCCGGCGTCGCCATCTTCATCCGCGTGCCCGGTAAGTTGCATTTTCAAAAGGGCTACGGTTTGGCCAATGTGAAGGCGCAGGCTGCCATCACGCCCACCACGTTGTTTGAACTCGCCTCCTGCTCCAAGCCCTTCACCGCCACCGCCATCCTCATCCTGCAAGATCGCGGCCTGCTCACGCTTGATGACGACGTGCGCGACTACATCCCCGAGCTGCCCGAATACGACCGCGACAATCCCATCCTCATTCGCGATCTCCTCCAGCACACCTCAGGCCTGCCCGAATACTTCGATTTTGATGATGAAGGCGTACCAATGCGCCACAAGACCTACGCCGTGAACGAGGACTACCTCGGCATGTTCGCCAAGTTGAAGAAGGACTACCCGCTGCAGTTTCGCACCGGCAGCAAGTTTGAGTACACCAACAGCAACTTCCTCCTGCTCGCCAGCATCGTGCAACGCGTGGCGAAGAAACCCTTCGGAGAATTTGTGCGCGACGAGATCTTCATCCCCGCCGGCATGAATCACACCTTCATCTGCCAGAACCCGAAATCCGTGCCGCAAGAGGACGAAGAAGAATACAACCGCGCCTTCGGCTACGAATGGCATGAGAAAAAAGAAATCTGGAAGCCCAGCTGGGGCACCCCGCCCGATTGGTCACAGAAAGTCATGGTCGTGGGAGACGGCGCTGTGTGGTCAAACCTCGAAGACATGGCCAAATGGGACAGCGCCGTGCGCGCCAAGAAATTCCTCAAACCCGCCACCTGGAAGGAAGCGCTTACACCTTCCACGACACGCAAAGGCAAGGTGCTGGAGTATGGCAAAGGCTGGTTCATTTACGCCAACAACGACGGATCTGTCTATGGCTACGGCCACGACGGCACCTGGGCCGGATTTGAAAACAGCTACTACCGCCACCTCGGCAGCAATCGCAGCACCGTCATCCTCAGCAATCGCGACACGCTCGACACCGATGACCTCTGGACAGCTCTGGACGCACTGGTGGAAAAGCATGTGGGGGAGTGATTTAGAAAGCCCTCCAGTCTCCGCGCCATGTTCAGGGCCAATCCAACTAGCCACCTCAAAAAGCAATTTTCTGCCAATCAACTCGGCTGAAACCCAATCCTCCGCCGAATGTGGAATCCAACACCCATAAAGCCATCACAGACGTATCTGAGGTGACTTCATGAGGCGCTCCAAGTTTCTCCAATTCATGACGGCATTGGCAGCACTGCCATTGTCGGCTTGTCGCCTGCTTCTCCCTCAGCCGACGCGGCCCCTGCGGAAGCTCCAATTTGAACCCAACGGAAACGAGGCTCGGGAACTCGTGCTGCTCTTGCCAGGACGATTGAGTCCGCCTGAGGAGTTTGTTCAATTCGGCATGATCGACCTTATCCAGAAGGCCCGGCCCATGGCGCGAATCGTGGCTCCCGATCTGCATCTGGGCTATTACATGAGTGGTCTGGCGGATACCTGCCTGCATGAGGAAATCATTGGCCCGGCAAAAAAACAGGGGCTGAGGGTAACAGTCATCGGTGTCTCTATGGGTGGACTCGGGGCACTCACCTACTCCCTTCGCTACTCTGGGCAGGTGGACGAAATGTTTCTCCTCTCGCCCTTTGTTGGCGACAAGGCGCTGTTGGCTGAGATCGAGCAAGCTGGCGGCCTGGAGAAATGGGAGAGCTCAGTAGGCACTCCGCGCAGCAAGGCCGAGGCGCTGCAGAAAATGTGGATGGAGATGAAGCGCCAGTGGCTTTCTCGTTCAGGCCCGCCTTTTCCCATCGCGCTCGCCTTGGGGAAGAGCGACCGACTGCTGTCCAGCAATCGATTCTTTGCGCGCTCCATCTTGAAGCCGCATCAACTGATCGAGATCGAAGGCGGGCACGAGTGGGATTGCTGGAAAAGAGGAACGCAGATCCTACTCTCGAAGTCGAAGGGCTGAATGCCCGCCTGCCAACTGATTGCTTTTGAGTATCTCAGGTTCATCTGGCCTTGAGTTAGGCTTGCATTCAACACCAGCGATTTTGTCAATCATGGCAAAGCCAGTAGTAGAAAAAGACCAGGCATTAACTGCGGTACCGAAACTTCTTGGATGCCCATGGATGTCCAGCTCAAAGATGACCGAAGCCTCGTTCTCAAAGCCGATTGAATCTCCTTAGGTCGAAGTGATCCTCATTTGCCCAATATCAGAAATAGCTTGGCACAGGGATTGGGGGAGCTATGCTCGTATTCTCTGAGTAGGTTTTTCTGCATTTCGCCGCTTCAATTATCCAGCGCTTCAAGTCTAAGAGAAGACGCTCGCTGTTGATATTACTTCATCTTTTTTCCTTCAAAACTTACCCTTATCTCTTATCCCTGAGGTATTGCCGAATCCGTTTCTACAACAACAATTTCCGATCAAAGTCTTTCACTCACTGACTCACTATGAAACGCATCGCTCACCGCTTCTCATCCGCCGCACTGATCATCATTGTGGCTATCGGGTTATCCCTTCACACATCGGTGACCGCCTCGGATCTGTCTCAATTAAAACTCTTTGGTAAATGGACCGCCACCCCGACGCAGTTCAATCTTGGCGACGGGCATGGCTCCACGGCACTATCGTCGAAATGGGCTGTCGTCGGTGCTTGGTCGGCAGAGGATCGCGGAGCGGCCAATGAGGGCGCGGTTCAGGTCTTCAATGCGGCTACCGGTGCCTGGGTGCGCAAGCTGCTCCCTCCGGGCCCGGCGACAGCGAACCAGTTCTTCGGCTTTGCGCTGGCGCTCAGTGGCGACACCTTGGTTGTCGGTGCTCACGGCACCAATGGGGGAAGGGGAGCGATTCACCTTTTCAATTTGGCGACCGGAGCCTTGATCCGCAGCATCCCCAACCCGACCGATGTGCCAAACGAATACTTTGGTGCAGCCGTTGCCATCAGCATCGACTTCGTTGTCGCAGGTGCCTACGGTGCCAACACGAACGCGGGGCGGGTCGACATTCTAGATTTAAAAACTGGCTCGCGGACGCGTTCGATCGTGGCCAGCCCTGCGGTCAGCAATGCCTTGTTTGGCAGCGCCCTCACTATCGAAGGCAACATCCTGGCGGTCGGTGCACAGGGAGATAACGCCAACACGGGCAAGGTGTATTTCTATACCGTGAGACAGTACGGTTACGATCTGATTCGAACCCTTGTCCCCAGTGGAGCCGCAGCGGGGACCTACGCGGGGGCCTGCCTAGCCATGTTTCAGGGCCGGGTGGCCATCGGCACCAACTACAGCGGCAAGGCCTTCCTCTATGATCTGGCCACGGAATTCGAACACGCACTCGTGCCTGTGAGTCCGGCGGGAGATGGCACCTTCGGCAATTCGGTGGCCATCAATCATGAGTATGTCGCCGTCGGTCAGCGGTTCGCGACCAGCAACAGTGGTGCAGTGCATTTGTTTAATTCCAGCGGATTTGAGGAGGACACAATCCCGCCACCCGGCGGGACGGTTGACCCAGAAAAATTTGGTGCCTCCGTCTGCTTCGACGGCAACACGTTGCTGGCGACCGCACCCGAAGAGAGCACGCAGGAAACCAAGGCAGGTGCGGCCTACCTCATCAAGCCGCTAACCGGCCAGATGAACTATTTCAAAGTAGCCGCCAAGGGCGACTATGCCCCCGGCCTGCCCCATGTTAATTTGGGCACCACTGGAGAGGCTTATATCAATCGCCTCGGCAAGGCAGCATTCATCTCAGGCCTCGCCGGAGCAGGCGTATCGAGCAATGCCAACGGGGCGTTTTGGAACTACGCGGCGGATAGCGTCTCTCGCTTCATCGCGACCGGTTCAGAATGGGGCGGGGGAGTGACCGTGAGTAGTGTTTCACGGATGGTTCTCAACAACACCGATTACCCCGCATGCCAAGTCACGCTCCGTGGTAGCGGGATCAATTCTAGCAATAATGCAGGGTTGCTTCTTGGCGGCGGAGGCCTTCGGACCGGCACGTCGTTGTCTGGGATAGGGTTGAGCAGAACGCCTTCTGCCTTTCTGGATCTGGTCCAGTCGCACGCTCCTAGTTCGCTCCTTATCGGCTGTCCGCTGACCTTTCGCGTCGGGTTGGAAGGAGTGACTGCGGCCAGTGATTCAGGCGTCTTGATTCTTGATTCTATCGGACTGCCAACTACGGCTCTGATCACAGAAGGTAGCCCAGCTCCCGTATCCCTGGGGGTGGGCGTCACGCTCGGTCAGTTCGCGCCACGCCTTTGTTACGTCAACAGCAACCATTATTACAGCGCTGCACTCACTGGATCGAGTGTCTCGACCGCCAACAATGCCGTGGTGCTCGGACGCACAGCGGCAGGCGTTCAGTCGGTAGTCGCACGGAAAGGCGAAACGGCAGTGGATGCCTTGGGTGTGGCGACACCTGGCATTACGTATTCCAGCTTCATCGGTGAAGCTTCCAACAGCCTCGAAACCGCTTTCTACCGTGCCACGGTAACGGGCGCTCCGGGCGCTGGAGTCACCACCGCCAACAACGAAGGCATCTGGGCCTATGATCCCACCTTTTCCATTCGTCGGCTCATGGTGCGAAAGGGCTCCAGTGTCCCCCAAGTGGGCTCCGGCAGCTGGATTGCCCGCATCATCAGTTTCTGGGGCACAGCCAACCTTGCCTCAGTGGAGCAGGCCATTGTGCTGGTGCAGCTCTCGGGATCAGGAATCAATGCGAGTAACGACCAAGTCCTCCTGCTGGTCCAGTCTGACAATGATTCCGTCCGCATCCTCGTGCGTGAAGGGGACCCCGCCCAGGGCTGCCCAGGGGCGAAGATCGGCGTCATCAGCCGCGTCGAATCCGACCCCATCTCGCATGGTTACGCCGTGCTCGCCACCCTCACCGGAGCAGCGCCGGGGACGGATCAGGCCCTCTTTGTCGGCAACGTGAGCCGTGGCAATACCCTCAGCGGCTTCCCATTGCGCCGCCCCTACCTGCGCTTGCGCAAAGGCCAGCTTTTCGACAACCAGCCGAGCAAGATCAAGTCCATCTCGCTGCCGACGACCAACATGGCCGCCAGCGGAGCCGGAAGCATGGGTCGCGGCCGCGCGATCAGCGGTTCCACCATCGTCTTCACCGTCGAGTTCGACAACGGCGTCCGCCAGATCATGCAGGGCAGCGCTCGGTAACGTGTCTGCTTGTGGATCGACGAGGACGGCTGCTGAAACCGCGCTCGCGGCGGGGCAAAGCGACAGACGGCTGTCCAGCAATCGATTCTTTGCGCGCTCCCTCTTGAAGCCCCATCAACTGATCGAGATCGAGGGCGGGCACGATTGGGATTGCTGGAGACAAGGAACGCAGATCCTGCTCTCGAAGTCTAACCTCCCGACTAACTTGCCGTAGCGTTACGCGCTATTCCGCCTGCCATGGTTTCTATGAGACTGTTCGTGATTCGAGTTTCTAATCACAGGATTCACAGGAATGGGGTCTGACCTGTAAATCATGTCTTTCTGTTTTCCTGTAAAATGGAGTCTCCAGTTGCTTTGTTGTCTCCGAGTCATACGGCCAAAGTGACTCTTCGTTCCACATCCCACGCCCCTGGATTGTCTGCTAGGTTCGGGAATGCAAGATCGTTGAGTTCCCCGGGGTCTTCATCAGTGCTCCGCATGAATCGCATTCACGCAAAAATTGAGGGATAACAGAGAACGGCGGCACGGATAGCGATGTCAGGGTGCAACTCCATGACAAATTAATCTGATGCATTAGCTAGTCGAAAATGGTCAGCTAGTTGCACACTGCCCTCTTTTCCTATCGAGGACTTCGGGGCGGTTGGGGCGCTGCAGTTACTCGTCCTCGGCAGCGTCGAGGTTTATCGGGCGAACCACACGGTTGATGAACTCGATCTCGTCCTTTGTGATGCCGTCTTTCTTGTCGAGCGCTTCGTTTGTCCCCTCAGCTAAACTGGCCGCTCGGGGCACCGATGGCGCTGGGATTTTCCTCCGGAGTGCCTGCCGTTCCCATTTCTCGTCAGAGATCCCGTGTCGCGAAGCGTGCAACACTTCGGGCATTGTGGCTGGCGTGACGAGGCGGGATTTCTTTTCCATGGAGGCGTCAAAGACACCACGGTTGGCAGCCTTTTGCATCTCATTTGTTGCAACATCTGCCTGACTTCGCACCACGCGGGACGGATCTGCCTCCAGTCATCGCGGGCTAAGAAACGGCGGATGACGAACCAAGAACGGCTTCATGCAACAAGCTCACATCCGAGGCTTTTGTCAGCCCGCTGCACCCTGCACCTGGTCTCCTGCGGCCACCATGGTTCTAGGGTTCAGTCGTGATAGCGGCTTGCTTGGGATTGAAGAAGGCCTTCCCTCGGTAAACTTCACGGACGGCCTGGGGCAGCAGGTGGGCATGGGTTTGCTTGACGAGATAGCCCGCTGCACCCAGCGCCCTGGCATGTTCGATGTAAAAGTCCTCTCTGTAGGAGGAGAGCATGATCACCTTGGTGGTGGGCCGGGCCTGAAGGATTTGCTGCATGGCTTCCAGCCCGTTGAGCAGCGGCATGGAGATGTCCATGACCACCACATCGGGAGTGAGCTTGCATGCCAGCACCACCGCTTGGCGGCCGTTCGCAGCTTGGCCGACAACGCGCAAATCGCTTTCCAAGGCGAGCAATGCCAGCAGGTTTTCGCGCACGGCGTCATGGTCTTCCACAAGGAGTAAGGTGATGGGGTGTTCGGGTGGCTGCGGGAAAGGGGACATCGACCCGATCTTTACGATCTCGGCCTGCGGCCTATCCATGGGGTGAAACCCTACCAAGGCGGGACGCTCACGCAGCGAGGAAAAAACGGGCAGGAATGCCCGCGCTCGTGCTCCAATGTCCAGTTTCGGCAGGCCGTCCAGGATCTTCCACGTCTCTAGGCTCAGGTTGATGACACGCAGGAACAGCTCCTGGGGTATTGGGGATTGCCCATAGTTTCGGTGGCCCAGAGGTTGGCGTTGTTAAGGATGCTGGTGACGGGATCTGCTTTGACGAACGGGAAGACTATCTGCCAGGCATTTTTTCGACTCAGTCCATCGAGTCCTCTTCGACGATCCGCACATACACCATCGGGTGCGTAGAGCGATGAGCCAGCAGCAGGTGGTTGAGGTTTTCATTCTTTTGCCGCCAGTGATCTACCTCCCTATGAAGGAATTTTGCATTGATTTCCAGCACCTCGTCTGCCGCTAGTACCGCAATGTAATCCACATAAGTATTCCCCACGACATACTTCCGAAAACGCGCATCGGGCAGCAGCTTGTGAATCGGCCACATGACATAGTCGCATCTCCAGATCGGATGCTCTGCGTTCTGCGGAATGCCGGTGATGTGGATGTGCTGCATAGACGATTTACTTTCTAGTTTGGACAAAAGGGCGGGGGAGTGGTTCTTCGAAGGTGGTTAATCAAATATCCAGCTTCGGCAGCCCGTCCATGATCTTCCTCGTCTCTAGGCTCACGTTGATGACACGGAGGAAGAGTTCGAGGGGGTATTGGGGGTTGCCCATGGTTCCGGTGGCCCAGAGGTTGGCGTCGTTGGTGATGCCGCTGTCTTTGTCTTTGCTGACGGATTGGCATTCCATGACCCATTCGAGGGCGGGTTTGCCGTTGACCACATACTCGTAGGCTTCCAGGGGGATGTGGCGGACGGTGACGTAGTCGTTGTAGATGACGGTGGTCTTGTCATTCACCGACTTGTTGGTCTCGGGGTCGCGGGTTTTGGCAAACTTCATTTTCTCCACGCGGTAGGCACCGTTCATGTGGTAGTCGAAAGAGGTGTTTTCGATCTCGTCCAGCTTCACGCCCTTGTAACAATCCACCGTTTCGTAGTGATGTGCCAGTGGGCGAGGTCGCGACCGGCTTTGGAGAAAGCCATGAAATCGGCGAAGCGCTTCACGGCGGGGATGCGGGGGAGTTCCTTGCCGAGATTGTCGGCGTAGCGGCTGCGGTAGTCGGGGGAGTGCAGCAGGCCGTAGATGTAGTAGAAGAGGTCTTCCGTTGGTGATCGTGTCGCTCTCGCCCTTGGTGGGATAGGCCGCCTGGGAATGCGCCAGGCCCGCGTCGCTGGTGCCGTCGCGCCGGGTGTAGCTGTCGGAGTCCTGGCTGCTGAAGCTGTGGCTAAAACTCGTCCGGCGGCCGCTCGTATATCTCCCTGCCAGTGAGAACTGCGGTGTTGTGACGAATCTTGATGTCAAACATCTCTTGTTCATCTTCCTCCGTCCAATTTCGATGCCTGCATCCCTCATTGTAGTCCACGTCGAAGGTGAAATGAATCCAGCCAGTTCCATCCTCTTCGAAGCCGATGTTGCCATCTTCGACCCTGATACTCGCCTCATTAATACTTGTTCGTTCATACGGGTCAGAAGCGTAACGGTGTAATGCGGCAGCAACCTTCCGATCATTGGGTTTACGTAGCGCTAGCTTCCCGAACTCTTCGGTAAATGTGACGATGTCATCGCTGAAAAGTGAAGACAATGCCAAGGGTAAGTCGATTTCGATGCAAACTCGGCTGTTAATGATCTCGGGCCTGTGTGATCCCTCGGCTGCATACTCGTCCTCAATCATGCTAATTCTTTATGTTTTAGTTCTTGGAATGGAGCCTCATGGTTATCGCTTCACGCAAACAAGCTAAGCTCTTTGCGGTGTTCTTGCTTCGACTCAAGTGATCTACGATGTTTTCGTGGAGGAAGGCGGTCAGGCACTTGCGCTTTGCTTTCTCCTTTCAGCAACTTCATCGCAGCACGACCAAGTTGCTCTGCCAAAAGCACTGGAACAGCGTTCCCAATTTGCCGCAATGCTTCGCCCCAAGCTCCGGTGATGACATAGTCGTCAGGAAACGTCTGAATGCGTTTCGCTTCAAAGACAGTGAAGTATCGAATACTTCCGTCTGGATACCGGATCATGTTCTCCCCGCCTGGAACTCCATGTCCACCTGCCTTGATCGTTTTGGCGGATGAGTCGTAACAGCTTCCCGTATGACCTGGATAGCTGCGCGCGCCGTCGCGGAAGATGTGATCTGCAATGCCGTGGTTTACGCTTGGATGTGGCACGTCGCTCAAAACATCACGAACAGTCCTCCAAGGCTTGCCCTCGGGGGCGAAGAGGATGTAGTCACGCTTGATCGCTTTGATACGTTCACTGATCCCAGGCGTAAGCAATGGACGTTCTTTCTTCGCAACTCGATGTCGATCCCAATACTCGCCAGTCACATACTGATCGTAGAGGAGTCGTTCTTCCGTGTGAGTAGCCTTGGGGAAGCACCAAGCTTGCTTTATGTCCTCCCTGACTCCTACTATCACAACGCGCTCACGGCATTGTGGAACGCCGTAATCCGCAGCATTCAACAAACGGTAACTGATTCGGTATTTTGTTCCTCCGAAGTCTTTACTGCTACCAGAGTTAAGTTCGTGAAGGTGTGAGCGCCAATTGGTATTGTACGACGCAGGCCTACAGGGGTTTTCCAGGCGACGTAGAATGTAAAAGAAGTAATCGGCGAATGACTCACGGAGAAGTCCCTTCACGTTTTCGAAGATGAAGAGCTTGGGTTGGAGGTCCTCAATAGACTTGATCGCGTATGGGAACATGTCTCGCCGATCCATATCAGCTTGGTGTTTGCCTCCCAATGAAAACGGCTGGCATGGCGGGCCTCCTGCTACGATATCAACTTCATTCAGTTTGCTGAAGTCATAGGCTTGAATGTCTCCACAATAGACTTTCTCAGGCGCAAAGTTTTGACGGAGAGATGCACAGGCGTCTTTATTCCATTCAACAAAGGCGGCGTGATCGAAACCAGCCAAATCTAGTCCCTTGGCGAGGCCTCCCGCGCCCGAAAATATCTCAACGGACTTCATACAGTCGTCCCTCCTAATGTATCGAGGTGAGCGCTGATTCGAGTAGTGATGTCCGCAGGCTTGGCAGAGACACCCTTGCACTTCTGTGCCCAAGGCCGACCAGGATGAAGAACATCCCAGTCGCTGCGTGCTTGTTCATAACGACCACTGCCTGGGTCGTGATTTCCAAATCCATCAACAGCTACATTCCAAAGAGGGCGAGTTATCTTGATTAGGGCAGCTTCGACCGTGCTAATCATATCCGATCCATCCCCTTCGAAGATAACGAAGCGGCACATGAAATCAGTGGGCTTTAGGTTCGACGAATGTCCTATGCTCTTGCTGTGTTCACGCAGTCGGTGATGCAACTCCGTCGATTGATCTGTTTCGATATGTGAGGTTCTAGCTTGTCTCCATCCTTTGGGAACAGCCTTTCCGACATAAATCGGGTAGCCATATGACAACCGATTTAATTCTGCATACTTGGCGTAAAGTTTGGACTTTCCTGTGTAGTAAATGGCGTAAACGCCAGTGCCTGCGAATCGTTCTTCCGGAGGGAGAGACAGAACTGGTGTACCGTTGAAGAACCTTATACCGTCTTTGACGAGTTCAGCAAAAGCATCGTTGCGGTAAATGTGTTCTTGACGGTTAAACGGGCGGCGTGGCATGGGCTTAATCTGCGGAGTGTCTCGTGAAATTCCTGTTTAATTATACACCTGAGCTCACGAGCAACAACGCCATTCAATTCGTTTCTGGTTCCATTTGTAGGTGGCAGCGCACTTCATGGGATTTGGGTCTAGGGCATGGTCCGCATGGCTGTCCTTGTAGCGGAAGTAGGTGTGGATGAGTTCCTCGAAGTAGCTGCCCTTTTCGCGTTCGGTCTGGGAGGTGGCGCGGTATTTGGCGAGGATCGTTTGCAGCGGGGTGGCAGGCATGGCGGCGATGAAAGCGGTTCTAGCTTAGTGTGGCAAGGGAAGAGGTTAGGAAAGGAGGGGTGGGTAAGGTTTTTGGCAGGGGTTGGATTGGTTTTTTGCCGTTTCCCTGGGTAAAAGGGCTTTTGGGCGCTTTTTTGACCCTGCGCGGTTCCGCGCAGGGGTAAACGAGGCTCGTTTGGGGCTGAGAAGTGCCGCGCAGGGCTAAACGACGCTCGTTTGAGGCAGAGAAGTACCGCGCAGGGGTAAACGACGCTCGTTTGGGGCAGAGAAGTACCGCGCAGAGGTAAACGACGCTCGTTTGGGCCAGAGAAGTACCGCGCAGAGGTAAACGACGCTCGTTTGGACCAGAGAAGTACCGCGCAGGGGTAAACGAGACTCGTTTAGGGCTGGGTGGAGTGTTTTTTTGCTCCCATTGATTTCGAAACTCTTTTTTGGAATTGTCACGATCATGCGGATTTGATAGCCTTTTGGGGTAATTCATCCTTTTAATCATCGGATCTGTTTCCAGTGGGGGTTGAATAACTAACCTAGCGGAAACCCTCTAAATCGATCCACGTGGCCAAGTTTGGACAAGCTTTTTTCGGTGATGGATCACGCTTCGGTGTGCAGGAAACCCCGCGCTCAATGAAAACCAAGACTATGGCCTCTAATGAACTACCTAAAAAACGTGATCGTCTATTTGCTCTAGGCGATGACATGTGTGACGCAGCCCATGACCACGAAGTGGCGATCGGACTGAAACAAAATACGGAGTCGGTCGTCCGACCGGCTCTAGACGCCGCCCGTGGAGCGGAATCGACTTTTGGCCAATGCCAGATCCTGCGGAAAGCTGCGAACGCGGCGCATACGGCGGCGGATAATGCGGCCAAGGTTTTTATTTCGCGGGCTAAAAAGCGCCTGTCGATCTTTCTCGGGGAATCCTACTCCACGGAATGGGGTGCGGCAGGCTGGCCCAATAACTCTCTGATGCTGCCCAGTACGCAGGATGAACGCTTCAATCTGGTCAATAGCCTAAAGCTCTACCTGACCACGAACCCGACTCAGGAAAGTGTGGACATGGGCGTGACAGCGGCCCTGGCGGCGACCTGCCATACGAATCTGAGTGCTGCCCGCACGGCTCTGGACATGAAGGTGACAGAAACGGGTCAGGCCAAGGCCGCACGAGACGCGGCAGAAGCCAATCTGCGCCTCCGCATGCGCGGCCTGATCACAGAGCTGGAAACGATCCTGGCACCGGAAGACCCGCTGTGGCACGCCTTTGGCCTAAGCCGCCCCGTGGATGAGGAAACCCCTGAGGCTCCGACCTTCACCACGGCCTTGGCCAGCGTGGCCGGCACGGTGCTGGTGGACTGGGACGATGCGCTGCGCGCCGAACGCTACCGCGTGTGGATCCTGGTGGTGGGCGTGGACACCGACTTCCGCGCCGTCGAAACCGTCTATGACAGCGACGCCACGGTGTCTGGCCTAACCAGCGGCACCACCGTGAAAATCCGCGTGACCTCGGCCAATGAGGCTGGTGAAAGCCTGCCCGGTCCCGTGGCAGAAGTCGTCGTGGCGTAATTAGAAAGGGGAGCCGTTTGCAGTGGCTGAAGGGCGCTGCGCGCCGTTTGCGATTGTTTGCAGTGGTTTGGTAGATCCCAAACCGCTGCAAGCAGCTCCCGACCAAGCAAGAGGAACGCTCAACTTCTTCGCAATCATCGTAAACGGCTCACCTCTTCGGATCCCGCCAACAACTGCAAACTACTGTCAACCACTGCCAACAACCGCAAACTTCTTCTTTCCCCCGCCATGTCCTATGATCCTCAATGGCCGCAGAATGGCCAAAACATCGACGCTGACCGATTCCGTGCCCAGTTCAGTGGCGTGATCGATCTGATTAATGCGGCCTCAAGCATCACGGCAGTGGTGGTGGATGAGGTGACGACTTTACCCGCAGGTGCCGCCGCCACAGCGGGCCTGAATCTGATCGGCAGCACCCTGCATTTCACCTTTGCCCTGCCGAGAGGTCAGGACGGGATCACTGGGCCAGCAGGGATGGACGGGGCGGTGGGGCCGCCGTTTGCCCAAGCCGTGGTGGACAGTGTGACCACCCTGAATCCCGGCGACTCCGCCACGGTGGGGGTGAGCTTTGATGGCAGTAACGTGCGCTTCAACTTCGCTATCCCGCGCGGCAACGACGGCAGTCAAGGCCCGCCTGGCAACACGGGCAATGACGGTGGTCAGGGACCGCAAGGCGTGCAGGGCCCGCCCTTTGCCCAAGCGCTGGTGGATGGCGTGACCACCCTGGACCCCGGTCAACCAGCGACGGTGCAGACCAGCTTTGATGGCAGCAACGTGCGGTTCAACTTCGGCATCCCACGCGGCAACGATGGCAGCAACGGCAACGACGGTGCGCCCGGTGAAGTGAGTGAGGCCATGCTGAGTAGCTCAATCAGCAATGCCATCAGCGGCACCAGCAATAACACGAACAGTGTGGGCACCCTAGACTCGGGCTTTGCCGATGCCGACATGGAGGCGCTGCGCCAGAAGATGAACGAGATCATTCTGAACGGGCGGAGGTAGGCAGAGATCAGAGAACAGACCTGTCCTTCGGAGCTCAAATAGCGAAGGAGGAAGGCACCTCGGCTTACTTTTTCTTGCCTTTACCTTTGCCTTTTCCTTTGGCTTTAGCCTGGGGTTGCTCGGAGAGGGTCTTTTTCGAAAGTTCGGTAAAGTCGTTGGTTTGTTTGAGCCACACTTGCTCCAGTTCCTTGGCTTTTTCGGGCATCTTTGCCGCGAGGTTGTGCTGCTCGGCACGGTCGGTTTTCAGGTCGTAGAGTTCCCAGGGATCACCTTCGGCGGCGACGAGTTTCCAGTCGCCGACACGCACGGCGCGGTTGCCTTCATGCAGCCACCAGAGGGAGTCGCGGGTGATGGTTTCATCTTTGGCAAAGGCTGGGGCGAGGCTTCTGCCGGGGGCTGCTGGGATGGGTTCGCCTTTCCATTGTTGGGGTTTTTCGATGCCGGCGATTTCGAGAATGGTCGGCACAATATCAATCATGTGGGCAGGGGTGGTGCGCAGTTCATTTTTGGCCGTGATGCCTTGGGGCCAATGAGCGATGAGGGGGGTGCTGATGCCGCCTTCATGCACCCAGGTCTTGTGGCGGCGATGCGGGGTGTTGGCGGCACTGGAAAAGCCGGGTCCAAGGCAGAGATAAGTCTCGGCGCTGCCGGGTTCGGCTTGGGGATTGTGACCGCCGTTACGCACCATGATCTCGGCGCTGGCTCCGTTGTCTGAGGCAAAGAAGATGAGGGTGTTGTCATAGGCCTTCATGGCCTTGAGCTGGGCCAGGATGCGGCCGATTTCCTGATCCATGCGGTCCACCATGGCGGCGTGGATGGCCATTTTGGTGGCTTGGAAACGGCGCTGTTCGTCGGTCAGCTCATTCCATGGCAAGGGCCGGTTGATCTCACCTGAGCCGAGGATTTTCATGGCCTCTGGGAAGTCGTAAGGTGGGCCGACCTGGGGCTCTAGCTTGGAGAGCTCGGTGGTCGTGATACCGGCGGATTTGAGGTTGGCGTGGCGTGCTTCACGCATCTTGTCCCAGCCTGCCAAATAGCGGTCGCGATACTTGGCGATGTCTTCTGGCAGGGCATGGAGAGGGAAGTGGGGCGCGATGAAGGGGATGTAGTGGAAGAAAGGTTTGTCGGCATGATGGGCTGCATGATCCTTCAGGCAGTCGATGGCGTGATCGGCTGTGGCGATGGTGGCGTAGTAACCTTTTTCATCCGCAGGTGGCGTGATGGGTTTATCGTCGATCAAGTTGCCTTGAGCGGTGAAGAAATTCCCCTGATTGTGCATGTCCAAGGAGCGATCAAAGCCTGCATCGAGCACTTTGCCGTCGATGTGCCATTTGCCGCTGTGGTAGTTCCGATAGCCTGCGGGTTTTAAAAAGTCGGGCAGCAGTCTAGCCCAGCTCTGACGCACGCCTTGGCCGCCGCCGGGAACCTCAGGCAACTGATCCCGATGAATCTGCTGTGCGTAGTAGCCGCTGAGCAAAGCTCCGCGAGACGGCCAGCAGCGGGCAGTATTATAAAACTGAGTGAAGCGCAGTCCGTTCCTGGCCAAGCCATCGAGATTGGGTGTCTGAATTTCTCCTCCATAGCAGCCGAGATCGGAATATCCCAGATCATCGGCCAGGATGAAGATCACATTGGGTTTATCCGCGGCATTGGCCAAGGAAAGTCCGACAAAAAGGCTGGCAAGTAGGCTGAAGAAACGCATGAAGGCGCTTAAAACGCTCGGTGCCTGTTCATCTATCACTAGTGCGATACGATCCACGCCGCAGGAACCGTTTACGATAGCTAAAGGGCGCTATGCGCCGTTGACGGTTGTTGACACTGGTTTCACGGAATCCAGAGACCGCCAATGACAACGCGCATGCTGATCGACCTCTGAAAAACCATCGTCAACAACGGTCAACAACTGCCAACCACTGTAAACGGCTACCGCATGGTCGTTATTCCCCTCTGCGCTTTTGACGATGAGATGGCTTGAAGGTATGGCGACTAGACCCACAGGGCTTCAACCTGCCCGGCATACTTTTGACAGAGGCTGAGCACTTCTTCCCGATCCATAATCATGAAGGCGGTCGAAAGCGCGTCTGATAAAGCTGCGGAAGGTGCCAGGGCATAACTGCGCTGCTCTTGAATCGCCAGTGGACGAAGCGTGCGGGGATTCAT
Organism: Verrucomicrobiaceae bacterium; assembly: GCA_027489965.1. GTDB lineage: Bacteria > Verrucomicrobiota > Verrucomicrobiia > Verrucomicrobiales > Verrucomicrobiaceae > Prosthecobacter. The sequence goes on from JAIXZA010000004.1 coordinate 74,394, forward strand.
GATGTGGGCACCTTTGACCATGAAGCCACTGCCGCTGAGGGCGCGATCTTTGAGTGCCAGGGCCTGGGCTCCGTCTGCTAAGGTGACGGTCCAGGCTTCTTCGTCAGGCGGCTTTCCCATGGCGAGCAGGGTGCTGTCTCCAGCATTTAGAAGCGCGTGTTCGATGCCCCAGTCATTCAGGGTGACGGCGGCCTGATCCAGTGCATAACCTTTACCGACGGCTCCGAGATCAAAGACCATGTGATCGGCTTTGACGGTGACGCATAGATCCTCCTCATCCAGCTCGAAGAGGTCAGAGCCGATGCTGAGTTTGGCCAAATGCAGCCTTTCTTCGGAAGGCTCACGCAATGATCCATCTTCAGTGCGCCAGAGCTGCATGAGCGGACCAACGGTGATGTCAAAAGCGCCGCCTGATTCCGCATGCATGGTTTTGGCTAAAGAGAGGCAGTCATAGGTGGCTAGTGAGACGCGGTGGCTTTGACCTGCACGCAGCTGATTCAATTGCCAAATGTCACTGCCAGGGCGGAAGCGACTTAGCTCATCTTCAAGGCGATGAATTTCGGCAAAGACAGCTTCGGCTGCCTGTGCCGCGTAGAGTGCATCCACCTCTGAAGTCTCGACAATGATGACCTCGAATGAGGTCGCCATGGCATTCACTTCAAAGTGACGCATTCCCGTGCTCATGGTTTCCTGGGAATTGCCGAACCCATGTTTGGTAAGACCGGAGCAGGAGCTGCAGGCATCAGTGTGGGGGCCGTGGAGATCGTGCCTTCAGGAACTTCTAGAGAAGGGGCTGGCTTTTCCTCGTGCACTGGCGCTACCGGGGTCAGCTCAGGGGTATAGACTTTTTCGACCAAGATTGAAACCAGCACACCCGGGCGCAGGCCAAAGGGACCACGCTCGCGGTAATCACGCCCTTCCAATAATGACTTCACGGCTGGCAGCTGTTCCGTATCGACGATGACGATAGGAGCCGTGATTTTTTCAGGGATCGAGGTTTGGTAACCCACATTTTTTTGAGCACGCCAATACCAGGGCAGTGGCCAGCCAGAGTCTTGATTGATGACTTGGATGTCAGGTGAGTCGGGAGCCCGCTCAGCACGGATCTTTTTCACCTCTTCCAGAAGCCTCAGGAAATTTGGCGAAGTGTGTGAGTAAACATAAGGGTTACGCGAATCGGCCTCATAGGGCAGGGCGGCGATACGTCCAGTCGTGATGCTGGTTATATAGCAAAGATGCCAAATGCCAAATCCCAGAACCAATTTATAAACGAAGCGCGTCATTCGTCCGCTTAGCCATGTCCAGATCCAACTAATCCCAGCTCCGGCTAGCAAAGTCAGTGAAAATTGTGCCGAAAGAATGCACCAAGGTGTCTTGTAACTCAGGATCGAATAACCCGTGAAGAGAGCCAGTGTGTAAATGGAAAGAAAGACGAGAAAAGCCTGATGAGCCTTGGATTTAAAGTCACCGACAAAGGCATAGAGCATGCCTAAAACGCCCAGGCCACCGATCATGGCCTCACTCCAGATAAGCGTATCTTTTCTCCAGAAAATCAGAGTTAGGTAGTAGTGCCAGGGTTTTTCATGGCCGCTGCCATCGCTACGCTGAAAGTAGTTGGCGTAGGACATCAGGCTATCCTGCACCGCCTGCCAATCGCGGAATCCACCAGAATACGATAAGACTGAGACCAGAATCGCAGGGATCAAAACCCAGAGCCAAGCTTTGGAAGCGCGACCGCGACTGCTGCTCGAGCTGAGGCGCAGTCCATTGCTTTTTGCAGGCTGAAAGTCGCCGATTAAAACACGCGCTGCCAGCCACCCAGCCAGAGCAGCGGCGATGTTTAGAATGAAAGTTTCCTTGGTGGCATGTTGAAAGCCCAGGCAGCAACCGCCCAGAATCAGCCACAGGCGTCCGCCACTCTGTGAGTAGCGCCAAAAGCAGCCTAGAGTCAGCGCGACAAGAAGCGTCAGCTGCATCTCCATGATGAAGTAGCGGCTGTAAAAAGTCATCATGGGTGAGACGGCACACATGAGCATGGCCATGGCGGTTCCGAGTCGGCCTAAAACATCCCCAAAAAGCAGGGTGACCATCAAGAGTAGCATCCCGCACATCACAGCGACCATGCGTAGATCGCTTTCTGTCCAGGTGCTGGGATCGCCCCAACCTGCCACTTTTCCCCAGAACAAGCTCACCTGGTGCAGTGCCGGTCCGTGGTAGTCTTTGGGGTCGTATTGAAAATGGCCTGACTGCGCGTAATCCGCCAGCTTGATGCCGAGGATGGCTTCATCGGTGTGCATGGGTCGGCGGTCCAGGCCTGGAAAGCGATAAAACGCCCCGAGTCCGAGGGCCAAAAGGACCAAGAACAAAAACGAAATGCGAGTGATAGAGACCTCTTTGCGTGCTGCCATGTGGGTGGTCATCATGGCGTCGTCTGAGTGACCTGCCAACGATAAATGATTTGGCTCTCAGAAACGATCGAATCGTTTCTGGAATTAGCGGACGAAGGCTTCTGGAGAATATGCAAGATCACCATTTTTGATTTCGAGGTATTGAGCTGCACCTGCCATGTCTTCAAACGACATGTTGGGCACTTTGAAGGTGCGGTTCTTAAGCGGGCCTTTTGTAATGGTGATGCCGTCCACAAGAAGCTTTACGGGCTTCGTCACATCGTCGCCAGCTCCGGTGGTGACATTGAAGCCCGCTGCATTCGCTGCATTCGCCAGGGAGCAGAGGTTCTGGGCATTGCGTTGATCCTTGGCCTGCCTGGCTCCTTGGCTGTTGCCAAAAACTGGGACCGCCATGGTCACCATGATGCCGAGGATGGCGACGAAGGTCAGCATTTCGAAAAGGCTAAATCCTGCCTTGCGGCTGGCTGGAGTGGAGGTTGGGCTGTTGAGTTTCATAAGGATATTAAATCTGCAACCAATCTATGATAATTATCAAATTAGTCAATGGTTGTATCTTTAAATTATGATAATTATCTCAAGCGGTAGTATCAGATATGAGAAAGCCATGCTGTGTGAGCTGGATATCTCCAGAGAAACCAGCCACGAAAGTTGTCGTGTTTAGGCCAGCGTGTTAAGGTGGCTCATTCAATTCGAGATGTTTTGTTTCACCCATCCCCTGAAGCGCACCGCATTTGCTGCGGTGCTATTGGGTTTATGGATCTGTCAGTCTGGTCTTTCTGCCGCAGCCGATGGCGATGACCGCTGGTCGGAGCGGGAAACGCATTTGGCCAATGAGTATCTCGGCCTGCTCGTCAGCCAGCCAGATTATGGTCGTGTGGTTGACCTGCTTTGGACGCTTTACGACAAGCACGGGGCCACGCAGTTACTGATTGATAATGTCGCCACTCAGGCCCGTGCGACGAATCATCCTGCCGTGCTCATGGTGCTTGGGCACCTCTATCGCAAAGGCGGATCTGTGGATAAAGCGAATGCGGTGTATGATGAAGTGCTACGGGCAGAGCCTAAAAATGCGCGAGCTTTGCAATCACGCGCTGATCTAGCCAGCCAATCGGGCGACGCTAAAACGGCCTATGAGATGATCTCCAAACTAGTAGCCTACACAGCAGAGTCTGATCCTCAAAAGGTGTCCATGCTCATGCAGCTGGGTTCGTTGGCTGTGGCGAGAGAGCAAAATGAGGAAGCCGTTTCAGCCTGGGAGCGCGCAGTCAATCTGCGGCCAGGTGATTTTAACTTGGTGCGTCAGGTGGCTGAGCTGATTTTGAGAATCGGCCAGCCTGATCGAGCAGCGGTTTTCTACACGAGTCTTTCTGAGCAAACAGATCCGCAGCAGCGGCTGGATGCCCTCTATGATTTGGCTAGAATCCATGAGCACGCAGATCAGTTTGGAAAGGCGGACGCTGCTTTGGTCAAAGGCTTGGGCCTGCTTGATTTCCACGACGATCGCTACATGGATTTTTTCAGACGACGCGTCAGATTGCATGAGCGTTTTGGCCGACTGGATGAACTGCGTCAACAGCTCACGAAAGCGGCTGCCTCCTTGCCTATCAGCGAGCGCGCCTTGAGAGATTGGGCTAGTTTCACCGAGATCACAGTGGATACCGAAGCACAGGTCCTAGCCTTACGTGAGCTGGTGCAAAAGGTGCCTTCGGTGGATGATTATCGGTATGAGTTGGTGCGGGTTTTACTCGATCATGATGGTGCCATCGAGGCTGCTACACTTTTGGATGAACGTTTGAAGGGAGATGCGAGTGATCTGCCCGCTCTCGTTTTTTTGCGCGCTGAGGCAGACCTCCGCCAGGGCAAGACCGTAGAGGCTATCAGCAGGATCGAGGCACTGGTGAAGGCACCAGGAATCTCTGCCGAAGTGGAGAAACAGGCTCTAACCTTCGCCCAGCAGCGTGCGCTAGATGCCGTAATCGAGTTGATTTTAAAGGCTCGACTTGAGCGTGAGCCCACGAAGGCCGAAGCGGTCTTTGAATTAGCGGCTTTTTATAAAACTCGCAAAGACATGACTGCGGCAGACGCTCTGCTGCGCCAGTTCACTCAGGCTGCTGTTTCGGATGAGGAGCGGCAGCGGAGGCTCAATGATGCAGCGGCCTTTCTGGCCTCGGGAAGTGATTTGGATAGTGCCATTGTTCTGGCTCGTGAAGCTGTGAGCAAGGCCAGTGCTGGCCGTGAGGAGTTTCTTCGATTGGCAGATATTCTCATCGAGCATGGTGATGCGGAGGAGTCGCTCACCTGGATGGAAAAAGCCTGGCAGGCGAGTCTGACGGATGAGGATGGAGCGGATGTCGATGAGCGCATCTATTCGCTGTTGATCGGAGATGAAAAACATAAAGCTCGAAAATCCAAAGGCAGTGGCGGGGAGTTTCAGTTGCCGGATGCTTTCACAGGTAAGGGGTTTGCCAGTCATGATGAAGCCCCAGAGGCTGCGTCTATTCCTGAGGCAGTGATGGCAAAGATGAAGACCTTTGCTGCGGATGCGGCAGCCAAGACCAAGCTTTCTTCACGGGAGCTTTTCCGCGCTGCCTGGTGGGCCGTGAGAGCTGAGCAATTGGATCAGGCTTATGCCTCTTTTGCAGTGCTGCAAAAGGATGATCAAAACAAGCCACGTGAGCTTTCACTTGAGGCCGAGCGGTTGCTCTTAGAGCTTGCCTTGTTAGATAAGAATACAGCCTTAGCCATGCGGGTTTTACGTCGTCTAATCCAGCGTGATGAGTCGGGAAAAATTCGCTACACATTGCGGCTGAGTGAACTCTTGCTCGAGGATGAGCAGGTTGCCAATGCAGCGGTTTCTGTTGGGTTGTCGGCTGAAAGGACGGGCTGGAGATTGACAGGTGCTACCCCATTGCCCGCTATCGCTGCGACGTCATTTTTGGAGCGTGCTTATCGCGATATACCTGACTCTGAGCAGCTGCTCCAGGCCTTGACTCAATGCTACACGCTGCAGCGCCGCAATGACGATGCCATGAAACTTTGGGAGGCCGCTATTTCCCGTGCGACAGGCACCTCAGCGGTGACTTTGATGGAGCGCCATGCAGAGATGCTGCTGCAAAAGATGAACTTACCCAAGTATGTGCAGGTTCAGTGTCGAATCATTGAAGTGGAGACCGAGGTGAAGCGCCGACGTGAGGCATTCAAGCGGTTCTTGGATAGGCTTCTTTGGTCTGAGCAGGGGGGGGAACTCACAGAGGCTGCTTTGAAAGAGCGGCTGAAGCTGGTGAACGATGCGTTGGTCGTCCAGGTGAAGCGGCATCCCTTTGATGGCTTTTATCAGGAAGCGCTAGCCCAGGTTTATGGTCGATCGGGAGATCCTGTGAAAGCTTTTGCGGCCATGAAGCAGGCTTACTACACCTCTCCTGATACACCGTTTTCATTGGATCAGTTGCGGGAGGCTGCATTGCGTGTGGCCGACATGAAGTCGGCGATTTATTTTCAGAAGCAGATCGCTGCTGCAGCTGCACCCCAGGAACTTGCCGCGGAATCGCGCCGTCTGGTGGAGATGCTGGAGGAGACCTTTCAAATGGCAGAAGCGGATCGGGTGAGGAGACGACTGGAGAGTCGCTTTTCCCAGGATGCCGCGGCTTTAGAAGCGCTGGCAGAGCACTACCGCAGCACAGGTCAAGATGAGGCAGAGCGCCGTGTCTATGAGCAGATCGCCCGAGTGCGACCCTGGGATGCACGCTTGCAGTTGCGACTGGCTTTAAAATGTCTGCGTTTGGCGGATGACGTGACTGCCTTGGAGCACTTGCAGGAGATATGCAGTCGCACTGCAGGGCAGGCTTTTCAGGCGAGTAATCTTGTGGCTGAGCGTATGCCGTTACCCTTGCTGGATGCGCGGAAGCCAACTGCCTCTGGCACGGCCACTGAGATCACGGACCTTCTGGATTCGGCCACCTCGTTGAGCAATGAGGAAACAAAGACCTTGCGCATGTTTTTTGGACTGCCACGCGCGGAGTTTGTCGAGCTTCCTGATGCAGTGCCCCTGATCCGACTTCGGGCGATCGAGGAACTGGGTAAACTGACCTATCGAGGCGATGAACGAGTCCGTACTGCTCCGCCAATACTGGATTTAAAGTCGCCCATTGAGCGGCTTTGGTCGCTTTATTACAGGCGGGAAGGGGAAGCCTTTCGGAAGGAGCTCCGGCAGCTGATGAGCAAAGGTGCGAGTTTGGAATCTCAGTTTTGCCAACTTTGGTTAACTCTGCGCTCAGGCGGCATGGCGGATGCTTTGCAGTGGTGTGAGCAAAAGGGGCTCGCTGTCGAGGTGCAAGAAGTCCGTAAGCGTGTCCTGCTCGCCGTCGGGGCTATGCTGGCTGATTTGGAAGGATTCCGTTTTGAAAAAGGTGAACTGGCCATTCTAGGAAGTGTGCGCAGCACGGCGGTGATGGACATCATTCGGCGGCTGCAAGATAGTCAGCGCTATCCAGAGGCTTTGGAATTGGGTGAGAGTGTGCGCAAACATCAGCCTGAATTGTCGGACATCTTTACGTTTTCCTTGGCCCGAATTGCGGAGTCAGCTGAGCGCTGGGATTTGGCTCGTGGCTATCTCAGTCGAGTCGTGCGTGGACCTGTGCGGCCTGAGGCTTATCGTGGCACGTATGATCCATTTCTTTTCAGTCTTAGCGCCGCGACTCGATTAGCGGTGACTCCTGAGGAACGTGAAGAAAATTTACGCAGTGCCTGGCGTCATCTTCAGGCGATTCCGGCTTCTGCCATGACCAGCTTGCGCAAGTCTGCCGTGGCCGGTTTAGCAGGATCTTCAGACACGGCAGCGGCAGAGATGAGTGGTTTCATGACCAAGGACTTTTTGCCCTCACGTCAGATGGGAGAGATTCGCGGAATGCTTCTGCCTCAGGGATCTCCACGTTATGAGGAGCCGATGCATCTGCGCAGTTTATGGGAAGAGACACGGGAAATTCAGGCGCGTTTTGTTCAAGAGGGCATGGGACCGTTGGTTGAACAGGTCAATGAAGGACTCGCGGCCAAGTGGGGCAGTGTGGCACTGACATCACGCAGTGGCTTGGAGTTTGGAGAATGGCGGCTGGGGAATCTCATTGGCAAGATGCGTCAGGTGGATTACCCGACGCGTTTGAGATTGCTGAGAGAGCATCTAGCCAGTGTAGATATGCGCCTGGAGGTTTCTGTGGATACTCTGAGTGAGCTTGGAGGTCGTCTAGAGAATGCAGGCATGTCCCGTGAAGCCATTGAAGTCTATGGGCTGCTGCCTGCGCGTGCACCAGCCAATCCTGAATATGCTCAATGGCTGATCCGTGTGTCAGAGTCTGGCATGGATACGAAGACAGGCTTAAAGTTCACTCTTCAGCTGCTCAACGCCGAGCCGCCGATGAAGCCACCGCAACCTGGGGATGAAGTGCTTCGTGAGAAACATGCGCATTTTTTGGCCTTGGATTTCAATGTGCCTGAGCTGCATAAACTAGCTTATCAAACTCAAGTGACTCGGCTCTTGCAGGGGCGTATTCCTGATGCGGTTCCCTATCTGCGTGAGTTGGCGCTGCTTCATGAAAAACTCGGCCAGCCCACACTCGCTCTGGCTGCCTGGGAACGTTTGCATGAGGCCTTTTCTGTAAACTCAGACATCGGTATCGTGCCAGATGCCGAGAGCTGCGTGCACCGCGCACGCTTGTTGATCGGGCAAGGAAAACATGTGCTGGCACTGGATGTCCTGCGCTTGATTCCTCTTGGGGAGAAGTCTGGACCAATGGGCAGAGAGATGCTGAAAATGCGGGCAACTCTCCTAGCTCAAATCCAGGGCTGGGAAGAGATTCGTCAGCTCATGACTCTTGCCGTTGAGTTAAAGTCACTGGACTGCATTTCTCATGTCTCGGAGATATGTCGCCTGCATGATCGCACGTCAGAGGCGCTGAATTTCATCACTCAGGCTGAGCGTAGTTTAAAAGAGGATGGCGATCGTTTTCGGTTACGCTTGGAATTGCTGAAATTACTGGCTCATGATTCAGCTTGGACACCTGAGCGGGGTCGCGCTCAGGTTGCGGCTTTGTTTCGTGTCAGGCAGCGTGATCGCGAGACCTTGCAGCAAATGCTCGTCTGGTTTGGCGATCAAGCAAAAGGCCGTAATCGCGAAGCTTGGATGACTCTTTTGCGGTCAGAGGTGCGTGCGGGTGCAGATCGTCCTTTGGCTGCCCTTGTGCTGAGTGCCTTTGCGGAGGGTGCCCCTGATGGGATGAAAGATGATCTCTCCCATGGTTGGCAGGCCGTTAAGGAAGGGGATCGTGTCTGTTTGGAGTTGGCCGCAGAGACTCTCATGGCCTGTCATCGACCAGCCTGGGCCTGGCAGGCATGTCTTGGCCTTCAGGATTTGCCAAGCCTGCGTCTCGAGGCGCGTAAGATCCCGCTCATGCTGCGTGTTGCGAATGCTTTGGGGGATCGTGTCATTGTTCAGGAGATCTTCTCTGAAGTGGTGCGCATGCCGTTCCCTGGCGGCACCCAGACCGTCGCCTGGGCTACGGCTTTGGAAGAAAGTGATCAGCCCGAGTTAGCCCGTGAGCTTTATTTGGCTGCTCTGGATCGGCTGGAGGATACTCATGGAATGCAGCCAGATCTGAGCTCGGCATGGGCTAGGCATCTGATCCGCAGACAGGAGTTTACGGCTGCTGAAAGTTACCTCATGCAGAATCTATGGATGTCTCCCAATGACTCGGCTGCTCTGCTTCATGAGCTGTATTTGGGCTGGGGTAGGCTGGCTGATATGCAGTCAGAGTTGCATAAATTTCATCTGCCAGGCGGAATCGAAAAGGAAGCCCTTTTCCTGGCCGCCAAATCTCTCGGTCTGCCACTTCCTGTCGCGTCTCCATCATCATGATTCATTCACTCAAGTTTCTAATCGTAGTTCTTTTGCTGACGAGCTGCGCTTCAAAAAAGACCTCTCGCCACGAGGACCTCGGCGGTCAGCCGATGTCAAAACGGATCGCTAACTCGATGAAGCGGATGAATGATCCGAATGACCGCAGTGTCTTTGATAAATCGATGCAGGCCTCTTTAGGCGGCAATAAGAGCGCGGGCTGGCTCAGTAAACAAAAACACTCCACCAGTGATTTCAATGGAGTGAAGTCCTTCAATGGTATGACGGCTTTCAAAACGCAGGACTTTGCAGGCAGTGATCTGAAGAGCCGCTTGGGTGATCAAGGATTTAGCCAGCGCGAGAAAGAGCCCTCCTTTGCAGACAATGTTTTTAAGACCGATCAAAATCCATTTGCCCAGAAGATGTCTCGTGATGATACCCGAAGTTTTTCTGGCGCTAACGATGTCTTTAAAACCAAAGCCAACCGGGAGGGGCTCAAGGAACAGAGAAAGGACAATACGCCTAAATTCATCGAGCTTGACCCCAAAGAGAGAACCTCGGCCTACACCGAAGATCAGGTTCGCAGATTGATGGGGCGAGACTGAGTCAACAGATGGCGTCTCGCGACGACCCCCCATGAATAGATCAGGCTAGAATGGGTGCCTGTGTCAGAATCTTGTCCAGACCATTGAGGCAATACGCCCAATGAATCGGTAGATCTGATAACGACTCTTGGTAACCAGCAGCAGCTCGACCACCAATGATTAAGGCGGTCGTCTCTGGCAGGATTTTCCGAAGCTGTCTTACTTTGTCTTCAATGGCTGGGCATTTCTCAGGGTAAACAAGGCTGAGAGCGACGGCGCGGGCCTTCCGTGCAGAGGCGCAAGCGGCGATTTCCTCAATGGGTAGATTGGGGCCAAGATAGGTGACTTTCCACCCAAGGTCACGAGCTGAGGCAGCGACCAGCATAGCACCCAATTCATGCACTTCACCAGTGGGTGTCGTGATGACAAGTTCAGGAGCATTTTCCGCTATCTGACTTCCAGGCACTGGCATCATGAGCACTTCACGAATGACGTTCGTAGCCAAATGCTCCTGCCCAGGACGCATATTCCCGGCTTGCCAAGACTCGCCGATGGTTTGTATCAAAGGGCAAATGACATGATGCAACATACCGCGCTGTCCTAGCTGCTGACGGGCGCGACTGAGAAGATGATGCATGACCTCACTGTCAAAGGCCTTTGATGCAGCCATGCAGAGATCGACGAATTGTTGAGGTTCCTCCAGTGGCTTGGAGTCAGATATTGCGGCTGCCTTTTTCCCTTTGGGTAATAGGCTGCGTTGCAAATGATCATCGAGTAGCTGTTCGAGCTCGCTGGTGGGCAGTTTAGCTATGTTGCCGATTCGATGTCCATTTTCAGTCAGTTGGCGGAGGATTTTTAATCTCTTAATGGCCTCTTCACAATACAGACGTCGATTACTCTCCGTGCGGGTCGGGCTCATAGCACCATAGCGCCTTTCCCAGATACGAATGACGTGGGCACTGAGACCTGACAGGTGGCTGGCCATTTGAATTGCGCAGGGCATAGTAGCTGGTAGTTGATTGAGTCCGAATTGCTGAGTATAGGAAAAGTTGTCGGGCACGGATTACGGACTAAGTTCGACAAAGGAAACATTTTGTCTCAATTTTTGAGAAACCTGCCTTTTTACACTCATGCTGAATCATATTTGGGCCATTTTACTTTTTATTGGGCTGATCGTCGCAGGACTCGTCGGTCGAGTCTCTGGCGACGCGAATGTGATCGACGCTGCCATGAAAGGCGCAGAAAAGGCAGTCATGGGAATTGCCCTACCTTTGGCTGGCATGATGATGTTTTGGCTAGGCGTGCTCCGGCTTTTGGAAAAAGCAGGTGTCCTGGAGGCCGTCGTCCGTTTGCTGTCACCTTTGCTACGTCGTCTTTTCCCAGACGTGCCGACGGGGCATCCGGCCATGAGTGCCATGGTGATGAACCTTTCTGCCAACATGCTAGGGCTCTCAAATAATGCGACTCCACTCGGACTCAAGGCGATGGGGCATCTGCAAGAGTTGAATCCTCACAAGCAAAGCGCTAGCAACGCGATGATCACCTTCTTGGCCCTGAATACAGGAGCTTTTACACTGATCCCAATGTCAGCCATGAACTTCCTGAACGCGGCAGGGATCAAAAATAGCTATCAAGTCATCGTGCCTACCATTCTTGCCACGGCTTGTGCCTCTGTCGGTGCCGTTCTTGCTGCGAAGAGTTTTCAAAGGCTGCCTCAATTTGTTCCTCAACCTGATGAGCCTGAGGTCGAGGCTAAAGAGGCTGTCGCAGTGAAATCAGGACGTATCTCCAAGAAGGCAAAATATTTGCTGACGATCCTTACCTTGCTCTTTGTGGGCGTCTCCGCCTTGGAGCTAGGTCCGCCTGCCTGGCGTCAGACGGTGCTGCAACAATCAGGTCTCTCCGCTGTTTTAGAAATGTCGGCGCAGAGAAAAGCCGAAGCTACGGCTACCTTGGCCAAAAACAAAGAGCTCGCGCAGGCTGCCGCAGTCATGGAGGTCAAGCCCGAGCCTCCTGTCTGGCGACGTTTGATGGATGGGACTTCTGGATTGGCGATTCCAGCCATCCTGATTCTTGCCGTTGGCTTTGCTTGGGCACGTGGAGTCCGTGTTTATGAGGAGTTTGTCGATGGAGCTAAAGAAGGCTTTCAGGTCGCCGTGCGCATCATGCCTTACCTGGTGGCCATGCTCGCCGTATTGGCGATTTTGCGGGAATCGGGTGCCTTTCAACTCTTGGAGTATGCTCTAGCGCCAGTGCTCGGCTTCCTTGGCTTTCCTGTTGAGCTTCTTTCCTTGGCGTTGATGCGGCCTCTCAGTGGCTCCGGCGCGCAGGGCATTCTGAATGAGATCCTGACTCGTCCTGATTTGAGCGAGATGGTGAAATTCACCGCAGCGATTCTTTATGGTTCCACCGAGACGACCTTTTATGTCCTGACGGTGTACTTCGGAAGTGTCGGGATTCGCCGATTCCGCCACGCGCTCATGGCTGGATTGACGGCGGATTTCATCGGAATGGTGGCGGCAATCATCTTTGGGAGGCTTTTGTTTGGTTGATAACTGATAAAAAGATGAAAATAAATATTGAAAATGATGATTTAAGATTCATTTTGGCCTCATGAGAATCACTGTTGATATTGAAGAAAGCATCCTCAACGACCTCGTCGGTATGATGGGAGAGAGTAAAAAGAGTCCTGCTGTGGCAAGGGCTGTCACAGAGTTTGTGAAACGGCAAAAGGCCAAAGAATTTGGCCGCCTTCTCAGGCAGGGTGCCTTTGACTATCCTGTCCTCAATGAGGAAATCGAGAAACAGGATATCTAACTCCAGTCACTCATGGTTCTCGTAGATTCTTCCATTTGGATCGAAGCCTCACGTCGTGATGGCGACCTAGGTGCTAAGGTAGCGCTCGAAGCACTCCTCGAAGAGTACGAGGCCGCCACCACCAGTCCAGTTCTGCTGGAAGTACTCGGTGGTGCCCGCAAAGAAGAGCGGCAGCGCATGTCCGAGTATTTCTCCATCATTCCTCATATTCAGGCAGAAGCTAAGGATTGGGATAAGGCCATTTCTTTTGCCTGGTTTTTGCGGGATAAAGGAATCGCTGCTCCATGGAATGACATCCTCATCGCCACGATAGCCCTGCGATGTGACATCCGCGTTTTCGCTCGGGACAAGCACTTTGATGCCATGGCAAACATGATGGGCCTCACTTTGTATCGCCCTGGTTTAGGCGGCACTTACTCGCCTGAGAATCGTGGAGGTGAGGGAATCTGATGCTACAGATTTCCCAACTCACTCTCCCTGTCGAGCACGCTGACACCGATCTGCGTCCTGCTTTGTTAAAGCGTTTAGGCATACCAGATTCTGCTCTGCGCGGTTTTAGCGTCAAACAGCGTGCCATTGATGCGCGACGTCAGCATGTCAATTTTAGCTACACGCTGCTAGCTGAAGTGGATCAGGAACCGCGTGTCCTTAAATCCGTCGCTAAAGACACTCAAATTTGTTCTGCCCCAGATGAGAGTTACCTCCAGATGCCGCCAACCCGTGAGCATGTGGTCACCAATCGCCCCGTCATTGTTGGCACTGGACCTTGTGGCCTTTTTGCCGGACTTCTCCTAGCTCGGGCAGGTCGCCGACCCATCCTGTTAGAGCGTGGCAAGGCTGCAGGTGATCGTGCCCGTGATGTCACCGGTTTTTGGCGGCGTGGCTGGGACTTTAACCCTGAGTCGAACGTGCAGTATGGCGAAGGCGGCGCTGGCACCTTTTCAGACGGCAAGCTTTACACACAGATTCGAGATCGTGAGCATCGCATCCCGTGGCTATTAAAGGAGATGGTCGCAGCGGGGGCTCCAGAAGACATCCTCATCAAAGCACGCCCGCACATTGGCACCGATAGGCTGATCAAAGTCGTGCGCCACATCCGTGAAGAGATCATTTCTCTCGGGGGGGAGGTGCGCTTTGGTTCACGAGTCAGTGACGTCGTGATCGAAAATAAGGTGATGCGCGCTGTCGTGCTGGCTGATGGTTCGGTGATCGAGGGCGCACCCATCATCTTTGCGATCGGTCACAGTAGCCGGGATACCTTTGAAATGCTGCATCGCAATGGCGTGCCGTTTGAGGCCAAACCTTTCTCCGTCGGCGTGCGTATCGAGCATCCACAGCGGATGGTGGACCAGATGCTGTATGGCAAATGGGCAGGCCACGCGCGTCTGGGATCAGCTCCTTATAAATTCGTCTCTCACTGCCCCAATGGTCGCGCTGCTTACAGCTTCTGCATGTGCCCTGGTGGACTTGTCGTTGCGGCAAATTCCGAACCAGGCACCGTGGTGACCAATGGCATGAGCAGCTTTGCGCGCGATGAAGCCAACGCCAATAGCGGCTTCATGGTGGACATCAGTCCGAAGGATTATGGCGAACACCATCCGCTTGCTGGCATCGAATTTCAGCGTGAGATCGAACGTGCTGCCTATCGTCTCGGAGGTAGCAATTACAACGCACCAGCCCAGCTTTTAAGTGACTTCATGGCAGGCCGAGCGAGCACAGGGCAGGGAACGGTGAAGCCATCTTATGAGCCTGGTGTGATTTGGACTGATCTTCGCGAATGCTTGCCAGAATACGTGATCGATACGATCAAGTTGGCTGTCCCCGAGATTGCTAAAAAGCTCCCTGGGTATCATCTCGATGATGCAATCCTCACTGGAGCCGAGACACGCAGTTCGTCTCCAGCTCGCATACCGCGCCATGCTGACTCACTTCTGTGCACAGGAATCCAAAATTTTTATCCAGCTGGTGAAGGTGCTGGTTATGCTGGGGGGATTATCTCTGCCGCTGCTGATGGGATGCGCGTGGCTGAAGCTGTCGAGCGCTCATTGAGTTGAGGTGAAGAAGAATCACCAGCACTAAATGATAGCTTGGCATGGCTGACGCTGTTTGATACACAGCGCCTATGTCCGACTCCATTGACTCATCTCCACCTGCTGTAGCATTATCAGATCAGGAGGTCGTCGAAATGGTGGCCGGAATACGCGGGAGGCTCTTTGCGGAAGTCGGCAAGGTCATCGTCGGCCAGCAGGATGTCGTCGATCAGATGCTCATCGCCCTCATCGCGGGTGGGCACTGCCTGATCACTGGCGCGCCCGGTTTGGCAAAGACGCTGCTGGTAAAAACCGTGGCAGATGTCTTCGATCTCAGCTTCAACCGCATCCAGTTCACGCCCGATCTCATGCCGTCTGACATCACCGGCACGGAGATCCTGGAAGACACCGAGCAGGGCCGCCGCATGGTCTTCAACAAAGGCCCCATCTTTGCCCACATGATCCTCGCGGATGAGATCAACCGCACGCCGCCAAAGACCCAGGCCTCGCTGCTGGAGGCCATGCAGGAGCATCAGGTCACCGTCGCCGGAAACACCATGCCTCTCCCCGAGCCCTTCTTCGTGCTCGCCACGCAGAACCCCATCGAGATGGAAGGCACCTATCCGCTGCCCGAGGCGCAGCTCGACCGCTTCATGCTGAACATCGTCATCGACTACCTCAGCGAGGACGAAGAAGTCGCCGTCGTCACCCGCACCACGAGTGGAAAAAAAGAGCCCGTCCATCGCCTCTTCACCGGAGAGCAGCTCCAGGCCTTCCAGCAGGTCGTGAAAAAGGTGCCCATCGCCGAAGACGTCGCCCGCTACGCCGTCAAACTCGCCGCCAGCTCCCGCCCGAACCGCCCCGGCACCCCCGATTTCGTCAACGATTGGGTCAGCTGGGGAGCCGGCACTCGAGCTAGCCAAAATCTCGTCCTCGGCGCGAAGACGCGAGCCCTCATCCAAGGCCGCGCCCACGTTACCCTTGATGACATCCGTGCGCTGGCGCTGCCTGTGCTCCGACATCGCATTTTAATCAATTATCGTGCTGAAGCCGAAGGAGTGACAGTTAGTAAAGTCATTCAGCGGTTGATTGAGAATCTGAAGAGCTAGCGAGGAGGAATGACGAATGAGTAAGCACGAATGACGAAATAATGACGAAGGCCGAATGACGAACTCTGAACACTGATGAGCGCTGATAATGATAAGCCTTTTGATCTCGAAGAACGGACTGCCGTCTTTGGGGAGAAGGTCATCGACTTCGCTAAAGAGGTGCCGAAGAATGAAATCACTCGGCCGCTGATCAGTCAGATCGTCCGCTCTGGAACCAGTGTTGGAGCCAACTATGTCGAGGCTGATGATGCTGTCTCGAACAAGGAATTCAGGAACAAGATCGCCACCTGCAAGAAGGAGGCCCGCGAAACTAAACACTGGTGCCGCATGATCGTCCGTGCTGTTCCAGAGTTACGTGAGAAAGCCAAACTCATCTGGCAAGAAGCCAAAGAACTCCACCTCATCTTCGCCGCCATCCTCCGCAAACGCCCCGAATAGACGGCTTAGTTTCGTCATTACTCATTCGTCATTATTTCGTCATTCGTGCTTACTCATTCGTCATTCTCTATCGACGCCACCGCGCTCAGCCGGATTAAATCCCTAGAGCTTCGCGCCAAAGTGATCATGGAGGGCTTGTGGAAAGGCATGCATCGAAGCCCGTATCACGGCTTCTCGGTCGAGTTCTCTGAATACCGGGCCTACGTCCAGGGCGATGACCCGCGCTACATCGACTGGAAGGTGCTGGCTCGCAGTGACCGCACCTTCATCAAGAAATTCGAAGACGAGACGAACCTGCGTTGCCAGCTCGTCGTGGATCACAGTCGCTCCATGAGCTTCGGCTCGGGGCCGATGACGAAAGCGGATTACGCGGCCACCCTCGCCGCCACCATGGCCCTCTTTCTCATGCAGCAGGGCGATGCCGTGGGCGTGACGACCTTTGGTCAGACCTTGCAGGAACACATCCCCGCGCGGAATCGCCCTGGTCATCTTCGGAGGCTGATGCTGGAGTTGGAAAAGCCCGCGCCTGCGGGTGCCACATCGCTCGATCTCAGTGTCGGCCAGCTCGCCGATCTTGTCCGCAAGCGCGGCCTCATTTGTCTTGTGTCGGATCTGCTCGCGCCTATGGAGAAGCTGGAGCGACAGCTCGGCCTGCTCGGTGCCATGGGCCATGATGTCGTGCTCTTCCACGTCATGGATCGTGCGGAGATCGACTTCAGCTTCGACAAAGCCGCGCACTTCCGCGATGCCGAAACCGGTACCGAGCGCTTCATCGACCCCGCCTCCGCTCGCGAGGTCTATTTGAACCGCCTCAAAGTTCACCGCGACTTCATCCGCCGCGCCTGCGAGCGCCAAGGCATCGAGTATCACTGGACCCCGACCGACACGCCCATCGAGCACGTCCTCTTCGACTTCCTCTCCGCCCGCCTGAGAAAGAAAGGCGGCGTGGTCCGCCGATGAAGGCCAGATTTGGCACTAGCCAAGCTGTGCTGGGCAAGGTAATTTCAATCCATGATCACCAAGCACCCCAACGCCCAATACATTGTAAAGAATGGCAAGACCTCCGCTGTGATCCTGCCCATCGCTGACTATGAGGAATTGCTTGAAGACCTCAATGACTTGGCAGTGATCGCGCGACGCAAAGATGAGCCACTCATCCCATTGGCCGAGCTGAAAAAGCGTCTCGCCACACGCCCTAGAAAGACCATCAAAAAAGCCTCAAAAGTTTCACTTAGAGTCCATGCCTGATTACTCCGTCAGTTTCCGACGCTCTGCCGAGAAGGACATGCGTAAGCTTGCCTCCTCGATTCAGGATCGAGTGATCGAAGCGGTGGAAAAACTGGCGAAAGTACCGCGTCCGTCAGGCTGCAAGAAGCTGGCAGGCAGCGAGGATGCCTATCGTATTAGAGTTGGTGATTATCGAGTGATCTACACAGTGGATGACGTCATTTTAATCGTTGCCATTGAACGAGTGAGACATCGACGAGAAGTTTACCGTTAAGCTAAATTTGAAACCCAATAAGCAGTGATCGCACCTCATCATTTGGCATCTGGATTTCATCATTCCATCCCATGACCTGGCTCTTCCCACTTTATCTCCTCGGCGGAGCCGCGATCATCGGACCGATCCTGATGCATCTGCGTCGGCGTCCGCCGCAGGAACGGGTGGAGTTCAGCTCGCTGATGTTTCTCGATGGCCAGACACCGATGCCCGTGAGCAAGCGTCGTCTGGAAAACTGGCTGCTGCTGTTGCTTCGCTGTCTCGCACTGCTGCTGCTCGCGCTCATGTTTGCCCGACCTCTCTGGCGCTCGGAGAACGAAGGCGCTGTCTCGCAGAATCAAGCCACCGTCTTGCTGCTGGATCGCAGCGCGTCGATGCAGCGCGGTGATCTTTGGAAACAAGCCATCACTGCTTCGACTCAACGACTTGAGAAGATCGCCCTCACAGATCGGATCGCCGTGGCGACCTGGGATCGCGAGACGAAGCTGCTCTGGTCCTTCGATCAGGACAAGACCTCCGCCAGCACCCGCCTCGCCACTTTGAAACCCCAACTCGCGGCCCTGAAGCCCGGCTGGGCTTCGACAGATCTCGGTCAGGCGCTGGTGGATACCGCAGGTTGGTTCGGCAGCGCCCAGGGCCTGAGCGGATTGAAGAAGCGAGTCATCGTCATCACCGACTTCCAGGAAGGCTCGCACCTCGATGCCTTGCGCGGCATGGTCTGGCCGGAAAACATCGCCGTCGAGGTCGTGCGCGTGGATGCACCGAAAGCCGATAACTTCACGATCTCCTTCGCTGCGAGTGCTGCGGAAAGCCTCCCCGGCCAAAGCGATGCACCCACGACTCGCGTTCGCCTCAGCAACACCCGCGACTCCAAAGTCAGCGACTTCAAGCTCGCCTGGGACAAAGGAACCGAAGCACCGACCACTGGCTATCTTCCTCCAGGTGCGAGTCGCGTGCTCAGCCTTCCAGGCACCGCAGGCACACTCACGCTCACCGGCGATGCCTGGGACTTCGACAACCGCATTTACATCGCAGCCGCGCAGCCAAAGGCCGTGAAGATCGTCTTCATCGGTGATGAAAAGACCCGCAGTGAAGCTGCCTCACCGCTCTTTTATCTCAGCCGTGCTTTGCAGCCAACGCCAAGTTTGCTGCCTGAGCTGACCGTTGTGCCAGAGACTGCTCAGAGCCTTCCCTCAGGCACGGAGCTTGTCTTTATTTCCGGTGCCAGACTCAGCGCTTCATTGGTGAAAAGCGTGCGCGCTTTGGCGGAGAAGGGAGGCTTAGTCATCTCAGTGGTCACGCCGGAAATGAAGATGCAGGACTTAGAGGCACTGACTGGCATTAGCGGTATTCAGTCGGACGTCTCAGATAAGTCAGACTCATCTGACGACTACCAGATGCTCTCCGAAGTCCAAATCACGCACCCACTCCTCCGCCCTTTTGCCGATGAGCGCTTGCGTGATTTCACGAAGCTGCGCTTTTGGAAACACCGAAAGCTCATCCTGCCAAAAGAGGCACCAATCGAAGTACTCGCCCGTTTTGATGGCGGAGATCCGGCAATCGTCGCCAAAGGTCATCTCATCCTGCTTACCAGCGGTTGGCATCCAGCCGACAGCCAACTTGCTCTCAGCACGAAGTTTGTCCCTTTGCTTTACGGCTGGCTGGAGGCCGCTGGCTTCCGCAACGAACAGGCCGCGTCGTTGTTGGTGGGAGATGTGCTTCCTTTGGAGGCAGCCACCTCCATGATGACTCCCGACGGCCAGACACTCACTCCCAAACCGGGCGACACCATTCGCACTGAGACACCGGGCATTTACACCTTGGCCAAAGATCGCCTCATCGCCGTCAACCTCGCGCCCGAAGAAGGTCGCATCACCCCGATGGACCTCACCAAGCTGCGCGAACTCGGTGTGAGAGTCGAAGACGGTGAGCCTGATGTCACCGCAAGCACTAAAGCCGAGGACAAAGAGCGTCTCGCCATCACCGAGCAGGAGGCCCAGCAGCGCGCGTGGATCTGGCTGCTTGGCAGCCTGCTTGTCATCCTCGCTTGGGAAACCTGGCTGGCTGGAAGAATCAGACAGGGAACCCTTCAATCCGCGTATTCCTCACCATGATCGAAGCTGAAATCCTCAAAGAGAAGTTTCATCAGCTCTCCAAGAATCTGATTAAAGTGCGAGGTGCGCGCTTTAGTATACTCTCGTTTTTGATCATCAATCTTGGCCTGGTTCTACTACTCCAAAATCCAACTTGGGTTCCTGAGTCGAAGCAGAGCCTCATACTGCCGACTTACTTCGGCCTTCTTTTACTGTTGGCCATTAGCGCTTTGATTGTCAGTTGGCGGGCAGGTGAATCGCCACGCAGCTTGGCACGACAGTTGGAAAGGAAAGATCCATCCTTGAACGGCCTAGCGCTCACGGCTGCGGAGTTGATCGATAAGTTTGAGCCAACCTTCCTGGATTATCGTGTTATCTCAGAGTTCACTGACCGCGCAGCGACTCAGGATTGGCCCAAGCTCTTACTTGGCTGGCAGAGGAAAGTTTGGACACAGCCTCTGATCCTTTTGATGGCCCTGCTTTGCGCTAACCTGACCGTCTCGGTGCAGCAACGGGTCGAGCAATACTATGCCCGACCAGCAGCGGCAGAAGTCGCCCAAATTCCTCATGAACCAGCCCCTGAATTCTCCGCCACCATTACCCCTGGCGACACCGAGATCGAGCGCGGCTCACGGCTCGTCGTCGAGGCCACCTTTGCCAAAGACGTGCCTGCTGACGCGACACTGATCATCTCCGAACTCGATGGCAAGGAGCGGGATCGCATCCCCATGCGACTCACGGTGGATGAGCAGGTTTTCGGCGGCATGATCGCGAAGGTGGACAAGGACGCGCGCTATCACATCGAATTTGGAAATGGCAAATCGAAGCAGCACACGATCACGACCTTTGTTTATCCGAAGCTGGAGCAGGTGGATGTGAAGATCACGCCACCGGCTTACACGAAGCTGCTGCCGAAGGAGATCAAGAACACGATGAAGATCTCGGCGATGGAAGGCAGTTCCATCGACTTCAGTTTGAAGATCAACAAGCCGGTCAAAGAGGCAGAGCTTTTTGGTGAAGACAAAACATCGCTGCCGCTCAAGCCATCTTCTAAAGATCCGACGATCCTCGTGGCGACGATGAAGGCGGAGAAGACGCAGAAGTGGCGCGTGCATCTCGTCGATGACAAAGAGCGCGCGAACAAGAACCCGCCATGGATCAGCGTGACGGTGCAGTCGAACCAACTCGCGAAGATCGAGGTCGTCTTCCCGAAGCGCGATGTGCAGGTCTCGCAGATCCAGGAACTGCCGGTCGAGGCGAAGGTCTGGGATGATCTCGGCGTGACGAAGAGTGGCGCAAGCTTTAGTATCGCAGGCAAGACGAAGGACGTTATTTTTAAACATGGCCTCACCGAGCCTTCGAAGAAACAGGACGTGAAGGAACTGCTCGCACTGGAAAGTGAGAACACCTTGCCCCGCCAGCTCGTGAGCTATCACTTCTGGGCTGAGGACACCGGACCGCAGGGCGAAGTGCGCCGCGCGATGAGCGACATGTTCTTCGCCGAGGTGCGCCACTTTGAAGACATCTTCCGCGAAGGCGAATCACCTCCCGGACCGCCCGGCAAGGAACCCAAAGGAGACACGGACAAACTTGTCGAACTGGAGAAGCAGATCGTGAATGCCACTTGGCGGCTCGTTCGCGATACGAACGCTGGCAAGACCATGGAATCCGTGGCACCCGATGCCGGTGTCGTGCAGGAGTCACAAGCGATGGCTTTAGAACAAACCAAAGAGGCGATGGAGAAAGCCGAGGATGCTCAGATCAAGGCTGCGCTTACGGAAGCCTGGAAGAGCATGAAGGACGCGCTCGATCCACTCGGCATGGCTGCGGAGGAGAAGAAGCGTGCGTCTTTGAATCAAGCGCTAACCTTTGAGCAAAGCGCACTGGAGTGGCTGCATCAGGCGCAGAGCCGCGAGCACATGATAACGCGGTCGAAGTCCAAGAGCAAAAGCAGCGGCAAACAAAAGCAGATGCAGAACCAGCTCATGGAACTGGAGATGAAGCAGGACGAGCAGCGCTACGAAGAAGAGAAGCAGGCCACCGAAGAACAGACCGCCGAGCAGCAGGAGAACCTGCAAGTGCTGAATCGGCTGAAGGAACTCGCACGCCGTCAGGAAGCATTGGCCGAGAAGATGAAGGAACTGCAAAAGCAGCTCGATCAGGCCAAGACCGAACAGGAGAAGGAGGAACTTCAAAACCAACTCAAGCGTCTCGAAGAAGAGCAGAAGCAGCTCGTGAATGATCTCGATGATCTCAAAGAGCGCATGGAGAAGCCCGAGAACGCCACCAATATGGCCGAGGCCAAACAGCAGCTCGAACAAACCCGCGAGCAGGTGAATGAAGCCGCCGAGAAGCTCATGGAACAGCAGCTCACCGAAGCCGCGAACTCGGCCACTCGCGCTCAGCGTGAACTGGAGAAGATGCAGGAAGATTTCAAAGAGAAGACCGCCAAGCGCTTTGGCGATGAGATGAAGCAGATGCGCCAGCAGGCACGTGAAGTCGCTGAAAAGCAGAAGCAGATCGCCGAGTCCCTGGAGAACCAAAAAACTGGCGAGCCCAGTGGTGATACCAGCGCCGATCTTGACAAGATGCTCAAGGGCGGTGAGGCCTCACGCCAAATCCAGGAGCAGCAGGAAAAGGTCGCGAAGCTGCTCGAAGACATGAAGCGCGTAAGCGAGCAGGCCGAGGGCAACAACCCGCTGCTGCATCGTCGCCTCTACGAAGCTGTGCGCGAAGCCAAGACCGGTGGACTCGAAGAGCACCTCGACGAAGCGCGGATGCAGTCCCGTTACGGCCAACGAGCCGAAGCCCAAGAAGCCGAACGTAAAGCCAACACTCTCGTGGATCAGCTCCAGCAAGGTGTGGAGAAGGCAGCGGAAAGCGTGCTCGGCAGTGAGACGGAAGCACTGCGGATGGCGCGCACGGAATTGGACAAGCTCATCAAGGAGGCGGGTGAGGAAGGTCAATCCAGTCAACCAGGTCAAGACGCCGAAAAAGCACAGGCATCTGCAACTTTACCGAAAGCCTCTGTTCAAAAGCCTGGAGACAAGCCTGCCGAAATGGCTGGGAAGGAACCTAGCGAGCTGAAAACCAATCAGAGTGGCCAAAAAGGGCAGTCAGGTCAAGAAGAGCCTATGCCCGGACAGATGGCCCTAGGCCAGATGCCAGGTGAATCCAAAGGTGAACAGCTCGGCCAGGCTCCCGGCGAGGGGAAAGAACCCGCACAGCAACAGGCGAACGCACCTTCAGGTCAGCAAGGTCAAGGCGGCCAAAAGGGTCAACAGAGTCAGAAGCCTGGAGAAGGCGCGCAACCGGGTGAGCCTAAAGGTTCACAGCCCGGAGAGCCTCCCCAAATGGCACAAGGCGAAGGCAAAAATGGCACAGGCGGCAAGCCAGGTGAAGCCGGGCAGAGTGGCCAAGGTGGACAGCAGCCCGGCGTTCGTGAACGCAACACGGATGGAGGCGGTGGAGGTGGTGGTGAAGACGGCGGAGCCTTCTTCTTTGACCAAGGCGCAGAAGTTGCGAATGACCGGCCCTTCACCGGCGAAGGCTACGACCGCTGGACGGATCGCCTGCGCAATGTGGAGGAACTTTTGAATCAACCCGAGTTGCGAAACGAAGCCGCCAAGGTGCTCGACAACGCCCGCGCGATGCGCATCGACCACGAGCGCAACGATGCAGCCCCACAGGTCGATCATCTCCAGATGCGTATCTTGAATCCTCTCGTCGAGCTGCGTGATCGCGTGGCGGAAGAACTCGCCAAGCGCGACACGAAAAACCCCATGGTCCCCATGGATCGCGACCCCGTGCCGCCCGCCTTCCGTGAGCTGGTGAAACGCTACTATCAGGAGCTTGGGAATGGGAACTGAGTTGCGCATGACCCTTACCCTCCAACATCCTGAACGACTCTGGCTTGCCGTTGCGATCCTCGCGGTTGCGGTAACTGTGTTATTATGGGGATACCGCAAGTCGCCGTTGCGTGGTCTTTCCAAATGGGCGGCGATGGCATGCAAGCTCGGTGCCTGGGGACTGCTGGTCTTCTGCCTCATGGATCCGGTGTGGTCGCGCAAGCAGCCGAAGACGGGCGAGAACGAAGTCGTGATCGTCGTGGACAACAGCGCATCCTTGCAGGTGGCAGAAACTGCCGGTCACGTGACGCGAGGTGAATCCATCCGTGAGGCACTTGGTAAGGATGCCAAGTCGCCATCATCCTGGCTGGATGAACTCGGCGGCATGTTCCGCGTGAAGACTCAGATCGTGGACGAGCGTCTGCAAAACGTGCCTGACTTCACGAAGCTCGACTTTAGCGGTACGAAGTCGGAGCAGGAGCGCGCACTGAAGACACTGCTTGGCGGCGGCGCAGAAAGCTGCACAGCAGCAGTAGTGCTAATCACGGATGGCAATCCAACCGATACGTCCGATGCAACCGATCCCAAGACTGGTGGCGTGCCAGTCTTCCCCGTCCTCGTTGGCAAAGATGAACCAACACCGGACCTGCGCATCGTGGAGCATTCGGTGACGCAGACTTCGTTTGAAGACACGCCCGTGACAATCACCGCACGCATCGCGGGGACGGGCTTCGTTGGCAAAGAAGTGGCGGCGGTCGTGCTTGATGAGGCTGGGAAAGTGGTTGTCACGGAGAAGCTCAAACTCGCGAAGGATGGCGAGGCGCAGACATTGCGACTTAAGGTGCCTGCGGTGAAGCCAGGCATCTCATTCTTCCGATTGCTGACGCTCGATGCAGCGCTGCTGAAGCAGATCGAGAAGGATGCTTGGAGGGCACTTTCCAAAGAAGCCACGCTGTCAAACAATGAACGCCACATCGCCGTGGATCGTGGCGCGGGGCCGTATCGGGTGTTGTATGTTTCGGGGCGGCCGAATTGGGAATACAAGTTCATGAGGCGTGCGCTTGCGGGTGACACAGAGATTCAGATCCCCTCGTTGATTCGCATCGCCAAACGGGAGCCAAAGTTTGAATGGCGAGGACGCACAGGGGAAACGAGCAACCCTCTCTTCCGTGGCTTTGGCGATCAAGGTGTGGCACAGCGTTACGATCAGCCAGTGTTGACGAGGCTGGGCACGAAGGACGCGAAGGAACTCAGTGCAGGCTTTCCGAAGACAGCCCAAGAGCTGATGGGTGAGTATCGGGCGATCATTCTGGATGACATCGAGGCGGCGTTTTTTACGCAGGAGCAGATGAACCTGATGGAGCGTTTCGTCAGCGAACGTGGCGGTGCTTTACTCATGCTCGGCGGTCAGGAAAGCTACCAGCAGGGCGGCTACGACCACACGCCAGTGGGACGGATGCTGCCAGTGTATCTGGATCGCGTCTCGCAGTCGCCAGCCATCGAGAATGGACGCTTTGATCTGACGCGCGAAGGTTGGTTGGAGCCATGGACGCGAGTGCACGCTGGTCGTGAAGATGATGAGAAGCGTCTCGCTGAGATGCCGGGCTTCTTTTCTGTGAATCAGACCTTCTCCATCAAGCCAGGCGCGAGTGTGCTGGCGACGATCAAAGCGGGCGAAGAGTCGACGACTTATCCAGCGCTTGCCGCACAGCGCTTCGGTGAAGGGCGTGTGGCTTCCGTGATGATTGGCGATCTCTGGCGCTGGGGAATGCGCGATGAAGAGGCGCGCAAAGATCTCGACAAGGCATGGCGTCAGCTCATGCGCTGGCTCGTCGTGGATGTGCCAGACAAGATTCAGTTCACCGCCTTGCCGGATGCCGAACGGATGAAGCTGGAGGTGCGAGTGCGTGATGCATCTTTTTATGCACAAGATGCTGCTGTGGTGAAGGTCGTGGTGACAGGACCCAGAGAGCAGAAGAGTGAGCTTTTTGCCGAACCGAGTTTAAAGGAAGCGGGACTCTATGAAGCGGAGTTTTATTCGCGAGAGACAGGACCGTATCGGGCGGTGGCGACGGTTACTTTAGCTGCGGATGGCAGCGAGGGGGCTGAGGTTGAAAGCAAAGCCACGGGTTGGGTGCATGATCCTCTTGCGACTGAGTTTGCTTCACTGAAGCCTGGGCGTGAATGGGCGGAGCGTTTGGCCAAGGAGTCAGGTGGGCAGGTGCTGAGTTTGGCTGATTTGCCGAGGCTGCCGGAGATCTTGAAGGATATCCGAGTGCCGGTGGAAGAGACGATCACGACGCCGTTTTGGCATGCTCCATGGGTGTTTGCCGTGGTGCTTGGACTGCTAGGTGCGGAGTTGTATCTGAGACGGAAAGGAGGAATGGCGTGATCATGAATGACGAAACCCGAATGACGAATGACGAAGGTATGTGGAAGCTCGTAAGTCTGTGCTTACTGGTGATTGTCTTCATGATGCCCTTCGGTCTGGCCAGTGCAGCACAGCGTGATGTCGAACTGTTGATCGTTACGGGTGCACCTGGCGAGGAGGAGTATGCTGAGAAGTTCGAGAAGCAGGTGAGGACTTGGAAAACCGCCTGTGTGAAGTCTGGTATCGCGGTCGAGGTTATCGGCAAGGATGAGCATGATGCTGAGGCTCTGGAGGCTGCTTTGAAAAAGGCAGCCACGAAATCGACAGGTCAGTTTTGGCTCGTCCTGATTGGACATGGGACCTTTGATAATCGCGAGGTGAAGTTCAATCTGCGCGGACCGGATGTTTCAGCGAAGCAGCTCGCGGCTTGGTGTCAGCCGATTCAGCGTGAATTCATCTTTATTGATGGTGGTTCATGCAGCGCGGGCTTCATGCAGCCATTGGCAGGGCAGCGGCGCATCATCATGACTGGAACGAAGAGCGTGGATGAGATCTACTACACGCGTTTTGGTGAGTTCTTTGCGCCAGCCATCGCCGGGGATTTGGCGGCTGATTTAAACCAGGATCAACAGGTCTCCTTGATTGAAGCCTTCCGCCATGCGTGCAAACAAGTCGCCAACTTCTATGAAACCGAGGAACGGCTCGCTACAGAGCACGCATTGATTGACGATAATGGCGATGGCTTGGGTGCAAGATCGGAGCTTTTCACAGCAGCAACCCAAGATCTCAAAGATGGTCAGCGCTCGGCGCAAGTCGCGCTGGTATTGAGTGAAGAGGAACAGAAACTCACCGATGCCCAGCGCATGAAGCGCGATGAATTGGAGCTGAAACTGGAAGCTTTAAAGGCCCAGCGTGCTGCCTTGAAGGAAGATGAGTATTATCGCCAGCTTGAGCTCATTCTCAGAGAGCTTTCAGCTTTCTATTCACGACCATGAAAGCGCCACTTTAGCTGAGAACAGAACTTTTTGTCTTCTCGGCGCGTATCTTGCAGGTAATCTTGTATCATGCGTCTGCTTATCATCATCATCGGTTTCTGTTTGACGGCCAGTTCAGGCCTCTGGGGGCGAACAGAGAAACGCGCTGTCACGGTCAAATCGGTGGAAGACATTGCAGCAGAAGTGAAGCCTTCAGTGGTGAAAGTGATGCAGGAGGGACGAGAAGGTGTGGATGGTCTTGGGACTGGATTTGTCGTTAGCGCCGATGGCCTGATTGCTACCAATCTGCATGTGATTGGTGAAGCTCGGCGACTGGTGGTAGAGATGAGTGATGGAACAAAGCATGAGGTAACGGAGGTCACTGCCACAGATGCGCACTGGGATTTAGCTCTGCTGCGGGTGCCTTGCAAAACGCTGAAACCACTCGTTTTGGCGGATAGTGATGCGGTGAAACAGGGCCAGCCAGTGGTGGCCATGGGGAATCCTGAAGGACTCGGCTTTAGCGTTGTCGATGGCGTAGTCTCGGAGTTTCCTGACGTCATCAATGAGGTGCCCATGATTCGATTGGCGATGCCGATTGAGCGTGGCAATAGCGGTGGTCCATTGATGGATCGGCAAGGGCGCGTTTTGGGGCTTTTAACGATGAAGTCAGCGGTGACTGACAATCTTGGTTTTGCCATGCCGGTGAATGAATTGAAGCATCTACTTGAATCGCCCAATCCTGTGCCAATGGAGCGATGGCTAACCATTGGAGTTCTGAATCCAAAGCTCTGGCAGCCTGCACTCGGCGCGCGCTGGACTCAGCACTCGGGCATGATTCAATCCAAGTCGTTGGGGAGTGGGTTTGGTGGCCGCACGCTTTGTTTGTCCAAGACTCAGCAGCCAGCAGAGACCTTTGAAGTCGCCGTAAATGTGAAATTAGGGGAAGAGAATGGAGCCGCGGGCTTGGTCTTCTGTGCCCAGGATGAGGATCACTACTATGGATTCTATCCTTCAAACGGGAAGATGCGGTTTACCCGATTTGAGGGACCAGATGTTTATTCGTGGACAGTGCTTTCGGAGTTTGCCACCGAGGCCTATCGCTCGGGGCAGTGGAATCATCTGCGTATTCGAGTTGAGCCAGGTCAAATCACAGGCTGGGTGAATGGTCAACGCGTTCTTGTGCATGAGGATACTGTTTTGCGTGGTGGTAAGTCAGGGCTGTGCCGGTTTCGTGCGCCCGAGGCTGATTATCGCGGTTTTCGTCTGGGCAAGGATCTTTCCGAAAAGGCGATTGCGCCAGCTTTAGCGGATGCTTTGCACAAGCAGCTGGAGCAATACACATCGAGTCACGGTTCTGGAAAAGAGATGGTCGACAAGCTGCTGAAAGATTCAGCAGCGGCTCGCAGCATCATCATTGAAAAGCGTCGCGATCTGGAGAAGCAGACAGCAGCATTACGAGAACTTGAAAAAGATCTACATCGGAGAACCGCTACTCAGGATCTCCTGGCAGAATTGGCCAAGCCTGAAGATCAGATTGATTTGCTGCGTGCTTCTCTTTTGCTGGCGCGTCATGACAATCCAGAAGTTGAGTTGGCGCAATACATGCAGCAATTCAGTCTCATGGTGGATGAGTTGAAGGTAGACCCAGAAATCTCCAAAGGAACTGCAACTGCGGTAAAGCGCTTAAACCGTTATCTCTTTGAGCAAGGCGGATTTCATGGCAGTCGGCATGATTATGAAAGTAAGTCCAATAGCTACATGAGTGCCGTTCTCGATGATCGGGAGGGACTGCCTATCACGTTGGCGGTTCTTTATCTCGAGTTGGCCTCTCGTTTAAAAATTCCTCAAGTTTATGGCGTGCCGTTACCGGGTCGCTTCATGGTGGGTTACAAAGATGGGCCTGAAGGAGAACTCCGCTTGTTGGATGTGTTTAATCAAGGGAAGCAGCTTACGGTTCAGCAGGCTGCACTAGATTTAACTGAAACGGGTCAGTTTGATCCAGAGTTTTTGGAGCCAACCACGAAACGTAGCATCATTTTGCGCATGCTGCGGAATCTCATGAGTGGCCTGCTCGATCAAGAGGCTGAGGTGAAAGAGGCTTTGCCCTACTTGAATCTAGTGGTCGCCCTTGATCCAGATTCCATGGTTGAGCGACTCACGCGTGCCCAGATGAATCAGCGCATCGGAGATAAAGCCTCAGCCTTATCGGATGTTCAGTGGCTCATCGAGCACTTCCCAGAATCGGGTCCCGAAAACATGCGGGGCATGTTGGATGAATGGATGCAGTCTCTGCGCACACCTTGAATTATAAGGCTAACTCAAGCTGAGAAACTGGACCAAAGCTGCGACGATGAGCAGGGCAGGGGCCAAGTCTTCTCAAGGCTTCGAGATGTTTCGGCGTTGGGTAGCCTTTGTGGATCTCAAATCCGTAGCCTGGATGCTGACGTGCTAGGTCGATCATGAGTCGGTCACGCTGGACTTTAGCAATGATGCTGGCTGCGGCGATGCTGTAGCTGAGGCTGTCGCCTTTGACCAGGGCGACCTGATGGAGGGGGAAATCGCGTACAGGTTTGCCATCGATCAAAACAGCGTCCGGTTTTGGATTGAGGGCGAGGGCGCATTTCCTCATGCCGATCCAAGTTGCTTGCAGGATATTCACGCGATCGATCTCCTCCACACTTACCATTTCGGCATGCCAGCGGATGTGGGGATTGGAAATGATTTCCTCGTAAAGCAGATTACGCTGTTTTTCAGTCAGCTTCTTCGAGTCATTCAGCACAGGATGCTCAAAGTCTGGCGGTAAGATCACTGCTGCCACGGATACAGGGCCTGCCAAAGGGCCACGGCCTGCCTCATCGATTCCGGCCACGCTGCGGTAGCCGCAGTCGATCAGCAGTTTTTCGTGGGCGAGGGATGGCATGGGAGTGTGTATCGTTCAGAATCCATTCTGCAAGTCTTGGGAATTGAAAATGAATCTGATGAAATCAATGCGCTCGACATGCACCTCCTGAGCGTAAATTCAGACTAGCCTACTCATGCCAAAAAAATCTACCGCCAAGTCCCAGACAACTTTTGCTCCTGTCGATGTGATTCAGGTGCGTGGTGCTAGGCAAAATAACCTCCGTGGATTTGATCTGGATTTGCCGCTTGGAAAGCTCAGCGTGGTTACCGGTCCCAGTGGCTCGGGGAAGTCATCTTTGGCCTTTGATACGATCTACGCAGAGGGGCAACGGCGTTACGTGGAGACGTTTTCTCCATATACGAGGCAGTTTTTTGAGCGCATGGACAAACCCAAGGTGGATGCCATTCATGGTATTCCCCCTGCCATTGCCATTGAGCAGGTCAATAACATCCGTTCCACGCGCAGCACCGTTGGCACAATCACCGAGATCAATGATTACCTGAAGATGCTGTTTCCAAGGCTGGCAGAAGCCACTTGTCCTGAGTGCCAGCGTCCTGTGCGACCCGAGACAGCGCAGAGCATTCATGCGGATTTATTGGGCACTCACGCTGGAAAACAGGCGCTGATTTGTTTCGGGGTAGCAGCTCCGAAAGACACCAAGACGGAGGACTTTTTTCCATTTCTGCAGAGCCAAGGGTATCTGCGCATCTGGATCTACGGTGAACTTATCCGCACCGATGAGCCGGCCAGCATGAAAGGGAGGAAGTTGCCCGCGATTGTACTCGTCGTGCAGGATCGAGTCACTCTTGAGAGTAAGCAAAAAGCCCGTCTTAGCGAAGCGATCGAGGCAGCGCTGCGTTTGGGTAAGGGACAGTTAACGGTGCTCTTGGATTCTGGCGCGCATACAGCAGATTCGACTTTGTTATCCTTTAGCACGGATTGGCGCTGTGCAGACTGTGATCTCAAATTACCGGCACCCACGCCGGGGCTTTTTTCGTTCAACAATCCGATTGGTGCCTGTCCTACCTGCAAAGGCTTTGGGC
This sequence comes from Verrucomicrobiaceae bacterium, assembly GCA_027489965.1. Classification (GTDB taxonomy): domain Bacteria; phylum Verrucomicrobiota; class Verrucomicrobiia; order Verrucomicrobiales; family Verrucomicrobiaceae; genus Prosthecobacter. Next base: position 105,398 of record JAIXZA010000004.1, read on the forward strand.
GCACGCTTGGTTTGGATCTGCATAAAGCCATGCCGGATGAATCATTGAGTATCCGGGATGGATTGGTCAAAGCTTTCTCTGGTACGACTTATCGTGAGAGCCAGGACGATCTGGAGCGGGCTGCCAAACGGCGCGGCGTCTCTTTAACCACCGCTTTCAGTGATCTGCCTGTCAAAGATCAGCAATGGTTGATCGAGGGGGAAGATAAAGACCCCGAGCGCGCTCACAGCAATGGTCAGTGGTACGGAGTGAAAGGCTTTTTCAAATGGTTGGAAGCACGTTCTTACAAGATGCATGTTCGCATTTTTGTCAGTCGTTACCGCGCTTATACGACTTGTGGGGACTGCGACGGCGGGCGTTTAAAGAAGGATGCTTACAACTTTCGCATTGCTGGCCACACGATCGCGGATCTGTGGAATTTGCCCGTCGTCCAATTGCTGCCTTTGCTGAAAAGTTGGAGTATTAATAATGGCGATGGTGCGACAAAAATGCTGAGGGATGAGATCTCCAGCCGTCTCAGTTATCTGGAGCGTGCGGGTCTTGGCTACATTCACCTAGATCGTCAAACTCGCACCCTGAGCGGTGGCGAACTCCAGCGTGTGAATCTGACGACTTGCCTGGGTGCTTCTTTGGTCAATACGCTGTTTGTCCTGGATGAACCCAGCATTGGCCTTCATCCGCGTGACATTGGTCGGCTGATTGGGGTCATGGAGGGCCTACGTGATAAAGGCAACACACTTTTAGTGGTCGAACACGAAGAGGCGGTGATGCGAGCCGCGGATAATGTGATCGAAATTGGCCCTGGTCGCGGTGATAAAGGCGGTCACCTTGTTTATGATGGCGATCTTGAAGGCTTGGAAGCCATGAAAGACTCGCTGACTGCGGACTACCTCACAGGCAGAAAAAAGATCCTTGTGCCAGCAAAGCGCAGATCGATTCAAAAGAATCATCAAATTGAAATCAAAGGCGCACGGCAAAACAATCTTCAAAATCTCGACATTGAAATTCCGCTTGGCGTCTTGTGCTGCATCACCGGCGTTTCAGGCTCTGGTAAAAGCACCCTGATTCATGAAGTGCTGTATCGTAATTTGCAGCGTTTGCGTGGTGAGGTCTGTGAAGATGAACCTGGTCGGGTGAAGTCGATCAAAGGTCATGAGAAGCTTCATCAAATCATCATGGTGGATCAGTCGCCTCTGGCTCGCACTCCAAGAAGCACGCCTGCTGTTTATGTTGGAGCTTTTGATGCCATTCGCCAACTCTTTGCGGAAACCGATGATGCCAAGGCACTCGGCATTACCCCAGGATTCTTTTCCTTTAACTCAGGTGAAGGTCGCTGTGAGCGCTGTGCAGGCACAGGCTATGAGAAGATCGAGATGCAGTTCCTCAGCGATCTCTTTGTCACTTGCCCCGAATGCAGTGGCACACGCTATCAACCCCATGCGCTGAAGATCCTGCTCAATGGTAAAAGCATACATGACGTTCTCTGTCTGACGATTGAAGAAGCCATGCATTGGTTCCTTCAGGCAGAGACTTCTGCCAGCAGTGGCAATAAGCGTGCTGACGCTTCCTCGGCACGCAAGGCTCAAGGTGTCGCCGACAATCTGGCTATTCTTGTTGAGGCAGGTCTTGGCTACTTGAAGCTGGGGCAGCCTTTAAACACACTCTCTGGCGGTGAAGCCCAACGCTTAAAATTAGTCGGGCATTTGATCGAAAGTTCGAATGCTAAAGAGGCCACCGCTAGCTCTGCCTTGCTTTTGCTGGATGAGCCTACCACGGGCCTGCATTTTGATGACATCGCTTTGCTGGTGCAGCTCCTTCAGCGACTGGTGAATGAAGGCAATAGCCTCATTGTGATCGAACATAACATCGATGTGATTCAATGCGCTGACTGGGTCATTGATTTGGGTCCAGACGGTGGTGCTGAGGGTGGCCGACTCGTCGTTGCTGGCACACCGGAAACGGTCGCTGAGTGCGCCGCCTCATGGACGGGGCGTTATCTTCAGGATAAATTCGCTAGCCCCAATCGCTTGGCCGAATCGCGCTTGGTGCGCCCATCGAACCGTCTCAAAGACAAGCCTGAAACGCGCCTGACCAATTCGATCAGTATTCGCGGTGCTCGTGAGCATAACCTCAAGAATATCAGTGTCGAAATTCCACGCGATCAGTTTGTGGTGGTCACTGGCCTCAGTGGATCAGGTAAATCGACACTGGCTTTTGATCTGGTATTTGCCGAGGGCCAACGTCGATTCCTGGATAGCATGTCGGTCTATGCACGCACCTTTGTGGAGCAGATGGAAAAGCCTGAAGTTGATTTCATCACCGGTGTGCCACCGACCGTTGCGATCGAGCAGCGAATTTCCCGCGGCGGCGGTAAATCAACAGTCGCTACAGTGACCGAAGTTTGGCATTTTTTACGACTCCTCTTTGCCAAGCTTGGCACGCAGCATTGTCCAAAATGTGATGTGCCCGTCGTGAAACAAAGCGCTAGCGCCATTACACAGACCATCACGGCTCAGGTGAAACGTGGGCCAGTGCATCTTCTGGCGCCGTTGATCAAAGCTCGCAAAGGCTTCCATACAGAGGTTGCCGAGAATGCACAGAAGCACGGCATTGAGACGCTGCTTGTCGATGGCGAGTTTAAAGACACCCTGAACTTCAAGCCTCTGGCGCGATTTAAAGAACACACGATCGATGCTGTCGTGAGTTGTGTGGATAAAGGTGTGTCTGCTGTGGAGCTGCGTCCCTTGATTGATAAGGCGATTAAATTGGGCAAAGGCACGATCAAGCTGCGTTTGGCCGATCAGTCCATTGAAGTGCTTAGCACTGAAATGAGCTGTCCATCCTGCTCTCTATCCTTTGAGGAGTTAGACCCGCGATTGTTCTCATTCAATAGCCCGCATGGCTGGTGTAAGCAGTGCCGAGGTTTCGGATTCACGGTCACAGACCATGGTGCGACTCCGCGCCGTGAAGACATTTCTCAGCTTGAAGCCGAGATGGAAGAGGAACGCCGTCTTACGCGCCGTGAGGATGACGAGGAGAGCCATGAGCGAGTCATCTGCCCTGCCTGTCATGGCAGCCGCCTCAATGAAACCGCACGCTTTGTGAAACTCACTGGCAATGCTGAGCCAACTAAAAAACCAGGTGCTGCACCTGTTGCTTTACGCATCCAAGACATCAATCATCTTTCCGCTGAAGCCGCTTCCGGCTGCATGGCCAAGCTTGCCTTCACAGGGACTTCTGGGGAGATTGCTCGTGATATTCTCGCAGAAATCAAACAGCGACTGCACTTCATGAAAGAGGTCGGTCTTGGTTATCTGCAGCTTGATCGTAGCGCCGATACGCTGAGCGGTGGTGAGGCTCAGCGCATTCGATTGGCGGCGCAGTTGGGCTCCAATCTGCGTGGCGTGCTTTACGTGCTCGATGAGCCGACCATCGGTCTGCATCCACGAGACAATGAACGCCTCTTGAATACTCTAGTCGCACTTCGAGATAAGGGGAATTCATTGCTCGTCGTCGAGCATGATGACGACACCATGCGCCGAGCCGATACGATCATTGACCTAGGACCTGGTGCAGGTCGCTTTGGGGGTGAGATCATCAGTCAAGGGCCGCTAAAGCACATCCTCAAGGACAAGAACAGCGTCACTGGACGCGAACTTCGCCAGCCAATGATACACCCGATCAAAGGAGCGCGTCGTCCCTTGCCATCGATTAAGAAAAAAGAAGGTTGGCTGAGCATCACGGGGGCTCATGCCAATAATTTACAACACATCGCCGTTTCTATCCCTGTTGGCCGACTCACTGTGATTACCGGTGTCAGCGGCAGTGGTAAAAGCACCTTCATGCACAGTGTCTTGGCACCTGCAGCGAAGGCCGCTTTGAGCAAAGTTAAAAGCAAGGCTCCACAACCCTGGAGAGAATCCCATGGCTTTGATCAGATCGCCGCTATGCATGAAGTGGATCAATCCCCGATTGGTAAAACCTCGCGATCTTGCCCAGCGACCTATGTTGGAGTGCTTGACGATATTCGGAAACTCTATGCTCAAGTGCCAGCTGCCCGAGCCCGTGGGTATGAGGCAGGACGTTTCTCCTTTAACAATGATAGCGGACGCTGTGAAGCCTGTCAGGGCAATGGCGAGATCAAAGTGGAAATGAACTTCCTGCCGACAACACGAGTTCCTTGTGAAGTCTGCCGCGGTCTGCGTTACAACTCAGCGACGCTTGAGATTGATTTCAATGGCAAAACGATTGGCGAGGTTCTACGCATGAGCATTACTGAGGCTGCTGACTTTTTCTCGAGCCAGCAGCGCATCGCTCGGCCCCTGCAATTGCTTGCTGATACTGGCGTCGGGTATCTCCAGTTGGGGCAGCCAAGTCCAACGCTCAGTGGTGGTGAAGCCCAGCGGTTAAAACTCGTCACTGAACTCAGCGTCGGGCAGGGGAAGACGGTGACTCAACGGATGAAGGGCCTGAAGAGTGAAAAGCGTAATCTTTACCTGATCGAAGAGCCTACCATCGGTCTGCACATGAGCGACGTTTCACGTCTGCTCGATGTCCTGCATCGCCTCGTCGATGATGGTCATACGGTCGTTGTCATTGAGCATCATCTTGATGTCTTTGCCGAGGCCGACTATCTCATCGACATCGGTCCTGAAGCCGGCCCCGAAGGGGGCCAAGTTGTCGCCTCAGGCACACCGGAAGAAGTCTCTAAACACAAGACCAGCGTCACGGCACCTTTCTTGCGGAGGATTCTAAAGGCCTAATTTACTCCTGGCCCAGCATTGCCTTGAGGCCTGCAAAGAAATTGGTGTTCTCTTCTTGGGTGGGAGTTTCTTTCATGTGCATGGTGTAGTCCACTTCATGCATGTGGGTGCGATCAAGCTCGTTGAGGAAGGCGCTGGGCAGACTGCTTTGCTTTTGCCCCCACTTGGTGCGGAAACGAACAAAACTCAGCGTGAGTTTTTGCCTTGCTCGAGTAATGCCGACGTAAAAGAGTCGGCGTTCTTCATCCACACGGCCTTCTTCAAAACTGCGCTTATGAGGAACAATGCCCTGTTCGATACCGGGTAGATAAACGATGGGAAACTCCAATCCTTTGCTGGCGTGCAGAGTGATCAGGCAGACTCCTTTTTTCTTTTCGATGTCGTCTTTATCCTCCCGTTCGTCATTGAGAGTGACTGAGTCGATGAAGCCGCCGAGGCCTTCCGATTTGTTGTTTTCTTGAAAGTTGGCGATCTGCGTCAGGAAGAGTGAGATGCCGTTTTCCCAGGCATTGTATTCTTCAGGCTTCTTGGCCATTTTTTGCAGATACTCCATGTACTCCACCTCTTTGATTAGGGCTTCGGTCAGAGTCACCAGGTCGGTCCCTTGAGCGCTTGCGGAGCTGGCATATTTGCAGATGAGCTCGGTGAATCCACGGACGGCGTTGCGTGATTTCTCGGGGATCTGGCGGAGGAAATCTTCATCACAGAGAGCTACCCAAATGCTGAACTGCTTCACCATGCTGTGATCTCTGGCTAATTCAGCCGTCGTGCCGCCAATGCCGCGTGTGGGGGTGTTTAGGACACGCAGGAGCGAGATGTCATCGTGCGGATTATGCAGGATGGTCAGGTAAGACAGAACGTCCTTCACTTCTCGGCGATCAAAGAAACTCCGGGCTCCGACGACGCGGTAGGTGATCTTTTTGGCACGAAAGGCCTGCTCAAGGATGCGACTCTGATCATTGGTGCGGAAGAGTACGGCATAGGATTCCCAGGGTTCTTTGTTATTGTAAAAACCTGCTTCGATCTCCTTGGCGATCATTTCGGCTTCTTCGGCATCATCCTCAACTACGACGAGACGAACGGGTTCAACGTTGAGGTTTCGGCTCCAGAGCTGCTTTTCACGGCGTCCGGCATTGTTTTTAATCAGGCTGTTGGCCGTATGCAGGATGGCGGTGGTAGAGCGATAATTTTCCTCCAGCTTTACCACTGTTGGGTTGGGGAAGAAGTTCTCGAATTCAGTGATGTTGGTGATTTCAGCACCGCGCCAGCCATAGATGGACTGATCATCATCACCTACGACGCAGACATTGTAAGGCGCTGGAACGAGTGCCCGCAGCAGACGCATTTGCAGGGAGTTGGTGTCCTGAAACTCATCGACCGTGATGTATTTGTGCCGCTGATGCAGCGTGGCTCGAACGTCTCCATTTTCCTCCAGTAATTTGACGCCGAGACAGAGTAGATCATCGAAGTCCATGACGTTCAGTGCTCGCATCTCGTTGGCATATTTTTCAGCCACGGCAGCATAGAGATCCATGGTGGGGTCGCCGACTTCTTCTCCATTGTTCTTGGCTTTGCTGATGCGTGCCAGCGCCTTTTGAGGGTCCATGGTTTCCTCTTTGATCAGCAGGCCTTTGAGCACTCTCTTGATCAAGCTGACTTGCTCGGCCGCGGAATAGATGACGAAGTTCTTTTTGTAACCGACATGCTCGGCGAACTCGCGCAGGAGCTTGGCACAAAAAGCATGGAAGGTACCCACGATGACTTTTTTCCCTTGGCCGTCTCGGCACATGTCTTTCACGCGCTCACGCATTTCAGCTGCGGCTTTGTTGGTGAAAGTGACAGCTAAGATATGCTCTGCTTTGATGCCTTCATTGATCATGAAAGCCACTCGGGCTGTGACGACACGCGTCTTGCCCGTGCCTGCTCCAGCCAGGATCAACAGTGGGCCATGGATGTGCGTGGCTGCTTGTCGTTGCTGGGGGTTTAAGGTTCCGGTGAATCCGCTCATGGTGCGCTCTTCGTTTGAATGTTGCTTGCCCTAGTTTCAAGTGGCAATCATGCTTCAAAAAGATGAACTTTTGTCTTGCTAAGGTAGGGCTGCGAGTGTGGCTGTCAGTAGCCGCCAAAATTTTTGAGTGGAGCTAATGCTGGCACACTCTTTTTCTGAATGTGCCTCGTGGATGTTAGGGCCAAAGGAAATCATGTCCAGTCCTGGGTAAGCGATGCTGATGACGCCGCATTCCAGACCCGCATGGCAGGCACCGACTTTAACTTCGTGACCAAACAGTTCGCGGTAGAGGGGCTTCATCAGCTCTAGGATCGGTGATTCAGCACTGGGACTCCAGCCTGGGTAACCTGCATCATGACGGATTTCAGGGCAGTTCATCTCGTCTGCTCCCATCATTTGAAAGGGGGCGGCAAAAGCCCGTGCAACATCTGTCAGGCTGGACGCAACTGAGCTGCGCTGCAGGCCGCTCCACTCGGCGTGCCCATCTCCAAGTGCTATCAGGGATAGGTTTGATGAAGCTTCGACCAAGCCTTGGACGACGGGACTCATCCGATACACGCCATTCACAACGGCTTGGAGTGCTAGGATGAACGGTGCCTGCACATGCGAGGCCATGGTTGAAATGTAGCCTTGTGCGACCTTTGCAGGTTGTATCGTGATGCTGAGGTTTGGCTCGATCAGGCGAAATTCTTCACGAATACCTGTGACTTCTTTGGCAAAGATTTCATCAAAGCGTGGCTGATCCAGAATGACGACCTGCGCTGAACACTGAGCTGGGATTGCATTCCGTGCACTGCCGCCTTGCATCGTTGCTACGGCTATAAGGTCAGTGCCACAAGCACTTAGAATACGGGCCATGAGTTTGATCGCATTCGCGCGTCCTTCGTGGATTTGCAAACCTGAATGACCACCACGAAGTCCACTGATGTGGATTGCCAGGTAGGGCTCATCAGGTCCATGGATGGATTCTGTGTAGTCCAGGCTGGCCAATGTATCCACGCCGCCAGCACAGCCGATCGTGAAGGTGTCGTCTTCTTCGGAGTCGAGATTGAGCATGGTTCTTCCTGTCAACAGGCCAGGTTGCAGTCCCAGAGCCCCGCCCATGCCCTGCTCTTCATCCAAGGTGAAGAGCGCTTCGATCGGCGGATGCGAGAGATCAGTGGAAGCGAGCACTGCGAGAATAGCGGCAACGCCAAGGCCATTGTCAGCTCCCAGCGTCGTGCCGCGTGCTCGCACCCAATCGCCATCCACCCACATGTCGATACCTTGTGTGTCGAAGTCAAAGTCAAGACCGTCTGCCGCCTTGTGAACCATGTCCAGGTGAGCTTGCATAATGACCGGAGCATGTCCTTGTCGATCAGACGTTGCACGTTTCTTGATGATGACATTGCCAGCGCTATCTAGGATCGATAGCAGCCCGTGGCGGTCGGCAAAGTCACGCACAAAAGCCACCACACGATCTTCTCTCTTTGAAGGCCGGGGCACAGCATTGAGGTCGGCAAAACAGTTCCAGAGTGCAGAGGGTTCGAGGGCGCGGATGTCGGACATGTCGATTCGATGGTTGGTCGAATCAGGCTCGGAGAGATCGCGCAAGCTTCAAGGACATTTGTCTTCGATTGCGAATCAAAGTTACGAATAAATGCAGGGACCATGCTAAGGCTTCTCGAATCCAAAAGTTGTGTACAAATGGGTAGTTATTCCCGTTGCACCACACACCTCAAGCTGGTCGAGGAAGGCATCGATCTCAGGTCTCAGGTGTTGGCATTTCTCGACAAACACATGAAGCACTAGTTATAATCGCGTTATGAATCATTCATTTCTGTCGCGTCGTCGTTTCATCTCTCATTCGATTGCAGCTTCGACCTTAGTAGGCGCTGCTTATGGAGTGGGCGGTGATGCTGCTGACATCTGTATTTATGGCGGCACCGCCAGTGGGGTGATGGCAGCAGTGACAGCGGTTAAGCAAGGCTGCACCGTCGTGATTATTGAGCCGAGTCGATGGCTGGGTGGCATGACAGGTGGTGGCTTGAGTCATGTGGACTGGGGACGTGAGAAGGCAGTCGGTGGCACGGCTTTGAGCATCCTATCGAAAAACTATGACGATGCCAAGTATCGCGAGGTCTTCTTGTCGTTGGTGAAGAAGTATCGCATTCGCGTCATTTATGAACATCGTGTTTCATCGGTGCTTAAGGAAGGTGCGAGCATACTCAATATGGTTCTGGATCATGCGCCGCCTGATGCTCGAGGTTGTCCAGTCGCTACAGCGACAAAGCCAAACGCAATGACGATCAAGGCGAAGGTATTTATCGATTGTTCCTATGAGGGCGATCTCATGGCACGAGCGGGCGTGAGCTACACTTGGGGTCGCGAGAGTCAAGGTGAGTATGGGGAATCGCTCGCTGGCGTGAGGCCTAACCTCGCTGTGTATGACATTGATCCGTATGTGACGCCGGGTGATTCCAAGAGTGGACTGTTGCCTTTCATTCAAGACATGAAACCGCAGCCAGAAGGCAGCGCGGATCGGTTGACGATGGGGTATGGCTTCCGCTGGAAGTTTAGTAAGGATCCAGATCGTATCCCGATTGATCCGCCAGAGAACTACGATCCCAAACAGTTTGAGTTGTATCGCCGTGGTTTTAAAAACAAGGCTGGGATTGACCTGGGCCGCCGCATGAAGGGCAAGCTTGGGTTCTTTGAGGAAGCGGGTGGTCGCATTCACTCGATCGGGCAGGGAAATCTTGCTCGGGCGCTGTTAGCTCCAACGAACTATGGCAGTAATGCTGACTATCCCGATGGCGATTACGCTACCCGCGCTCGTATTTGGAAGGCTGATCAGGAGTTTATGCGTGGCATGACGCACTTCCTTCGCACCGATGATTGCGTGCCTGATAAGTTCAAAAAACTTGCTGCCGAGTTGGGTTTTCAGCGCGGTATTTTCGATGAAACAGGAGGATGGCCGCATCAGCTTTATGTGCGTGAGGCTCGCCGCATGAGGTCCGAGTATGTCCTGACTCAGACGGACCTCGAAGGCAGCACTAATCCTGAGGATAGCATCGGGCTCGCTTCGTACGGTGTGGATGATTGGCCTTATGCTACCTATGCGCTGGAGGGCAAGGTGGCGCTCTACGGTGGCGAGTTTTCAATGCTGTATCTCGACAGCAAACACGAAGGTATTTATAAGATCCCGTATCGTGCGATCACGCCAAAGCAAAGCGAGTGCACCAACCTTCTCGTTCCAGTCTGCGTGAGTGCCAGCCACATCGCTATGACCTCCATTCGCATGGAGCCTGTCTGGATGATTCTAGGCGAATCCGCAGGCGTCGCCGCAGCGATGGCTGTGCGTGAAAGCACGCCTGTGCAAAAGGTTCCGTATGTGGGGCTTCAAGAGAAGCTCCTGGTCCTGAAGCAGAAACTAGCCTGATCTATGTCACGATTTTTTCATTGGTTTAGAAGTCGGCATGCAGGTGGGTGGGATGGCTGCTTCAGTGGCTCGTGAGCACTTCGCGGGCGTATCCGCTTGGTAGAACCGTCGTCCGCCTTCTGAGTGATCTTTTGTTTTCACTAAACAAATGCCGTCAGTTTCGGAATAGCATCCTTAACCTGACCTATTCATGAAACTCTACTGCGACTTGCTGCAAGCTTACATTGGCCGCGCTGGGCTTGTTTTCCCACTGCGGGCTTTCGAGGCGTCTCGTGACGACTTTCATGAATAGATCAGGTTAGGCCGGCTGAAGTTCAGGCTCCCAATCTTCTTTTCCGGTGCCGACGCCAATGAGTTCTTTTTCTTCTGCCTCCTCGCTGTCGGTTTGAAGGGGGGCGAAACGCTCGCTGCGGAAGCCAAGTTCCTGCTTGAGGCTACTGTGGGGGTCGTCAGGATTTTGCAGCTCTTTTAAAAGCAGCAGAATGTCGAACTCAGCATCCGTGAGCTGGATCTCAGCATCATCATTGACTGAAAATTTGGGATTGGATCGTCCGGCTGCCATGGAGCGGACTGTGTAGATTCGGTCCTTCTTTGGCAAAGCCGTATAGAGATCATAGACCCAGGGTTCGAATTGATCATTGATGCAGACGACTTTTTGACCGGTTTGGAACATAGGGAGGGATGAATAGTGTGCAGTGGCTTTGGCAAATAAAGGTTAACAATAGCAAACCACTGTCAACAACCGCAATCTTCTCAGCTACTCTCTTCCTAGTGCTTTCAGGTGCTCGTGCAGGCGTTTGAGGACTTCGTCGATGACTACTTGGTCTTCGACGCAGCCGTGCCAGCAGGGGACGATTTTTTCGGTGCCGGTGCTGAGGTGTGAGCTGGAGTAGGGTACGACTCGGTCGCTGCTTTCCAATAAAGGTTTGTTTCCAACACGGCCGATGATGCTGTGATGTGGGATTGGGATGGGTTTGCTATTCAGGGCTTTAAAATAGGGATGCTTGGGGGAAAGAGTGCCAGAACTGAGGAAAGCAAACATGCCCCAGCCGCGGATCTGGGGATTGAGGGCGTCACTGTTGCCAGAAATGATTTCTTTGACCAAAAACAGGGAGTCGATCGGCAGTCGGATGAGGGTGGAGAGTCGGTAAATGATGCCTTTATCCGCGACGGCGCTGCCTCTCTGTGGGACGGCAATGAAAATGAGACGCTTGATGTCGGGTTCTTTAGTGAAAATAAGCGATTGGGTGAGGCGCTCACGGCTGGCTTCCGTGAGGTTTAGTTCGGCTGGTGGGCGCTTAAAGTAGGCTTTCCAGAAGTCTTCCCCAGAGTCGATGCTCTGGATGCGACTGAGCAGTCCGCCCATGCTGTGGCCGACGAGGACCATCTGATCCATGCCAGGGTCATTGTGATCGGGATCTAGTTTTTCACGGGCTTCTTTGAGTGATTCCCGCAAACGGCGTGCAGTGTTGGGCACGGCCATGCCAGTGGGGTAAAGGAAATACCAAGGCTGGTAATTGGCGCGCAGGACAGGGTCAGCGTAGATGGCATTGATGCAGGGATACCAGATGTGAGGATCACTGAGCACGCCATGGACAAAGGTGACGGGGATACGCTGCGGATCATGGATTTCCAGGCGGTAGAGCTTGCTGTCGGCGATGGTTTTTTCTGGGAACAGAGCACCGATGAGGGAGAAACGGCGCAGGAAGTTGTTATCGAGGGCCAGCTTTTTGGCGGCGCTGTAATTAGCCTCAAGCGCAATGGTACGCTGACCGATTTTAAGGGTAGGCTGACGTAGCGGATTATAGAGGCGCAGATGCGCCTGGCGTGGTGCTTTTGAGTCTTCTGATTTTGGATCAAAAACGATCAACGCAGTAAGCGTCAGATGGCCACCATTGAGTGGCATCAGCGGGTATTGTTGCGCCATTTTTGGGGAATAAGAGACTTCTCCGACGACAGGTATACCGATACCAGCTTCTGTGACATCGCGCGACTTTCTAACAGGCACGTTTTTTGCCAGTCGCAGCCGATCTAAAACCAATGGTGAGACCTCCTGTGGCGAGCCAGGTGGAGGTAGAAGTTGAATTTGAAAACTGCTGCCGGAGCCTTCAAATCGACTGGTCAGCTGCCAGTCCCGTGGCAGCTTGCGGCTATTCCATTCATCCAAAATGGAGGCAACGGCGCGCTCATAATCAGCTTCGGCTTTGGCTCTTTTGCTGGCGGAATTGGCGCTGTTTTTCCAGATGTCCCAGGCCGATGCTGCGGTTCTGAGATCGTTAGCGATGCGCTTTTCACTAAACCGATTCAATGACCAAAAAGGCTCTTTGACCGTTGGCGACTTTGGGGCATGAACGCAACTGGCGAGCAGGTGTAGAGAAGCAAATAGAAGCAGGAGTCGCAGAATCACAGGTCGGTCGGGGGACACTGCATCCTTGGCTGAAGGCGCGCCTGTAATCAAGCACGTATCCTTGAAACTATGAACAGGGTCAGAGGCCTTTGGGCATCCAGGGTTCTAGTTTGCTGACTTTGGCTTTGGCTTCGGCGCTGACGGGGATTCCCCAGGCATCAAAGAACGGGCCGAGGTTCTTTTGGGTGATTTTGGAGTAACGGATGAGGAATTGATCGCGTCGTTCATCATCTCCCTTCGGCGTGGGGCCGTAGCTACTGTCGGCAAAACTATGAAGATATTGACGCCAGCTATTCCAGCCAAATTCCTGCATGAGCTGAATGTAGGTGGTGAGCGCGAGAAAGGGATCACTTTTCCAAGCCTGCCATTTGATTGGGGCACGCTTGATTTTTTGCAGGTTTTCTTTTCGTGCATCTTCACTGATGGCGGGATGGCCGATGAGCCAGTCCTTTTTTAGGACTTCATGGTAGCAGTACATGCCGATGACGTTGTTGGTGACTTCGCCTGTCCCATCAAAGGTGAAATCTCCTCGTTGATGGTTATGTCCGATCTCATGGTAAAAACCCCAGCCTGGGAATTTCAAGCGACTGAAGGTGACCATTTCGGGTGCGGCACTGGTCGGAATCATGATGGGGTAGCCGCTGTGCATGTACCCAGCGCTGATTTGGACGTCGGCGACGATGCGCTCAGGCCGTTTGCGCTCGGTGGTTTGATTGCTGACATCATCCTGAGCTTCGACGACTTTTTGCCAGAAACTCATGAGCTCTGTCGGGTTATTCACGCCTCTGGCTACCGATGAGGGGAAGGAGATGATCAAGTTATCACAGGCCATCTCGGCCCAGATGCCCGGGCGTTTTTTAATCTCAGTGTTCCATTTGGCATCGTCATCTTTTCCTAAAATGAAAAGAGGAGAAGGGACGGCCCCACTGATGATCACAGTCATGTCTGCGGTCTGGGCCGCACGGCTGGGGACTTCGATGTAGAGGAGTCCGCCGAAAGCGCTTGCCGTCCTCGTGACGGTGGCCACGAGTGGGGTGCTTTTTGTGATATCAGGTGCTCTTTGCCAGCTGTCTAGATGGTAAAGGGTATCGCTATGACAGCCAATGCGGACGGCGTAACCTTTGTCAACGTGGCTGGACGGAATGGTGATGGTTATGGTATCGCCAGCAGCGGCGTAGAGCCCCGTGCTGGTCCAGCCCGGGATGGTTGGATTGATCGGGATCTGTTGCGTGATGCGTGGTGCCTCTGCTGGTGTTGGACCAGGAAAGGCCAGATGGGCTGGGTGTGCCGCCACAGCTTCATTGGCAGCGAGGCGAAGAACGCGGGTCTCCATGCCTAGGCGAATGCGCGCCGAGGCATGAGCTGTTTGCGTGAGAGGTTCTTCTTTCGTGGGCATGGGACCGCTGCTATCCCCTGAACCAAGGGCGGCAGTGATGGCATCTCGCAGATGGCTGCGATCTGGTGGTTGCGCGGCCAGAGCAATTTGGATGGCGTTGGAGCTTTGCTTAACTTCTTCTGGAGTGAGGAGGGCGTTGCCAGTGGTCTGTTTTTTGATCGAGTTGACGGCCTCTGAGGCATTCATGAGTTTGGGCAATGTTGATCGGGCTGTGAAGGCTGTGATCTGCTCAAAGCCGCTCATGTCAGTGATGGCGACGCCTGCTGCCATGAGGGCTTGATTGACGCCGTGAGAAACGGAAAGCTCTTGGCCACCGCTCGTTTGGCTAAAAGCCCAGCCTGTCATGCCACCGATAAATCCACCACCTTCTTTAATCCACTGAATCAAAGAAGCGCCTTCAGCTGCATCTGTCATGCCTTGAAGATTAGCAATGATGACGTCGTAATCTTTAAGTGTCTTTGTTGTGATTGGGCCTAGATATTTTTCAGTTCGGAAGCCGCGCTGATCAAAGAAACTCACCGCATTGACTCCCAGAAGGCCAAGTTTTGGTTTCTCTTGAGCTCCGGCCCAGGTAACACAATTGGCCATCAATTTAGCGTGATCAGGCCCCAGGCCCCCGTCAAGAAAGCTGTTGTGCCCAAAGAGAATCATGCGGCCTTTGCCATATCCCGCGGCTGCTGCGACCGCGATTTCTGAGCCTTCCTTATCTGGCGCTGATAGAATGGGGAAAGCCATATTTCCCCAAATGGCAACGGGGCCTGGTGCTCCGGGTTTGGGCACTGTTGTGACGCCAGCGAGAAGTTTGCTGCGCTCTGCGATGACGATCTCGGCTGGCATCTGGGCCTGAACAAGATTCAGGGTGAGAGTGAATAAAAGAAATAGAGTGGCTTTCATCGTTGGCTGGTCGGCAACATTAAACTCATCATCCACGACATTCATTAGGAGAAGTTTTCGTCAGTGAATGATTCTGGCTGGTCAAGTTCAGTTTCAACGCTCATTCTCATGACTATGTCATCAGCCACCTTGGAATCAGCCGTTTACCGCAAAGTGACCCGTCGTCTCATGCCGGTACTTTTTGTGAGCTATATTCTGGCCTACATTGATCGTGTAAACGTTGGTTTTGCTAAACTGTCAATGAAGGCTGAGCCGTGGTTTTCAGAGGCAGTTTTTGCCACTGGGGCAGGAGTTTTCTTTTTGGGGTATTTCTTTTTTGAGGTGCCAGGAAACGTGATCCTGCATCGGGTCGGCGCGCGATTATGGTTGGCGCGGATTATGATTGGTTGGGGGATTGTGTCCGCTTGTCTGGCTTGGAGTCACAGCCCGATCTCGTTTTATTCACTGCGTTTTCTGCTCGGTATTGCTGAGGCTGGCTTTTTTCCCGGGATCATTCTTTACCTGACCTATTGGTACCCGAGTGAGCATCGAGCGCGGATGGTGGCGCTGTTTATGACGGCGATTGCGGTTGCTGGTGTGATTGGTGGACCATTTTCGGGATGGCTGCTAAAAACTACAGCAGGTTGGTACGGCTTGGCTTCCTGGCAGTGGCTGTTTATTTTGGAGGGTATTCCGACCACGCTCGTAGGGCTGGCTTTACCTTGGCTACTGACGGATCGGCCTGAGCAGGCACGCTGGCTTACGTTAAAAGAACAAGAGTTTCTGCGCAGTCGTTTAGTAGATGAGGAGCTCAAAAAAGCGGAAACAGGTCATGTCTCGCACAAAGTCTGGGATGTTTTTGTTTCGCCGCGTGTGTGGCTTTGTTGCGCCATCTATTTGGGGGCTGTTGTGGGACTCTATGGAACTTCTTTTTGGCTGCCACAAATCATCAAAGACAATCTCACCCAGGATGATTGGATGGTGGGTTTGTATTCGGCTTTTCCGTGGGCCATAGCTGCTTTAGGCATGATTTTGGTTAGCCGAAGTTCTGATCGTAAAACTGAGCGACGCTGGCATGTAGGGCTTTCCGCATTGGTTGCTGGAGTCGCCTTTGCTGCCAGTGGCATCCCTGGTTTGCCGCCGTTACTGCTTCTTGGACTGTTGGCGGTGGCTATCACTGGAGTCATGTCTGCGATTGCCTGTTTCTGGGCATTGCCTACGGCCATGTTGTCTGGCACAGCTGCCGCAGCTGGGATCGCATGGATTAACTCGGTGGGAAATCTTGCCGGTTATCTGAGTCCAGAAATGATTGGCTGGCTAAAAGTGCATCATGGTATGGGCGCGGCGCTGTGTGCCGTGGCACTCATTTTGGCTTCTTCCGGTTTATTGGTTATCTTTGGCACGCGTCAGTTTGACCAAAAGACAAACAACCCCACGCGCTGAGAAAGCGGGCGGGGTTGTTTAATTGGAGTGAATTGGGGACAGCCGCTTTTACGCTGCGCGTGCTTTGAGACGTGTTTTCTTTTCTTCGAGTTTTGGCTGTGTCGTTGGTTTAAAGGCTTCGCCAAAAAGATATTGGCGGGCGCTATCGATCTGGCCCATGACGCGGTTATGCCATTTCGCGAAGTCTTTGCCCAAGTCTTCTGCGGGCTGGTTACCCATCAGGACTTCCGAGAGCTCTTTGTGCTCACTGCGGAGGACCATGTCCACCTGGAAGCCGACTTCAGGGATGTAAAGCTCTACGGCTTCGAACATGTCCATCACACGGGCTGCGTAGCTACGGTCCCAGACTTTATCATCATCTTCGTAACTGCTAGTGATCAAGTGTGCAATGAGGTATTCGGCATGGTCTGAGAAGACTTCTGCCGACTCAATGACAGAATCAAAACTGTCTCCTTCGCTGGTGACTGGTAGCACGACAGATAGGGTGAAATCAGCTTTTTCCAGAGCGGTCTCAAGCTGGTGGTTTTGATAAAACTTGTGGAAAAACTCACCCATGCCTGTGCTCACTTCGAGAATGGTAATGGGGCTTTCTGCCAGGGTCTCCATGAACGAACGACGCGTCAGACGCGTGCTGTCGATATGGTGTTCATGATCGTCGGCTGAAGCATCGTCCACCAGAGTTTTCATCTGATGAGAGACGCCGTATTGGCCGAGGTAACGGCTGAAGCAGCGAGCGATTGTGCTCTTGCCGGTCGATGGATAATCGTTTTGGATGAGGATGAGCTTTTTCATATTTGTTTCGGATTCCATAGTCATTATGTAAATTATAAATAATATTGCAACAATAAAATGTTAAGGGATGTAAATTTTTTATAAATACCGACTTTCGTTGTTTCTTGGGTAACTGCGAAAACTAGCTTTTGGACACATTACAGCCACATCGTGTCGCGCTGATATGCAAGGAGCAGGGCGGGGTGCTTCGTTTAGCTCAAGCATGACTCGTACCATCCTCTCTACTGTCTTTGTTCTTGGACTCGCCACTCAGATAAATGCTCAAAACATTCGCGCTGGTATTATCGGCCTCGATACGTCCCATGTTTTATCGTTTACCAAGACGCTGAATGCTCAGCCCCAGAAGCCTGAAGTGATGGGCGTGCAAATGGTAGCTGCTTATGCACAGGGATCCAAAGACATCGAGTCCAGCACCAAGCGTGTGCCTGAATACATTGAGAAAGTGAAAGCCATGGGTGTGGAGATCGTGCCTAGCATTGAGGCATTGCTAGACAAAGTGGATGTCATTTTTCTAGAAACCAACGATGGCCGTCCGCATCTGGAGCAATTGCGCCCATGCCTTGCTGCACATAAACCCGTCTTTATCGATAAGCCGATCGCAGGCACTCTGGTGGATGCGATCAAAATTTTTGATGAAGCTAAGGCTGCTGGAGTGCCTCTGTTTTCCTCCTCATCTCTACGTTTTGGCAAAACGACGCAGGCTGTGCGCGGTGGCAGTCTTGGGAAGGTGAGCCAGGCGGAAACTTACAGTCCTGCCTCCCTAGAAAAGACGCACCCAGATCTCTTCTGGTATGGCGTTCATGGAGTCGAGAGCCTATTCACGGTCATGGGCACTGGGTGCATTTCGGTAAAGCGTGGCACCACTGCCGATGGTAAAATCACCGTCACTGGCACCTGGGACGGCGGCAGAAAAGGCACCTTCTCTGAAAACAAAGGCTATGGCGGCAAAGCCGTTGGTGAAAAAGGTGAGTCTGCTGTGGGCAGCTACGATGGCTATGATCCGCTGCTTTTCGCCGCCGTGCATTTTTTCCGCACTGGAATCGTCCCAGTCTCAGCGGAAGAGACCCTAGAAATCTATGCTTTCATGGAAGCCGCCGATGAAAGCAAACGCCGCAACGGTGACGAAGTCACCCTTAAAGAGGTCATGGATAAAGCTCTTGCCGAAGCTCGGAAGTAGAACCTTTTGAAAATGAAAAGTGGGATGTCTTTCGACATCCCACGATCTTTTCAGAACTTGGATGGTGCGCTTACGGCAGCGGGAAACGCTCGTTGATTTGGGCGATCTCGGCTTTGATCTCGGCAAGCACGGTTGAGTTGTCCTTATTCGTGAGGGCCTTGTCGATCCAGTTGGCGATCTGTACCATTTCAGCCTCTTTCATGCCACGCGTCGTGACGGCTGGAGTGCCGATACGGATACCTCCACCAAGAGTGATTTTCTCGGTGTCAAATGGGATGCCGTTTTTGTTCACGGTGATGCCGGCGTGATCCAGAGTCTCACTGGCCACTTTGCCATTCAGACCTTTGGGACGAAGATCGACTAGCATGAGGTGGTTATCAGTGCCACCGCTGACGATGCGGTAGCCGATCTCGCTAAGGCGACCGGCCAGAGCTTGGGCATTCTTCACCACCTGCGCGGTGTATTGCGCAAAGTCAGGCTTTAAGCACTCACCAAAACAGACGGCTTTGGCAGCGATGACGTGCATGAGAGGGCCGCCCTGCACACCTGGGAAAACTTGGCTGTTGATCTTTTTGATGAGATCTTCGTTGTTGGTCAGGATGATGCCGCCACGGGGACCGCGCAGGGATTTATGCGTGGTGCTGGTGACGAAGTCCGCGTATTCCATCGGACTCGGGTGCGCGCCACCAGCGACGAGGCCGGCGATGTGGGCCATATCGACAAAGAGGTATGCGCCGACGCTTTTGGCGATCTCGCTCATGCGTTTGAAGTCGATGATACGCGGGTAGGCAGAAGCACCTGCGGTGATCATTTTTGGCTGCTCGCGCTTGGCGACTTCGGCCAGCTCATCGTAGTCGATGAGTTCATCTGACTGGCGTACACCGTATTGGCAGAAGTTGTAGAAGCGGCCGGAGAAGTTCGCTGGATTACCATGGGTAAGATGACCGCCGTGGGCGAGGTTCATGCCGAGTACTTTATCGCCTGGTTGAAGCACGCTGAAATAAACGGCAGCATTGGCCTGGGAGCCTGAGTGTGGCTGGACGTTGGCGTATTTAGCTCCAAAGAGCTGGCAGGCGCGGTCGATGGCCAATTGCTCTACTTTATCCACTTCCTCACAGCCGCCATACCAGCGCTTGGCTGGATAACCTTCGGCATATTTATTGGTCAGACATGAGCCCTGCGCGGCCATGACGGCTCGGCTGGTGAAGTTCTCACTGGCGATGAGCTCGATGTTGTTTTGCTGACGATGCTGCTCACCGCGAATGATTTCGGCGACGGCTGGATCTGCGGTGGCGAGGATGCTGAGGGGATGGGCTTGGGTATTCATTTTATCGACTCTGCGCCCGTGGCGGCCACCAGCGAAGGGGGTCTTTAACCAGGTGTCCACGATGTCTTTAGCGGTAGCTTCAGGCGTGGTTTTACCAGCGAGGCAGAGAATGTTGGACGCGTTGTGTTCACGCGTGATGGCAGCGGTTTCCGTATCGCTCACAAGGCTGGCCTGGATGCCAGCATGGCGGTTGGCACTGATGGACATGCCGATGCCCGTGGTGCAGACGAGAATGCCAGCGTCGGCTCGGCCATCGAGCACACGTTCAGAGACGAGCTCTGCGTAGTCTGGGTAATCCACGCTGTCCATGCTGTAGGTGCCCAGGTCTTCGACGCTGTAGCTGCCGCTGGCCTTCAAGTGGGCGACGACGACATTTTTCAGAGCAAGACCGCCATGGTCAGATCCGATAGCGATGGTGTGGGGCAGCGTAGAGTTCGACATTAGGGAAAGGGTTACGATTGGGAGGGTTTCCAGGTTTGCTCAATGAAGGCGTGAATGCTAGGCAGTAATTTGTCCAGATGTTCCTGCATTTCACGATACTCTTCCAAATCACCGCCAAAGGGATCAGAGACGTCTTTGCCACGCAGTTTATCGTCAGCCGTGAACTCACTCAGGAGGTAAATTTTATCTTCAGCCTCAGGGTAGTCCATGAGGAGGGCGGCTAGATGGCTGCGGCCAAGGGCAAAGATGTGTGTCGCCTGATCCACGAGATCAATGGTCACGGCCTTGCTCTGGTGCTTGGAGAGGTCTAGGCCGCGTTCTTTGGCCAGTTTGGCGCTATGGCGGCTGGCTGCTTGTCCAGAAAAAGCGCCAACACCCGCACTGTTTACGTCATAGTCTTGAGCGGCTTTCACCAAGTCACGAAAAAGCACCTCAGCCAGGGGGCTGCGGCAGGTGTTTCCAGTGCAGACAAAAAGGACGTTTTTCAAAGAACCTCCAGAGTGCCGCGCTACGCTCATTTGTCAAAAGACCGTTCGCAGCATAAATCAACCTTTCGTGATATGAGTCGAACCTGAGGTTGCCGTCTTCGGGGAATCCCGTAACCTCCGCGCCTTTCATTCATGGCTCTTTCCCTTATTCTGACTCATCCTGGCGGCTCTCACAAAGACGAACTGCTGGCCTGTAGCTTGCTGGCTGCGGTTCATCGCGTGCCCATTGTCCGGCGTGAGCCGACAGATGTGGATCTGGCTGATCCTAGCATTGCGGTGGTGGATGTCGGAGGCGAGCATGCGCCTGAGCGGAACAATTTTGATCATCATCAGTTCCCCGCCGATCATCCGCCAGTGTGTGCACTGAGTCTGGTTTTGCAGCACCTTGGGGTTTATGAAGACGCACGGCAGTTTTGTGAGTGGTTAGAGCCTGCAGAGTGGTTTGATACCCGTGGGCCCAATGTCACTGCGAAGTGGCTGGGTGTGGATCGTAACGCGATAAGTAAGCTCAGCTCGCCAATCGACATCACGATCCTGCGTCGATTTGCCAAAGCAAAGCGATTGGAGCCGGGCGAGCCTCTATGGGAGATGCTCAGCTACATCGGTGAGGATCTGCTTGAGTATCTCCGTGACCTGAGGTCACGGCTGGATTTTATCGCTGAGACCGCAGAAATATGGAGTGTCGATGATCACGAGGTGCTCTATCTCCCGCGCACTGAGCCTATGCCGGAGGAGCCTTCTTTTGGCATCGGGCGTTATTTGGAAAGTGTCGGCAAGAACAGCACGGTCGCGGCTCTGATCTACCCTGATCGGCGGGGCAGTGGTTATGGACTCTCCCGTCACAACGACCACCCCGGTTACGACTTTACCCGCATCGAAAAAGAGCCCGATGTGCATTTTGCCCATGCTCGTGGCTTTGTCGCAAAGACATCTGCCTCTGAGCTCAGCCGAGTGAAGGAATTACTAAAACTTGCCAAAGTTTAGCCATGAGTCTCTACGCCAGCGATCAGGAAGTCGTCCAGTTCTTTGCCTCACACGGCATTGAGGTGACGGATGTGCGGCGATTGGGCAAGCTGCGCCATCTCCGTGTTCAGGGCCAGCCCCTCACTCTGCCCATGCTTGCCAGCCCTGACGATTGTCTGCGGATCGTTCGGGATTGCATTGCCCGCAGAGGGATCATTAAGTCTGGGCCCAGTTCGGCTGATTAATTCAGCACACCCGTTTCCTCAGCCAAGAATTTGCCCGAAAGGATCGGCGCGGTGGCTGAAGTGTCGCTAGGAAGTAAGAAATGGCCAACGGCCTGGTCGCGGCCTGGTACGACGAGTCCGCTGAAACTGCCCGGACGTCCGCTGCTGGCCTGATTAGCGTTGAAGTTAATGGCGGTGCCACGGCCAGACAAAAGACCAGTGGTCACATTGAGGCTGGCGTTCAGGCGATAGGGATTGGCAGGTCCAACTGGCAGGACAAGAATATTGTTGGCACCAACAGTGAACAATTGGTTGAAGGCGGAACTAAGACCACCCTCCGTGAAGGTGGCGACTGCGTTGTCAGAGCCTGAGCGAATGTTTAAAATCAGACTGCCTAGTGCTGGCGGGGTGTACTTGGCTCCGTTGCCAGAGAGTGTGTGTAGTGGGAAACCGTCGGCATAGCTGCGGCCTCCTGTTTTGAGTTTTACCCAGCCGAGAGAAGCGACACTGCGACCCGTGCTAGAGGTCAGTGTCTGCCAGCCCTGGATTGAGCTACTGTAATTGAAGAGCATCACATGCAGTGCTGTTTGACCTCCTTGTGCCAGATCGGTGGCATAGGTGAAGTTGGTGCCGTCTGCTAGGCGACCAGTCCACAGCACAGTACCAGTGCTGCTAACTGTTTGTGTGGCCCAGGAAGCTCCTTGTGGGTAAATGGCATTACGCACGAGAGTGGGAGAGATCTCATAAGCGTTGTTCCAACGTCCTACAAAAGCCGAAGAAGCGGGATTGGTTTTGCTGTAGGCCGCGCGGAAGCCGAAGATATTGGCCGTAACGCCCGCAGTGGCAGGTGCCTCGGGTGCCTCACGCAGGGTAGCGAAGATTTGGCCATTTCCAATGGGTAAACTGAAAGTGCACTCCAATGGAGCATAGGGAGCACGGCGTGGAACGAAGAAATAGCCGCTCGGGCTAATCCCAACTTGGGCGTCTAACACGCCGCTGAAACTGTTTCTGTGAATGCCTCGTGTGATGATACCGCTGTAGGTGCCATTGCTATTGACGTTTAGCCTTAAGCTGCCGCCAAAACCACCATTCAGCCACGTCTGACGATCAAGCAGCGCATTGTAGGTGCCGGCGGTATTCGTTGGCAATGGCTCGACGGTCCAATTGACGGTCATCGGCAAGCTCTTGGCCGTGCCATTGTAAGCCGTGAAAACAATGCTGTAGTTGCCTGCGACAATCGGACGTCCAGTGATACGTCCTGTCTTGGTATTCAGGGTGAGGCCTTTGGGTAAGTTTGTGACTGCGTGACTGGTGGCTGGGGCAGCTGATGTGACGGATAACTGCTCATCGACATAGCCACTAACGATGCCATTGCCGCCAGGATTGATCTGAATCAGCACCGGTGCCACAAGCGGAGACGTAACTGCGGCTACAGGCGATACGCTGGCCAATAGGATGGCCGAGGTGAAAGCAGCAGTGAAGAGAACGATGGATGAGAATTTCATGATCTGAGTAAAGTCAGTATAATTACCATCACTAAATTATAGTGTCTATAATTATTTCATATAAATTAAAGGTATGGCACTTTGTGCTATTGGCCACTCCGGCTAGCTCCAGTCAAAACCCTCTGCCCATTTTAGATGCGTGGCTGGGGTGTGCTTCGGTTGGCTCTTCCAGAAAACAAAAAAGGCGCTCTCAGCCGAAGCCGGAGCGCCGATAGATAGAGAAATTACTTTTTGAGCAGGTCGCGGATTTCTGTCAGAAGAACAATGTCAGCAGCAGGGGCTGGTGGTGGCGCTGCAGCTTCTTCTTTTTGCATCATAGCCATGAGTTTATTGGCTGGCTTGATGATGATGAAAAAGATGACTGCGGCTGTAATGATGAAGCCAATGACAGCACCAAAGATGGAACCTATATCAAACTCAACAAAAGGTACCACTTTGGTAACTTCTTGTTGCACCTTTTCAGTTCCCTTCATCACGGTCTCCATCACTTTGATCGATTTTTCTCCGAATGGGATTTTCCAGTCAGGGGTCGCGCCGCCGCCGAACATACCGAGTAAAGGCTCAATGATACCTTTAGTGAAAGCTGTGACAATGGCACCGAATGAGGCACCAATGATAACACCAGTGGAAAGGTCAATGACGTTGCCTTTGAGGATGAATTTTTTGAATTCAGTTAGCATGATGATGGGTAACTATGGGTTAAGTTAAAAAGATTGAATCGATGCGGATTAAACGCTCAATTCCCGCCTCTTTTCGGCCAAGATTGGCTGGGTTTGTTTCTACATGCATTCGGCGCGCTGCGTCCAGCAGATTTTTATCAATCGAAACTCTCAGGGTTTCGTTGCCATTTTCATAAATCGGGGTCTCTGTGTGACGGATTGTGTCTCTAAAGGCACTTTGAGACGGATGGTATAAGGCTGCACAACCGAGGCTCAAATCGATCAAGACTGACTCAGCCGTGCCAGTTAAATGACTGACGCCAACATAACAGCCCAGTTCTACAGCACGCGCAGATGCGCAACGGTTAACGCGCTCGACTCCGAGGATCGTTTCCGTGGCACTTGGGCAGAGGATGAGATCTACCTTCTCATGGCGCAGCCTGGCCGATAGTTCGGGGATTTCGATATCTAGGCAGATGATGACCGCGATACGGAAGTGACCAAAGGTCCAAATTTTTAGGACATCACCTGGCTCAAAAGAATCCTCCCAAGGTGTCAGGTGCAGTTTATCTTGGTAAACGAAAGTGCCATTTGAGAAGATCGGCGCCCGATTTCGGACTGCCCCAGATTCAGTCACTGCGGGCACTGTGCCAAGCACCACCGCTTTTTGGGAATGCGAGAGTTGCTGTTGAATGTCTGGGAAGAGTTGGCTCCAGAAGACTTTGGCTACGCTCTGTAGCACCTCATTTTTAGGGGCTGCAATAAGAGGTTCCAGCCCCATCCAGGTGAACTCAGGAAGCAGAACAAGATCTGCGCCAGAGTCCCAAGAGTTGCATACGCGTTCGACTATTGTAGAAGCAAATTGGGCAGGGCTGGAGCATCTGGTTCCAGGATCAAATGTGAGTAGGTCTATTGTGATGGCTTTCTTTTTGATCATAGAGAAGGGCTGTTGAGTTCTTTGATCCAGAACGTCAACGTCTTGGCCGTTTCCTCAGTTTCCTGGACTTCCTTCCACATGAAAGTTGCCTTCAGCTCGGGATGCTTTATGTAGCCCTGAGCTTGCCAAAAGCCATCGAGCTCTCGGTATTCAGATGGGCGCAGTGGATGATTCTTTGGGCGATCCACTGCGCAAAACGCCGTCATCTTGCAACCTAAGTCGCGGGCGTGAGCCTCGCGGTATTGAAAAAACTGTTTGCCGATGCCGAGACCGCGGTAGCTGGCAAGAAGAACAGATTCGCCTAAGTAACAAGTTGAGTCAGTGTTAAGACCAGCTTCCTGAAAAGCAGATCGGAAGCCTGAGTCTGCTTCGTTGAGCTTTAGGCAAGTAGATGCACCGACAGCCTTCTCGCCATCCATTGCGAGAACGACAAGGCTCGTCTCCGAGCTTGAGTAGGATTTCAGATAATCGAATTCATCTTCCTGGGTTCCATCATAGAGGTATGGATAGTCACGGAAAACATTCAGACGTAAGTGTCCAATCTTATCCAAATTTGGAATAATGTCTGGACCTTTGAGCCTTAAAAGTTGCAGTTTCATCATTGAATAGTAGGGGATGTGAAGAATATAAAATGTTCTATATCAGTATCTAATTGCGTTTTCGCGTGTTTTTTAGAAAGGCTAATGAAGTCCAACTTATTGATTAATTTATGGTCATAACCCAATATTTTCATTGAAATAAGCCTTTCAACATTGTTCTTAGTCCCTGAACAATACTCTCCCGAATAAATCAAAAGTCTTAGTTATTCAAATGAATAAACCTTCCCTCAATCCACTTCGCATGCCTCAGCATGTGAAGTCTATTGAAGTATCGGAAGCGCAGATTTCTGAGATAGGAGACTTGAATTTAAGTGAGCAAGAGCGTAAGCTATTGACTCTGGTATCACGGGCGGCTTCTAATCAGCGCCATGCAGATGCAGGGATTTCTCACGAGATATTGTCGCACGTTGTTGAGGGTGCTACAGAACGGATGACTTACATTTACGATCAGGCTAGTGGAGCCTTTGTTTGCAATGGGGAAGCCTTTGCCCGCCATCTCGGATTTACGGCTGAGGAGATCCTCGAAATGCCGCAAAGATGGCGCTCACTCATCCATCCCGACGATGCAGATAATGTGCTGCTGCATTCGTCAGTGTTAAATGGGGAAGTCCGCTCTAAACAGTTGCGTATCCTCTGTAAGGATGGGCGATGGGAGTGGATCAAAAATGATTGGCGTCCACTCCCCCCAGATGCACTGGGTAACTCTGGGCGTGTTGTTGGGATGGCGCAGATCATTACGCGGTTGGCTCTGAAAAATCAGGCTCTAGTGAATGAGGCTGCTTTGACTTCGCTGCATCGAACCTTGGCTGAAGAATGGGTGGAAGCCATTTTCCTCGTCGATCTTAGTGGGTCAATTTTGTATGCAAGTCAGCAATCTCAAGTGAGCACCGGCTACACTCTGGAAGAACTGATGCAGCGACCTTTTGATCGTCTTTTTAGGGCACCTCCAAGGTCTCAGATAGCGCGGGGCGCGACGAAAAGTATTCAGCGGAATTGGCTGATACGCCAGGATGGGGGAGTGTATCCAGTTGAGATTACAACTCGATCCTTTGCTAAGAATCGCCTCCTTATTTCGACTCGGGACATCACGGACCAGATTGATTCTGAACGTAAATCAAGCCAGCAAACAGCTTACTACAAAGCCTTGTTTGAAAACACCCCCTGTGGTGTGGCTACTTTTGATACAAGTTTTGAGTTTGTTGAGGTGAATCAAAGGCTGCGGTTGATGCTTGGTTACTCAGAAAATCAAATCTTTCACAAACCAATTCAAGACATCGTAGCACCTGAGTGTCAAGGCTTCGTGCAAGAATGGAAGCGTCAGGTTTCCGACCGGAAGGTGGATTTCTATGGGGAGACGGTTGAAATCACGCTGCGGCGTCGAGATGGGCGTCCGGTAATCGCTCATGCCGTAATGACGATTACGTCTGACGACACAGCAGAGGGCGTTTTTGGCATGTTGATCCTGATGGACATCACGGCAAAACGGAACTCACAACTGGAGTTAGCCAGACAACACCAGTTTAATGAAAAACTCATTCGTGAGGCAGCGGCCTTAATCATCCTCTTGGATCGTCATGCTAAAATTGTCATGGTCAATCCTGCTGTGGAAATCGTTACAAAATTTAAATCCAAGGACCTTGTCGGTAAAACACTTTGGCAGTGCGGCCTTTTGGATAAAGCTGAGATTCCCAATGCGAAGCAGCGCATGAAGGAGATTGTTGATGGTGCGGAGCGCGTCGCAGGAGTGGCGCGTGCGCGAACGAAGTCCGGTGACCTATGCATTTTACAGATTCAGAATACAGCCACACGATTTGAAGATGGTTCAGTAGAAAATGTCATTATTACTGCCATCGACATTACTGAGCAGCACCGCCTCCAGCAACACCTTATGGAGGCCGTAGAGCAGGAGCAGGCTAGAATAGGACATGATTTGCATGACGGCGTTGGTCAATTGCTCACAGGCATCGGAACTCTAGCGGAATCTCTGCAATCCGAACTTCAAGGTCGCCAAAAGGAAGAGGCTGAGCGGATTTATCAGCTTATTCGTGAAACGATTCATCAGGTGCGGCAGCTCTCTCATACAATGTCGCCAATGTCTGTACAGAATCGAGATTTGTCGGCATCTCTGCTGTTATTGGCGGACTCAGTTAGAACAAACTTTAGGCGTCAATGTCAGACCGATTTGGCTTCTGATATCCATGTTACAGACACTCATGTAGCTGGGCATTTATTCCGTATTGCGCAGGAATCAGTAAACAATGCGATTCGTCACGGCGCACCCAAAGAGATTAGAATATCGCTGCGCCGCGAAGGTGTAAAGGAGGCTGTCCTGGAAATTTTCAATGATGGAGAACCCTTTGACTGTAAACCTGGTTCAACCGTAGAAGGTATCGGCTTGCGGGTGATGAAGCACCGCGCTGGCCTAATCCAGGCAAATCTTCAGGTATCATGTCCGTCAGCGGGAGGCGTATTAGTCAGCTGCCGCTTTCCTCTGACCTCTAT
Organism: Verrucomicrobiaceae bacterium; assembly: GCA_027489965.1. Taxonomy (GTDB): domain Bacteria; phylum Verrucomicrobiota; class Verrucomicrobiia; order Verrucomicrobiales; family Verrucomicrobiaceae; genus Prosthecobacter. Next base: position 133,323 of record JAIXZA010000004.1, read on the forward strand.
AAAATCACCCCAACCCAAACGAAAATAAAAACTAACAACACAAATACCGTGAAACAAAAACTCTATCTCATCGATGACCATCCGGTCATTATCGAAGGTCTCAAAAAGATGCTTGAAGGCCAGTCTGATCTCCAAGTTGTCGGCACTTCTGAAGATGCCAATACCGCTATGGAGCAGATCCCAGATTTGAAGCCAAATTTGATCATGCTCGACATCACCCTGAAGGATCGTAGTGGCGTTGATCTGATCAAGAAGTTCAAACAAACTTATCCTGATATCCTTATCCTCGTTTACTCCATGCATGACGAAAACGTCTATGCTGAGCGTAGCCTTCGTGCTGGTGCCATGGGTTATCTCATGAAGGGTGAAACCAACGCACGCGTTCTCTTGGCTATCCGCCAAGTGCTCGGGGGTGGTTTCTTCTTCAGTGCTTCATTGCTTGGTAATATCGTCGCTGGTGGCGGTCCTCGCTCTGGTGCACGTGGTGAACCAGGACGCATGCTTAGCGATCGCCAATTGGAGATCTTTGAAATGGTCGGCCGTGGTTTTGATTCCCATACCATCGCTACCAAACTCGAGCTTAGCGCCAAGACGGTGGATGCTCATAAAGCCAACATCCGTCAGAAACTCGGTCTCGACTCAGCACGTGAACTGCTCATGGAAGCTGTGCGCTGGGTAGAGAAATAGGATCTCTTCGCTAAGAATCCTCTATCAAACAACCGTCTGTGTCCGGGGTGACTCAGACGGTTTTTTGTTTTCGTGTGGCTTATCTGGAAAAGCTCGGGTTGTGCTCGCGTTGGTATGTGATGCAACCCAATCAGAGACTCGTTAGCCTTGATGCCTTTCGTGGATTTGTCATGCTTCTCATGGCTTCCTCTGGACTTGGATTAGCACAGATGGCCAGTCTACATCCAGACTCTTGGGTTTGGCAGCAGATCAAGTATCAGGTCTCGCATGTCCCGTGGACAGGCTGTTCACTCTGGGATCTGATTCAACCAAGCTTCATGTTCATGGTGGGTATCGCCGTGCCACTATCTGTGACGCGCCGAAAAGAGGCAGGGCAGGGGTTCATTGGGCTCACTTGGCATTCTATCATTCGCGCATTAAGTTTAGTGCTGTTGGCCGTTTTACTTTCGACGGGAGGAAAGGAAAAACAGACTCTATGGATCTTCACCAATGTCCTAGCCCAGATTGGACTCGGCTATGCCTTCCTTTCTATCTTGGCACGCCTCGGCTGGGAGTACTGTGTGGCTGCCATGGTCATGATTTTGGCAGGTGATTGGTTCTGGTTCTTTCAGCACCCATTGCCAGCAGAAGGTTTTGATTATGCTTCTATCGGTGCATTAAAAGAAGATCTTCTACCAGGGTTTTTTGGTCACTGGAGCAAGGGACTGAATGCCGCAGCGGACTTTGACCGTTGGTTGCTCAATCTCTTCCCTCATGCGCAGCCTTTCATCACCAATGCTGGGGGCTATACCACGCTGAATTTCATTCCTGCTTTAGCCACCATGCTGGGTGGGGCAATCACAGGGAATTTCCTCCTCAACAGTCCACGCAGTCAGTTGCAGAAATGTGGCATGATGCTCGTAGTCGCAGCGGTGGCCTTGCTTCTTGGCACCGTCATTGGCTTCGTTGGTTGCCCAATCGTGAAGCGGATCTGGACACCATCCTGGGTGCTTTTTAGTGGTGGCTTGGTGCTGGTGATGCTGACCAGCTTTTACTGGTTAATCGAAATCGTGGGGCTAAAAAAGCCCTTCTTACCGCTCGTCGTGGTTGGCATGAATAGCATTTTTATTTATGTCATGCACAGCCTCGCCGCTGGCTGGATTAAGGACCAGCTCAGCAAGCATGGCATGGCGGAGCTTTTTGCTACGACCTGGGGGCCGGTCATCGAGAAAGCCAGTGTCCTAGCTGTCTTATGGTTGCTTTGTTTCTGGCTCTACCGCCAGCAGGCATTCCTCCGGCTCTAAGCTCAGAGTGTCTCAGAGTCATAGACGATGACGCGGTCAAAAAACTGGCGGCAGTTATCTACGAATCGTTTGTGCTTGGGACAGCCATCTTGATAAAACTCGTGATCGGCCATGGTCTTAAAGTGCAGCGTGGAGGTGTAACTGAAGCTATGATCCGTGACTGGGCGATCTTCTGTCGGCGCAGGCTTGCCAAT
>JAIXZA010000034.1 GCA_027489965.1 Verrucomicrobiaceae bacterium
GTGTCTGAGCGACACCCCAGAGCTACAAATCAAAGAGATGCTTGGCTGGAAGCCCCCTGCCCCACCTGAGCCAGCCAAAAAAGTCGCCAGTAAAGCCAGTGCCAAAAAGCCCGCCAGCAAACCTGCCGCCAAACCAGCGCCTACCCCTGCCCCGGTCTGGTCACACTGGGCTGGCAATGGAGCCAATCGTGGCCTGCGCCTCATCGCTTACACCCACCTCGGCCTTACCACGGATGCCGAATCACTTGCTAAAACGATCCTGCAATCGCGCAATGGTCGCGGCGAATGGGGAAACACCTTTGCCAATGCCTGGACCCTCACTGGACTCGCCGCTTATGAGCGCAGCCTGAAAAAAACCTCAGAACCACTTGTCGCCAAAGTCCTCTGGGACGCTCAACAAGCCGAGCTCACCGTGCCTGCGCATCCCGGCAGTGCCAAGATTTCCTTTGAGCTGAATGACAACCTCTCCACCGCCCCGCTGAAGATTGAACTTCCAGCTGGCCGTGAGGCCTTCTCCCGTCTCGAAGCCCATAGCTTCCCTCAGGACCGCGAGTTCAAAGGCGAGAACAAAGGCTACGGCATCGAGCGTCAGTATGAGAAGCTTCTCCCTGACGGTTCCACGGCTGAAGCCAACGATCTCCGTGTCGGTGACATGGTCGTCATCTCTCTCAACATTCAGATCAGTGGAGGTGACCGCTACCTCGCCATCAATGATCCGCTGCCCAGCGTGCTTGAGGCCATCAACCCTGAGTTTGGCACGCAAAACGAGCGCGCCGGCAATCAGCTCCCTGAAGGCATTGAAGCCTGGTTCTGCGACCACCGCGAAATCCGTGCTGACCGCGCCCTCTTCTTCACTGACTACGCACCGCAGAAAGGCAAGTTCCAGCTCCGCTACCTGGCCCGCGTCATTGCCGAGGGCGACACCATCGCCCCACCCGCCCGGATCGAAGCCATGTATCAGCCCGACAAATACGGTCTCACTCCTACCCAACACCTCCGTACCCTGCCGAGTGGTGGTGGCCAAGTGGCCGGCAAGTAACATTGGCTTTCTAGCACGTGTTTGAATCGCATGGCGGTCAGTAGCCGCCATGAAAGAAGCGTTCTGGACCGCTCAGGCGAGAGCAACAATCGTGTTTTGCCCCATCTGAGATGAGACAGCTACCAGCGCCACTATTGGCGATAAACAACGACGACGTTAGCGCCGGGGGCGTTGGGAGCACTGTCGAAACCGAAGCCGACGGTTTGAAGACGGGCAGCTTCGACACCACTTTCGATGAGGTATTGGCGCGCGGCCTGGGCACGGCGTTCAGAGAGGGCGCGGGCGAAGTCTTCAGGCAGGCCGGGAGGGGCATAGCCGGCGATGAGATAACGATCTTTCTTGGTAGCAGGATCTGCAGCTAAGGGCGCAAGCTGACGGCGGTGAACCCCCGTGAGATCGAAGCTGATGCCGGTAAACTCTAGCGCGGAACAGGCGGGTTTTAAAGCTCCAGCCAACGGACTGGTGAACCCATCCCGAGAACCAAGGGCATAGACCACCTCAGCCGCAGGTTCTGAATTGAGTCCGGGCAACTGGCTGCAACTGGACAAAAGCGACTGAGCAGCAATAAAGACGGAAAATGAGAGGAAAAAGCGGTTCATTTCATCCAGCGCGGTTCAGTGATCTGGCCATGGCCGCTGAGTATGGCGCGGCGTTGACCAGTTGAGAGATGATGCAAATACAGAGTTCCGCTTTGGCTGTAGCAGAGGTATTGACCATCGGGGCTCCATGAAGGGTGACTTGCTCCGCCTTTTTGAATGACTCGGGAGGAGCCTCTAGGCCAACTTTTCACAACAACAGCTAACTCGCCACTAACACGTGCGGTGAAGGCAACACTGTCGGCATTGGGGGAAAACTCAGGATCGGCGCAAAAGGAGTAACCAGTGCGCCAACGGATCAGCTTGGCCTCGGCTTCATTAGACTTTGGCACCTCGGTGACATAGAGACGAGGACCGTCTCCGCGATCATCGGCAAAGATGACCTGCTGACCATCGGGATGCCAAGCGGGACTTGATGGGGCACCCGTGCTGTCGCTGATGCAGGCGGCGCTGTTGGCGTTCAAATCGGTGACGAAGATCTCGGGATTACCGAGAAAACTCATGACGACGGCGAGTCTCTCACCATCTGGGGCAAAAGAGGCTCCAAAGCTACTGCCGGGGGTATCCGTAACAGTGCGTTCCCAGCCCTGACCGAGATCAAGCACTTGGACAACGGGGAAGCCGTTGGCGTAACTGGTGTAGGCGATGGTGGTGCCGTCCATGCTTAGCGTTGGGGACACACAACCATGACCATGATGCGTGACTTGTTGAAGGTCCTGCCCATTGGAGTCACAGAGATAGATCTGCTTTGTTCCGGTTTTATCGCTGACAAAAACGATATGACTGGTGGCAAGACCAGGTTTTCCAGTCACCGCAAAGATGAGGTCATCGGCAAAGGCTTTGAGGTTTTCATCCAATCCCGGAGCTGCATAAGTGCGGTCAAGCATCTCCTTCCCAGTGCGATCCACGAGCCTTCCGTTCACACGCCCCCCGACGGAATTGGCGGTCACAGTAAAGTCAGGATCGACATTGGTCAGCCTAAATTGGCGGGTAGAGTTAAGCTCCTTCACCAGCGAGTGCCGTGCGCTTTCGCCAGTGCCACCGGTAAATGCTCCGAGGGTTAGACTTGGAATGGGCTTCAATGCCGACTGTGCATCTTTGCCTTTCCAAAATTTCAGCCAAGCAGGAAGAGTGGCCGCTGAGGCCGGCAAAAAAGCGACGCTGAAGCAGAGAAGCAGGAAAATGAGGCGAAGGGTGGACATCTATTCGATCTGAAAATTAACACGCAACTCATAGCGCTCTTTGGGAAAATTCGAAGGAAGAGTCACGGGGATTTTTTTGAGCCGATCTGCAGCCCGTCGAATGGAGGCGTTCAGAAGACTGGAACCAGAAGCCGTTTTTATAGAAGCATCGGCGATCGTGCCATCGCGTAATATGACTATTTCCATGATGGCACGGCGTTGTGAAGGCGGCACAGCTTGGGCCGAGGGAGCGGTCCATTCTTTGAGGATGGCCTGCTGCAGAGCTTTTTCCACATCACCCATATCGGCACCTCCTGCTTCCGCAACCTCAGCACGTTCGTTGGCATTGATGTTGGCGATGTCCAAAAGAGTGAGGTAACGCTTATTTTCTCTCGGCTTCGCAGATGCCTTACCTGGAGGCAAAATGGCTGAGAGGGTGATGTATTTATTTGCCTCTTTTTGATCCCCCTGAATCATCGGACCTGTGGTCACGGGTGATGATGGGTTTTCAATAACGGCAGGAGGTGGAACGGGAGCTGCCGGAATAGCAGGTGGCGCAGATGACACAGCCTTGGACGGAGTTGCTAAATCAGGCATGACATTTACCCCAGGAGCCACTAAGGGCGCAGCTGAATTGATCGTCAGCATGGCTTGGAGCCCGACTAAACCAGAACTTGAGGATTGAGGCAAAAGACCACGATTCGCCTGCAAGACATCCGCCAGAGATTTTTCTGGTAACCTCAAGGGAGCTGGAATAGCTGCCCCTAGGGCCGGAGTCGGTTTAAGTTCCTGGCGCTCAGTCACAGCCGGAGGTGCAGCAACTGAAGGAACTGGAACTGAAGGCATGACAGTCGCTGTCTTAGGCACTGCCAACTCTGCAATCTTTAGAGGTTTCGGCGCTGGCCTAAATGCAGCCGAATCGACATCGACCTTTTTATCGAAAAGGAAATCCGCTGGGGCGCACCAGACGAGTTTTGAAGCAGTCTTAGCGGCAGCTTTCTGATGAACCTCTGGAAGGATCTTTAGAAAGATGAATCCTACCAAGAGATGAAGCAGTCCAACCCCCACCAGCGCTGCGGCCAAAGGCTCCAGAGATTGGCGGATGCGGGCACTGGCAGACATGCGTTAGGATTTGGAAGAAGTCCCCACCAGAACGGCGGTCCGCTTGACGCCAGCGGTATGGAGAGCTTGCATGATTTCCAGTAACCGAGGAGCTGACAAAGTGGGCGGCACTCGCGTCACGACACCGAGTAGCGGATCAGCTATCATGCGCTGCTTGAGATCAGCGATCAGGACATTGGCTTCGATCCCTTGACCATCAAGATTTAAACTGAGGTCCTCACTGACGATGAGCTCGATGCTTCTACCTGGAGGCGTCGAATCTGACAATTCAGCCAGAGCAGCATCTTCAGGACCTCCCTGCAAAATCGGGACAAGAACGACAACTGTCAAAAGCAGCAGCAGCATAAGGTCGAGCAGAGGCGTGACTTGAATGTCACTGACCATGCGCGGCAAATGCTGATTGGAGAGACGCTTCATGCTCGAGGTGAGATACGGCCAGAAGTAGTCGTCACCGCACTGGGCACAGGCATTGCAGGTGCGCCCATGGTACCTAGACTTGGCAGACTTTCAGCGGCTTTTCGATGATCCACAAATTGGCGTTCAAAAATGCCGCTGAGTTCCGAAGCAAAGTTGTCCATCCGGACGATGATCATGCGGATGCGATTCACGAGAACATTGTAACCGATGAGGCTGGGCAAGACCACGAGTAAGGCGGCAATGGTGGTGACAAGTGCGGCACTCACTCCAGGGGCCAGAGTGGATTTATCCCGCACGCCCAAGGCAGCAAAGACATCCAACAAACCAACCACCGTCCCCAAGATCCCCAGCAGGGGCGCAGCGCTGATGATTGTGGCGACAAAACTCAAGCGAGACTCAAGCTTCACCGAAGCGGTACCAATAGCACGTTCCATGGCATTTTGCACGGTGCTCATCTGACTAGGCGTGATGCGACCAGCCCCCTGCAAGCGAACGGAAAAATTACGACCAGGCTCCTCATCCCCCACCAAATGAAAAGCCATATCACGAGCAGCTGAGTGATAAACAAAGTAGAGGGGCGACATTTCAGTCTGATCCTTGGTCAAGTATAAAGCCAGAGGATGAGGCGAATCATGAAAAAGATCCATGAAACGGCGGTTAGCCTGCTCGGTATGACGCAACAGAAACCACTTCATGAGAAGAATGGCTAAGCTGACCGTCGAAAGTAATCCGAGAACAACAATCACACCCCAAGCGAATGGAGTGAGATGATCGACGCCGAATTGCAGACCGGAGATAACTAACAGAAAGGGGGCAGACATCACAATGAAACTTAAGCGGTAGTTAATCGACCTTGATTGTCTGGCGTCAACCTTGGATTGCCTAACTCATTGTAAATCTGCTTCTGCCGACAAGACTCTAACCCAACCTATTCATGAAAGCCGTCACGAGACGCCGCGAAAGCTCACAGTGGCAGCCGTTGCCAAGCGAAGACAGACAGCAAAGCACAGGCTGCCCGAAGGGTGCCGCAGGCATCGATGCGGCTGCCGTTTTGACAGACGGATTGCATCGGTCGATACTCGACGGCTTTCAAAACAAGCCCAACGCCGCAAAAAGAGGCTAGCAGCAAGTCGCAGTAGAGTTTAGTGAATAGATCAGGCTAGATCTTCTTGATTAGCGTTTGTGCTGCCACAGCCGCGGGCACTTTCATCAAAGCTGGGTCGTCAATAATCTGATGTAGGATTTGGGTAGCACGGTCTTTTTTGCCTTCACGCAGATAGAGCTCCGCTAAGTAGAGTAAAGCACGCACCTTATCCGCAGCTAGGACATAGAGAGACTCTGCATGCTCTAGCAGCTCAATGGCTTCTAGATTCTTTCCTTCACTGGCTGAAAGCATGGCTGTTAGCTCAAGAAGGTGCGGTTTGCTGCGGCTCTCAGCCATCTCGGCGAGTGTCTTTTTTAATTCACGACTGTCTGTGCCAGGAAAACGCCGAGTGGTGCCTTGATACAAAGCATAATCCCGCGCCCGGCCTTCCCCCATGGATGAACCCGGTCTCTTGGCATAAGGGCGGTAGAGCGGATCACCGCAGACGACATTCATCCATGACAGCACGGGTGTAGCGTTCCAAGAGGCTTCCACAAGAGTGTAGCCTTCCAGTAGTCGCTTGTTTAAGACGTCAAAATGCACTGTGAGACTCAAGTAAGGCTCAAAGACATTACCCAAAGCCGCAGCCGCGCCCTGGCGCAAAAGAGGCCCGACCCAGTGCTGGTCTGGGGCGCGAATCGCGGCACCACTGAAACTGTGCAGATGACAAGCGATGGCCCCAGGCATGAAGCGAAATGAGGGACTAGCCACAGCACCACTCACAGTCGATGCATACCAACCAAAATAGAGTGCAGTGTCAGGCAAGGGCCAGTGATCGGCAATTAAAGGCTCGTCCTTATCGATAAAAACGGGAATACCCTGCTCGCGAAAAAGAATGGCGCTACGCGTCAGCCAGTCTTCACCTTCCTGATAGGCTCCTGTTTTTTGAGCCATGTCAATGACCGCACGACCACGCAGTCCTAGCTTCTCAGTGCTGATGGCATCATCGATCATTCGCTTCACTGTATCCGCGTCTGGGGCATCCAAACGACCTACCAACATCAATCCAGGCGTGCCCTGATACATCTGAAAACGCATGCCCTGATCAAAGTAAGGATTCCGCAAAGCTCCTGCCAAAGTCTGCCGAGCTAGGCCGAGCAGACAAAGTTCGCTGTCCACGCTGGCCTCATCCTCTTTGGCGTTTTGCGGATTTTGAGCATCTCGTCGAATTTGGAATGGAATCCCCCGCATCAAAGCAATCACCCGCACGCTGGACTCCTCCACCACCATGGCAGGAAAGTCTTTTCCAGTTTGCTGATCCTTCACCTCTTTCTGAGTCAATTTCCACCACCCGCGACGGACAAAGGTTTCAAAGAGCGGCTTGCGGATCATTTGATCGTATTGCTGCCGAGACATCGAATCATCAATTGGGCAGTCCAGCCCGATCAAATGGTCCGCAGGGATGCCACGCTTTTCCGCATAGTACTGCGCTAACTCAAGCGACTGAGCATAGTCAGGATTATAAATGACCACCGTCTCACCTGACAGGTCCAGAGCTGGCACCTCAACTTCCTGAGAAGCACCTGAGATCAAACCACTCATAAAACAAACCAGTCCCAGCAGCAGCTGAGTCGTCATTGTAGAAAGGTTCGTTTTTTGAAGCTTCAATCCCATGTCAGTTCCAATCCATCGTAAGCGATCTTCACCCCATTTGGCAACAAGGGCTCATCTCGGGCATGACTAATCTCACATTGAATGTGGGTAAAGAAAGTGCGCCGAGGCTTGATCAAGGCCTGCACGGCCAGAGCCTCTGTAAAATTCATGTGAGTGGGATGCTCCGAATGACGCAAGGCATCCATGATCAATGTATCCACTCCGACCAATGCCTGGATTGATTCAGGATGGATGATCTTAACATCGGGAATATAAGCGCAGAGCTTCCGACCATGGCGCGTGAAGAGATAGCCGATGCACTCCACCTTGCCATGCTGAACCGGAAGAGGCGTCACCAAGGTATCTCCCAACAGGAAGGGCCCCACAATGGGCCGTGGATCAGGCTTCAAGTAACCACGATAGCGGTTCTGACCATTAAAAGCATAATCAAACATGCGCGCCAAAACTTCCAAACAAGACGGCAATGCATAGACTGGCATGGTGACCTCTGCGGGAATCGTGAAGCGGCGCAGTTCATCAAAGCCCGTCACATGATCCATGTGCGGATGCGTGAACAAAGCCGCATCCAGATGACGAATGCCCGCGCGCAGGCACTGAGTGCGGAAATCAGGCCCAGTATCAACGACCCAACTCAGCTCAGGCGTGCGGATCCAAACGCTGGAACGCAAGCGATTATCCCTCGGGTCCTTGCTGCGACAAACCTCGCAGTCACAGCCAATCATTGGGATGCCGACAGAAGTGCCGGAACCAAGAAAGGTCAGAGTGAAATCAGGTGAGGAAGAGTGAGACACAAGTCAGGAAAGAGTAGATTGCAGTCGTTAGCGATGGTTGGCAATAGTTTCCCAGCCCAAGGGGAAGTTTACAGTTGTTAACGATGGTTTACGATTGCTTCCCAATTACCCCGAACCGGCCCCCCAACCAACCCATGACAGAATCTTATCTCCAGCGCTTCGGCGGCATTTCCCGCCTTTACGGAGCTGATGCCCTGCCCCGATTGCATGCAGCCCACGTGGCCATCATCGGCGTCGGCGGGGTCGGCTCATGGGTTGTCGAAGCGCTTGCCCGCAGTGGCATCGGCGCGCTGACCTTGATCGATATGGATGATGTCTGTATCACCAACACGAATCGCCAACTACCAGCGCTAGCTCACACGATTGGCAAAACCAAAGTTCAGGTCTTGGCTGACCGAGTCCACGAGATCAATCCCGAATGCACCATCACTGCCGTCCCAGAATTCCTCCTTGCCAACAATGCGGACCGCTTACTCGCAGATCAATTTGATCTGATTGTCGATGCCGTGGACAGCACTGGCATTAAAGCGCTCATCATCGCCAAAGCGCGGGATTTGAAAATTCCCGTCATTGTTTCAGGCAGTGCTGGAGGACGCCGGGACCCGACGATGATCAAAGCTTCCGACCTCGGACTCGCTGGCGCAGATGAGCTCATCAAGCAACTACGCCGCCGACTCAGGGACGAGTACGCTTTCCCCAAAAGCCCAGACGGCCTAGCCATGAACTGGGGAATTATGTGTGTCTATTCCACCGAACCCGCCATCTACCCACAGGCCGACGGCTCCTGCTCTACCGAGCGCGAAGCCAACGCCGAGCCCGGCCAACGACTGGACTGCGCCGCTGGTTTTGGTGCCTCTACCATGGTGACTGGGGCCTTCGGGTTCACGCTCGCAGGGCTTACCGTCAAACAGCTGATCACCCTTTCAAAGACAAGGGAATAGCATTTGCACAGGGCCTCAAGAGGTCCACAAAGCAACGTCTCCCGCTTCGGTCAGCACTTCGAAACCATGTTTAAAACGACGCAAGCCGCGTATAGATGCTGACTGGTTCAAGGCTCAGTTCTTGACTTCACCCGTGCTCTGAAACTGCTGCCAATCCGCCGCATACCCGGCATTGAGCAGCCAAGAAGCGGTGGATTTGTCGCCAGTGAATTCGGCAAAGGGAGCGATAATGAGCTTTTGGTAGCCACCGAGCTTGGTTTGCCAGTTTTGGCCCAGATGACCGCTTTCGAGCGTGAGCGGGCGCAACTTCACGGGGCCAGTTTTGGCATCGGCATCAGCCGGGACGCGGGCGGTGAAGCTGTGGCGCAAGAAGCTGAACACGAGCGGCCAGGTTTTCTCGCCGGGGCCGTGGCCGGTCTTCGGTTCGACGGCGGTGTTCCAGAGGGCGCGATGATTTTTTCGCAGGGCGGGCACGACGGCGAGGTTTTCCTCTTTGGAGGGTCGTGCGAGGAAAGGATCGTCCTCGCCGAAGATGACGAGGCCGGGGACTTGTGCGGCTCCGGGTTGATAGACTTGAAACGTGATGCCCGGACGCATCGAAACCCAGCCCCAGACGCGATCCGGCACATACGAGGTGAAAATGGCGGAGAAGCCGGTGCCGTTTGAATGGCCGTAAAGAAAGAGCGGCGCGTGCTGCAGCTCGGGATGGCCGCTTTTTTCACCAACATGCACCAAATGCTCAAAAAGCAGGCTTTGAGGCCAAAAGCCGCGCTGCATCGGATTGCCGGTGAACTTGACCAAGGCGAGACCCAGCTCCTGCGCGAGCTTTCGCAGGTCAGCACGCTTGAAAAGACCTTCGCCGCTGCCGTGGCCGGACATGACGACGATGCCGCGAGCGGTTTGGAGGTCCTTCGGCAGCCAAAGATCAAAGCGCACCTCCTCGCGCCTGCCTTCGCCTTTTTGCTTCACAGCCTCGCGCCACTGCGCTTCGCTCACTTTCCAGTCCCAGTTGCGGCTCACGATCTGCTGCGGATCGGGCGTGCCCCACTTCGCTTCGTCGAGCACGCCGTTCCAGCTCTTCGTGTCCTTCGTCTGCACGTTCGCGCTCACCCAGCCGAGGCTGTGACATTCGGGAAGCTGTGCAAAATCACTCCACTCAATGCCGTCGTTCGTTTGGCGAGGCTCGGTCCATTGCTTGGAGAGCCACGGCAGCACCTTCTCGGCCCATTTCGCGCCATGAACGCGCAACCCCTTGCCGCTGAAGTGAACGCCTTTGCCATCGCGCTCACGGAGTTTGCCTTTCAGCGCATCGGAGTCGGGACCTTCGAAGGCGATACCATCCTTCCAAAGCGAGGCCTGCGCCGCGCGAATGTCATCACTACCTTCATCACCCGGCACATGATAACTCGCCTGTGCCACGAACCACGGCGCGCTCCAGCCGATGTCGCGGCGCGAGTCGCGGATGATTTTCTCCAAACACTCGCTGTAAAGCTTTCCCGACAGCGTGCGAGTCGTGTCTTTCTGATTCGCATCGCTCTCGCCCTGATGCCAAAGCACCGCGCGGAAACCCTGCGGCCCCACCGACTTCATCCGCGCGATGAAAGCCTCATACGCCGCGCCTTTGCTGGCCCATTGACCGCTCGGGAGCTGCTCCACGCGACTCACGAGCGTCGGCGGATTCGGAAACGTCGCACCTTTCGGCAACCACTCGCGCACGCTCGTCGCACCAATGCCACACGCGAGAATGCCGACGGGCACGTTTTCCTTCTCCACCACCGCATCCGCGAACGCCGGCACCAAACTGCCACCACCTCCGCTCGCCCCCGGCTGTGGATCATCCGCGATGCGCCAAGCCTTGCCATCGAACGACGCCACGCGCCGTGTCTTCGTCGTCTGCTTTTCCTCGCCATGATTTGCCGAGTTGGATTGCCCCGCGATCACAAACACCTCACCGATGCCCACATGCGCCACGCTGCCGAGCGCGAGTTGCTTTCCGCCATGCACGACTTGCACTTCCACCTTCCACCAGCCACCTGCGGGCGCTTCGTATGAGGCGATGATCTTGCGCCCCTTCACCGAGTTGACCTGCAACCATGTCGTTGGCTTGTCATTGTTAACCAGCCGCGCCTGAACTGCGGCATCGGCGGGGACATCCTCCGACAACTCACCCACAATGCGCAACAACCCTTTCCCCGGACTGCTGCGCTGCACGACCTGAAAATCGACAGGTGAGGTCAAAGTCAAATCAAGCGCATGAAGGCTGGTGACAGCAAAGAGGGCAAAGGAGAGAAGACGTTTCATTGGATAGAAAGACAAGGGAATAGGTACAAAGAAATTAGGTTTGGGTTTTCATTCCTTGACCAGAAAAACCAGTTTCACTACCACGCACTGAAGCTGAATGTCGAGGCAGACAGTCCGGCAGTATTCACACGGCTCGTCTTTGGGTCATCTTTCCAGGCGTAGTGTCTTGTCGATTCCGGCGAGCTCGGGCTGATCCAGTTTTGGATCGATGAGCGAGCCAGCTGATACGCTAGCAGGAGCCACAATGCTTCAACGGCAGAAGAAAGTGGCTCATTTCCCCCAAAGCTTCGCGAACTTCTCCAGCACATAGAACTCATCCTTCCCAGTCGGTGAGTAAGCCGTGCGTTCGATGTCACCACTGCACACGCGCTGACGGCAGAGGTTGAAGTGCCAGGGGAAGAGGTCTTTGGGGCGGTCGCCGTCGATGCCTTTGAGGGCGTCGAGCATACTGGCACCGTCGCCAACAATCGGGAGGCGCATCTCGATGCTCCATTGCTTGTCACCGCGATGGACGGCGATTTGGGCGGTGGAGGTCCACTTGAGGCCTGCGCCGTTTTCGCCGTGATCGATGTCGAGGACGGCTCCGGCGGGGTTGATGGCGATCTCGTAGTAGCTGCGGTTCGGCGTTTCGATGAGCAGAGTGATGTGGTCGCCGGTAAGGAGCATTGGATCGTCGTTGGCGGTGGTGGCGATGTTAAGGCCGCGCATGTCGGGCTCTTCGCAAACGATGCCAATGTGTAGGATACCGCCGTCGCGTTGAATCTGGAAGTGCCCACCAGCCTTGGGTTGCGGGGCGTCGGGCTTGAGCTTCACGAGCGGTGCAGAGCGCACATCGGTCCAGTAATCTTTGGGCACTTGTCCATCGAGTGGCTTGCTGGCGAGAGGTTTGCCACCGGTGTTTTCGGTGAGCAGCACGCGATAGGATAGATCGGTTTCGCGCTTGCGACTGAGCTGCTGCTTGAGCGCGTGCAGCGGCTTCATGAGGTCGGCGATCTTTTGCAAACGCTTGCCTGGGGCGCTGGCAGGATCAGCGACGGCTTGTGCTTTGGCGAACAGATCGAGCGCCTGGCCGATCTTCTCGGCGTCTTGGCCCATGTGCATCCAGTTGGCCTCGCTGTAGGTGACGAAGGCTTTCATCGACACGGCAGCGGGGCCGTAGTAGCTGGTGAAATAGTCATCGAGCAGTGTGTCCACATCTTGATCCGCATCCCACCAGAGGCGCGTGACGAGGTAGAGATTCAGATGCTCGATGGCGAAGGGATCGTAGCCGAGCTTCGCGGCATCGGCGGGCGTGTGATCGTAGATCTCGATCATCTCGCCGAGCGTGTGGCCTTTCAGTTCGCGCAGATCGCTGGCAGCGAGGTGTGGGTAATACACGGGGCGACCTGCCTGCTCGGGTCGAGCATTGGTGCTATAGTCCCAGGTGAGGTATTTGCCTGAGCTGAGCTTTTGCATCCAAGCGGCCCACAACTCGCGATTCTCCTTCCGTAGCGTTTCATCCCAGAAGGCCTGGCGCTGACGTGTCTCGATGAGCGCGAGGTTCGGGCTCATCTTGTCGATCTTCGCCGGCGGCGCGGAGTAGGCCGCATAGGCGAGGCCGCTGACGAGTCGATCTGGATGCGACTTGTTCAACTCCAGCGCGACACGATTCAAATAACCCCACACATGATCCGACATCGTGCCGCGCCAACCGCGCTCCGGTGTCTGCTGTGCCAGCCACTGTGGATCATCTGACGTGAGTCCGCCGTAGCCATCGACGAGATCAATGCTGATCATCGGCTCATGGAAGTGATCAAACATGGTGCGCGCGTAGTGCACCTGCTTCTCGAAGAGCAAGGGCGAGAGCAGGCTCGGCACGCCGCTGCCTTTGTGCGTGGTGTCGCGTTTGCCATCAATGCTCAGATACATCTCCGGGTGCGCCTTCTTCATCTCCTCGCGCATGATGACGAACTTCATCCCGTGGCAGATCTGCGTGATGCCGCCGATCTTGTGCCCGTTGTTCAAACCCAGACGCAGTGTCCAGATGGCCTTCTCTCCGAGGCCGAGATGATCCGTGTAAAACATGAAGCGCCTCATGCCGAAGTCGGGCTTCACCAACTTGTTCACGCTCGGAAGCACTAGGCTCGTCTGCTGCGGCACCACCTCGCCGAGATCGCCCGGCGCGAACCATCGCACACCGAGCCCGCGCAGGAACTCATTCACCGCATTGAAGGTGCCTGCATCGTCGTAGTCCCACACATCGAGATCCGCATAGTAGCGCGCATACATCTGCCGACTGTAGTTCCAAAATGTGTCGCCCGTGAGCTGATCAAACGCCACATTCACGCGCTCTGTCTCCTCCTTCGAACGATTCCGTCCCCAAGGTTCGATCGGCACATAATCCTCATCCGGCCCCAGCAAGGCTAGCCAGTCCGGACCCGATGCCATGCGAAACGCACCGTTCTCCAAACCATCAGTGCCGATTTTCAACTCCTCCGTGTACCGACTCTTCCCCACAAACACATGCGCCTTCCCTTCATGCGGCTGCGTCACGATCTCCAGCTTCGCACCGCTGATCTTCTCCAAGTAAGTCTGCAACTCCTTCGCCGCTAGCTTGGCCATGCGTGCAGGCTTCTCGGCGATGATGATCTCCGCGCGAGCCTTGCCGCGTTCGACGAGGAAGGTGTCCGCAGCTTGAACGGCAACTACCGATGAAAGTAGAAATGCAGTGACGATGAGCGTGCGTGTGTATTTCATTGTGATCTTCATTTCTTCAAACGTTCCACGTCGATATAGAGCGAATTGATCCGAGCCAGGGTACCGGGGATCTGACCGTCGTGCATGTAGAGAAGGCGACCGGGGCTGATTTCGCGAATGGCGGTGTAGTTGAAGTTCGCGCGGTCGGAGATGACGCGGTGATCGTGCCAAGCGTGGCCGCCATCAAGGCTGAACATGAGATTGGAAACAGGGCGTCCGTAGCTGCAAGCGAGCACCCCGTTGCTCATGAGCACGAGGTCGGGCATGACACTGCCTTCTTCGAGTGTGCGCTCGAACTTCCAGGTCTTACCGCCATCGAGTGAGCGATGCTGAAGGAGGTTCGACATGTGCGCATCAGGCCGCGTGACGGCAAGCCATTCGCTATCGCTGAGACGCACAACGGAGGGTTCGCCACCGAGACCAACGTGCGTGAGGTGGGTCCAAGTTTTGCCAAGATCAGCGCTACGCAGCAAATGCGTATGGCGTGTGACGAGGAAGCGCTTTTGAGCATCGCGTTGATTCGTGCGGCTCCAGGCCACTGCAGTGATGCTGCCATCTTTCTCGGCCCAGATGTGGCGTTCAAAGATGAGCACTTCACCAGTCTTCATGGGCATGAACTCCTTCGGAAGAGTGATGGTGCTGTCGTGCATGGCGAGAGTCTCCGCCTTGGCATCAAGAATCGTGGTCTTACCCGTTAGCGAGCCATCCGGCTGCAAGTGTGTCCAACGCGATGGCCCGAGGATACGTCCATCGGCGAGGCGCACAAGCTCCTGCGGCGAATCGATGTTTTGTTCGGTGCCCGACACTGCCTGCCACGTCTTCCCCGCATCCGTGCTGCGGCGCACGATGTAAGGCTCCAGTAAGGCATCGCTACCTTGTGGATTGCTGGTCAAAAGCAGGCCCTGGCCCATGTCGTAGAGGTAGGGACGCGACTCGGTGTTCTTCTTCTCCACATTGAGCGGCCAGGGCTCGCTGATGGTGATCCTCAGCGGCGACTTCTCGACAGCCGCACTCGTTGCAGGCCTCAAACCGAGCCGCACAAACTCCCACTTCGCTTCGCCCTTGAACGGTTTGGATGTAGAGCCAAAACGGATGAACTTGCGAGGCGATGTCGCGGGTCGCCAGAATGCATCTCGGCCTTCAATGATGAGTTTGCCATCCATCTCGACGGCCATGTCCTCACCACGAATGATGAGCCAATACGTGTGGAATTCGTCGCTTGTGCTCGCTTGTGCAAAACGATCCGTCAGCGTGCGCACATAACCTTTTGCGGCCACGACGTGCTTATCTTGCGCTGGCGTGAGCAAAATGCCCTCCTCGTGCTTCCCATCGCACACCTGAACGCAAATCGGTGCCCCATCCCGCTGCGGCCAAGTCGCGGTCGGGGAGTCACGATGACCCACCATGCTCACCAATTTCACGCGTGCCTCCACGATGATCTCCTTGCCCTCGAGATCGCCAGTCCACTCAGCTTCAAAGGCTCCCGTGTCGTCCTTGGAATCCTCATTGAGACTCAACGAGCCATTCTCGATTTTCGCGTTCGGTTTGCCGATGGTTATCCACGGCATGACGGGCAAAGTCTTGCCATCGTATTTGACGAGCCACTTGATGTTGTCGTCGGAGGCGGCGTGTAGCGTTGGCCGCATTGACAGCAACAGGGCTGTAAGGACTGAGAGGCTGAGTGTCATGATTGGGGCTTTCATTATTTCAGTGATCGAATCGTCTGAAGCCCTTGCTCGGCGGTTTTGCGGGAACGGTCGTCGCTGAGCCATTCGAGGGCCTGGGTGAGGTCTGACTCGGCTTTTTTGGGGTTCTTGGCAATAAGGTGAGCTCGGCCTCTGATGAGATAGCCGTCGCCGCGTTTCCAGAAGGGCCACTTGGTGAGGTCTTCAGTGGCGAACTCGGTGATGACTTGGGGCACTTTGGATTGGGCGAGGAGGACTTGCATCAGAGCGGTCTTTTGCACGGCGGGGATCGGGATGCGGGCGGCGATGAACTCGGCTTGGGCGAAGTCTTTGAGCGCAGCGGCTGATACGGCGGCTTGTTCTAGTGCGATGGACTTTTGAAAGTCAGTAGGCTTGCCTTCGGCCAGAGCGAGATGGGCGGGGAGCGACTCGGCGGGCTGGCGGAGTTTAGCGGCTTCGCGCAGAGCGAGAACGAAGTCGGTGACGGTGGGATCAGCATCGAACTGATGCGAACGACCATCGAAGAAATACGCGAACTTCATGGGCTCGTGGAAAGTTGCGGTGCCAGTGGGCGAGAGGGCACTGAGTTCGGTGCCGTCTTCGCGTATGCGCTGGCGGCAGAGATTGATATGCCAGGGCAGGCTCTGCATGGGCTTGCGACCGATGACTTGATGCAGCGGGTCGTTCTCATCTTGCGTGACGGGGATGCGGATCTCGATGTCCCAATGGCCATCCTTGATGTGCGTGGCGACTTCGGCTTTCGCATCCCAGCCAAACCACTGGCCGCGCGGTGCGCCGCGATCGAGATCGACGACGGCACCGGAGGGACTGATGGCGATGCTATAATAGGAATGAGTTTCGGTAGCGATCTCGATCTCCACGGCATCGCCATACCAGATCGCTTGATCGCCGTTTTTCGTGACGGTGTTGTTGGGCTTTTCACCAGGGTGCTCATCGCAACGAATGGCAAAGCACACACTGCTTTCCTGCCATCCGGCCTTGTAGCTCGTGCCGAAGATGGGCTGGCGACCGGTCTGCAATTCGCGGAATTTGCCTGTGGCGGCAGCGGGGCATTTTTGCCAATATGCGTCATCGAGCTTGCCATCAATGACGATGCCCTTCGCATCGCCCACGAGTCGCACGGCGGGCAGTGGACCGCGCTTCTGGCCGAGCTGCTGGGACTTCATGCGCATGCCTTTGAGGAAGTCGTCGATGAGGGCGATGCGTTTGCCATAATCGCTCGCGGCATTGGCTTTTGACTGCGCTTTGGCGAAGAGATCAAGCACGGTGTCGGCCTTCGTTTTGTCTTCATCCATCGCGGTCCAGTTCGACTCGCAGTAGGTGAAGAAGTCGAGCATCTCCTGCTCGGCTGGGCCGTAAAACAGGTGGCAATACTCGCGAAACATCGCGTCCACATCTGCGTCCTTGCCGCCCCAATAACTGCGCGCGGTGAAGTAAACGAGGAAGTGATTGAAGCCGATGCCTACCTTGTCGAAATCATTGCGAACGGTGAGCCAGATGTCTTCGCCGAGAGCCTTGCCTTTGATGGCGTTCACGCTGTCGCCAATCGCGTGCGGTGCGAAGGAAGGCAGATACCAACCGCGATCGGTGAAGGGATAGTTTTCGAAGTTGAGGATGGGATTGCCCGTTTTCTTCATCCATGCGGCGCGCAGAGCCTCGGGTGCCGCTTCACCCTCGGCTTTGCTACCACCCTTGTTCATCGGCCTGCGTCCACCGACGATGCCAACGATCACATTGGGCTCCAGTTTATCGATCTTCAGTGGTGGCAGAGTGTAGACACCATACGCGCAGTTCAGAACCTTCGCATGCGGATGCGTCTTGCCGACTTCCTTCGCCACGCGATTGACGAAGTCCCACACATAATCGCTGAGCAGTCCGCGGTCATTGCGCTCGGGCGAGTCTTTACCTTTGCACTTCTCGCACTGGCAGATGGAGGTGTAGCCGTCCGGCGGCATGATAGAGACGCTTTCCAAGTGGAATGTATCGAGCTGCGCACGCGCATAGCGCACGGTCTCGCGGAAAAGTTCATCATTCGAATAGCAAAGCTGATTCTTGCTAGAGCCGGGCGTGTAGTTGCGCTTGCCGCCGTAGATCGCAAACCACTCGGGATGCGCGGCGAAGGTGACGTCGTTGCCAGTCATCGTCGCCATGCCATGAGCGATTTGCAGCTTCTCATTGTTGCGGATGCCGAGGCGCATGGCCCACTTCGAGGTGTCAGGACCGGCCGTGGCGAAGCGGATGTTGAACTGCCGCAACGCGAAGTCCGGGCGGACAGTTTCATCGAGCTTCGGCAAAGGGATGGTCTTCATCGAAGGCAGCACCTCGCCCAACTCGCCAGGTAAATACCAACGCAAGCCGAGCTTATGCAGAAAGCCGCACACCGCATTGAAGCTTCCGCGTTCATCAAGGCCCCAGACATCGAGCGTTTCATTCTTCGCCGTGACAGCTCCCTCCGGCTTGCCGATGTCACCGGCCATTTTGAGCCGATACTTATACAAGCCCGGACCTGGCATCCCCCAATGCGAGTCCGTGAGCTTTTCCCACTCCGCCTGAGCGCGCTTGATGTCGCCATTGTTCTGCGCAAAGGGAGCGATGGGCTCGAAGTCGCTGTCATCACCGATCAGCGCCATCCAATCTTCACCCGTCGCCATGCGATACGCGCCATATTGCAAACCCTCCGCTTTGACTGGCGACTGCGCGCTGGCCCCGACGAAGATCTTCACGGCTTTACCCGTTGGCTCCGTAACGATGGGCAACCTCGCGCCACTGATCTTCACAATCTGATCCTGCAACTCCTGCGCCGCCAGTCTTGTGGAGCGCTGTGGTTTGTCGCTGATGACAATTTCAGCGCGCGGCTGACCGTCCTCGACGAGGAAGATGTCGGCGGCGTGAACGGAGCTGACGCAATCCGATAGGACGGCCGCAGCGAGTAGGAGGAGGGCTTTGGTGGACATGAGGGTTGAAATGGAAAAGACCAATCAGGGAAAGAACGGGAACAGCACTTTGATCTCTTCCGGCTTTGGCTGGCGTCCGTATTCGCAAATTTCAAAGGCCTCGGCGAACTTTACGGCAGCGCCTTTCTCGGGGCCATACCATTTGATGAGGCTATCACGAAACTGGTTCGCCTCACCACCCTGACGCCTGACCCAGCGCTCGCGCAGCCATGCCTTGCGGGCTGCTTCATCGGTGGACGGCGGGACTTTGGCTACATGCTGTTCGCTGCCGCTGGCTCCACCTTCGTAGTGCTGCGAAGGCATCTCATGAATAGCGGTGAGCTTTTGATCAAAGACATCATCCACCGAGACGATGATGTCTGCCTTAAAGGGATAGGGCTTCTGGAAGCCGTCGCTCGAATAGAGAAAGAGCGGGTTCTTCTTCAAGGGTGGCACATCGCTGCACACATAGGGCACGGTGACCATGAAGGCCGCATCCTGGATGAGCACGCCGACGTAACGATGGTCAGGATGATAGTCCCACGGACGATGCGCGATGACAATGTCCGCCCGCCACTCGCGGATGATGCGAATGATCTTCTGCCGGTTCTCCAGCGAAGGCATCAGTTCGCCATCGTGAATGTCGAGCACCTGCGTCTCTGCGCCGATAAGGGCATCCGCTTTCTTCACTTCTGCGAGCCGCCGCTGCGCGAGCGGTCCACCCGCCGACTGCCAATGACCGATGTCGCCATTGGTCACAGACACAAGCTTCACGTGGTGGCCGAGTTTGATCCACTTAGAAGCTGTGCCGCCTGAAGTGTATTGAGCATCATCAGGATGCGCGCCGAAGACAATGATGCGCAACTTGCCATCGTCGCCCTCGGCTCGGGCGATGGCGGGAAGCATGAGATTGAGCGACAGGAGCGCGGTGACGCAGCTAAGTAATGAACTGATTTTCATCGTGTGTGTTTTGTGGAGGGTGATGGTGTGCTGTGGCCTACCATTCATCGGCCGACATTCTCTATTAAGGCCGACACCGAAATGCGGAGGTGTCGGGCACGGGGGAAGTTCCAGCCCTTGGGCACGTTGTGGTAACCGATCCAGAGTTCGCCGGGCTCGATCTCGATGACGAACGGGTAAGTGGCTCCTCCGGGGGTGCCTTTGGCCACGTTCAGGGAGGGCGTCCAGGTTTTGCCTTCGTCGGCGGACAAGGCGAGGTGCAGTTCGGTCCGCTTCTTTTCAGCGCGATTCCACACGAGTGCGATGCGCCCATCAGAGATTCGCGTGAGATGTCCAGGGGCGGAAGTGGCGTCGATGGTGGTCGCCTTGGCCTCGGACCAGGTCTTGCCGCCATCGGTGGAAAAGGATTCCCAGAAGAACTTGCGCGAGGTGCGGATGAGCATCCACACGCGACCGTCTTTTAACTCGATCACGCAGGGCTCCAGGGCACCTTCGTGGTCGCCCGCACCGCCGATGTCGATGTCATTGCTGAGGCTCCACGACTTGCCACCATCGGTGGACACAGAGGTTTGATTCACGAGCCGGCCGGGGTCGTTCACATAGTGCGAATACGGCACGATGAGATGCCCGTCGCGCGTCTCGATGGCTCCGTTGCTCGCGCCGGTGTAACCTTTGAAAATCATTTGCGGCTCACTCCAGGTCACGCCGTTGTCGCTACTGCGCGTGGTCCATAGGTCGCTCTGCGTTTCTGCCGCAGGATTCACACCTTGCCATTTCCACGTCTTGAAGCCGAGGTAGAACACATGGAGCACGCCATCGCGCGTGGTGAGCACGGAGGGATGTGATGGCTGACAGTCCGGATGCCGCGCAATCACGCTCTCGGACGACCACATCTTGCCACCGTCCTTGGTCAAGCGACCCGCGATCCAGGTCTTGCCAGGCTTGCTGTAATAGCCCGTCGGCGTGGAATACACTGCGATTACCGCTCCGTCCTTCATACGTGCGAGTCCGCAGCCGAGCACGGCGGGATTGGGCGAGCCGTGTGTGATGTCAGTGCAAAGAGGATGGATCGTCACGAACTCGCCACTGGCTTTCCATAGAGGGCCTTCGGTGATGGGGAGGCTGTGGGTTTTTGCCAACACAAGGATGCGCTCGCGCAAAAGGTCGGCCTCGGTGCGATGGCCGTCATCATTGGGGTGCATGCCATCGGAGAGCAGCGAGTCCACAGTCACGCCGCGCTTCTGCGCCTGTTCGACAAACGCCTGCTGCATATCCAACAACTCCGCACCTTCATCAAGCGCGACGCGACGAGCAGCTTCGCAATACGGCGCGAGTGGGGCGTTGAATCCCTCCACGTTCTCAGGCTGATAGGGAGGCTTGCCATACATTTCCTTCAGCTTCGGCGTCCAACGCAGCGGATTGGAAGTCATCAGCACCACTCGTGTGTTCTTGGATTTCAATGTCTGAACGAAATACCGCAGGTTCGCCTCATAGCGTTCCAGAGAAACCCTCGGCTCTATAGCGGGCAGCGACTTCCACACATCCACCGCTGCGTCATTGATGCCAAACTGGATGATCGCGATCTGCGGATGATGCGTCATCACGTCCTGCTCGAAACGCTTGCGGGCCATCTCCGTCGTGTTGCCGGGCACACCCGCATTGATGACTCGGACATTGCGCAATTCTTCTTGCAACACCGAAGCATAAACCGTCGTGGAACCCCGTACCGCAGTGGTCGAGTCTCCAAAGGCCACGATGGTGACGGGCTCGGCCAACGGCACATCGGCGGCAGGCAGCAGGGCGAGAGGTGCGTGCAGTATTGCGGCGATGAGTATGATGGTGTGTTTCACGGCCGAAATATGAGAGGCGAAAAATGGTTCATTGGTCTTTGGCGTAGGCGCGGAAAATCGCGTCCAGCGCCTCGGTCGTCGGCTGGCCTTTGGCGAAGTAGAAGCGATACCGCAGCGTGAGACTGTCGCCTTTTTTGATCGTGTAGTCACCAGCGCCCACAGGCTTGTCGGGCTCGAAGTCGTGCAGGCCAAAGGGATTCACGGCGAAGAGTCCGTAGTCGCGCGCATGCCAAGTGGTGGGCGAGCGGAGGTTGCTCGGGTGGCTGAAGATGACGACAGCGACGGGATTCCCGTTTGGATCGGGGCCATGGTAGCAGACCCAGTTCGCGTGCTTGCCCCAGATATCGCGATCACTGACGCCGTTGCTGTTGAAGGCTTGTCCGGTGGATGGGCCGGTGCTCACGCCGCTCTTGCTGCTGTTCAGGCTGAGTGATGGGCAGAGGCGCAGGGCCATGGTGCCTTCTTTGGTATCGCCGATAAGGACATCGCCCTCACTGGCCTTCAGTGTGATGTCGAAATCGAGCGTCTTCTCGCCTTCGGGAAGCGCGGTGATGGAGATGCGGCGCTCATCGGTCATGACAATCTTTTTGTCGGGTCCAATCCACTGCGTCGATGCCGTGAAGTGCCCTTGATTGCTTACCGCATGCACATCCGTGAAGCCGGAGTGAACTTGTTTACCAAACACCTGATACTCAGCCCAAAAGTTGATCTCATTGATCCGCGAATGCCCAAACCAAAGTGAACGATGATGCGGATGATCCATAAACATCGCCTCGCTCGGCACATCCTTTTTCATCGGAAACTCCCGCGACACATTGACGCCGCCCGCACCGATGAGCGGATACATATAAGGCCGCGCCACCTCTTGGGTGATATACTCGGTGAAAAGCAGCCCATCGATCCCGACGCTCATGCCTGCATCGCTGGTTTTCAGTGAGACGGTTTGAGCATGAGCGAGCAGAGGCAATGCGAGAAGGGTGGTGATGAGTGTGCGCTTCATGCAATGAGTGTGTTCATCTATTTTGCTGTAACCACGACTTGAGCCATGAGTAAAAACTCGCGCCAATCTGTGCGTAGCCGCTGGGGTTGGGATGGACGCCATTATTGACTGGGTAGCCATCGAAAGGGTCGATGTTCAACTCGACAGGCACAAGATGGATGCCATCCCGCTCGCGTCCGCCAAAACGCGAGATCATTCTTTGCACCAGGCGATGCTGAATGCGCTTCCAGCCCCAGCGATGGTAGTTGCCATGGTAGTTGGCCTCAAAGCCGGACTCCCGTGCGTTCGGTGCAGCAGTCAACCCGACAGCAAGGGCAGCATGCGGAGCCGCTTCATGAAACGCAGCGAGGAGCTTGTCCGCATGGTCGAGCGCCCCATCGATGTGTTTGAGCATCGCTGTCGGATCATCGGGCTTCGCCCCAAAGCAATCATTGATACCGAGCAGGAAGATCACCACATCAGGCGGTTGGTTGTCACAGGACTCCCGAAAGTAGCGCGACAGATCGAAGACTCCTTTGCCCGACTCATCGGCAAAGATAAACGGGCTGGTACTCTTGCGAGCGAGCGGACCTGCGGTCACGCCTGCGGTCTTTGGGTCGAACTTCTTCAGAAAGTTCGCCCATGTCCATCCGCCATAGCCTTCATGCGCGACGCCGGATTTCGCCGCGACAGGTTTGTGGGTACCTAGCATCGTCCACTGCGGATTACCTAGCTCACCGAGCAGCCGTGCGATTTCATTTGGGTAAAGCGTAGCGTGAGTGAGGCTGTCACCGACGATGAGCATTCGCAGGCGGCGATTCGCACCTGCCGAGCGCGCGGCCACCGCCAGCACGGTCTTCGCCTGTTGCAGCACGTTACCTGTGTCGTCCTTGACCGTGACTGTCATCGCGTGGTCGCCGACATCGCCATCCGTGGGTGTGACCGTCCAGCGTCTCGCCTCTATCTTGCCAATGTCGCACCTCACCTCATAGCGATAGCTCTCCGGCGTCTCGGTGAGCACTACATTGTCGAAATACAAGCTCATGGGCACACCTGGCGTGGCATACCAGCGCGGAGGCAGGGTGAGTGCCAAGGAGGATTCACCGGCAATGAGCGCAGTCAGCGGAGCGAGCAGCAGGGCACTGATCAGTGTTAATGCCGGGTTCATAGCAGTAAGTAGATAGACGGGTTACTTGCTCATCTCAGCGGCCCAAATCGGCTTTCCGTCCAGCCACGTCCCGTACACTTGGGTGGTCTTGAGATCATCGAGCGGACAGGTGAGCACGTCGCGGTCGAGGATGATGAAGTCGGCGCGTTTGCCGACTTCGAGGGAACCGAGTTCTTTTTCGAGGAACAGGACTTTGGCGTTGTTGATCGTGTAGAGCCGAATCGCTTCTTCGCGTGTCAGGCCGCCTTCGAGATGAAGCGGCTCGTCGAGGTAGCGGCATTCTCTAGAAACGGCAATCCACATGCCGAGCCAAGGATTGTAGGGATTGATGGAGCGCAGGCTGCCGATCTTCTGCATGTGATCGCTACCGCCGCCGACGGCTACTTTGGCATCAAACAGCGCGCGCAGTGGCTGGAAGCGGCTCATGCGTTCATTGCCAAATTGCTTCAACAGGGTGGCACCGTCGAGGTGGAACCAAATCGGCTGCATGTCGATCACTGCACCGAGCCGAGCGGCATGCGCGATGCTTTCCGGCGTCATGAAATTGCAGTGCGTGATGCATGGGCGCGATTCGCGGATCGACGTGTCTTGATTCACCTCATCATAGGTATCGAGCAGCAGTTTCACCGCTCCATCACCGACGCTATGCGCGGTGAACTGCAACCCAGCGCTTGCGACCTTGCGCACCATCTTCGCCAGATGCTGGCTCGGGGTGCGCTGAACACCGCGGTAGTCCTTATCCGTGATGCCATAGATGCGGCTCACTCCCCACGGTTCCTGCATCAGCGCACTGCCAGTGAGCATACCTCCATCGAGCCAGATCTTGGTGCCGATGATTTGCAGCATCGGGTCCGGCTTTGTCAGTGGGTGCTTGATGATTTCATCAATGGCCTGCTCTGTGGTGCGCCACAAGCTGCCAGTGGAAAACGTGTGCGACAGGCGAAGTCGAACGGTCAACGTATGCGTGTCGCGTAGTGACTGATACACTTCAATGTTGCCCCGACTGGCACCACGATCCGCGATGGTGGTGAAGCCGACGCTGTTATAGTCGGAGAAGAGTTTCTTCACGAGATCGCGTGTTTGCGTTGCGTCCGGCTTTTTGCTAAGCGCCTTTGCGTCGATCTTCGGACTGAACGCATGCATCAGCCCTGTCGGCTCGCCTTTCTCATCGAACACGACGATGCCTGTAGAACCCGCAGGCACTTTAAAGTTACGATCAATGCCCGCTAGTTTAAGCGCGAGTGAGTTCAGCATCGAATCCGGCCCGGTGCTGAACTGCACAGGATGCTTCGGGGCCACGCGATCCAGTTCTTCCCTTGTGGGGTAGCGCTGCTCCTTCAGACGCGTGATGAATACCTGCGCAATGCCAATCAGTGAACCTTCAGGCAAGGCCTTCGCTCGGCTAGCAATGTAATCGAGCAGTTGCGGAATGTCTTCGATATCAGGCACCGGATGATCGAACTCCATCGTCGCCGCGCCGACTGGATGCGAATGAGAATCCATCAGCCCCGGCAGGACCATGCGCCCACCGAGATCCACGCGCTTTACCTCCTCATGTTCTGTTGCCAGTGCCTTTGCCTTATCACCCAGAGCAACGATGCGTTCACCCTCCACAGCCATGGCATCGGTGATGGTGAAAGCCTCGTCCACCATGACAATCTTGCCGTTGGTGAAAATCGTGAGCGACTCGGCGTGGAGGGTGACCGGTGATGTGATCAGCAAGGCTGCCGTGAATTGGAAAAAAGTTCTGGTGGGCATGATTGGAATCAAAAAAAAGTGAATGAGCCCTCATCCGATGAACCCAAAGAGAATGATGACTATTGATAAAAGAATGACCAAAAAACAAAACCGTCCATCTCGGCAAATAATCTTTTTATGACCTATTCACGCTATTCTCAAACCCAGGCCTCAGCGCTTCGAACAAAAAGCTAGTCCGACTTTTGAATCAATCCAAGGCTAACAAGAAAGGCTGCTGTGTCGGTCTTGGTCTTAGCGAAGGCTTCTTTACCGGAGGCTCCGAAGCTGCTGGAGTAGTAGGAGTGGCCGAGACCTTCAAAGGTGACGAGTTCGCAGCGATTGCCGGTAGCGATGAGTTTGTCTCGAAGGGCTGTCGAGTTGGCATAAGGTACGATTTTGTCAGCAGTGGCGTGGAAGATGATCGTTGGAGGCATCTTCTTGGACATTTGATCGGGCACAGAGGCGGCGAGGGCACGTTCGGGTTTGTTACCGAAACGTGCGGGGCCACCGTAGCCGCCTAGTTTGGTATCGGACACCGGATTGATCAAGACGAGTGCTGCGGGTAACATACTGAGAGCAGGGTCATCTTTGCCTGGACCTGCGCTAGGAATGGCGGTCCATCCAGCCACGTGACCACCAGCGGAAGCACCAACGGCGACCAGTTTGGTAGCATCGATACCAAGTTCGACTGAATGCTCAGCAATCCAGCGCATGGCCGCGCGACCATCGGCAATGCAATCCTCGGGGGTCGTGTCGAAACGTTTACGGGTGCGATAATCCGGCGCAATGCCCACCATTCCCTGCTCTGCTGCCCATGTGGCCCAGCCAATGCTTTTCTCCGGTGTGCCAGTAGCCCAACCGCCACCGAAATAACTGACTAAACAGGGACGATGATCGTCTTTGCTCCAGCCTTTGGGTTTAACAACATGCAGGCGCAATTCGACATCGCCGATCTTACGAAACACGAAGGGCTCGCTGCCTTTGATGCTTCGTGGTGTGACTTCTTGTTTGTCGGACAACTTTTCAGCATTCGGCGCCGATGAGATCGCAGTTGATGGTTTCCAAATTTCCGTGAGAATAGGCTTCAAAACGGAAGTCATGCGGCGATAACCTTCAGGTGTGAGGTGTAGCTTATCGGAGACATAGCACTCCATCACGGGCTCACCGTCTGCGGTTTCCAACGCAGGATTCACATCGGCAAACAAGACGCCGGGAGTTGATTTCACCAACTTGATGAGGGCCTTGTTCGTCGCATCCAATTCTGCCAGCACACCTTTCTCACGCTTCTGAGGAGAGCGAATGACACTGACGATCAAAATGGTTACTCTTGGTAGCGCAGCCTGCGTTTTGACAATCCATTCCTTGGTATTCTTGAGGATATCATCCGGTGTGCGCGAAGCATTGAGGTCATTGCTGCCGCAATACCACATCACGAGCGATGCTTGTGATGACGGGACGATCTTATCGAAAAAGAACAATTGATCGTCGGTTTTTGAGCCACCGAAGCCGCGATTCGTCAGCGGTAGCGGTGATAGATCATTCGCAGCGGTCGTCCATTTGCGAAATATGCTGCTGCCCACCATCAAGATGCCACCCGGTGCCGGAGTAGGCGCGGCTGCCAGCTTAGCGACATCCTTCGTGTATTTGCGCTCAGAGGCAAAGAGGCCTGATTGGGCTAGCGCGAGGAGTGTCAGGAAGGCAAAGAAACGAGTCATTTTTTTGATGCTTTAGACAGAAAAATAACTGACAAGAAAAGACGGGGAAGTAAAAAGTGACATTCGCCCCCCTATTCCCCTGCCTACTTGTTGGATTTCTTTCCTTTGAAGATATACTCGTCACGGCTCAAGAAGGCGTCTTTGTCAGTGTCATATTTGTTAAAGCGTTCACCGGCTGCCACGGCATCGGATTGATGGGCAGTGTAGTATTCACGAGTCAGTTGACCAGCTTTGTCTTTGTCGAGTTTGTCAAACTTGGCTGCCCGCTCTTGCTCTTCGGCGCTCATTGTGTTAGCGGGTGGCATCTCGGTGCTTTTGGACTTCATTTCGGGCTTCTTGGAGTCCCCTTCCTTCTTTTTCTTTTCCTTGTTCGCATGACGACCGGTGCCATCACCACTATCGGGAATGCCCCCGGCTGGATTGAGTTGGGCGAGAACCGCAGCTAGTTTATGACGGGCGGGATGATCACCTGTAACGAGCTTTTCGGTGAATGGGGCATCGCTCATATCAAAGAGTTCGCCCTTCTCAGTGAGCTTCCAATTAGCATCACGCACATACCACATGGCGGCGAGTTGGTTAAAGACCCACTCGCGTGGAGCACCAGCTTCACCACGAAGTTGTGGCGCGATGCTCTTTCCGTCAAAAACTGTTTCTTTGGGTAAAGTGCCGCCTGCAAGTTCTGCGAAGGTGGGCAGTAAGTCGGTGGAGTCGATCAAATCAGCGCTCACTTTGCCCTTGGGCATTTTGGCAGGCCAATTAGCGATCATTGGCACGAGACCACCACATTCAAGCATCGTGCCCTTCATGCCGGAGAGCACCTTTCCACTGATGGTGGCACGTTCGGCTTGTCCTTTGCCTGTGCCGTTGTCACCCATGAAGATGATCAACGTGTTTTCGCGAAGCTTGAGTGTTTCGAGTTCTGCGACAAGCTTGCCGACAAGCTTATCCATGTAGGCGATGTTGTCAGCCATGAGATCTTGGCTGTTTGGGGCACCGTCAGGAGTGGGCAGCAGATCACCGTGCACGCTCGACATAGGATAATAAACAAAGAACGGCTGATCCTTGTGTTTTTTGATGAAGTTCATCATGTGCTCATGCATGAGGTCCGGCATGTATTCGTTGTCAGCGAGCTTCAACTCTTTGCCATTGACGAGATACTCTTCGGCTTTGCCCTCCTTTTTGTTTCGATAAACACCGCTGCCATTGAATCGAAGGTAGTCATCGAAACCTGATTCATCTGGATCACCCGGCAACTGGCCCCACTTGCCAATGGAGGTCGTTTTATAGCCTGCACTCTGAAACACACGACCCAGTTGCAATTCCTTGTTTGGCATGACCATGCACGCGTCCTGATTGCTCGATCCATTACGAAAAGCATAGCGCCCAGTCATGATCATCGCACGAGATGGACCACAAAGCGCCGCCGTAAAGCAATGCGTGTAGCGTGTGCCCTCCTCTGCCAACTTATCGATGAACGGAGTCTTATAGTTGTCCGCGCCATAACAACCAACATTCCCGATGCCGAGATCATCCGCGAGGATGAAGATGACATTGGGCTTGTCTGCAGCTTTTGTTTCCCAGAGAAGAACTACTAGAGTTGCGAAAAAAATGAGGAATCGTTTCACGGTTGGTCAATGTTGAGAAGTTATTTGATCCAAAGCAACGGTTGCGTGATGCCGATGTTGCGCTGCACTTCGGGGTCGGTGGGGTCAGCGGGGAGTTTTTGCCAGAGATCGAGATACTTTTGTTCGCCGAGCATGAGACCGCCGAAGACGAGATTCGGTTGTCGGGCAGGCCAGCCTTCCCAGGCATTAACATCGGGGGGAAGCGTCCACTTCGATTTGTCGGCTAGGAAGGGATACAGAAAGGCAATGGCCTTGGCAATGCTTTTGCCGTCCTTGGTTTCGTAGGTCCAGAGGTTGTCTTCCGTGGTGCTCAGGACGTTGCAGAGCATGGCCATGTTATCGAGTTGGAAGATGGAGTAGCCGTAGGGTTTGGTGCGGGCGAGCTCAAGCGGGAAACCGCCGTCTTCGGCCATCTGCTTGGCCACGAAGACTTCTTTGAACTTGGTCCGGCAGAGCCCAAGTTTTTCCTGATCACCAATGAAGTCGGCAAAGACGGCTAATTGAAGATGGAAAGCGACGGCGTGGTTGTTTTTCGCGTTGGCTTCTTCATTGCCGTTCTTGCTGGTGCTCATCCACTCGGCAAGTTCGCGGAACCATTGACGCAAGTCTTTGCCCATGTCGGCTGGGAAGGCTTTGGATTTTTCCATCGCTTTCACCGCAGCGGGAATCTCGATGATATGCAGCGTGTCGATGATGCCAATGCCGCGTCCTGGGGACACTCCAGGGACGGCCTGAGCGAAGTTGAGACTCGGGTTCATGCGGGTCTTTGCATCAAGAAAAAAGACCTTCAGCAACTCTGCAGCCTTGATCACATACTTGTCTTCACCCGTGATTTTGTAGGCTGCAGCGAGTGCAGCCACAGAGTCGCGCAGAGCTTTAACCGCCATGCGATGCGCGACAAAGTTCTCGGGGTTCGTCTCGCCATCGCGCTTGATGTATGGCAGTCCGTTGGGCTTTGAGGAATCGGGCCACCAGTAGTCACCGTTGGAGTAAAAGTCGTTAGGACCGCCTTCGCTGAGTTTCGCGGGAGTTGTAGTGATTGAGACAGGTTTCTGCTTCAAAGCTGCAGTTGAGGCCCTCAAAATACGTTCGCGGTCAATCGCGGCAACATCAAGCGTTAGCTTAGGAGATGGCAATTTGGCCTCTGAAGTTGTTTTTAGTACTGCTTTTGGCTTTTCACCGCCAGGGGCTGGTGCACGAGCATCGGTAACGTATTTAAACTGCGGTTTGCGACCTTCGGATGAGACGGAGACACAGACTTTGTAGTTGGTAATTTCGCACTGAATGGTAGCACGACCGTTGTAAAGTTGCACAACACGTGAAGCGGTTGAGGTGCCTAGATTATCGATCAATCGACCATCACCCGCCAAGCCAAAGCGCACAATATTTGAGCAGTCGAGACACGGCACATCGTTGGTGTCGAGCATCCGCACCTCCAAGGTCGCGATACCGTCTTTCTGCGCGATCTCCTCAAGCTTGAGTTTCGCAGGCTTGCTCCATTTCTTCGTTTGATAACCGACGGTAAGGTCATCACTCACGCCCTTACCAACAGCGCGGAGATGATTCTGCCCCTCATTGAACTTCACCATCCAATGAAGACCTGCAGCCGGATAATCTCTAACGTTGCGCGTCTTCAGGCCAAGCGATTTGCCATTCACAAAAAGCTCCACCTCTGCACAGTTGGAGTAAACTTTCACTTCCTTTTCTTCCCCATCCTCACCCCAGCGCACGGGCCAACCGTGACCGAAGATGTGGATCATGGGCTTCTCCGACCAGTAGCTCTGGAAGATGTAATAGGTCTCCTTCGGCGTGCCATCGCGCTCGACCACGCCCTTCTGATTCACGCGCGGCACCGGGTTCTCAGGGCGCAGCGGTGTCGCAAAATCTTTGAAAATCCACGCCGCGCTGCCGGTGAGCCAAGGCATGTCTTCCTGCTCTTTAAGATGCCAGTCAAAGAGATTGCACATATAGCTTTCAGACCAGTCACCATCTTTCGACATGCGAACCTTGCCGCCAGTGCCCTTGTAGGCCTTACCTTTCTCGGCAGTGCCTTTCCCGGTCTCGACTTTCGTCACCATCTTCTCAGGATCTTCGGCAAATCGATGAGCATGGCTGTCGCCGCCCCACTCGGCGTGAAAGAAGTGCTTTGTATCTTTAACTGCCTTCTCAGCAGCTGCTTTGTATTCGGTATAGCGACCAGAATACCAGCCAGCCCAGATGCTCGGCGAGTAGATGTCCACGATGTCCTTGCAGAAGTCGCAGCGGCGAATACAAGTGGGACGCGAAGGGTCAAGTTCATGCGAGAGGTTGTTCAACTCCGTCATCAGAACGCGAATCTTCTCTTTATCGAAGACCTCGAAATCGCCCGGCCAATCATTCTCATTGCCCATGCCCCACATGATAATCGAGGCATGATTGCGATGCTGATCAATCATCGCGCGCAACATGTCCTTCGCCTGTTTCTGATAAGCCTCACCACCGATGCCACCACGGCACCAAGGCACCTCTTCCCACACGAGCAGCCCGAGTTCGTCACACAGATCGAGCACCAACGGAGCCTGTTGATAATGCCCAAGGCGCACAAAATTTGCCCCCATGTCTTTAATCATCTTAAGCGTCTTACGCACGACATCATCAGGTACTGCTGCGGCGACTCCGGCATGATCTTCGTGGTAGTGCGTGCCACGCAGGAGCAAACGCTCGCCATTAAGCTTGAACGGGCCGTTGTCCACCCATTCGGTGCTGCGAATGCCAAAGTGCTGGGCGACCTTCTGTTCGCCATGCTTGGACTTGAGAGTAACTACACAGCGATACAGTGACGGTGACTTTGGTGACCAGAGCACCGGCTTAGAAAGATCAAATGAGAACAATCTTGCCTCACCAGCCCAGGGCTGGGTCGTTGGAGATGCCAGATCAATAGAGATTGGCTGACCGGATGGATCAATGACAGCCAGACCAATACTGACCTTGTCTTCAGCGTTCGTTGGGTTCAGTAACCTTACCTCGACGCTCACATTCGAGCTGTTGCCATTCAACACTGGCCTGACATACACCCGCTCCAACGAAATCGCAGGCACATAAACCAAGCTAACGTGTCGATACAATCCGCCGTAGCGATTGAAGTCGCTGAGGTCAGAGGGAATGCTCTCCGCATCACGTGAGTTATCGCACAGCACTGCGATGGGAACTTCGCCTTTGAAGACCTCGTTCTTCATCGCCTTTGTCGCAGCGTCTGTGATGTCCACCGTCCACTCATCGTAACCACCGACATGCTCACCGACCTTCTCAGTGAAAACAAACACCTGCGACTTCTGCCCTGCGCCATCAAAGTGCAGCAACGTGCGGCCAGCAGGATAAGGATTCGCAATCTTTAGCTTGGTGCGATACCAGCCTGGGCCTTGATAATACTTCACATCGGGATCCACCGCATCACGTCCATTGAAACAATGCGGCAACGTCACTTTCGACCACGCCACATTGTCGCTCGCCGCATCACCACGCCAAACTTCCCAAGTGCTGCCAAGCGTGCCCTGATAATGCTCCCAGCCCTCGCTGAGACGTTGCGTTGTTTCGGCAGCGTTGAGATTTGCACAGCTAAAAGCAAACAGGAAATGGAGAAGTCGGACCATAGTCAAAGGATTAAGCTCACAAACTGCCCAGATTTATTCTATGGGCCATTGGCCAGGTGGCCAATAGCCGGATTCATTCAATAGATCCAGCGCACTTATTTATCGGTCGGAAGGACAAAAAAGCACAGTCGACGCAGAAAAACTCGGCAGTTTGAGTCGGCACCAGCAGGTGATCACGGATCATAGTAAGGAGGTGGTCGCGTGGCAGCTGACGACTAACTCATCGTCGATCTCTTGCACATTTGCCGAAACAAGTTCGTTCAAATCGGCATGCGCCTCACTTCGCTTATTTCACCGCCTCTTCCACAAACTTCAACAGCAGCGGAAAGGCAGGTTCGGGCATCTTACCGTGGTCGAAGCCATCAAGCTCATGCATTGTCGTATGTTGATGACCCACGATTTTCATCATGCGCCAGAAGTACGCACACTCTTCGTAGCGGCCCATGAGCTCCTTTTCGCGGTCGCCAGTGACAAGCAAGATGGGCGAGACATTTTCGCGAACATGAAACAGCGGCGCGAGATCATCAATGATAGGCTGTGTTTCCTCGATACCTCGCTCGTCTCGGATCGTGAAATGCGTGATCACCTGGGGGCTGAGAGGGATGAGTCCAGCAATATTGTCTGCATCGACACCGTGTTTACCAAGCCAATGCTTATCGAGTCCGCACATGAGAGTAAGGTAGGCTCCAGCGCTGTGACCACTGACAAAGATGCGCTTGGGATCACCGCCAAACTCAGCAATGTGTTTGAAGGTCCACGCGATGGCAGCGGCGGCATCCTCAATGAAGACGGGTGACTTCACATCGGGACTGAGTCGGTAGTTCGCACTGACGACGGCGACCCCTTGATTACGAAGCGGCAGTGGGATGAATCGCTCGCCCTGAGTCAATCCGCCACCATGAAACCAGATGACGGTGGAAAACGGCTTTTTCGTAGCGGGCGCATAGACATCAAGACGACAACGCTGATTTTGTTGAGCTGTGATCCCTTTCTCGTCGCGGTAGAGCAACTCGCGAGTGAGGTAATAGCCTTCGTCGATGATTTGATGACCGAGTTCGCGACTCACTCTGGCAAGGAGAGCTTCGGCTTCGGTGAACTTTGAATCAAACATCAATGAGGAAGCTTGATCGAGCTTCGTGTCATCACCACCTCGTTTGCGGAGTTGATAAAGCATGACTGGCAGGCGCAGATCAGCCGGATTGCCACAGTGGGGAAGCTTTTCAAGAAGGCGGAAACCATTACTGCGTGTCGGCTCGATCATCGTTCCCTCGCCATAGTCATTCCAAGTGGCAATCTGAATGAGCGGTGCTTTGCTTGCGCGAGCTTGAGCAAGTGATTCAGACAGCGTAAGACCATTCCTCGAGGCGATACTGCCGTAACTGGCATGCAAACCAGCCTGTTGATAGATGTCTTTAAAACCAGGAAAAGCGGTGGCGATAAAGGGCGTCTTTTCCGAGTAGATGAGATCGAGCTCCTTCTTCCACTGATCTGGTTTGAGCGATTTGCCACCCCTAACTGGAGGCCAAGCAAAAGCACCATCAAGTCCGTTTGACTTCACCAGATGCGGAAGACCAAACACGAACGGTTGACTCCTAAGATCAAACTTCCACTGCAAATGCTGCGGCCCGAAGACCAGCAACAGCGGTCGGCCATCTTGCCGCAGGTAGCTCGGGTCGGTGAAGAAGTGCTCCTCAGCCCAGTGGAGATCATGGGCCGCCTGCTTCAGGTCTTCGCCGCTTTTGAGAGACTTCACCGACTGATCCTCGTAGCACACAGCGAAGCTCAAGTCGGCTTTTTTGAGCCATGGAATGAACTTCTGAGTGTTGCGATGATTCATTGCATGGTCATTAAGATCACTCGTGCCATACCAGTCGATGATGACACCATCGAGACCAGCGATTTTCATCAACAAGGCATGACATTCCAAGGCGTGATTATCACCCGAGTCATACGGCCCGATCAGCGGATAATCATGCGCAGCGATCTTCCGTTGGTCATCCCATTTTGTCTGCTCTGGATCGAAGTGATTCATAGTCCAATGCCAGCCCCAGTCGCCGCTCACAGTCTTCGTGGCATACCATGGCATGTAATGAACGAGCAGACGCGGCTCTTCTGAAAAAGCGAATATAAATGGGCCCAGAGCTAGGAGGATGAGAAGACAGCGCATAAACGGGACCTCCATGGTGGCGCACAGTCTTCTCTCACGCCACCTTCAAATACACCTGCACTACGTGCGCTAGTACAATGCCGCCCCCTGATTAGATCGCGTTGGCGGAACACTATTTAGTGCTCGAAAATAGGAGTGTAAGGAGAAAAATCAGGGGTTTCATGAAAGAAGATCAGCAGGTGAGAAGCGAAGACTATTACTGAATAAAACGAAACCGATGTGGCTTTGCATCATCGAAATGGACATTAAAAGTCTGACTCCAGGTCTTGGTTTCAGCATCATAGTTAGTCTGCCAGAAGTCGTTGCCGTGAATGCTTTGATCAAGCGGCTTCTCGTCGACGAAAAAGGTCAGACCATGGCAACTGGTGAGGCTATTGAAAGTAACAGGCACATAACCGAGACTACCCGTGAGGATAAACTCGGCATTATTGCGATGAGTGCTCACCCTAATCGCTGGCCAAGTGCGTTCTAACTTGCCTTGAATCATGTGGATATGGCGACCGTTGCCCAAAGCCTCGCGCTGAATCATCCGCCAAGTGTTTCCTTCTTTGATCAAGGCAGACCGCAAAGCCTTATTGGGACCATAATAATCCGCATGCGATTGAGGAATGACGATGTGCTCAATCGTAGCTTCAAGAAAGTCCCCAGCTACGAATCTTGTCAGTCCAACGGGTGACACAATATCAAGTGTAGAGGCATCTTGATTGTGTCTAGTCACACCGTGCTCGGCAATCCATGGAGCTGCATCCTTGCCACCGAGTCGGGCTTTCCATGAGCGGATGACGATACCTCGATTGGCTCCTGCGCCGTCTTTTTTGGCAAGTTGAAGTTCGCCTTCGTGCAGAGAGATCCATGGAAGACGGCCGGTGCATTCGAGAGGCTCAGTGCGGTAAGTGTTGCCGCCCCATTGAGTATTCCATTCTTTGATGAGACCGGTTTCGTTGCCGAATGCCATCTTCCGCTCGCTAGTAGAAGTGTAGGTATCCGCACCGATTTGAAAAACGACGAAGCGTGAGAAGTCGGTAGCCTTTTGAACATCGAATCGCACCTGATAAACACAGCGTACAATGTCATCGGTACGGGCCAAGCTGACAGTCGTGGAATGCGTGATACCGTTGCCGATGCGACCTGCATAAGTGACTTCGGTGAGACATGGACCTTGCTTGTGATACGTGGTGCGCATGGCGCTATGCGGTACGCGCTCGCCAGTGGCATCAAAGAAGCGGAGGAAATCGCCACCACCGACGTTGTTTGTCCAACCAAAAGTTTTTCCATCGCCCATGGATCGGACCATGAAGGGCCTCACATCGGTGATGCTGCAGTTGGCTTGGGCTTGATCCGGCTCGTAGCAAATTGTCTCTCCAAAGGAGCCCAGTGCGCATTGATCCCAAAGTTGGTTGCTCCCCCAACCGATGAGGCAAAGCTGAGCATGAGATGCGGCAGCTACGCCACCCCAGTGGCCATAGGCGAGCGTGAGTTCGAGTTCGGCGTCCGCTTTGGCTGGCAGGCGCACTTGCGAGTTACCGTGGAACCATTGCCCCGCATACACGCCATTTTCGGGTTCGTTGTGCCAATTCTTACTCAGTTGCACGGGGATGCCGGTGGGATTGCCATCTGCATCACGCAAGATGGCCGAGATTCCCGTAATTGCCGTGCCAATGCGCTGACGAATACCGCGCTCACTTTTCTCAAACATCAGGCGCGCTATCTGCTCGGTGTCGGTGGGATTCGAAAGAGTTATCTTCACGCGCTCAACGGCATCATTGCTCGGATTGATACCGCCGAGAGGAGCGATGGGTTCGATGCCATCAAGATTGACGCGATGCCTACTGAGCGCAGGTTCATAAATGACGGGCCGCGCATCGCCAGTTGCCTTCTCCGTCGCTATGACGATGACCGGACTCATTCTTTCAGATGCTTTGCCAGTCACAGGATCAAGCACGAGCGACACTTCATTTTCACGACCATCGGTCCATAGTTGATCCGCTGGTACGTCCACGTGTTGCTGTAGTTTGCTATTGTCCATCGTAAGGCAGATGTCCATGGCGACGTGTTTCCAATCTTCGCGCAGCTTGGTCATGGAAGCTTCACCTTGGCCATTGAACGTCCACTCCATTAACGGTTTCATACTCGGCTTTAGCACCTCTGGATGCATCCAACGCTCGCGCAATTCTTCCAAGCTCAGCGCTCGATCATAGAAGCGGATCTCATCCACCACGCCACGAAAGTAGTAGCCATCGCCTGTACCATCGTGCCGTCGGCCAAAGGCAAGCCCGCCCTTCCCTGGCAGGCGCTTCTTACCAACCTTTGTCTCACCTTCGAGTCTACCGTTGACATAAAGCCGAAGCTTGTCGCTATCGAAGCTCATGGCCAAATGATTCCACGAATCGATCTTCAATGAATTGCGCTGCTCAGCCTTCGCTACCACCGCATTCGCCGCACCACCGCCGATGTTCATGAGCGCTCTCGGCTGACCGTTGGCGATCATGAAACCGATATTGCCATTGGTCGCCTCGTTGTAGCTCGCGCACATGAGCCATGGAGAGTGAAGCCCAGCCTGATAGTCCTGAGGAACGAAGACCCACAACTCCATCGTGAACTGCTCGGCAGCGAGCGATGCGCTTTCAGGAATCTCCAAATGATTTGTGCCATTGAGCCCGAACCCACCGCCCACGCGCCCAAACGAAGACTCCCCTTCACGAATCGGAAGCAACCCAGGACGCGCCGCGAGGATCAGCCCCAGTCGATCAGGCCACGCCGCTGTCTCAAAACGAGCCTCGACATTCAAACGCGATCCATCATCTGCCCTAAACTCCAAGTTCGTCACATCCGCACGCTGGAAAAAGTGCCCCGATTCAATCAAGCGTGGACCCGTGAACCTTGCCCATTTACCACCTGCTTTGCAATGATAACTCTTGCCATCGACGGTCATGTTCAAAGCCAACTCTGCAGCAGGAAGATTGTGCCAATCATCCTTTAATCCGCTCACAGAACCGAAATGCGGAATGCTCAGTGTCTCTGTGTTGAGCACCATCGCATAGCGTCCTGTTTCCACAACGCGCAGCCAGGGTGCTGTAGGAATGGTCCCCGGAAAACCTTCAGCCCAATACATCTGCGTTTGGTCTTCGACATGAGGCATCAGGGGTGAAACATCCATCGCATGCAGAGTTGCAATTGAACAGAGGCCAAAGACACAAAGGAAAGAGAGAAGGCGAAGCATAAGAATGATCTATTTCGTAGAATGGTCGATCGAGAAAGCCTTAAAAGAGATCGAATTAGGAAAATTCAGCCATGCAAGCGATTCACAGTGAATGTCATCTCACACAAACCAAGTCAGCAGCCTTAGCGACACCGATAAAGATCAAAAGCGAAAGGCTAAGATTATTGCATGCATGACAAGCCCTGAAGAGAATCACAGCTTTAACAAACCTCGTTCAAAGGCTGAAGCCACGGCTTCAGTTCGATCAGCAACCCCCATTTTGTCCAGAATAGCTGCAACGTGGGCTTTAGCTGTGCGCGGTGTGATGCCAAGCAGACGACCGATATCTGGATTTGTTAGACCTTTGCGCAAAAGATGCAGAACTTCAATTTCACGAAGCGTCAATGTCGGAGACGAAACATGCTCGGCGATGCGGCTTTCAATGGCGGCGCTAACGACACGTTTGCCAGCGTGGGCATCTTGGATAGCCGTGGTGAGTTCTGCTGGTCGCGCAGATTTGGAAACGTAGCCACAGGCTCCGGCTTCAAGAGCTTGCACAATATCTTCCTCGGCATCTGACGAACTGAGAATGAGAACCCGAGCTGTGGGATAGTCCGCCCGTATTGCTAGCAGGCACTCAATCCCGCTCATGCCTGGCATGGAGACATCCAATAACGTCACATCAGGTTTGTGCTGACGATGGAGCGCAAGACCACTGTGTCCATCATCAGCACCGGCCACGACTTTGAAGTTACTATTAGCGTTTAGCATATTCGCCAAACCCGCACGCATGACAGCGTGATCATCAATGAGAAGGAGTCGGATAGGCGTAGACATGAGATTTCAAATAAGATCGTGATCAAAAGACCGCAGCGGCACTTCAATCTGCACTCTGGTTCCACTGCCTAACGTGCTGTTCAACTCCAGTTTGCCGCCCAGTCGCTCGGCACGCTCCCTCATGCCCTCGATACCGAAGTGCCCCGAACTGGCACCAGGCTGAGAACCCATCATAAAGCCGCTGCCGTCATCCTGAACAACGACAACAAAAGTCGTTCCATCAGCGGATGCCATCAACGAGATGTGAATCTGCGTAGGCTTGGCGTGCTTCAGGGCGTTGTGAACAGCTTCCTGTACGATGAGCAAAAGATTACCCGCAATGAAATCGGCAAGCACAGGCAATTCATTGGTTGGCTCAACGATGATCTCTACTTTGTGCCCCGCGCCGACTTGCTTAGCCACGCTGCGAACAGCTTCGGTGAACGTTCGTTCCTTCATCGGTAAAGCTCGAAGCGCCCAGACGGAATTGCGTAAGTCCTCCTGTCCGCGCTGCACCATGCGACGTGCTGTTTCGAGATGATTGGCACGGCGCTCGATCTCGGGAATGGATTCGGCTTCACAAGCTTCAATCTGGTAGGCGATTCCCGTCATGGTCTGCAGCACAGTGTCATGAAGATTGGCAGCGAGCCGTGAGCGTTCACGCAAGGCCGCCTGAAACTCCACGGCTGCATCACGACGACCACGCATCTCCTGCGCAAGAAGTTTAGTCTGGCGTGATACGGTGCGCCGCAATAGAGCAGCCCAAGTTAAAGCAATAAGCGCCAGCAAGGCGACACCACAAAGAGCAAAAAGCGTGCGCCGCATTGTCCACCATGAGGGAACTTGGAGCACGGTGATATCAGCACGATCACGCAGCAGCACATCTAAACGCATCGGTTCCGCAAAGTTCGCCGTTTGACCTGTTGGCGCATATTGAACCGTTGCAATGCCCGTGGCTCGAAGCTCAGTTCCAGGCTGCAAGCCATCCGAAACTCCACGAGCGAAAAGCGTGGTTACGGCATCACCGCAATCGAGTTCCAAACGCTGCATTCCATCCGATATGGTGCTTTGCACATTCAGCAACCGACCTTGCACACTCACCAACAAACCATCGCAACCAGGCAGTCGGGCTTTTTGACCATCACGCATAAGCGCGAATTCTGACTTGATCGAAGTGAGGCTCATCGGCACAGCCGTTGGCGATTCGCCTCGAACGATCTTTCGAATCAATGCACCACTAAGCCCGGCTACATCACGACTCGTATCGATGAAGCCTGTTGCTTCAACCTGATCACCAAGCACGAGTGTTTCAGAATTGACGGTCTCAACGCGGACAGCCTGAGATCCTGATTGCATGAACAAGAAGTTCCCTGGCTCGCTATAAGTCACGACACCCTCGATACGCCGACGATGCAATGGCCGTCCTTGAGGCGAGAAGGAATCCAAAGCATCGAGAGGTACCTTTTGAGCGGCAAAGGGATCATCTGGTGCTGCCTTGATGATGACCACATCTTCCTCACGACTGATGATGAGACGTGGACAGACAAACTCTGATCGCCAGTTCCGCGACACAGCCGCAACGCCATTCATGCGCACTTCCGCATCCAAGAGACGCGCCGGCTCAAAAGCTACCGTCTTGGGCAACCGCGCCAAAAAATGCCCCAGACCTGTTTCAACCTTCAAGAGCCATCTCCGCCCCGCCTCATCGGCGATGCTCTGCACGACGCCAGAGACCTGTACACGCTGCACATCTGCTGCACCATTCATGAGTTGTGATAGCGGCACTTCCTTGACTGGCGGCAGTGTTTGCTGCCCTAAAATACGCAGGGAACCAGGCAGAATGACCGGAGCAAAGGCACCTTCATCCAACACGCCCTCCATTTCGATCTCCGTTCCCTCTTTGAGCGCAAGCAGCGGGCCCTCTGACTGCGTCCAAATTTTATCCCTCAGCGCCTGTGCCACAGATACCCAGATGCCACCGCTAACATCTTCCAAACAAAACGATGAAAGCACCTGCTCTTTCTTTTTCTCTGCACCTGCCAGTCCCTCACCAATAAGCGAAACAACAGCACGAACTCGCACAAAGGGTCTCTTCGCGGCCTCTTTGCGGGGCATGGACATGAGCACACCGATCTGAGAAAGATCGGCATCTTGAGCCATAGTTAAGATGGCAAAACTGCACGCGACGATGGTTAGAATGCAAGAGTGCAGCTTCATACGGTCAGCGTGGAAGATGAATTGGCCCGGCTAAAGAGCACTTCATTAAGACTTACACGGAACCTCCAACAAGATTAAATATCCCGAAGGAGGACGGCACATGAAAGTCGGGTTTATCCGTTTGTGGATCGACCCAGGGCATCCACCCCGAATGAACACTGCCGTCCGTGTTATGAGAGAATTCCGCTCGATAGACACCCACCTTAAAATCTCGTAAATTGGGCTTCAGAACATTCAGCTCAAAAAGCGTCCTGAGTGGAATACACCCAGTGACCGTATAATGATTATCTTGGATCTGCGCGTCGAGATGAAGTCCCATGCATTTCCATTCCCAATCAATCTCACGATAAAATTTAGCCTTATAAGCCAACGCATCTCCACGAGGCGTCATCTCAAGACAATAATAAGGATCGAGGCTCAGTTCAGGGGTAAAGAAGATCTCAACCCGATCAGAACCCAGCGCACGATCTTTCATAGTCACACCGTCTGGCAAGACAAGATCATCATCCTGGCAATCGAATCGAAAATGAAGTTCCTGTGGATTCCAAAGAGCGCGAAACTCTGTTTTAGGTGCCAGCTTATTTTCCCACGCAAAGGTGAAATCAGTCATAACCTCAGCCATTGACCAGACTGGCTCGGGCTCGCTGAAGTGGTGGACTTGATACTGTTTCATTGGGCAGAATGGCAGAGAAAGAGATAACTATCAAAGACTCTCCGTGTTCATCAACTCTAGCCTCGAAGCCCCATCTCAGTGAGGCAGCACAGGCTTAACAGGAGCACCGCTAATCAGATCTTTGGGATACACCGCTTTTTGCAGTTCCAGCTCTGCGATCAGGCTTTTCATGAGACGTTTGAGTTCCTGAGGCTTGGAGGCAGACAAATCATTTTGCTCAAATGGATCCTCTTTGAGATCAAAGAGCTGATAATGACTACCACCAGAGACCACCGTCGGGAAGTAGTGGTAAATCACCTTCCATTCCCCATCACGATAGCTAGTCCAATACGAGGTCCGATGAGGTGAGTGGGGGTAATGCATCAAAAAGGTTTCTTTTCGAGAAGCATCAGGTTGCGCTGTTAGAAGCAACTCAAGATTCTTTCCATCCACCGGATGTGTAGCTGGTGCTTCTTGACCAACGAGATCTAAGATGGTGGGAAACATATCATACACTGCGGCTTGTTGGCTTTGAATCATGCCAGAGGCAATGGGCATGCGTTTTTGATTGGCATTGCCAGAGTCAGGCTTCGCCCAAGCCGCAATGAAGGGGACACGCATGCCGCCTTCATAATGGGAGCCTTTTTTACCACGAAGCGGAGCCGCACAAGCCACGGCGTGCTCGTTCCCAAGAGGAGCATCACTGCCGTTATCGCCAAGAAAAAAGACCAGCGTATTGTCGGCAACCCCAAGCGTGTCCAAATGATCCAGCATGTCCCCCAGAGACTTATCCATACCTTCCACAAGCGTGGCAAAGTTTTGCGCCTGCTGAGATTGACCACTTTTGGCATAGTGTTCTGCATAGCGTGGATCTGACTGGTGAGGGCTATGAACTGCATATTGAGCAAAGTACAGAAAGAACGGTTTATCTGACTTAACGGCATCGCTGAGATGCGCCTTGGCTTCCAGCGTTAAAGCTTCCGTTAAAAAGATGTCCTGACCATGATATTTCTCTAAACCTAAAACGGCAGCCCCAACATTCTTTGCTTTCTTACCCTTACCCACTTCTGGCAGACCACCAAAGTTTTTAGTTCCATAATAGCTGCCAGGAGCGCCAATCGATCCACCGGCGACATTGATATCAAAACCAATGGTTTGTGGATTAGCCGCCTCAAAAGCACGTGGAGCGAAGTGACCTTTGCCAACATGAATCGTGCGATAGCCTTTGGCCTGCAATAGACTTGGCAGTGTGACATCACCCTTTTTCAAACCTTGCCAGTTCCACTCGGCCGGACCTTGAGGCCCCGCATTGTTGCTGTCTGGATTGATCCAATTCGTCGT
Source organism: Verrucomicrobiaceae bacterium (assembly GCA_027489965.1). Taxonomy (GTDB): domain Bacteria; phylum Verrucomicrobiota; class Verrucomicrobiia; order Verrucomicrobiales; family Verrucomicrobiaceae; genus Prosthecobacter. Next base: position 42,577 of record JAIXZA010000034.1, read on the forward strand.
GCGATGACGTGCGGCATTCTGCCCAGTCATGATAGAGATACGAGTCGGAGAACACACACTCATGGCGCAAAAGTTATTGAAGCGAATACCGCGAGAAGCCAAACGTTCCATATGAGGCGTGCGATAGTAATCGTTCAGTGGATAGCGCTTGGCCTTGCCTTTCGAATCCGTCAGGAAGGGCAAGGAGGTGTCCATCACTCCCATGTCATCCACAAGCATGATGATGATATTGGGTTGTGACGCAGCGGAGGCAAAAGCAGACAGAGCAAGGAAAAGAACAAAAGTGAGTGATTTCATAGACTAAAGGTAATCAGGTTTATTCAGGAATCGCATCGCCGCGTTTCACAGGCTTCCCTTCCCAGATGGCTTCATCGGTTTGAGAGTCATAAGTCAGGACACGACTGGCACTATTGGGCGCTGGAGGCAGATCCACTTTAGGTAGCCACTTTTTATGATCAGCGATGATCGTCGCATACTCGGACTTGCCAGCTAGGTTATACCATTCGTTGGGGTCCTTCTGCATGTCATAGAGTTCTTCAGAACCGTCCGCGTAGTGAATGTAGCGCCAACGTTCGCTGCGAATGCCATGGTTGCCTTGATTATGTGTTGTGATGGCAGGGCGCTCCTTCTTTGACGAGGCGTTTTTGAGTTGCGGCAAAAGACTGACTCCCTCCAAATCATCGCGTCCAGGAAGTCCAGCCAACTCAATGAGAGTTGGGTAAATATCCATAAGTTCGACAGGCTGTGTGCAACGTTGACTTGGCTTGATACCAGGCCCAGCAAAGATCAGCGGCACCTTGGTGCCGCGATCCCAGAGCGTGTTTTTACCGGTGATGCCCTTTTCACCGAGATGCCAACCATGATCGCCCCAAAGAACGATGATGGTGTTGTCAGCAATTCCAGCTTCATCCAAAGCGGTCATTAATCGGCCAATTTGAGCATCGACAAAACTCGTACAAGCCAGATAACTGCGCACCAGATTGCGCCATTGGTGGTTTTCTTTGACCCACTTCAGACGCGGCTCTGGAAGCTTCCAATGCAGATTCCAGGAAAAGCGCGGTGTATCATCACGATCTGTTTCAAGAACCTTTGGCAAAACGCTGTCATCATCAGGATACAGATCAAACCACTTTTGAGTGGCATAGCATGGAACATGAGGCAGGAAAAAACCTGCAGCGAGGAAGAAAGGCTTCTCTTTTGAAGCGGTTTTAATCTGGTCAACCGTCCAGCTAGCGACCTGATAATCACCCTTCCCCGTGTCATCATTGTCAAGAGGCCAGACACCCCAGTCCATCAATGGATTGTTTCCCATTGGGGTCGCAGGAATGAGCTTCCGTGGCGGCTTGCTACCAACACCGCCGTAAGGAGCAGTTACTTGAAATTCGGGTTCATGAGCTTCTTTAGAACGACCTTTGCCCTTTCCCTTACCTGCCCCACTGCCCGTTCCACCATGATAAATTTTACCCGTTGCAGCAGTGCTGTAACCATGGTTGGCAAAGTGTTGCGGCAAAGCCACACGATCTTTCAATGCGGTCACGGTGCGAAACCATGGCGAAAGACCATATATCCCTGTCGAAGAGGGTCTCAAGCCAAGCAGAAGACTCGTGCGAGATGGATTGCATAATGGAGCATTGCAGTGGGCATTCAAAAACGTTGTGCCGCGTGCTGCAAGTTTATCCAAATGAGGTGTCTTCGCCATCGGATGCCCCCCCATGTGACCGATCCAGTCATTTTGATCATCAATGGCAATGAAAAGAATGTTAGGTTGATCCGCCGCCAAGAGAGGTAGACTGAAGAATGTGAATAAGACCAAGAGAGATTTCATCGGTTTCAAAAAAGCAGGCAGGAATGGCTATGGCAAAAAGGTTAGTGTCAGACGACGAACGTCCATGACGGAATGACCAGGAATTTCGAGAGCCTGCAAGGTCAATGGGCCGTAACCTGCAGGCAGCGTTATCTCACCTAGCTTCAAGGAGTGGAAATTCTTCATCTGGCTTTCGCCATCCGGACGCGGCAGTGTGTCTTGATTCGTGTTCAAAGGCGGATCCCAGCCAGGCTCAACTTTGGCCTGTAGTTTGGCATCTAAAAAGCTCAACTCGACAATAGAGCCAGCATCCGAATGTGGGCAGGTATAATCGACAGCCACTTCATATCGACCAGCCGTCTGCACTTGAAGCAACCAGACCATGCGATCTTCCTTCTTTGTCCAATTCACAAAATACGAACAATTGGGCGCACTGCTACTGCGCTTCACTTGACCTCGAGGCTCTCCATCGCGCGCAGGTAGCATGGTGATAGGAAACTCAGGATAGCCTACAGGAATCGGTCGCTGATCGACCGCATTCCCCTGCCCCTTCTTTTTGTCGTCCTTAGGCTTTCCTGCTGAACGATCACCCAGCACGTCCCATTTCCAGGCTTTGACTGCCTGGGTCAATTCTGCAGCCAAGGCAGGCGCCTGATCATTGATCGCATGGGTTTGTCCGGGATCAGCCACCATGTCATAAAGCTGGCCAGCATGATCTAGACGATGGGTTTGGGTGCGAACACTCACGGCACCGCCCCAAGTGGAGAAGATCATGCGCTCAGACCACTCAATCTTCTTGTTCAAAAGCAACGGACTAAGGTCACGTCCATCCAATGGCTTATCGCCAACACGTTTGACTCCAGCTAGTGAAGTGAGAGTAGGCATCAAATCAATGGCACCAGCAATTTGAGTCATGGTATGACCGGCTGGCAACTTGTTTGGCCAGCGAATGTAACAGACCGAGCGGACACCCCCTTCATCGGTGGTCGCCTTCTTGCCTTTCATGCCCCCTGTCCAGCGCATGCTATTGGGACCATTGTCCGAGAAATAGACGATGATTGTGTTTTCATTCAAGCCATGATTCTTGAGCTTTGCCAGCACACGACCAACGTTCATATCCTGGTTCTCGATCATGGAAAGCGCACAGCGAGTTTCATCCAGCACTTCCTTTTCAGGATCAGAACCCCTGAGCTGAATCGGCTTATCTTTAAACCGCGCCCAGTTCTCAGCAGGCGATGCCCAAGGCGAATGCGGCGTGGTGAAGGGCACATAACAGACGAAAGGTTTATCTTTGTTCTTCTCAATGAAGTTGAGAGCCCGATCTGTGCAAACATCGACGATGTAACCTTGGGTTCGGATCATGCGACCATTCTCCTCAAGAGGCGCATCAAAGTATTCCCCCCAATGCCCCGCGCTGTGACCAAAATATTCATCAAAGCCGCGAGCCATTGGATGATAAGGCCACTGACTTCCATTGTGCCATTTGCCAAAAGCACCTGTGGCATAACCAGCAGCTTTAAAGGCGTCAGCCAGGGTTTTTTCGTCCAGATTCAAACGCTCTTGACCAGTCGATACGCCACGCACACCGCCTCGAGGATAATAGCGTCCCGTGAGAAATTCAGCCCGAGTTGGAGAGCACACAGGACACACATAGAAGCGATCCAGTGAAACACCCCCTTTCGCAATGGAGTCGATGTTTGGAGTATTCACCTGCGTGTTGCCCGAATGGCTGTAATCCCCCCAGCCGGCATCATCGGCCAGGAAAATCACAACATTGGGAGACGCCGCGAACAAGGGCCCGCCAAGCAATCCCAGGACAAGGATCAATAATGGAATGAATTGAAACGAAAGCATCATGGTTGTTGAATGGGTTCTTTTTCGATATCGGTCGGATCAATCCAGCCAGCCTTGGGCATTTTGCCGAGCAAATAGTTATCGTAGAAACCCTTGTTGTTAGTCGCCGGGTATTCATCAAAGATTTTACCATTACCACTCATGCGGGGATCGCCTTGGCCAGCAAGCTCTGCTTCCATGCGTGTCCGGAGATCCTGAATGCGCTGCTCATGCACAGACTCGCCTGCCAAGTTATGCGTGCAACTGGCATCGACACTGCGATCATAGAATTCCTCCCCCGGTCTCATGCCAAAACAAAGCTGCCAAAACTTGCTCGCTCGATCTTGACGCCCCATTTCCAGTATGAGTGTCTTGGATGGACTTGCGTCAGTGTCAGTGTATCCCGTCTCAGGATTGCCTGCAGGCCAGCGTGTGGGTTCGTAGTTTTTTAAATACAAATAGGTGTCCGTCACTATGCCACGAATCGGATAGCCCCAGTCATTCGGACGACCAACGTCCGTGCGTTCTTTACCGATGAGCGTATGATCACGCTCAGCAATCACGCGACCTGATTTCCCGCTCTCCAAAATGGGGCGCCAACTCTTACCTGTGATCGCCATCATGCCACTGTCTTTTTCTGAAATGCCTGCATAATCGAGGATCGTCGCCGCCAGATCTGTAAAATTGACAAAGTCGTCGATGACACGGCCGGGCTTGTTCACACCTCCTGGAAAACGAACGGCCAAAGGCACGTGATTGGAGTCCTCATAGGCATAGCCCTTGCTTCGTGGAAACGGCATGCCGTGATCGGCAGTAACAATGATGAGCGTGTTTTCAAGTTGACCGCGCTTTTCCAACTCCGCAATCATCAGAGCCAAATGATGGTCGGTATGCTCAACTTCAAAAGCATAATCGAGGAGGTCGTTGCGAACAATTTCGTCATCAGGCAGGTAATCGGGTACCTTGGCGATATCGCTGAGTTTCTTACCACCTTTTTTCACCCCCGATCCATATTCATAGCCGCGATGAGGCTCGGTGCTGCCATACCAAAAGCACCATGGCCCGTCCTTGGGTGATTCATCAAGGAAGTCGTTAAAATTCGCCGCATAATCAATCTTTCCCATTTCCGAAGTGGGTGCGGGTGCTTTCCGTTTATCGAAAGCTTTGCCGGTGATTTTCCTGAGCTTACCACTCACATCCTTGGCAATACCAGGTCCCCAACCTTTACCCGTAATGCCCATGTGCCAGCCTTTTTCAGTCAGCACCTCCGGCCAACTCTTGAGCTTGGCAGGAAAGTAAGCCATATGATTGCCGGCTTCTTCATTCTGCCAGGCATGCCGCCCAGTGAGGACGATCGCTCGTGAAGGCGCACACTTCGCCACGGGTGTATAAGCATGAGTGAACAGTAGCCCTTCCCTAGCGATGCGATCAAAGGCGGGGGTCTTCACCCATGGCGTGCCATAGGCTCCGGCATGCGCGCCCCAGTCATCTGCAATAGCAAAAAGAATGTTAGGCTTTTGAGGAGCTGCCGCCAAGCTAAATTGAGCAAAAGCAAGGAGTAGGATCAATGATTTCATTAGAAAGGGAAAGGGTTCATTTGGAATCGCTATTCACACCAGGAATAGTGAGAGGAAACTGAGCATTAGCACTCACTTCCTGGCGCAGCAAAGCCTCGGCCATCGCGACCAATTCGGGATGTTTAGCAGCCATGTCTTTGGTCTCCCCGCGATCCTTCGCCAAATCATAGACTTCCCATGGTCCCGGATGCTTCGTCTTCAAGTTTTGACGAACCAATTTAAAGTCCCCCAGCCTGACGGCCACCTGCCCGCCATACTCTGGAAAGACCCAAAGCATGGGCTTGGCACGCGGTTTGACTGTGGAAGGATCGACAAGCACGGACCACAAAGTTTCGCCATCCAACCCTTCAGGCTTCGGAAGAGATGCTGCGTCACAGAGTGTCGGAAACCAATCCGCAAAGTAGCTCGGAGCATCACTCACAGATCCGCTTGCAATGCGACCCGGCAGGCGAGCGAACATCGGCACACGGATACCACCTTCATAGACACTGCCTTTGTAACCGCGCAGATCTGCCGTGCTGTTAAAGAACTTCGGATCAGCCCCACCAATGTGGAAGTTTGTACCTTGGGGTCCTTCATGCGTCGCCCCGTTATCGCTCGTGAAAATGACCAAGGTGTTATCTACCACACCTGCTTTCTCCAGCGCGGACATCACCCGCCCCACATAGCCGTCCAGATCAGAAATCATGGCCGCATAGGCCGCATGAGGCCGAGGATGCGGAAGATAACCACTTTCGCCACGATAGACTTCTGAATCCCAATCCACAGGAAATTTTTCCACTGATTCACGCGGCGGATGCATGGCCACATGGGGCTCAATAAAAGGCAGATAAAGAAAAAACGGACCCCTGGAGTTCTCAGCAATAAACTTTTCCGCCTCAGCCACCATGAGCTTCGGCGCATAGACCTCACCAATCCAATCTTCCAGTTTCACCTCGCCTTCGGGTTGTTTGGCACCGCCAGGAATAGGCTTAGCATTGAGTGTAACCTTTTCGGCATTCCGCCACAGGTGGGCAGGATAAAAACTGTGAGCCAATGACTGGCAATTATACCCAAAGAATAAATCAAACCCCTTTAAAGCAGGCTCACCAGAACTACCCACCGGCCCCAAGCCCCACTTCCCCATGGCCCCAGTCGCATATCCAGCTTGTTGAAACAATTGGGCGATCGTGACGGCCTGCTCAGTGAGTGGAAACTGACCTTCATCAAACTGCGGGAATTTTTTCTTGGCCTGAAGATTGCCCCGAATCTCTGCATGCCCCAGATGCTTGCCAGTCATCAAAACACAGCGAGAAGGAGCACAAACCGGAGCACCACTGTAATGCTGGGTAAAACGGGTTCCCTGTTTGGCCAATAAATCCAGATTGGGTGTCGGAATCTTCTTCTGACCATAACAGCCCAGATCTGCCCACCCCAAATCATCGGCAAGGATGAAGACGACGTTTAGCTTTGTTTGGGCCGAAAGCTCAAAGCCAAGCGACCAAAGACAAAAAGCAATCATAAGAACCTGTTTCATGGAGGATAAGCCAACGATCACGCACGCATGAATCTTCGTCAAAATGCATTCAGCCTTATGCCCTCGTGGGACGACCATTCGAGACATTCTCATTCGTAAAGATGAGACTTCATTGTGGCGGACATGATTTCACTTCACGTAATCTGCACCAGTCAGGCTCTCCAAGGTCGATTTTTGCCAGTCTCGGAGTTTTAATTTTAGTCTTTCGGCGATGGCTGGCTGCTGCTGGGTAAGGTTGACCTTCTCGGCGGGATCAGACTTGAGATCAAAAAGTTCATACGCTGGCCCGTCCTTTTTGCGGTCGTGAATAACGAGTTTGAAGGAACCGTCGATGATCGCACGCGCCCCCAGGTAATCCGGCTCAGTGATGCTGGCATGATGAACGTTGGTGAAATCACGGGTGGCTTTACCACCCGATTTTTTCGCGAGCGGAGTGGTGCCTTCTTGCAGTGCTGGATCGATGTAAGGCTTCGATTGATCGACATTGCGAAAACTGTATTCCCAAAAGCAGAGTGGCTTTGGGCGCTCCGTCATTTTACCATCGAGCAATGAGCTGAGATCCACACCATCGATAGGCCTTGATGGAAGAGCTTGATTCGTGAGGGCACAAAGAGTGGGCAGCAGATCGCTCGTGGTAACACGGACGTTCGTGGTTCGCTGTTGTGGGATGCGCGCTGGCCACTCGATGACGCCAGGGACCAGGATGCCACCTTCATACATCTGACCTTTCACACCACGATGCGGAAAACCAAGCGCGGCATCGGGTGAGGTGCCGTTGTCACCGCAGTAAAAAACAAGGGTGTTGTCGCGCAAGCCTTCGGTGGCCAAATGCTGGCGCAGCGTGCCGATGGCACGGTCCATCGCAGTGATCTCGGCGTAGCGCTCGCGGAGGACTTCACCTTGAGGCCTCGTAGTTGGCCCACCGGTCTCGTTGGAGGTCAGTTTGACCTTCTTGGTATATTTGGCAGGCAGATCGTCATACAGCGCGAGATCCGCTGGCAGGCCACTGTAGGGCTCATGCGGTGAACCGAACCAAACGATGGTAAAGAACGGTTGATCGGCTTTTTGAGCACGGTCGATAAAGCGTATGGCTTCGCGAATCAGGATCTCCGAACTTTCACCCTGAAAGACTTCAGGTGGACCGCCATTGCGGGAAAGAGATGGATTCAATTCGAAGAAATTATCGTGCGACAGGCATTCGTGAAAGCCCATCGACAGAGGGCTTACAGGAGAAGTCTTTTTCACTGCGCCCACATGCCATTTACCGAAGTGACCGCAATGATAGCCTGCTTTGGCGAGAATGTGCGCACTGGTAACCTCCTCCGGTCGAATGGACCAACCCGGCGCAAAGGTGCCCATGCGGTTTGGATGTCGACCCGTGAGAAAACTCGCTCGCGTTGGTGAGCAACTTGGATGCGCCGCATAGAAACGGTCCATGCGCAGCCCCGTAGCCGCCATTTCATCCAGCACCGGAGTCTTCACATGCGGATGCCCATGATAGCCCGTCTCTTCCCATCCATGATCATCGCCCATCATGAGGATGATGTTTGGTGCCTTAGCCGCCGCGCTTAACGGAGGGCTGACTGCAACAAGGCAAAGCAGGAGGCATAGAGATAGATGCATGGTCAGTGGGTAGGTGGACGAGGCGATTCACGAAAACACATGGTGAAGAAGGCATTCACGGAGTCGGCACCAACTTCTCGCCGGTCGCAGGCATCGTCTTGGTCGGTTCGCCTTGAAGCAGACCCTGTTTTACCAAGAACTTGTCCGCTGCGATGAGGGTGACGGTTTGCCAGGGGCCTTTGTTAAAGAAGCTGTGGGATTGTCCGGGAGCGATGTTGAGTTCGATGGTTTTTGTGCCCAGCGATTTCCATTTTGCATGGGCCACATCCCAGCCTTTTTTCCAAGGGTCTTTGTCACCAAAGAAAGCGATGGCAGGCGGGAGTTCGGCCTTCATCTGCTTCAAGATGTCGATCTCCGCGTCTTGAACGTCATCCGTTGCAAAGGCCGGATTGAACCAAAGGTAGGCGACGACACGGGTGTCGATAGCCTTACTGTCTGCGGGGTCGTTAAGACCAGGATTCATCGTGGCCAGCGCACTGATGTGACCACCTGCCGAACCGCCACCCGTGATGATGCGTTGCGGGTCCACGCCTAGTTCACTGGCGTGTTGCTTGAACCAACGGATAGCGCTTTTGGCGTCGGTGACGCACACTCGCTTCCGTGTTTCACCCGCAGGCAGTTTGGCGGCATCGGGCTTGCTGAGCATCTGATATTCTGAAGTGGCACAGACAAGTCCACGACTGGCAAAGTAAGCACAAGCGATGCGAAATTGGCTCAACGAGCCACCCGACCAACTGCCACCATGAAACAGGATCAATCCGGGCACTTGGCTTTTCGCCGCATCGTGATTTGGTGGAAAGTAGATCTCCATCTGGCGCTCTTTACCAGCAGAGGTTTTGTAGATGTAGGGTTTGCCTGAGGGAGCATCGGCTCCGAGCCCGCCTTTGGCTTTCATGGGCTTTTCAGCGGCAACCGAGATGCCGCAAAGAGCGATACCGATAAGAGATAGGATTTTCATGGATTGGTTAAATTAGGTGCCCAGAGGCCTTCTTTGAGTTCAGGTGTCTTGCCATCGGCAGGAAAGGTCGATTTAGCGGCGGCACGTGTTTGGGCTGATAATTCAGCCACGATGGCAGCATGCTCAGGGTTTTCGGCGAGGTTGGTGAGTTCTTGCGGATCTGTGTCGTGATCATAGAGCTCGCGACCTTCACTGCCTTCATCCCATTCCGTGTAGCGCCAGCGTGGGGTCCGCAGACTGTAGCCAAAGAAGCGTTTGCCCTTATCCCCCTTGGCTGCAGCAGCTCCTTGGCGATTAAAGTTACCACCCCGCACGACTTGCGTGAGAGCCCAGCCACGGCCTGCGGCCTTCGGATCTTTGAGCATGGGCACTAGGCTCTGACCTTGCAGGTTTGCTGGGGCTTTGATGCCGGCCAGTTCGGCGAGTGTGGGGAAGAGATCCAGATGACTGACCGGAGCTTTCACCACGCTTCCCTTCCCTGCGGTTCCCGGTGCGACAATGAGCAGTGGCACGCGCGAACTCCCCTCAAAGAGACTCTGCTTCTGCCACAAACCATGCTCGCCCATGTGATAACCATGGTCGCTGGTGAATACGATGATCGTATTGTCGGCGAGGCCCAATTGATCCAGCGAATCCACCACACGACCGACCTGAGCATCCATGAAGCTGATACTCGCATAATAGGCCTGCAAGCACTGGCGACGAAGGTCATCGGTTAATTTGTCCTGCTCTGGCTTGTAGCTGCCCAGCGCCGCCGCAGGCACATCGGCTTGATCTTCTTTCACTCCCTGAACCACGGGCATTTCAGCTTCGGGGTATTGGTCAAAGTATGGTGCCTTGGGCGAGACATAGGGCGTGTGCGGACGAAAGAAACCCACCGCAAGAAAGAACGGACGCTGCTTCTGCTTCGCACAACGCTCCAGCACCCACTCCGCATCAGCGGCCATCATGGCATCGGTATGATATTCATCACTTTTGGGTGAGGCATACCAGCTCAGAGTGCCACCAAACTGCCCCGGAGTGAGCGTCACAATTTTCGATTCCTCCTCCAAACGATCCACCCCAGCAGGATTCAGCTCCAACTCCCAGGAAGCAGGATCGTCATGGCCATTCGTGCCGATCGAGTTAGGCACATTGTAGTGATACAACTTGCCGATGCGTGCCGCAAAATACCCCGCTTGCCGAAAGCTCTGCGAGAGACTGAACTGTTTGGGAATGGTCTGCCGAAAAATTTGGGCATTGGTTAGAATGCCAGTGCTGTTTGGATACAGGCCAGTAAGCATTGAGTTCCGACTCGGACCACAAAGCGGAAAGGTGCAGTAAGAGCGCTCAAACTTCACCCCACGTGCTGCCAGCTTGTCGATATTCGGTGTCTTGGCACGCGGATCACCATAACAGCCAAGGTAGTTGTTCAAGTCATCCGCCATGAGGAAGAGGACGTTTGGCTGCGCCGAAACGGCTGGAGAAACCAAACTGAACGGAGTGCTCAGGATCGCTAGGAATAAAAGACTTCTCATGTGAATGCTAGGGAACGGTTGGCTTGTTTTTCTTCTGCTTTTTACCTTTGCCACCAGCGGGCTTGGCTGTCGGGCTGATATTTTGAATGAGGCGTGGAACATAGCTTTCGAAGCGCTCATCTGGAGCTGCTCCATTGGGATTCATGGCTCGGATAGCGGCATGCAGTGGCGCTGCCTTTGTCCCGAGAGCTTCAATCGCCGCCAGAGCCGCCATGGAGGTAAGCACCCCATTGGTTTCAGGAGGAGCCAGTTTTCCAAGCGTCTCCAAGGCCTGAGTCAGAACTGCAGCATCTCCATACATTCCCAAAGCCTGCGCCGAAGCAATCCTCACGTTAGCTGACTCATCGGAGAGTCCTTTCTTCAAAACGTCGATGTTTTGTTTCACCACCTCAGCACCACGCATGTGCAATCCTAAGACACCCCAAAAGCGGACAGCGCTATCTTCATCTCCTATGAGCTTCACCAAAGCCGATACCGCTGCTGGATCCAAGTTTGAAGCCAACTCCGCAGCTGCTTGGATGCGGTTCAATGGATACTTCGCAGAGTCTCTGGCCATGTCGTAGGGGGAACTGCCTTCAGATCGCTTGTGCATTTCAAGTTCGGGTAAAAGGGCAACATCTCGCACCTCGTTTAGATGGGCACTAAGCGCGGTACGCAGTTTCTCTAAAATGGCTTGATGCTTGCTGGATTGGGCCAGGTTAGTCACCTCATCGCGATCCGTCTGGAGATCATAGAGTTCTTCAGGAGCCTTGGGCACCTGCCAAAAGAGGGACTGAGCAGGCGTGGTCTTTTTCCCTTCAAACAGAGCATTCCACACGCGCGTCGTGGGCGTCTCAAACTGGTAAGCCACACGCTGTGCTTGAGAGACATGCGGATAAAAATTGCGCAGGTAAACATAGCGACCATCCGTGACACTGCGCACGAGATCCATGCGCTCGTCCATCCTTCCGCGTTCACCGTAAATGAAGGGTTGCAGCTCTTCCTGATACGGTCCTGCAAAGGCGTGCCCTTGCATCCACTCCGGTGGCTTGATTCCGACCATGCTCAGCACCGTCGGCGCAAGATCCACAAAACTCACCAATCTTTCCGACTTGCCGCCAACACGGTATTCCTTGGGAGCCAGGTGCTGCCACTTCTTGGGAAAAAAGACAACCATCGGCACATGCAAGCCGGAGTTGGAGGGCCAGCGCTTACTTCTTGGCATGCCACTGCCATGATCACCGTAGTAGAAAACGATGGTGTCATCGGCCAGCCCTGCCTTTTCGATTTCCTTGAGGTGCTTGCCCGCATCGGCATCGGCTTCACTGACCTTATCATAATATTGAGCCCAGTCCTCACGCACCTCGGGAGTATCCGGGTGGTAAGCTGGAACGCGAACATCCGCAGGCTGGGTGATCTGGGTATGCGGGCGTGTGCGAATCTGGCTTTCGTGGCTTTTCGTGGAATTAAAGACCGCGAAAAACGGCTGTCCTTCAGCCCGTGATTTCCAGCTCGCTTTACCTGAGGACTCATTCCAGAGCGCCTTAGGCTCTTGCAGATTGTAATCCGTCTTCGAGTTGTTGGTGCAGTAGTAGCCAGCCTCACGCAGAAACTCTGGGTACATCTTTTTACCCACAGGCATGGCGACCATCGAACGCATGTGAATGCCACCACTGCTGGATGGATAGATGCCGGAGATGATCGTCGTCCGGGCAGGCGCACAGACAGGGGCGACCGACCAGGCCTTTTTAAAAATCATGCCTTTAGCTGCTAGCGCATCCACATTCGGAGTGCGCGCAAGCTTGTCCCCATAGCAGCCCATTTCAGGCCCGTGATCCTCGCTGGTGATCCAGAGGATGTTAGGTTTGTCCGCAGCCAGAAGCGCTGAGCTCATGGCAACAAGAATGAATAGAGAAAGGAATGGCTTCATGGTTGGAACAAAACGAGTCAGCTGGCGGACTAACGACCCGTGAAACGCCCCATGTACTGCCACCTTTCCAGAAAACCTATTTCACTGAAGAAACACGACCACAGGGCTCAACCAATGCTGATCTGACCTTCATGCACGCCTGATTTCAGCCTGACTCGTGATTGAGTGTGATTGTGAATGACCACATCGCCTTTAAAAATAACATCAGCAGCACACTCAACCGGTCCGTGAACCAGCAGACTATGACAATGCAGCAGACTCGGCGTGTGTGGGAAGTTTTCCTCCAGTCCATCCACGAGTTTACAGAGCTTCTGATCCAGATGCAGATGCGGTGGCTGCCCCTTGCGACTGGGGTGCAGGCGCAGGCAGAAGTCTTCGGTCAATTCATAGGCATCGCTACGCACTGAAAGCAGATCGCTGGTGGTCTTCACAGGAGCAAACCGAATGCGTGAAACCTCAATGGCTCCTGCGCCCTCAAAGCACTCGATAGCCGCTCCCATGGCCGTCTCCACCTGAATCACCGCTGGGGATTGAGCATCGCGAGGATCCACCGTTTTTTTATTCATGATCGGCGGCAGTGGGATCAGGCCGTCATTGGCCACGAGGGCCGCTTTTAATGCCTGAAGATCAATCCAGAGATTGTTCGTATTAAAGTAGCGATGCAGGTCAATGTTTTGAAAATGCGCTTCGTCATCCTTCGGGCATTGAGCTGACTCGCGCAGTAAAAAGCGCCCATCGCGAAGACGCACAGCCAGATGACCTCCCTTTTTATCGGACTCCGTGCGTCGAGTGACCTCCATCGCAAAGGGCATGCCACTATCGACAAACCAGGCCAAAATCGAAGGATCAAGCGTCGCCCCCAAATTGTCTGAGTTGGACACAAACGCATAACGCACACCGCTATTGAGCAGTCGTTCCAACCAGCACGATCCAGCCAGACAGGCATAGATGTCGCCATGACCTGGCGGGCACCATTCCTGATCAGGATTCGCAGGCCATTCAGCAGGTTCAAGAGAGGCCGCCAGCACCTTGGGCACCTTGTTTTGCATCAGCTCCCAAGTCTCACGCCCGCCTAATTGAGGAAACCGGGACTGCAAGTGCTCTGCCGTATCCTGAGAGGTGCTGAAGCTATTCATCAGCATGAACAGAGGCACTTCACCACCTGTCTGGCCACGAAGACGTAGGATCTGTCGGGCAATCAGATCCAGAAAGGTGTCCTCACCCCGCACCGGCAGTAGCGACTTCGCTTTTTCCAAACCCATGCCAGTGCCAAGACCTCCGTTAAGCTTGATCAGCACGGTTTGCTTGAAGAGCTCAGCCGCACGCAGGTCGTCAGGCGGAGTTAGCGCCTCCGCACAAGGCAGATCCTTCGCCGCAGCAATCGTGGCCTCAGGAATCATCCCGGTCTCACCAGCTTGCAGCGCCGTGTAACTTCCACGAAAGGCGCGAATCGCCGAGTCACTCAGACCTGCGGCCAGCATTCTCTGGCGGAACGGGGTAAAGGCAGCTTCGATCGACTCTGGACTCGGTGTGGATGGGCTCATGTGGGCGCAAGGCTAGTAGAACTGGGCGTCTAGGCAAATGATGATTTCGTTCCGGCGAAACGGTTTTTCAAAGCAAGCCACAGGACTTGACGGTTACCGTTTGGTCGGCCGCTTCTTCAGCGACTCTTGACCCAATTCAGGCCCACGATCAGGAGGCATGGACTGATGCCATTCCAGCAATGCTTTCGTCATCTTCATGACCTGATCCAATTTTTGATCCGCCAGATTCGTCGTCTCGGCCCGATCCTTGGAGAGATCGTAGAGCTGCGGCTGACGGCCATCGTAGTCACACAGCAGCTTCCATTCGCCTTCACGCATCGCGAGATCTGGCAGTCGTTCGGGCAGCTTGTCATTGACGGTTTTCCGATCGGGTGGACGACGCCAAAACAGAGGCTGACTACGAGAACCCGCACTTTTGCCAAGAAGCACTGGCGCTACGTTTTGACCATCAAACTGGAGACTCTCCGGCAATGCTACCTGGGCGATGGACAGAAGGGAGGGCACCAGATCAAACGCAGCGAAAAACGAGGTCTCATTGTGGCGGCCCACCTTTGCCTTGTCCATCAGACCAGGTCCCCAAGCAATCAGCGGCGAGCGCGTGCCGCCCTCATACAGCGTCGTCTTACTGCCACGGAATGGACCTGGACTTCCAGCGCCCGGCTCAGGACCATTGTCAGAGCAGATCAACACAAGTGTATTCTCACGCAGTTCCGGATTGGAGCGGATGTGATCAAAGAGCTTGCCCAATTGACGATCCATTTCTTTGAGGACGGCCAGATAGAGTCCACGCTTCCCTTCAGCCCATTGATTCACCGGCGGCCACCAGGGACCATGCACATCGTCAGGCCAAAGGTTGAGGTAAAAGGGCTTCTTCGCCGCGATGGAGCGATCCATGAAAGGGAGTGCTGCGTCAATAAAACCCGTGGTGATCTTTGAGCGCTGCATCCACGTCACCGGCCCGCCCAGACGCTCGGCATCCGCCCAAATTTTACCCGGCTTTGTGTCGCCAGGTTTCAAGGTCAGCGGCAAGAGTTTCGGCCCCATGCCCTCAAAGTTCGTGAGCGATTCATCAAAGCCATAAGCTGTGATTGGCGGTGCCTGATCGACATCACGCTGTCCTCCGAGATGCCATTTGCCGAAGTGCCCCGTGGCATAACCCTGTTGCTGAAGGAGACGCGCCAGCGTCGGTGCCTTGGGATCCAGCCAGTTCGTCACCCCTCGCCGTTCATTGTCTCTTTGATTGTTTAAGTAGGACGTCACCCGCCAACGCTGCGGATACTGCCCTGTCGTCAGTGCACAGCGCGATGGTGAGCAAATGGGCGAGTTCACATAAAACTGGGAAAAACGAATCCCCTCCGCCGCCATGCGATCCACATTCGGCGTCTTCGCCTCCTGATTACCAAAGCAGGAGAAATCACCCCATCCCATGTCGTCGATCAAGACCATGACAAAATTAGGCGGCGGCCCTGCCTGAGCCGTTACGCAGAAGCTCAAGAGACAAAACAGAGAGACGATGATTTTCATAAAACGTGATCCACTACCAAGACGTGGACAGAACTCCAGACTTGCAAGACAAGCACACCGCCACCTATCCATGATCAACCCGTTCAAGGAAGAGGAAGGGGAAATAGAAGATGGAGGGCAGAGGGCAGGTAGGGACGCGCTGCTCCGCGTCCGATTTCCGTCCCCGCGTTCGGGGCCTTCTCTTGAATCATCGGACACCTCCCAGCGCGTCCCTACCATGATCATCGTAGGTTCTGCCGCTGTAGGGCTTGGAGTCCCAACGGGACGGTCTATCGCAGCCCAGGGCAGCGCCCTGGGTTTGCCAAGCAAAGACATCCGAGCCCTGAAGGGGCGACCAATTAGCGCCGCGTCCCTACCAGGAACCAAGAACAAAGCACCAAGAACAAAAACCCTACCTCCGCCCATTCAGAATGATCTCGTTCATCTTCTGCCTCAGCGCCTCCATGTCGGCATCGGAAAAACCCGAGTCCAGGGTACTGATGCTGTTGGTGTTGTTGCTCGTGCCGCTGACCGCGCTGTTGAGCTGGGCTTGGCTCACTTCCCCTGGGGCACCGTTGCTGCCGTTGATACCATCACTCCCGTTCGTGCCGTTGGTTCCGTTCAGGCCATCGTTGCCGCGAGGGATGCCGAAACTGAACCGCACGTTGTTGCTGTCAAAGCTCACAGTCACCAGGGGTATGTTCACAGCCTGCGAGA
>JAIXZA010000029.1 GCA_027489965.1 Verrucomicrobiaceae bacterium
AATTGCGGAACAAAGACCTTGCGATGCCTCCTCTGATAACCGAAACAAACATCACCTCAAGCTGTGAACGCTATAACTTAATTTCACGCAATCCTGGCCGAAGAACGGGGTCCACCTCATCACTCACGGCCAACTCAGCTTCTTCAGCCACTTCAGCTTCAGGCGTCTCGTGGTGCTCGACTTCAGCAGCGACTTCGGCTTCAAGGCGCAGTTCTTCCATCTTGCTCGGCTTTTTCTCTTCGGCAGACATGCGCACGCCGACAGGCTTGCTGATGCCAAACTCCTGCATAGAGACGCCATAAATCACATCGGCACGACTCATGGTGCGTTTGTTATGGGTGACGATGATGAACTGGGAATTGTCGATGAAATTGTCCAGCATCTTCAGGAAGCGGGAGATGTTCGACTCATCGAGTGGCGCGTCTAACT
Source organism: Verrucomicrobiaceae bacterium (assembly GCA_027489965.1). GTDB lineage: Bacteria > Verrucomicrobiota > Verrucomicrobiia > Verrucomicrobiales > Verrucomicrobiaceae > Prosthecobacter. Next base: position 430 of record JAIXZA010000029.1, read on the forward strand.
CGTCCAGCACGCAGAAGGGGCTGGGCTTCACCTGATAGATGGAGAATAGCAGGGCCACGGCGGTCATGCTGCGCTCACCACCTGATAGTAGGCTGATCGTTTGCAGCTTCTTACCTGGTGGTTTGGCGATGATTTCAATGCCTGAGTCCAATGGATCCGTGTCGTCCGTCAGCATCAAATCAGCCTTCGCAGTCGGGCCAAACAACTCACGGAAGTTGTTATGGAAGAAATTCCGCACCAGATCAAAGGTCTCCACGAACATGGTCTTCGTCGTTTCATTGATCTTAGCGATGACTTCCAGCAGCTCTTCTTTCGAGCGAACCAGATCGTTGTGCTGCGTATCGAGGAAATTGTGACGTTCTTCGAGCTCTTCAAACTCCTGGATGGCATCCATGTTCACAGGACCAATGCCTTCAAGCTTCTGCCGCAGATCTCCGACGACGGCGTTCACGTAGTCCCAGTCGGGCTGCCCTTCTTCACCAGGGATGACGATTTCATCCAAATCCACAACCTCTTCTTCGGAAGCTTCGACGACTTCCGGTTCTTCCTCAGCCTCGACTTCAGACGAGCCTTCAGAAGACTCGACAGCCACAGACTCCTGGTCGTCTGATGAGAAATCACTACCAGCAAGTGATGCCTTTTTCTTCTCGCCACGACCACGGCCCTTCTTCTGCTCATCGATGCTCAGCATGAGCGCGTGGTAATCAGGCTCAAAGGCGCTGATGTGGAAGCTGTAGCGATCCTGTACCTGCGAGATAAGATTTTCCAAACGAAGATCCACACGAGTCAGTTGCACTTCAATGCGATTGCGACTTTCACTAAGACCGCTTGTTTGTTGGCGGAGCTGAATGAGCTGCGTTTCCAAAGCACTCACGCGCTCAAAAGCACCTGCACGCTCCTCGGTGCGCCCCTGAAGATGCTCTTCGATCGCACCAATCGCCGCCCGCTGAGATTCCACCTGTTCTTCAAAGCGCGCATTTTCGGCCTGGCTCTGTTCGATACGGGACCGCGAGGCATTGATCTCTTGTTCAAAGCGCTGGATGGCCGCCTGCAATTCATGCAAACGAGTGGCCATTGGCGCCTTCTGGCGCTCGAGAGATTGCAGCGCACTTTGTTCCAAAGCCAAGGCGGTGCGCAGTTCATTCAAACGCTCGCTGGACTCCAACTCACGACGGAGGAAGGTCTCCATCTCCTGCTCGAGTTCAGCTTCATGAATACGGGCACCTTCGAGCTGCTCCAGAGCTGTAGCGGACTCTTCTTTTTGCCAGGCTATTTGAGCTTCAGCAGCTTCTACTCTACTCGCGATCTGATTCTGATCCCACTCCACACTTTCCAGTTTGGTGACAGCCTGTTGCAAAGCACGCTGCACGACAGAGAGCTTGCCGGTCAAGGTGGAGAAACCTTCACGAGCACGCTGACTTTGCTCGCGCAGCGTGACTTCCTCTTGCTGCATTTGCTCTACATCTAGGCGGAGTTGTTCAGCAGCGTCTTCTTTTTCCAAAAGCTGCATCTCATAGCCTTCAAGCTCGACGCGCAGATTCTTCAGCTCTGCTTCGCGCCTGAGCATGGAGGCCGCTTCCTCTTTCGTAGCACCACCATGAATCACACCATCTGCGGCGATGAATTCACCCGCCAAGGTAGCGATGGCGATGTCACGCAGTTGGCGTTTTAGGCGTAGCGCTGTGTGGAGGTCAGCGACGATCAGCACGTTATTTAAAAGGCGATCCGTCAACTCCTGCACGCCTGGTTTAGCACGCACTTTATCGACCGCCCAGGCGATGCCGCCTTCAGGAACTAACTGGCGATCCGGTACAGCGCGCATGGTGGCAAAGTCCTGCGGCAAGAGGGCCGCTTTGCCTAATTTCTGACCGGACAGCCGGTCCAGGATTTGAGAAGCCAATTCACTGTCCGTCAAAAGCACCGCTTGCAGGTGATCCCGAAGCGCTGACTCGATAGCCGCAATGAACTGCGGCTCCACCTCAATGGAAGCAGCCAAAATACCCCGCACTCCAACCGAATAGATTTCTGGACTATCTAGGCCTTTCAATACCTGCTGGGTGCCTTCAGCAAGTCCTTCACCTTTTTGCAGGAGTTGCTGAATAATCTCGATGCGTGAGCGGCGCTGGGTCACTTGCCGTTGCAGATCATTGAGTGACTCATTCAAGGCATCCCGTTGGCGGCGCTTTTCAATGATATCACGGCCACAATTTTTAGCCCGTTCTTCCAGTTCATTCCTGTTAGATTCCAGGTCCTGAATCTCACTCTGCAAGTGATCAAATTCAATCTGACTTGCTTCCTTTGCCTGAGCTGCAACTTGACGATCATGAGTCAAGGTCTCATGGCGCTGGCGATCATTGCTGATCTGATTGTTCAAGCTTTGCGCACGCGCATCGGCAGAGGCAATCTGACCTTCGAACTGACGGATACTCTCACGCACCGTTCTGCGATCCGTATCCAGTCGCGTGCGGTCCGGCGTGATGGACTGATGAATGGCGGCGTGCTCATTGAGCGCTAGTTGACGCACCTCCAGAGTTCCCCGGATCGTTATTGCCTGCTCATCGGCCATGAGCATCTCACGGCGCTGCTCGTCGAGCTGATGCTGTCCCTGCTCAATCTGTTCTTCGTTCTGGCGGATGCGGACGCTAAGTTCCTCAACACGCTCGTTGTTAAAACCAATACGACCTTCGGCACTCTGCACCTGACTGCGCAGTGCCTCTGATTGCTGCCGCAGCTGATTGATCTGAGATTCGATGCTATGATAAGCTTCACGCGTCTCCAGCGCCTCCTGTTCACTGGTCTGCAAACGCTGTTGCAACTGCTCCAGTTGCTCAGTCATCATGCGCACATGATTTTCTGACTCCGCTTTTTCAGCGCTAAACTCTGAATACTGCTTGTGAGCCAGATGCGTATCCAGCATGCGCACATCATCCAGCAATGTCTGGTAACGGCGCGCTTTAGCGGCCTGACGTTGCAGCGTGCCCATCTGCCGCTTCACTTCAGCGATCACGTCGGCGACACGCAGCAGATTGGCCTCGGTGTATTCGAGCTTACGCAGGGCCTCTTTCTTCTGACCTTTGAATTTGGTGATGCCAGCGGCTTCTTCGAAGACCATGCGGCGATCTTCTGGCTTCGAGCTCAAAAGCATGTCAATCTGACCCTGCGCCATGATCGAGTAGGCCTGCCGCCCAATACCCGTGCCGGAAAACAGATCGTTGATGTCTTTCAATCGGCAGACCGTCCCATTGAGGCGATATTCACTGCGACCATCACGAAAGACACGGCGACAAATGGCCACTTCATTGTAATCCACACCAAGAGCCTTCTCACAATCCGCCATCGTCAGGATCACCTCCGCCAACCCCACCGGCTTACGCTTATCTGTGCCATTAAAAATAACGTCCGCCATTTCTTCACCACGCAAGGCTTTAGCCGATGTCTCACCGAGCACCCAGCGGATCGCATCGACCACATTGGACTTACCGCAGCCATTCGGACCGACGATTCCCGTGACACCTTTGTGAAATTCAAAGTGAGTCTTGTCTGCAAAGGACTTGAAGCCGTGAAGGGTGAGACTTTTGAGGAACATAAGAGCGGGATAAAGTTAGGACCGCAGACATGAACGCCACCCAGCAACACCAGAGCAAGAGAGAAGCTTCATTTCTCCATATCTTGGGGATAATTAACACATCTAAAACAAGATGTGGGATTTCACCCGCTCATTTATCTGTGAATAATCTACCTGTTTGTGAACAAGAATTCACCGCCCCATTTCCACCTCAAGGCCGGGCCTTCTTTAAAGCAGGCACCACGATACCTGCTGCATCCATGACTGCTTTTTGAAAAACATCCTTCGGCTTACCACTGTCAGGAACCAAGACATTCTGCACCAGGAAAACCGTCACAAGCTGGTGAACAGGATCAATCCAGCCATTCGTCGCGAAGGCACCTCCATGACCATAACTCCCTACGGGCATGGCTGAACAGGTGCGCTGGGTCTCTGTATTCACCTGCCAACCACAGGCATAATTGACCGACTTACCGCCAGCAGAAACTGGTTCGGTCATGTCCTGCACAGCCTTTTCTGATAAGATGCGCATCCCCTCCCATACCCCACCTGCAGCGATCATGGCATAAAAACGCCCCATGTCGGCTGCCGTCGAAAATAGACCACCGGAAGGCTCAACCATATGAGTGACACGCACATCACTCGTGATAAAAGGATTGTAGCCAATGACCAATTCATGCGTCTCCTCGTCCATCTTATAGGTTTGAGCTATCCGGGTGCGATGAGCCTCATCAGGATTAAACTGCGTATCCTTCATCCCCAAGGGCCCGAACAAACGCTTTTGAAGAAACGCCTCATATTTCATGCCTGAGACGATTTCTAGAATACGACCTGCCACGGTGGGGCCAAAGCCGTATTCGTAGGCACTGCCAGGCTGAAAGGCCAACGGAGTCTTGATCAGAGTCGCCACATACGTCTTCAGTGAGATCGCCCCATCTGATGGCTTGCGCGGCGGAAAAGCGATGCCCGCCGTATGACTCAAGAGCATTCGAAGTGTGATCGGTTTTATCGGCACACGACCATCAGCAAGCTTTACCGCGGCCAATTCAGGCAACCAGCTGGAAGCTGGCTCATCCAGCGAAAGCTTCCCCTCATCGACCAAAATCATGATCGCGGAAGCATTCACAGACTTCGTCATTGATGCAATCCAAAATAGGGCATCCTTTTCCATCTTGATCCCCTTCCCTATGTCTGCCATACCCACTGCGGAATGATGGATCACCTTGCCTTTCTCCATAACCAACGTCACTACCCCCGCGGCCTGTTTTGCGTCCACGGCCTGCTGCATGGCCGAAGGAATGACTTCCAACTTTGTCGTATCCAAAGCGAACGTCAGTGATGGAATAGCGAGAAGAGCGAATAGATTGAGATAGGTCATTCCATCTCAACGTGACTCTTCAGTAAACTGTATCGCAAAAACTAGCGTGGGCTTTCGTGGAAGATGTAGCTGGTGGAATAGTCACTGAATTCAAAATAGACGCGTTTTTCATCCGCGGACTTCAGGCCATCAAGATTCTCATCCAGAATACCATAGCCAAAGCGATACGGGCGTGGCACACCACCTTCAGTGGCAGAGGCGGTGGTAAGTTTATCGACCTGGATGAAGCGTTTAACGAGTTTCTCACCCGCATAGATTTCCAGAATGCCATTCACTCCTGTCCAGTTTTGGATAGAACGGCCCCACTGATTTTGACTCTCTTGCGTGCAGGCAGTGAGCAGAATCAGGAGCAGACTTGGTAAGATGAGGTGTTTTTTCACGGTCCTGCATCGCCCCAAGTGTGTCCTATGGCGAGTTGGATTTTCATCGAAAATTGGAATCGCCATGCCCACCCCTGAGGCACGAAAAAATCAAAACTCACCACGGAAGACGCAGCGGGCGCTGGGGGTCTCGTGGATGGTGATTTCGGCTAGACCAGGGAGTTGCGGAGCCAACTTTAGCCAAAGCCACGCGGCCATGTTTTCGATGGTTGGGTTCTCCAAGCCTTCGATCTCATTGAGATAGCCGTGATCCATGAGCTCTAAAAGCGGCTTCATGGCCTTGCTGATCTCAGCGTGGTCATAAACCCAACCGATGGTCGGATTGACTTCGCCATCGATGGTGATCTCGACTTTGAAACTATGACCATGCATCTTCGTGCACTTGTGATCAGAGGGCAGATTGGGAAGCGTTTGGGCGGCTTCGAAACGGAATTCTTTAATGATGCGGCAGCGCATGGAGTCAGTTTGTTGAGGGTTTTGTCACCTGCTCTTTCGGCGGCAGGAGGGTGATGCGCAAGTGATGAACGAGGCCATCAAACGGTGTGCTGTTGGGATAGTCCTTGGCGCTGAGAATGCCAAAACTCTGACCTGCCACTAAACCGCCCTCAGAATCCGCGCTAAACCCCGAGGCAAACGGCGCTGTGCCCAGCACTTCACTGCGGCCAGGAACGGCCAAAGACATGAGTCCATAGGTATCCATGCCAGCCCGCACTTGGCAGCGCCCAGGCTGCAACCCATCGCCAGTGATGGAGGTGCTCTTGCCTTGATGAAAAATCGTCAATACAGGCTTTCCTGCTGCGAGATGGAGGACATAGCCGAGTTTAGCATCGCCCTGCGAAACCAAGGTACTGTCTTGATCGACCTCTGGATGATACTCAAAGGCTGTTTCAATAAAAAATCCACACCCCTTGAGCGGCGGTGCCTCGATCACTTCCAATTCATCTCCTATTTGCAGACTCAAATGCACGCCACCATCAGGGCTCGGAGCCGCCGCGACATCTGTCACCGGGCGGGCCGCACGCTGAAATTCTTTTGGGAAAAAAGCAGCCAATTCTTGCTTCAAAACAGCATGCTCTGGTAAGGCAGCTAAATTGGTCCATTCATGAGGATCGGTTTGATGATTGTAAAGCTCCTCACCTCCATCCGCATACCGAATGTAGCGCCATTGATCCGTTCTGGCTGCATAACTGACCTGATCACCACCGCCCATGGTAGTGATGGCGGGTCGCTCGCTGTGAACCGAAGGATCACGCAGCAGAGGCTCAAGGCTCACTCCGTCCAGATGCGTAGGCCTCGTTACTTGAATGAGGTCGCAGAGAGTGGGATAAAGATCCACGAGGGATACGGGTTGATCACTGACGGTGTCTTCTTTGGTGATGCCAGGCGCATAAATGGTCAGAGGCACGCGCGTCGTTTCCTCCCAAAGTTTACCTTTGTGCCACATCTGCTTTTCCCCCAGATACCAGCCGTGATCCGAAGTGAAAACGACGATGGTGTTCTTGGCATTCGGACCCGCATCTAGAGCACGCATGACCTGCCCCAGCATGGCGTCACAAAAAGCCACACTGGCCAAATAGGCCTGAACAGCCTCTTTCCATTGACCACTCTTGAGGATTACATCGTGGAGGCCACCAGGCTTTGCATGATTGCGGGCAGATTCAGGCACATCATAGAGATCATCCTCCTTGACCACCGGCAACTGAATACTGGACAATGGAAAGAGATCAAAATACTTCTGCGGCACATACCAGGGTGAGTGCGGGCGATACAAGCCAACGGCGAGAAAGAAAGGTTTCGGACTTTTTTTGCTGAGGAAATCCGTGGCCCAAGCGGTGACTTGACCGTCATCTGTCAGCGCATCAGGTGTCTCGATCTTTCCCCAGTCCCAATGCCAGATGTTCAGGCCGTTAAAATTCTGCCCTGTGTGCACAGGTAGATCTGGAATCTGCACACCTGGCATTGGAAAGCGTGCATCCCAGGCGGCATCCTGCTCAAAGCCACGCCGGCCACCATGCCAGCCTGTTAAGCGCCCTTCAGGACCACCGTGGTTGGCGTGAAAAATCTTTCCTGCCGCAGCTGTGGCGTAACCCATGGCTTTGAAATGCTCTGGCAGGGTGGGTTTCCCCATGATCTGAACACTGCGCCGCCAGTCCTGCTCATTGCCAAAGACGCCACTAGAAGCCGGCATCAGGCCAGTCATCATGGAAGTGCGCGACGGATTGCATAAAGCATAGTTGCAATGGGCATTGGTGAACCTCATGCCCAACTTGGCTAAAAAATCCATGTTTGGCGTCCGCGCTTGTGGATGTCCTCCCATCCAGCCGACATAATCCCGCAGATCATCGGCGACGATGAATAGAACATTAGGCTTTCCAACTGCGCTAACCGCACGCTTTTTCGTTTTTGATGCCGCAAAAGACATCAGGGGCCAAAGAAAAAAGATAAGAAGACAGCGAGAACTCAACGACATTGAAACATCAAAGCATTCAGATCCATGCGATGCAACGTTAGCCTCGTCATTGATGAAAGTGGTGGCAGGCTTCTAAATCAATCCACACCTCATCTTCAGACTTCTCGTTTTGAAAATCTAGCGTATGAAATGCCTGTGACCTTTGCCACTCAGATCACGATCTTCCGTATCCTGCTTATCCCACTTTTCATTGGGCTGGCCGTTTATTATGGTCAAAGTGTGACGGCGGGGATGCCCAATGAGACGCTGCGTTTGTGGACAATCGGCATTTTTTCACTAGCCGCCTTCAGCGACGCGCTCGATGGCTACATTGCTCGGAATTTTAATCAAGCCAGTAAGCTGGGTGCCATTCTTGATCCTTTGGCAGATAAGCTCATGCTACTGTCAGCCATCATCACTTTAAGTTTTACAGGCTGGCGTCAGCACTTCCCGCTTTGGTTTCCGACCTTGGTGATCTTTAAAGACTTAGCTAGCATCGGCGCCGCCTTCTTGATCGATCATCTTGTGGGTAAATGCGACATCAAGGCCCACTGGACAGGTAAGGTCTCAACCGTCGCGCAATTCACCGCCATTCTTTGGCTCATGGTGGATCTGCCGTATCTTATCCTACCCACGGTGGTGGCGGGGGCTTTCACCCTGATCTCGGGCAGCAGAAACCTAGCCGATGGTGTCGAACAAGTTAAAAAGCACGATGCCCAGCCGTAAAGCTGGGCATCAAGTTTGAAGGAACTCAGGACAGGTCAATTAAACCGTATGGCGCTTGCGCTTCAGGTGAAGCTGAGCAGTGCTGCGCTGGATCATAGCCATGACAGCTGCGATCTCTTCCTGCTGTTCGCCCGGCTTGAGAGATTCAAGGGACTTGTGAGCGCGGGCGATAGCTTCTTCGACGACTTTCTCATCGATGGCTTCTGCGTGGATGGCCATATCAGTCAGCACGCGCGTTGTCGTGCCAGTGATTTCGACCAGACCTTCACCAACGGCCATCTCTGTCGTCTTACCAGCTTTGGTATAACGCAATTCACCCGGCTTCAAGATTGTCACCAAAGGAGCATGCGTGGGCAAGATGCCCATTTCACCTTCGAAACCTGGAAGCACGACGGTATCGACGTCATCTGAAAAGATGCGGGCTTCGGGAGTGACGATTTCGAGTTTTAAGGGCATGGAAAATGTTCGTGGTTCTTTGTTCGTAGTTCTTGGTTTGGGTTTCTGGGGTTCGAGGATCTAACCAAGAACAAGGAACGAAAAACCAAGAACCAAGAAGGAGGCTTTAGGACTTCTTAACGGAGTCAATGCCACCCTTCATGTAGAAGTTAGCTTCTGGCACATCATCGTGCTTACCATCGAGAATTTCAGCAAAGCCACGGACGGTGTCCTTAACGGAAACGTATTCGCCCTTGGTGCCGGTGAAGATTTCAGCGACGTGGAAAGGCTGGCTGAGGAAACGCTGAAGTTTACGAGCGCGGAACACGGTAAGCTTATCTTCGTCAGAAAGTTCGTCCATACCCAGGATGGCGATAATGTCCTGAAGATCCTTGTAGCGCTGAAGCACGCGCTGCACACCACGAGCAACGCGGTAGTGTTCTTCACCGACGATGTCTGGAGCCAAGGCTTTAGACACAGAAGAAAGAGGATCCACAGCTGGATAAATCCCAAGCTCTGCCAAGGAACGCTCAAGCACGACGGTGGAGTCAAGGTGGGCGAAGGTGTTGGCCGGAGCTGGGTCAGTCAAGTCATCCGCAGGAACGTAAACGGCCTGGAAAGAAGTGATGGAACCGCTCTTGGTGGAGGTGATTCGCTCCTGCATCTGACCCATTTCAGCGGCCAGCGTTGGCTGATAACCCACAGCAGAAGGCGTACGACCAAGGAGAGCGGAAACTTCAGAACCAGCTTGGGAGAAACGGAACACGTTATCCACGAAGAAGAGAACGTCTTGGTTCTTCTCATCACGGAAATATTCAGCCATGGAGAGGGCGGAAAGAGCGACGCGCAGACGAGCTCCTGGGGGCTCATTCATCTGGCCATACACAAGGGCCACTTTCGAACCTGCGGCAAGCACTGGACGGCCTTTGTCATCGGTCTTCACATGTCCTTTTTCGTCCTTCTCGGTTGCGATAACGCCGGACTCGATCATTTCCCAGTAAAGGTCATTTCCTTCACGAGTACGCTCACCCACACCAGCAAACACAGAGAAACCACCGTGGCCTTTGGCGATGTTGTTGATGAGCTCCATGATGACGACGGTCTTACCCACGCCAGCACCACCGAAAGCACCGACTTTACCACCCTTGGTGAAAGGGCAAATCAGGTCGATCACCTTAATACCGGTCTCAAGGATCTGAGCCGATGGGTTTTGATCAACCAAAGAAGGAGCTGGGCGATGAATGGAATAGCGCTTCTCAACAACCGGATCTGGTTGGTCATCGCAGGCATCACCTGTGACGTTGAAAATACGGCCAAGAACAGCTTCGCCGACGGGAACGGAGATCGGGGCACCCGTATCGATCACGTCAATGCCGCGCTTCAGACCTTCAGTGGAGATCATGGCCACAGAGCGGACCCAACCGTCACCAAGATGGCTCTGAACTTCGCAGATCAGGCGGGCTTTTTTGCCAGCGACTTCGTAGTGGATTTCGAGGGCGTTGTATATCTCAGGCAGCTTGCCTGATGCAGAGAAATCCACGTCCACCACGGGACCGATGACTTGAACGATTTTACCGATGTTGCTCATAGAGATGATTTGAAATTAAAAATTGAAATGGGGGATTACTCCAGAGCCATCTTGGCGGTGGTGATTTCGAGGAGTTCGTTGGTGATCGCAGCTTGACGCAGTTTGTTGTATTCGAGACTGAGATCTTTAACCATCTGCTTGGCGTTATCCGTAGCATTCTTCATAGCCACCATTCGGCTGCTATGCTCAGAAGCACGGGACTCAAGAACCATTTGGAAAACAGTATCATTGACGTATTGGGGCAGCACCGATTCAAAGACGGTAGCTGCATCTGGCTCAAAAGTATATTCAGTTGCCACTCCAGTCACTGGAGTATCGACCGTGTTACCAAAATTACGTTTACCACCCAGAGTCACTGGATTGACGGGCAGCAACTGCTCAACTGTCGGGACGACCGTCACGGTGTTGATGAAGTTGTTGAAAACGACGAGCACCTTCTTGTAGTCACCGGTGCGGAATTGATCCTGCAAGTACTTCCCAACCACACGGACCTGATCAAATTTAGCTGGGTCTTTAATCGGGAAATCGGCCAGCAGATTGCGACGAAGACGAGTCACGCCCTGAACGGCTTTTTTACCGATGGTCACGTAATCCACTTCGCCTTCGATCTGGGTGGTGACGAGTTTCTTGAGCAGATTGGTATTCAGTGCTCCACAAAGACCTTTATCAGAAGCAATGAGGAGAACAAGGGTTTTATCACCCTTTCCTGCTGAGAAGTATGGATGCACGCCTTCTTGGGCATTGTCCTTGAGACTGACGAGCACCTTATTGAGCAACTCAGCGTAGGGGCGACCATTGGCGGCCTGATCCTGCGCCTTCTTCATCTTCGCAGCCGCGACGAGCTGCATGGCCTTGGTGATTTGGGCCGTGCTTTTGACCGATTTAATTCGGCGTCTGATGTCGCGGGTGCTTGGCATGACTAGAAAATTAAGTTTTTAGATCTCAGATCGAAATTACTTCCAGCTTGCTTTGAAATCAGTGAGAGCTGCCTTCATGTCGTCTTCGACATTGTCGAGAGTCTTCTCATTAGCTAGTTTGTCCAGCATGGCAGCCTTACGAGTGGTGAGGTAGTCTTCCAGCTTGCCTTGGCATTCTTTGATGCGGTCCACGGCGACATCGTCGAAGTAACCTTTCTGCATGGCATAGAGGGAGAGCACCATGATGGCGAGGCTCTTTGGCTGATACTGCTGCTGTTTGAAGAGTTCAACAATGCGAGCACCGCGGTCAAGCTTGGCTTTTGTGCCGGCGTCGAGGTCAGAACCGAACTGCGCGAAGGCAGCAAGTTCACGGAACTGAGCAAGGTCGAGCTTTGTGGTACCAGAGACCTTTTTGATGGCCTTGGTCTGAGCGGCAGAACCCACACGGGAAACGGAAAGACCCACGGAGATAGCTGGGCGGATACCTTGATAGAACAGATCGGTTTCAAGGAAGATCTGACCGTCCGTGATGGAGATCACGTTCGTCGGAATGTAAGCGGATACGTCACCAGCCTGAGTTTCGATGATCGGCAGAGCGGTCATGGAACCACCACCGTAGTTTTCACCCACGCGGCAGGCACGCTCAAGGAGACGGCTGTGGAGATAGAAAACGTCACCTGGATAAGCTTCACGACCGGATGGGCGCTTCAGGATGAGGGAAACTTGGCGGTAAGCAACGGCCTGCTTGGAAAGGTCATCAAAGACGATCAGGGCGTCTTGGCCCTGGTCCATGAACCACTCGCCGATAGCGCAACCAGAGTAAGGAGCCAGGTATTGATTCACCGCAGAGTCAGAAGCCGAGGCGCTGACGATGGTGGTGTATTCCATGGCACCTGCGTCTTCGAGGGTCTTGACCACGCGAGCAATGTTGGACTGCTTCTGGCCGATAGCGACGTAGATGCAATAGAGAGGCTTGTGACCAGCGAGCTTACCTTGTTCAGCGGCTTTGTTCTGCTGAGCTTGGGAAATGATGGTGTCCACAGCAATGGTGGTCTTGCCAGTGGAGCGGTCACCGATGATCAACTCACGCTGACCACGACCGATTGGGATCATGGCGTCGATGCTCATGATACCCGTCTGCACTGGAACAGAAACAGACTTACGGGCAATGATGCCAGGAGCAAGTTTTTCAACAGGATACTGAGCTTCTCCTTTGATGTCGCCCTTGCCGTCGATTGGCTGACCGAGAGCATTCACGACACGACCAAGAAGGCTCTTGCCGACAGGAACGGAGAGGAGGCGGCCGGTGGTGCGGACTTCGTCACCAGCTTTGATGCCAGTGCCAGAACCGAGGAGAACGCAACCAACTTCAGTTTCTTCAAGATTGAGAGCCAAGCCGTAAACTCCGCCTGGGAACTCGATCATTTCGTTGAGCATGACATCGCTCAGACCTTCGATCTTAGCGGCACCATCGCCGATTTCACGGACGATGCCCACGTTGGACTTCGTGACGGCTGTCTTGAGGCCGGCGATTTGGGATTCGATTTCCTGGAGGATGTTACTCATAGATTCGGGCGTTTGAAAAACTTGGGACTAAAGGGCGAAGGACAGATAAATTAAGAAAGAGAGTTCTTTAGGGCTTCAAGGCGTGCTTTGACGGAACCGTCCCAGACATCGCTGCCGACCTTGACTCGGATACCACCGAGCAACTCTGGCACAATTTTGAATTCAAGGGTCAGCTGGCGACCATATTTTTTGGACAGGCTAGATTGCAGATCCGAAGCGATTGCAGGAGTCAGCTGGGTAGCACTTTCGACCACTGCAAGCTGCTTATTGATCTCATTGGCGACCAGACGAGAAAAAGAATCCAGGATTCCCAAATAACCGTGTGGTTTGCTGCTGGCGACACCATTGACCACGGTCCTCACGCGGCTCTCATCGAGCTTCCCTTCTGCGATGCAGATACGGAAAAGCTGGCGTGAGGTGCGACGGGCTTCCTTGCTGATTTTCATGGTCGGTTAGGGCAAAAAAGGAAGTGAATTACAGAGAAACTTGGGCGCTCGTTTCCTGGTTGATGCGACTTTGGTCGTCAGAATTGAGGACCTTACCAGTGACGCGGCTCGTGGCTTCAGTCACCATGCGACCAAATTCACGCTTAAGTTGGGACATGAGTTGCTCGTGCTCCAGAGTCGAAGATTCGCGTGCTTTAGCTAGAATCTGATTCGCTTCATGGATAGCCTCTTGCTGGCGTTTTTCAGTCAGAGATTTGGCACTGTCACCTGCTTCTTTGATCAGGCGCGTAGCGTCCTCATTAGCTTTATCCAAAACGGCTTTTGCATTGAGTTCTGCATCAGCAAGATCCTTGGCGATTTTTTCAAGCTTGGCCTCACCATCAGCGATGCGCTGGCGGCGCTGTTCGAGCATAGCCAAGATTGGGCCGAAGGCGAACTTCTTCAAAATTGCATAAACAGCCACGAAAATCAGAACCTGCGCCAAAAATTTGGGAAACGACAGACCAAACTTCTGGGTCATTTCGTCCAGCTTACCCTCTGCTAGGATTGGCATGATGGTTCCTGAGATCGGCGAAAATAGTTCCATGGCTGAGGAGTGGACGGAGATTTGAAAGGGAGCGAAAAAAGAAAGGGAAAAAGCAGCGGGTTACACTGAACCCGCTGCTCGACTGAAAATTACTTAGCAACGAAGAAGGCAAGAATACCGATACCTTCAGCAAGAGCCATGGCGATAATGCCAAGGGTCAAGATGTTACCGAAAGCGCCAGGGTTACGACCGACAGCTTCAACAGCCTTGGAGCCGATGAGGCCCACGCCAATTGCGGCAGCAGCACCAGCAACAGCTTGGGTGAGGTTTCCAGAAATGCCAACTGCAGCAGCAGCGTCACCGAGGATCATGAGTTCAGAGATCATAGTATTTTGAGGTTTGGTTTGTTGTGTCACTCACACCCACGCGTTGCGCATGGTCCTGTGAGCAAAGGGTCTAGTGGTGGCCTTCCTCCTCATGATGTTCGTCATGGGTGGTTGAAAGCTGGATATAAACGGAGCAAAGGAGCGTGAATACAATGGCCTGAAGCAATCCAACGAGTAACTCCATGAAATAGAAGGGGAAAGGAATCAAAACGCTGCCAAGGAAGCTCCAAGGAAAACCAGCCTTATCCAACAGAGCGCCCAGCGTGTGCAGAACACTTTCACCCGCGAAGATATTACCATAGAGACGAACCGAAAGTGTCATCGGACGGAGGATGATAGAAACCACTTCAATCACACCAACAAAGAGGAACACAATGGCAACCACAAAACCCATGAAGCCTTTAAGACCACCTTTTGCACCGAAGGTGTGGGACAGGAAGCCCATGAAACCCAACTCCTTGATGGTAAGATAAAACCAGACGAGGAAAGCAGAAATCGAGAGAGCCAGCGTGGCATTCAAGTCTGCTGTCGGCGGACGAAGAAGAGGATCATGCACCTCGCCGACCATGAAGGGTCCAACGGCATCACCCACACCAATCGTGCCTACTCCAGGAATCAATCCAAACCAATTGGAAACGAGAATGTAGATAAAGAGTGTACCGATAAGCGGGAAAGCCAGCTTTGCCTGCTTTTCACCGATAATGCCCACCAACTGCCCGTACAAAAACTCAACAATGAATTCGAAGAAATTTTGAGCCTTGTGGGGAATCAAAGTCATGTTCTTCGTCGCCTTGCGAGAGAACCACAGGACAATCCCCAAAACCAAAAGCGCTACAAGCACAGAATTGGTGAGAAACTCCAGGATGCTGCTCCCGTGAAATAACTCCGTCGCTTTAGAACTCACATTAGCGAGAACAGGCGAGGTCGGGAAAATGGCAGAAAGTAACTCCATAGCAAGAGGCGGGCCGAAATTGGCAGACATGTTTTTAAACGGATGATGGAGAGAGGCAAGAGTTATTTGTGAAATTTTTCACAAGCTCCACGAACCCCTGATTTTAAAGGCCTCCGAGAGGTTTTACAATCTTGTCATTTTTGGGCTTCTGAGGACAGCCACAGCCGCCACCGCAGCCCGTTTTTTTGACTCGAACCGCCCGATAAAGAAAAACACCTGCGGTGACGACCACGACTACAACAGCAGCAAAGGATTGGAGATCAGAAGACATGTGGTGAACGATTAGAATTTAAGATTGCTGCCGAAACTAGATTTATCAGAATCAAAAAGGGACTCTTCAGAGGCTATCAAAGTCCCAATTCGCCTCGCGATTTAATAGCCGAGAGCCGTGCCGATTTGGTAAATGCCTAGCGCCAGAAGGTAGGCGGTGCCGGTCATGAAGAAGAGTTGGAACCACATCCAACCCCAGGAATTGGTCTCGCGTTTGACGATGGCCATCGTGCTGACGCATTGCATGGCGAAGACGTAAAAGACCAACAGACTGATGCAGACGAGCGGCGAATAGACAGGCTTCCCATCAGCGCGTGTTTCAGCTCGGAGATGGTCACGCAGCGGGGTCATGTCGTCTTCATCCTCGGACTCGACGGCATACACGACGGCCATGGTGTTCACAAAAACCTCACGCGCGGCAAAGCTGCCGATCAGGCCGATGCCGATCTTCCAGTCGTAGCCCAGCGGCTTGATCAGCGGCTCGATGAGATGCCCTGCCCTGCCTGCAACACTCTGCTCCAATCGCACAGAGGCATCCGGCGAGTCCGATTTAGGATAGGTGGAGGCAGCCCAGATGAGAATGGAAATGCCAAAAATGACCGTGCCAGCACGCACGAGGAAGGCTTTGGCCCGCTGCCAGACGAGGAAGAGGATGCCTTTGAGAGAAGGCATCTTGTAACTCGGCATTTCCAGAATCATCGGCGCATTGCTGCCGCGCATGACGCCTTTATTGAAGAGCCAGGCAAAGAAGAAAGCGCCCAGTGTGCCCAGCGCATACAGACTGACCATCAGGCTGGCTTTCATCCAAAGAGAAACGCTATCTGGCATGAAGGCGCTGATGAGCAGCAGATAAACGGGTAGGCGCGCCGAGCAACTGGCCAGCGGGGCCACGAGAATGGTGATCAGGCGATCTTTCGGGCTGTCGATGGTGCGTGTGGCCATGACGCCTGGCACAGCGCAGGCGTAGGAGCTAAGGAACGGCAGGAAGGCTTTCCCATTCAGCCCGACGATGCTCATGATGCGATCCATGATGAAGGCCAGACGAGCCATGTAGCCGGTGTCCTCCATGATGCCGATGAAGAAGAAAAGGATCAAAATCTGCGGCAGGAAAATCACCACACCCGACACACCATTGATAGCGCCATCGACCAAGAGATCACGCAAATCGCCAGGCGGCATGATGTCCGTGACCCAGGAACCAAGGGCTGCAAAAGCGGCCTCGATCCAGCCCATGGGGCCTTCAGCGACCTTAAAGATGAGATAAAAAAGGAAAACGAGAATCGCTAACACCGTCAGTCCGCCTAACCATGGGTGCAGCAGCCAGCGGTCCAGCTTCTGGGTCAAGGTGGGCACCTCCTGATCTGGGCGCACGAGCACTTTCTGACACAGCTTTTCGATAGCGGTGTAGCGGTCATTGACCAGCTGATCCTCCCAGCCCGGATTGGCAGCCTCCAGAGCCTGGCGGCCGCGATGGATCTGCCCCAGGTGCGCATCCTGGATGCCAGCCCGGAGGGGATCGTGGTCTGAGAGCAGGTAGAGCGGCTCTAAAAGGGAGGTTTTCTCGTGAACGGCTCCGCTGAGCAGCAATTCGGCGCGGATGCTATGCAGAGAGGCCCGGATTTGATCCGGCAACGGCGCGGAGTGCCAGTGCGGTTTTGGTAGGCCTTCTTGGCACATCGCCGATTTAAGTTCCACGATGCCTTTCCCTGTCGTCGCCTGGATCGGTATAACGGGCACGCCGAGTTCAGCGGCAAGCTTGGGCACGTCGATACGCCATTGTTTTTCCTCGGCAATATCGACCATGTTCAGGGCGATGACCGTCGGCAAGCCAAGCTCTAGCACCTGGCTGGCGAGGTAAAGATTGCGCTCCAGATTGGCAGCATCCACGACGATGACGACACGATCCGGCTTGGGTGTATCACTTCGGCGGCCCAGCAAGACATCCCGCAGGACAGCCTCATCAGGACTGCGCGCATTCAGGCTGTAGGCACCTGGCAGATCGATGAGGCGGAGCTTTTTGCCATGCTGACTCCAGCATTCACCGATCTTCTTTTCGACGGTGACCCCTGGGTAATTGGCCACCTTTTGGCGCAGCCCCGTCAGCAGGTTAAAGAGGGTGGTTTTGCCAGAATTCGGGTTCCCGACGATGGCTAGCAGCGGACTTTCCGTGGTGCTCATGCCTGGGTGATGAGAATGTGGGCTGCCTCGTGATTACGCATGGCCAGATGGGAGCCACGGACCGTGATTTCAATCGGCTCGCCTAGGGGAGCGCGGCGGATGACCTCTACCCGCGCCCCTGGTGTCAGCCCAAGTTCCCGCAGCCTCGTGAGACCAGCCCTGCCGGTGGGTAGGCTGTGAATGAAGGCCGCGCTGCCGACAGGCAACTGAGCGAGTGTGGAGGGGAAATGCATGGCTGAGTGCAATTGAGACGCTTTCGCAAAGAGATCGTAGCGGGGCGCATCTTGTTTGCAAGCGACAGCACGAAAAGTTCACCCAAGTCTGTTGGTCCAGGTTCAAGACATCGGTAGTGCTTTTGGTTCAGGACATCGGTAACGGTCTGCCCTGTGGGCAGGTAGGCTACAAA
>JAIXZA010000105.1 GCA_027489965.1 Verrucomicrobiaceae bacterium
AAGTAAGCAAAGTCTTCCCAAAGGGCACTTTGATGGTCTCAATCGCTGCGAACATAGGTGATGCGGCAACCTTGGGGTTTGACTCCGCATGCCCCGACAGCGTTATAGCAATCACCGTTGGGAAAAACCTAAGTTCTGACTACCTGCGCTATTACCTGAGGAGCCGCCAGTCATGGATTAAGTATCTAGCTCCTGCTGGCGCACAGAAGAACATCAATGTGGACTTTCTTCAGGATATCGAAGTCGAATACCCACCACTTCCCGAACAACGCAAGATAGCCGACATCTTGAGCACCTGGGACGAGAACCTGACCAAGATCGACTCACTCATCGAAGCCCAAGAGCGCCGTAAAAAGGCCCTCATGCATCAGCTCCTTACCGGCCGTCACAGGCTCAAGGGCTTCTCGAAGTCGTGGGTGACGGCAAAACTCGGGACCCTCTTCAAGGAACGCATCGAGCAAGGACGTGGTGATTTGCCGCTTCTCTCCATCACGGCGGATCGTGGCATTGTGCCGCGTGAGGATGTCGCCAAACGCGATTCCTCCTCCGAGGATAAATCCAAGTATCTACGCATCGTGCCTGGAGACATCGGCTACAACACCATGCGCATGTGGCAGGGCGTTTCTGCCCTCTCTGCACTCGAAGGCATCGTCAGCCCTGCCTACACCATCTGCACTCCCACGGACCGTATTGATGGACGCTTTGCCGCTCACTTCTTCAAGCTCCGCCACACGGTTCACCTTTTTCATCGCTATTCCCAAGGATTGGTTGACGACACTCTGAACCTCAAGTTCCCGAGTTTCGCGGTGATTGAAGTCTCCATCCCCAGCGACCTCGAAGAGCAGCGCCAGATCGCCGCCCTCCTCGACACCGCCGACCAGCAACTCACCCTCCTGCGCATCCAACGCACCGCCCTCGACCAGCAAAAGCGCGGCCTGATGCAGCGCCTGCTGACGGGGAAACTGCGTGTAGTTACAGAGTCGACATAAACACCCTATCCAGAGCAATCCAAAGCCATGACTTCAACCGAAATTCAGGAACTTCGCGAGCTTCTTGTCAGGCTCGACGGGATAGACTTGCCCAAGTGTCTTGGGGGAACTTGGCCTGATCAGGATCTGGCTGGAGTCAGAATCCGGGAGCGAACCGCAGCGGATTTTTTGTCGCTCCATCGGCGCGTAATGTCCCATTTATCAGGAGCAATCTCAGATGATCCGGTGGCGCTGCCTCGAGTATTCTCGAGTTTTGAGGCTCCAAGAGCTGTGCTGAATATCATAGATTGCATCCGCAATTACATCTCACACATCGAAGGAAGGAACTGGAACGAGGCTGATATGATGCTCAGCTCAAATGTGAGTTACCTGATGCTAACGGGCTTTTGGTCAAAGGGCGTGCGGCGAGCCCACGGCGCTTATGACCGCAAGGTCGCTGACCTTTTGAGTGAAGCTGAACTTCGTGTTCAAGAACTACGTAACTCCGTGGAAACCCTGCGCCACGAAAAGGATACCCTGACTACTCTGTTAACTGAGCGCAAAACAGACTTGGATGAAATCGTCTCGACTGTAACCAGCGCGAGGACCGATCGGTCCGCACTCTCTATTCTGCTTCAGGAAGCGAGCACTGATCGCGGTGAATTGACCAACATCGTGAAAACGCAGGGCGAATCCATGAAGGCTACCCAAAGCCAAATCACGGAGGCGACGACACTGAGAGAAAAGCTTGAGGCAGCGTTAAAGTCTATCGAAGCCACGCACGTAGCCAGCAAACAGTCTGCCGAATGGATCGCTGGAAAGCGCGGCGAAATTACCGAACTCACCGGTAAGGCCGCAGACGGCTCGCTGGGTGGTACTTTCCGGAGTCGGAAAGACGAGCTGAAAAGCTCGGTCAAAACTTGGACCTGGATTGCTGCTTTCTCGACCATCATTGCAGCAGCTTACGTTCCCATTGCATTCATTGTGATTCCTTCTCCATCAGGGGGGGATTGGTTAACCCTTGTCGCCAATATCGGGAAGCTGTTTCCTGTAATGCTCTTCCTTGGGTTCGTGCTGCGCCAGTATTCGAGGGAACGTAGCTTTCTTGAGGAATACTCGTTCAAAACGGCGGTAGCGCTCGTGGTGAACGCTTACGCTGATCAGCTTGCTGGTAATGGCAGCGGCCCAGCGAGGACCTTAGCCGATTTTGGTGATGACCATGCGGCCTTTGGGCAATACCTTGCTGCGAAAGAAGCAGACAGGAAGCAGCTGATAAAGGAGACTGTTGATCGACTGTTCACAACGCCCAAGGTTCACAACAATGGAACCCGGGGATTTCTCGGACTTCGTCCCAAAATGTCGCTCGATACTGTGCGAGAGGCTCGTGAGTTGCTGAAAGAGTTTAAGAATCTGTGAATTCAATCCCCACACCCTGAAAACCTTCCCCTACATCGACCGCCTCAAGGCCACGCTGAATGAGCATCGTCCGCTGGACCCGGCGATTGTGCGCAACCTGCGGGAAGACCTCATCGTGCGCTGGACTTACCATTCCAATGCCATCGAGGGCAACACGCTCACCCTTCAGGAAACCAAGGGGGTGCTGGAGGGCATCACCATCGGTGGGAAGTCCATCCGCGAGCATCTGGAGGCCGTGAACCACAAGAACGCCATCCTGCTACTCGAAGACCTCGTGCAGAAGAACGAGCCGCTGACGGAGTGGACGATCCAATCCCTGCACCAGCTCATCCTCAAAGGCATCGATGACGACAACGCAGGCCGCTACCGCTCCGTGAACGTGCGCATCTCCGGCGCGGAGCATCTGCCGCCGGATCAGGTCCGCGTGCCGGAGCTGATGGAGCAGTTCATCACTTGGTATCAAACCGAGGCAATGGCCCTGCATCCCGTGGAGCGCGCCGCCCGCGTGCACAGCGACTTCGTCAAAATCCATCCCTTCGTCGATGGCAATGGCCGCACCGGGCGCCTGCTCATGAACTTGGAACTCATCAAGGCCGGTTACCCACCCGCCGTGCTCACGGTGGACCAACGCTTGGCCTATTACACCTTCCTGGAAGAGGCCCATGTGAACGGGAATCATGAGCCCTTTGTCTGGCAGGTCAGCCGCATCGTGAAGGAAGGCTTCCGCCCTTATTTCCATGCGCTGGGGCTGGCGTGGGAAGAAACGCCAGAGTCGATGACCCCAGAGTTGCTCGAACGGCTTAAAGTCACGAATCCCGCCTCATTTGATTACAAACGGAGTAACGCTTGAATGATCCGCCCATGCGTGCCAGCCGAACACCTACTTTAGCACCCGTGTACTACAGCCTTTGTGGCTGTGGGTCAGCCAGATTTACCCACGCATTTGGAGAACTATACGGAAGTAGGAAACTCGAGGACAATTTTCTAAAATTGCAAAGTTGCAATCCATACACGGTGTACCAAACTAGTAACAACAGACCCGCCACGCCTCTCAAAGAAGCGCACCAGGGCGGGTGCTTTATTTTCTATCTTGAACTCACGGAGAGTTTTCGCCACGGAGGCCAAGGCAAAGCCCGCCATTCACCTGAGCAACCTAAGCTGCGACGCCGTGGAGACGACTTTCAATGGTGGCAGGCCCTGGTGAGCTTGTCCGATAACACTGAATTGGCAACCATGATTTGGATTCTTGGCAAAGCCCCGAGTGAGACCGCCAACCAAAACAAATGCTCTTCAACTTGCACAACTCGCACATTGTGCGAACTTTTTCCAACGAACCCGCCACGCCTCTCAACGATGCGCAACTTGGCGGGTATTTTTTTGCCCACTCAGGATGAATGGAGGAACTCTCAATGAAGTTTGTCAAACAGCCGAGCGATCTTCATGGGCAGCTACATAAGCTGAAGTCTCGTGGCCTGATCGTCCTTGATGATGCCCAAGCGATCAGCCTTTTGCAAAATGTCGGTTATTACCGTCTTGCGGGCTATGCTTATCCGTTCCTCGACTCCCCATTACGCAAGATTTTCAAGACAGGCACGACTCTGGATCAGATCCTGCGTTTGTATGACTTTGACCGTGCTTTGCGGATTCTATTGTTAGATGCCGTAGAGAGATTCGAAGTCAGCCTTCGCTCAAGGGTCGTGGCGCAAACGTGTCCTGCATGGGGTGCGCACTGGTTCATGAACGCCATTCGATTTCACCCGCAATTTCATTTTCTGAGATTCATTGAGCAGGTGGAACGGGAGATGGGGGTGCGCTACGACCCCGTCACCTTCCATCGAATTCTGCCCACCTTCCACGCGGAGACGTTCGTTCAACATTATTACGCCAAGTATGGTGACCCACATCTGCCGCCTTTCTGGATGACGGCTGAGGTGCTGACACTGGGGTCACTCTCGAAGCTTTACAAAGGCATTGGTGACAGCGTGATCAAAGCCAGCATCGCGTCACCTTTCGGCGTGCCCGCGAAGATGTTTGAGGGGTGGTTGCATTCACTGGCCCACTTGAGAAACATCAGCGCCCATCATGGTCGCCTTTGGAACCGTATTTTTTCCATTAAGCCGCCTATCGCCCAAAAGCACCGAGGAATCATGCATGCACCGAACAAGCTGGAGGGCCATTTGGTGGTTCTTGTGGACTCATTGGATGTCATTCATCCTGGACACTCATTCCGCCAAGATTTCAAAACACTGCTGGCCCGCTACCCAGAGATCGATCCGACCGCAATGGGTTTTGTCGCCGGCTGGGATGCACAACCTTTTTGGACCAAATGACCCCCTCTTTCCAAGAAGCCCCCATCAGTCAGATCCCCGCGCTGCGATTGCTCCAGCAACTCGGCTACACCTACCTGACACCGGAGGAGTGCGCGGTGGAGCGCAAAGGCCGGTTTGGTCGGGTGATCCTCGAAAAGGTGCTGGCCGGGCAGCTCAAGCGCCTGAACAAGATCAGCTTCAAAGGCCGAGAACTGCCCTTCACGGACGAGAACATTGCCAAAGGCATCGAAGCGCTGCGGGACATTCCTTTTGAAGGGCTGGTGCGCACCGGTGAGAAGGTCTATGATTTGCTCACGCTGGGCAAAAGCCTGGACCAGACCATCGACACCGAAACCAAAGGCTTCACGCTGCGCTACATCGACTGGCAGAACCCGCGCAACAACGTCTTCCACGTCACCGCCGAGTTTGAAGTGGAGCGCACAGGCAGCAAGGAGACGCGCAGACCAGACATCGTGTGCTTTGTGAACGGCATCCCCTTTGTGGTGATCGAGTGCAAGCGCCCCGATGCCAAGGACTCGCTGGAGCAGGCGATGAATCAAAATATCCGCAACTGGCAGCCGGACGAGATCCCGCAGCTCTTCCTTTACAGCCAGCTCACACTGGCGCTGAACAAGAACGACGGCAGTTACGCCACCACGGGCACCTCCCTCAAATTCTGGGCCAAGTGGAAGGAGATGCAGGACGTGAGCGCCCAGGTGCGGCAGGTGGTGAACACCCAACCGCGACCCGAGGAACACGCCAAGCTCTTCCGGGGTGTTTTTGCCTTTGCCAAGGCAGACTTTGAAGAGCAGATGATGCACGAGCGGGAACCGACGGAGCAGGACAAACTGCTCTGGTCTCTCTGCCGCCCGGAGCGGCTGATCGAGCTGGCCCGGCAGTTCATCCTTTACGACGAAGGCGGCGCAGTGAAGAAGGTGGCTCGCTACCAGCAATACTTTGCCATCAAGGCCACGCTGGACCGCGTGAAGCAGCGGGATGTGCAAGGTCGCCGCAAGGGTGGTGTGATCTGGCAGACGCAAGGCAGCGGTAAATCGCTAGCCATGGTGCTGCTGGGCAAAGCGCTGGCGATGGATGAAGGCATCACGAACCCGCGCATCGTCATCGTGACGGACCGCATCGACCTGGACGAGCAGATCACCAAGACCTTCCACCAATGCGGCAAGGACCCGCAACAGGCCAAGACCGGGACGCATCTCATCGAACTGCTGCGTGATGAACGTGTGGCCGTGATCACGACGGTGCTGTTCAAGTTCGAGACGGCTGCCAAAGCTGCCCGTGAGCTGGATAAACTGAAAGACGACCTTTTTGTCCTCGTGGATGAAAGCCACCGCAGCCAATACGGCGACGCCAACATCCAAATGCAGAAGGCGCTGCCCAATGCCTGCTACATTGGCTTCACCGGCACGCCGCTGATGAAGAAGGAAAAGAGCACTGCGACAAAGTTCGGCGGCTTCATCGACCCCGCCTACACCATCCGGGATGCCGTGGATGATGAGGCCGTGGTGCCGCTGCTCTACGAAGGCAGGCACATTGTCCAGCAGGTGAACCAGGCACCCGTGGACACGATGTTTGAAGCCATGTGTGATGGCTTAACCAAAGAGCAGAAGGCTGACCTGAAGCGTAAGTTCACCGCCCGCGACGAGCTGAACCGCCTGCACAGCCGCCTCTACCTGATCGCTTGGGATGTGAGCCAGCATTTCTCCAAGCAATGGAAGGACACGGGCTTCAAAGGACAGCTCACCGCACCCGGCAAAAAGGAGGCGCTGTTGCTGAAGGGTTTCTTTGATCAGTTCGGCAAGGTGAAGACGGAAGTCATCATCTCCGGTCCCGGTGAGATCGAAAACGTCGAGGAGCATCAAACCGCTGAGAAGGACGAGAGCGTGGAACTCTTCTGGAAGGGCATGATGGCGAAGTATGGCACCGAGAAGGAATACAACCGGCGGATCATTGATGCCTTCAAGAAGGGCGAGGAACCGGAAGTCCTCATCGTGGTGGACAAGCTTCTCACCGGCTTTGATGCGCCACGCAATGTGGTGCTCTACATTGCCCGCAGCCTGAGCGGTCACACGCTGCTGCAAGCCATCGCCCGTGTGAACCGCCTGCATCCTGGCAAGGACTACGGTTACATCATCGACTACTACGGCGTGGTGGCCGAGCTGCACGATGCGCTGGAGCTTTACAGCAGCCTGGAAGGCAAGTTCGACGAGGAAGACCTGGAAGGCACGCTGACAAACATCGCCGAAGAGATCAAGAAATTGCCCGCGCTGCATGATGCGCTGTGGGACCTTTTCAAGGAAGTGAAGAACAAGAAGGACGAGGAGTCCTTTGAGCTGGCGCTGGAAAAGAAAGAAACCCGTGAGGACTTCTACACTCGCCTGTGGCGCTTTAGCCGCGTGCTGAAGATGGCGTCCTCTAGCATCCACTGGGTTACTGCCACACCGACCGAACAAGCCCAGCGCTACAAGACTGACGCGGCCTTTTTCCAAAAGCTCCGCTCCAGCGTGAAGCTGCGCTACGCGGAAGAGATCGACTACCGCGACTACGAGAAGCAGATTCAGAAGATGCTGAATACCTACGTGCAGGCCGACGAGGTGATCCAGGTGGTGGAACCGGTGAACATCTTCGAGCGCGAGGCCTTCGAGGCAGAGGTGGAGAAAGCCAAGTCGCCACGCGCGAAGGCCGACACCATCGCCAACCGCACGAAAAAGACGATCACCGAGAAGATGGAAGAAGACCCGTTCTTCTACCGCAAACTCTCCGCCCTGCTCCAGCAGGCCATCGATGATTATAAGGCCGAGCGCATCAGCGAAGCTGAGTATCTGGCGAAAGTGACCGACATCATGGAAGAGGTGCGCGGGGGCAACGTGAAGGACGTACCCGAGGCGCTCAAAGTGAATGACTTTTCACGGGCGCTGTTTGGTGAACTGAAGACGCAGATCACCACGCAGACCCCGACCGATTCCACCCCAAATGAAAGTGTTGTCCGCGACGATGCCCCAGCCTACGGGGCCGACCTCCCGCCACGCAAACCCGCTGCGGACGAAGTTTTAGCCGAAGCTGCCTTCGAGATGGAAAAGATCATCCGCAAACATGCCGTGGTGCGCTGGCGGGAGAATGTGGATGCCCAGAACCGCATGAGGAATGACCTGGATGATTTCCTTTTTGGTCTGCAAAAGCAGAAAGCCATCGCCCTGAGTTTTACGCAGATGGATGCGATCATCGAGAACGTCATCCGCATCGCCATGCACCGCACCGACGATGTCTAAACCCGAGATCATCGATACTCCCGCCGGTCCCGCGCAAATCAAACGCACGAACCGCAAGACCTTGGCCATCAGCGTGCTGCCAGATGGCACGTTGGAATTGGTAGCTCCTCTCCACTCCCCCATCGAACTTATTCTTCCTCGCGTCGAGAAACGAGCCGCCTGGATACGCACCCAGCGCCGCACTTTCCGAGAGATGAACGCCACGCGGCCCACCCTGCGCTATGTGAACGGGGCCACTCATCGCTACATGGGCCGTCAATACCGGCTCAAGCTCGCGAAAGGTGAGCCCGAACAGGTGGCGCTTCGAGGTGCTTATCTGCACGTCATGACCCTCAAGGGCAGTGAGATCGAGATCAAAGATGCCTTGGAAGCGTGGTATCGACGCCATGCTCAGGAGCAGTTTGAGAAGCGGTTAATTCCGTGGATCGGCTGGTGCCAGCAGCGCAAGCTGCCTAAGCCTCGCTTTCGCCTGCGCTCTATGCCCAAACGCTGGGGCAGCGCCCTCAAAAGCGGCACGATTTACCTGAATCCTGAACTGATCAAAGCCCCCTCCGCCTGCATCGACTACGTCATCACCCACGAAATCTGCCACCTCAAGCACCCCGACCATGGCCCGAAATTCCGTTCCTTGTTGCAGCAGCTTTGTCCGGATTGGAAAAGGCTCAAAGAGAGATTGGAGAGGGCAGGGTAACAGAATTGAAAGGATTCACGCAGACCCAAGCTGCATTTCGAGGAGCAACTGCTTTATCGCAAGCCTTGAACCTAGATACGGGAATGGAAGATCGTTGATTTGCGCCAGGGCTTGGTTTCACAAGGCTTCTTCGACTCGAAGCGGCTGTGTCTTGGGTGACGCCGCCCGAGAGGCGAAGAAGCCTTGTGGAATCAATGACGGATGCAAATCGGCGGTCAGCCATTCCTGAATCTAGGTTGAAATAAGAGTCATGTGAGTGCAGAAGAACCGAGAGAATATGAGTCAAACAATCCGCCCATGGTATTGGCCCGCAAGAGGACAGCCTGAACGAACTGAACCCTTCACGTGGATTGTCGAAGGCGTCATCGCGGCATCGTGGTGGCCTGATCCTTATGTGTTTGAGATTTATGAGGAGCAGAACATCCGAGCGGTCGTGAACTGCTGCGAGTTCGACAATCGCCAGGATGTGCCGAACCAGTTCGACTACTACCACATCAACGTGCCTGACTATGGTGTGCCGACGGATACGCAGATCGAGCAGTTCGTGAGCTTGATGGACCAGCACCATGCCGCTCGTGAAGCTGTCGTCGTCCACTGTGTCGCTGGCTGTGGACGTACTGGGCAATTCATCGTCGCCTGGTGCGCGAAGGCAGGCTTTATTCCCGCCAAAATCGATCCTGTGCAATGGGTTCGAGCACGCCGAAAATGTTGCCTAGAAACCCGCGAGCAGACCAACTGCGCCAAGCGGTGGATGACGAAGTATCGGCCAGGGTGATCCCGTCTGACTTTAAACGTGCTCGTGAATCTCAGGCTCCTCAGGCATCCACTTTGGAAAGGGATCAGGGAGCTGCATCCAGGCATTGGGGCCTTTGTTGAATTCGGCTTCGGTAAGTAGGGCGGCGTCGAATTGAGCAGTAAGTGCAGCCTTGTCCATCTCACGGCCAATGATGACGATCTCGGTGCGGCGGTCTCCATAGGGACCCTCGATATTGCCACGGATTTCGGCCAGACTTTCTTCGTCCTGAGGCCATTCATTTTCAGCAACGGCACTCCAGAAGAAGCCCATGGCACGGGTGTCACGCAGGACTCCAGCTTGCGAAACATAGCCCGCTAACTCCATGCGGGTGGCCAGCCAAAACATGCCTTTGGCCCGGATGACGCCATCCCAGGCACCGCGCAGTAGCGCATTGAGTCGCTGTGGATGAAATGGGCGGCGGGCACGATAGACAAAGCTACTGATACCATATTCTTCCGTCTCAGGTGTGTGGCCGCTGAGGCTGTCTAGCCAGCCTTTGCTCTGCTCGGCCTCCGCCATGGCAAAGAGTCCGGTATCAAGCACAGTGGTGAGCGGCACTTCACTCTTGCGGGTAAGATGGACCTTAGCGTTTGGATTTAAAGCGTGAACGATGCCTTGGATCTCATCCAGTTCATTGGCACTGACCGCATCGGTTTTGTTGATCAGGATGACATTCGCGAACTCGATCTGATCCGTGAGTAGATGAGCGATGGTGCGGGCATCTTCACCAGTGACGCCCATTTCACGGGACTGAAGGTCATCCGTGCTGTGATAGTCTTCCAGGAAATTCCGTGCATCGACGACAGTGACCATGGTATCGAGCTGGGCTAGGTCATTGAGGCAGCGGCCTGATTCATCCTCAAAGGTAAAGGTCTCAGCAACAGGCATCGGCTCGGAGACGCCTGTGGATTCGATCACCAGAGCATCGAAGCGACCTTCTTTCGCGAGCGTAGCCACTTCCAGCATCAAGTCCTCACGCAGCGTGCAGCAGATGCAGCCATTGCTCATTTCCACCATCTTTTCTTCCGTGCGGGAGAGTTTGGCATCGCCACTTTTCACGAGTTGAGCGTCCACATTCACCTCGCTCATATCATTGACGATGACCGCCACTTTTCGGCCTTCGCGGTTTCGCAGGATATGGTTCAGAAGGGTGGTCTTTCCCGCGCCGAGGAAACCTGATAAAACAGTGACGGGAAGTTTAGGTGAAATGGATAAGGCGCTCATAATGCAATAGAGTTGCATTTATTGTCGTTTTATTCAAATGCAAGTTATTAGCGTTTGTGGATTCCTTTTTTAAACGATCACTCAACAAAAGCGGTGTTCACACTTTAGCTCTTTGTTTCACCCTGAGTATTGACCTGCTGCTTCGCCATGATAGCGATGAGTTATGCGTCTCATCTCAGGCAGTGCGGGTGGTATCCCGCTGGAAGTCCCCAAGTCCGTAACTCGTCCCACTCAGGATCGAGTGCGGCAGGCGGTGTTTAATATGCTCGGCGAGCTGATCGACGGAGCGCATGTGCTGGATGTCTTTGCGGGATCTGGGGCACTGGGGTTGGAATGTTTGAGCCGAGGTGCAGCCAGCGCTTTGCTGGTGGATCAGGATCGCGGAGCCTGTGAGGTGATGAAGAAAAACATCGCTAAAACTCGGCTCGAAGGGGCCAATGTGCGCCAGTCAGATGTCTTTAAGATCCTTCCGCAACTCATCAGTGCAGGGCAATTGTTTGATCTGGTTTTTGCGGACCCTCCGTATGCTCACAAGCTGACCGATGTGAATTTGAGTGTGAAGTTAGCGGCTGATCCTGATTTCTTTAAAGTCGTGGCCCCGGGCGGCAGCGTCGTGCTGGAATGTATGGTGACAAAAGGTGGCAGCACTTCATGGTCGCCCTGGGAAGTGGTGCGAGATCGTGAGTATGGTTCCACACGCATCCTGTGGCTGCGCAAGCCGCTCTAGCTCTCTGGTCACGATGTCGAAACTTTTCAGTCTTCTTCTTTATAATCTCCTCCTGCCTGTGGGGCTGATCTTCATGCTTCCAGGTGCTGTGCGTAAAATGCGTGCTCGTGGCGGGCGCTGGTCTGATTTGGCTCAGCGTTTTGGGTTTCTGCCCAAAGCGAAGCGGCAAGAGATAGCTCAATTAGCCGTCGGAAGAGATCGTCTATGGCTGCATGCCGTGAGCGTCGGTGAGGTCGGCATTGCCACGAAACTGATAGCGCGGATGTTGAAGGATCTCCCCCGCTTGGGTTTTGTTTTAACCACGAGCACTCCGACTGGTTATGCCATGGCTGAGGAGTTTTCAGCCAAGCAAAACGGTCGTGTGGTGGTGCTCTATTCACCGGTCGATCTGCTGTGGGTTGGCACTCGGTTTTTAGTGCAGCTCCAACCTTCACAGATGGTGCTGATCGAAGCTGAACTGTGGCCCAATATGGTGGCTTCAGCAAAGAAACTGGGGATTTCTGTGTCCATGGCCAATGCACGTTTGTCAGCCCGTTCAGAGCAGCGGTTTCAGAAGTTCGGATTCTTTATTCGTCCCGTCTTTGCCATGCTGGATCAGGTCCTAGTTCAGGAACTGGGAGACATCCCACGTTTTGCAGGTCTTGGTGTCGATCCCGCCAAGATCCACCACACGGGCAGCATTAAATTTGATCCACAAGGTGCCGCAGTCGATGAGGTGCAGTTGGCGCAGCTACGCCAGGTTTTAAAGCAGGCCGGCATTGCCGAAACGCAGCCTGTGTTGCTGCTGGCCAGCACCCACGCCGGTGAGGAAGTTCTCCTGGCACGCATGGCCCTGAACTTGCAGGCAACTTACAAGGATCTAGTGCTCTTGATTGTTCCGCGCCATGTCGAGCGTGCAGCTGTGATTTGCGAAGAATTACGTTCTTTAGGCATTGAATCCCAACTGCGTTCGCAGCTCCTCTCAGCAGTTCCTGGAAAGATGCAAACGTTGCTCATCGACACCACCGGTGAGCTGCGGGCTTGGCAGTGCTTGGCCACTCTGGTCGTGGTCGGCAAAAGCTTCTTGGCCGAAGGCGGGCAAAATCCTGCCGAGGCTGTCATGGCGCAGAAGCCCGTGCTCTTTGGTCCCCATATGGAAAACTTTGAGTCGCTGGTCGAACTGCTGCTGCAAAACAAAGGTGCTATGCAGGTGCCTGACATCCAGTCACTCGAAGCCGAGTTGGCACGATTGCTGGCAGATAAGGTTCTGCGTGATAGCTTTGGCGCGGCTGGCTATCAGGCGCTAGCTGCCCACGAGGGGGCGACCCTTCGGACAGTGAGCCGTCTTTTTCCAAATGAAGGCGCAATAATTTCATCTTTCCACTTGCAGAAAGAGCCTCCTGTGGCAGACTCGCGCCCCGTTCAAAACGAGACCCCTTCGTCTAGCGGTTAGGACACG
>JAIXZA010000052.1 GCA_027489965.1 Verrucomicrobiaceae bacterium
CGCATCGCCAAGGACGATCAATGGCAATCCGTGCCCAAGCCCAAAGCGCCGCTGCCGCAGCCGCCGGAAGGCCGTTCCGGCGTGGAGGAAATCAAGCTCATGTATGACCTCATGGTCGCCGCGCTCCAGACCGACAGCACCCGCGTGCTCACCTACCGCCTGCCCATCGCCAACCTGCTCACCAGCCTCGGCGTCAAGGTCGCCGCGCACGACATGAGCCACTACAGCCCCGGCGAGCGCATGGAAGCCTCCCAGAAACGCGACGCTGCACACAGCGAACTCCTCGCCGGTCTGCTCGACAAACTCAAGAACGTCAAAGAAGCCAACGGCACCCGCCTCTTCGACCACAGCACCGTCGTCTTCGGCAGCAACCTCAGCACCGTCCACAACCTCACCAACTGCCCCACGCTCATCGCCGGTGGCGGAGCGGGCATCAAACTCGGCCACCACCTCGTCGCCTCCAAAGACACGCCACTCTGCAACGCGTGGCTCACGCTGCTGCACGGCAGCGGCGTCAATGTCGAACGTCACGGTGACAGCTCGGGCCTGCTGAAGGAACTCGCGGCGTAAGCCCACACATCGAGGAGCGAACGCAGTCAGTTCGATGGATGAGAAACCATGCCCACCGCGCCGGACAATCACGACGCCCACGACTACGCCGAGCGCATCCGCGACCGGCTGCCGAGGCGCTTGCAGGAATTGCGTGAGGCTGCGCGCCTGAGCATGTATGCGCTGTGGATGAAGTGCGGTGTCTCGCGGGACATGATTAGCCGTATCGAAGCTGGTGAATCCATCCCGACGCTGCATGTCGCCGCACGGCTGGCGCATGGGGTGGAGAAGACGCTGACGGAGTTTGTGGAGCCGATGGAGGATGAGGAATGAAGACTGGGAGTTGAGGAGACACGGAGACTTGGAGAAGATCAGGCCTGGCTCCCGGTCTCCCGGCGAAGCCGTTCTCTTTATCTCCGCGTCTGGAACTGGCGTCCGAGATGTCGGACTAACGCACCTCGCGGGGACTGTGCTCCAATCTCGGCCATCACACCTGATGCCCGCGATGAACTCGTTCTCCCGCCCAACTCGACTGATTTTGCCTCTGGGGGCCGCTTTTTGGCCTGAAACGGGGCCGTACCCTCGGCAAACGCCGCCCCCATTTCGCGCGGGGGCCGCGCTGGACGCGGCGGGGGCGGAGTTCCAGCCTGCGGGGGCGTCGCTGGCCGTCGCGGGGGCTTCCCTCCGGCAAATGGTAGCGCCCCCATTCGGCGCGGGGGCAGAGTTCCAACGTTCGGGGGCACCGATGCGCGGCACGGGGGCAGCGCTCCGACGTTCGGGAGCCGCCCGCATTTCCTGCGCCGACGCCCCCGGCGCGTGAAGCGACGCCACCTTCTCCCGCAGCGGACACCCCGCGCCATCCAAGGCCTCTCGAATCGCAACGCTCGCAACCTCCGCCGTGCGGATGGGTTCAACATTTCCATTCACATAGCATGCACACGCGAAAACTTTTGACCGCGCTTCTCTTTTCTCTGCTGGCCAGCCCCGCTTTAAACGCGCAGGAGACCCGGGAGCTGGCCTTAGTCACGCGGCAGGTGAATGCGCCGCGCGTGCAGTTCCAAATTCTCGAAAGCGCGGCGGCGAAGACGAAAGTCAGCTATCATATTTACACGCCGGAAGTTTACGACACGGATAACGAGCGTCGCTTCCCAGTGATGTATTGGCTGCATGGCAGCGGCGGCGGATTGCAGGGAATTGCGCCGGTGGCGGCGTGGTTTGATGCGGCGATTCACGAGGGGAGGATTCCGCCCATGCTCGTGGTGTTTCCCAATGGGCTGGCTTCGAGCATGTGGTGTGACTCCAAGGACGGCTCGGTGCCGATGGAAACCATTGTCATCAGGGAACTGTTGCCGCACATCGATGCGACGTTTCGCACCCTCGCCACGCGCGAGGGGCGCATCATCGAAGGCTTCAGCATGGGCGGCTACGGTGCGGCGCGGTTGGGATTCAAGTATCCGCAACTCTTCGGCGCGGTCTCCATCCTTGCGGGCGGTCCGCTGGATTTGGATTTTGCCGGGCCGCGAGCCGCCGGCAACCCCGCTGAGCGTGAGCGCATCCTGAATGGCACCTTCGGCAGCGACCTCGATTACTACCGTTCGCAGAATCCGATCAGGGTCGCGGAGCAGCAGGCGGATGCGGTGCGTGGCAAAGTGCGCGTGCGAATGGCGGTCGGTTCGCACGACAACACGGGCCCTCTGAACCGCGCCTACTCCGAGCACCTCAAGAAACTGAACATCGCGCACACGTTCACCATCGTGCCGGGCCTGGGCCACGACACGCTGGCCCTACTCAAGGGCCTCGGTGATGCGAACTGGGAATTCTATCGCGCGGCACTCGCCGACAACACATGAGCCTCGAAGCAATGACAACTCTCCATTTCAGGCAAAAGTCGAGTTTAAAAAAATCAGCGTTAGTTGGCGGGTTTGGCGAAAGTAACAGGGGGGAAGCCATTCATGCCCTACGACCCGAAACATCCTGAAAGCGAGCGACTTTCAACGACCTCAACAACGCCATCGCCAATGCGCTCCAACAAACGAGCAACAACAGCAACGGCGTGAGCACGCTCGGCCAAGGTGCCAGTGGCGGCTACGACCAGAACCAGATGCAAAACGTGCTCGATAAGATTGATGAGCTGTTCAATGCGTTGAGACGCTGAGGCGTGTGGCTATGAATGCCAATCCTCATGAAACCTACTCGACTCATTCTTTGCGCCATTTACCTTGCTCCCACACTCACCTGCTTGGCCGAGCATTGGCCTCTCGATGCGGTGGATTCGCAAATCGCAGTCTTGGGCAAGGCGAAGGTGGCGAGTGGTGCTCGTGACGCATCGCTTGTGTTCGATGGCCTGTCGTTGATCGAGTTGAAGGAGACGGCAGCGCTGAATGGTGAGGGCGGGTTCACGTTCTCGGTGTGGTTCAATCCGTATGCGGTGAATGAGGGGCAGCAGGTGATCGCGGGGAAGAATCGTTACTCGCTCAATGAGAGGCAGTGGTCGCTCACGGTGGAGCCGGACGGCAGGCTGAAGGCGTATGTGCAGCAGGGTGGTTGGGCCACGGTCACGAGCAAGGAACTGCTGAAGCCGGGACATTGGCATCAGGCGACGCTGACCGTCGGCGCGGGCAAGGCGGCGCTGTTTCTCAATGGTCAAAGTCAGGGTGAAGTGAAGCTGAAGAAGCCGATGCCGGCCACGCAGGCTCCGATCACGCTGGGCGGCATTCATGATGCGGGACGACGCACGCAGACCTTCAGCGGGGCGGTGGATGAAGCGCGATACGTTGCTCGAGTGATGAGCGCAGCGGACATCGCGGCGACGTTTCAGCCAGTGACGGCCACGCATGAAATCCCGAAGGCCATCGTGGCTGATACACCTTTGTGGGATGCCACAGTGAAGCTACCCAAGGCTGCTGAACTGCCCGTGCTCGATGGCGTGGAGTTTCACGTCATCAAAGCGAACGAGCCTGAGAAAGACGGCTACATCTGGCTGCATGGCGTGGGCCTTGGCTGGCACAAAGGCAAGCTCTACGCGTCCTTTGGTCACAATAAAGGCGAGGAGAACACGCCCGGCGAGCAGGCACGCGGTCGCGTGAGCAGCGATGGCGGCAAGACCTGGGGCGAGACTTTTAACATCGGTGCTGGCGACTCGACGGAACACGCGGTGAGTCACGGTGTCTTCCTTTCGCATGGCGGCGAGCTGTGGGCCTTTCACGGCAGCTTTTACGGGCACAGTTTGACCGACATCACGAAGTCCAAAGTCCACACGCGTGCTTATCGGCTCAATGAAACCACCAACGTCTGGGAGCCGAAAGGCACCGTGATCGAAGGCGGCTTCTGGGCGCTTAATCAGCCGGTGAAGATGACCGATGGAAACTGGATCATGCCCGGCATCAGCGTGGGCAACGGACACTGCGCCGCCGTGGCGATCAGTCATGGCGATGACTTCCTGAAGTGGGATCTCGTGGTGATTCCCGCCGTCGATGGACTCACGATGTGGGGCGAATCGAGCATCATCGTCGATGGGCCAAACGTGACAAACATCGCCCGCTTCGGAGCAAAAGCGCAGGCGCTCATCGCCGTGAGCAAAGACTTCGGCCGCACCTGGATCGCGTCCGCGCCGAGCAATCTGCCCATGGCCACCTCCAAGCCCGCCGCTGGGATGCTGAGCACCGGTCAGCGTTACCTCGTCTGCACCACCACCGCCGACAGCGGGGGACGCCGCACACCGCTCACCATCGCCGTCAGCAAACCGGGCGAGTCCGTGCTGAGCCAAGTCTTCATCATCCGCCCCTCGATCTTCCCACAAGGCCCTGGCGATGTCGCCGACAAAGCCCCGCTTTCCTATCCCTATGCCATCGAGCACGACGGCAAGCTCTACGTAGGCTACTCAAATGGCGGCGGTCGCCGAGGCAATCATAACAGCGCTGAGTTGGCGGTGATTCTCATCGAGAAGCTTAAGTGATCGTTGAGAGCCTAATTCTTGATCGCGCTGTCGAGTCACTGCGAGCTTTGTTTGACTCTGATAGCATTGCTTCTAGCGTGTCATCGAAAGCGACGACGGACACCTTCTGAGCGCTGAGATTATTTCACTTTTCACCCAGCGCAGGCCGTCTGACCGCATCACCGGAAGCACCTCACCATCGCTTCGCTTTCGATCCCATGAGTAAACCCATCTACCACGGCGTGGATCATCACGTCGGTAACACGCCTCTCATTCGCCTCAACAAGCTGTCCGACCTCACCGGCTGCGAGATCCTCGGCAAGGCGGAGTTTATGAATCCGGGTGGCTCGGTGAAGGATCGTGCGGCGTATGGCATCATCACGGATGCGGAGGAGAAGGGATTGCTCAAGCCGGGCTCAACCATCGTGGAAGGCACCGCTGGCAACACGGGTATTGGCTTGACGGTGATCGGTCACGCTCGCGGCTACGAGTCGGTGATCGTGATTCCTGAGACGCAGGCACCCGAGAAGATTCAACTGCTGCGCACGCTCGGTGCCGAGGTGCGGCCTGTGCCTGCAAAGCCGTATAGCGATCCCGGTAATTACAATCACATTGCGCGCCGGCTCGCGGAGGAGAATGGATGGTTCTGGGCCAATCAATTCGACAATACCGCGAATCGCGAAGCGCATTACAAGAGCACCGGGCCAGAGATCTGGAAGCAAACGAATGGCACTGTGGATGCCTTTGTCGCCGCTGTGGGAACGGGTGGCACGCTCGCGGGCACGTCGCTGTATTTGAAGGTACAAAACCCCAATTTCCACGCCGTGTGCGCTGATCCTTATGGCGCGGCGATGTGGTCCTGGTTTACTCAAGGCAACACAGACACGGATGATGGCGATTCGTTTGCGGAAGGCATCGGCCAAGGGCGCGTGACGAAAAACATCGAAGGCCTTCGTGTGGACAAGGCTTACCGTATTGAGGATCAGCTTGCGCTCAGCATCGTGTATCAACTGCTCAACGAGGAAGGCCTTTTTCTCGGACTCTCTAGCGGCATCAACATTGGTGGGGCACTGCGCTACGCGCGGGAGGTCGGACCTGGAAAAACCATCGTCACCATTCTCTGCGACTCGGGGCACAAGTATCAGTCAAAGCTCTTTAACGACGAGTGGTTACGTGCCAATGATTTGGATCCGCGATTTCCGCTGGAATCATGGATTAGCTGATTTACGCTTACGGATTCTTCAACGCATGTATCATGATGGTGTGATGCATGTGGTTTTACTTTTTCTCATGCTTTTCCTTCTTCTGTTTACGGTTTTGATGGTGCTCTCCATTTCCTTTGTTTGTTCGCTGACGGAGGCAGTGCTGCTCAGTTTGAATCCGCTCTCGCTGCGCTTGCAGGAAAAAAAGGGCAGCTCGGTGTCTGGGCGTTGGTTAAAGCTTAAAAATCAAATTGAGCGGCCCGTCTCTGCGATTCTCATCTTCAACACACTGGCCAGCACAGGACTTGCGACACTTGCAGGGTCTCTTTCCACAGATGTATTCGGCAGCGAATGGCTGTGGCTCTTTTCGGTCATCATCAGCGTCCTAGTGCTCTTTGGCGGTGAGATGGCTCCGAAGATCATCGGCGTGCATCATGCCGAAAAACTCGCCCCACGGCTCATTGGCCCGCTTACTTGGATGCTGCGTCTCTGCCATCCGCTCGTGCTCATCATGGAGAAATTTTGTGAACGCCTGAAACGCACGACCCATGATGGCCGCACGCAGAGTGACCAAATCATGGACATCATTACGCTTGTGCAGGCCGCGCGCACGGAGCAATTGCTGCACAATCATGAAGAAATCATCATGATCCACGCCGCTACACTGAGTGCGCGTCGTGTTAAGTCTGCGATGGTGCCGCGCGAAGCTGTGAAGGTTTTTGATCAAAGGAAGACTTTGCTGGAAAACATCAATGAACTCGGTCCTAAGCTCCACCGCAGTTACCCCGTCAGTAGCGACGGCACACTGGAGCACATCACAGGTTACATCCGCGTGCGTGAACTTTTCGTCCAAAATCTAACAGACCCTGCGAATGCCGACTGGAAGCAACTCGTCCGCCCCGTGTTATACATTGATGAGAAAGCCTCATTGACCCAGCTACTCACGCTCTTTTTGGAGAAGCAGGAAATCGCTGCTCTCGTGGACAACCAAGGTGGACATATCAGGGGTTGGATCACCATGGACGACGTCATGAAAGTGCTCATGGGCGCGCGAATTTGATTATTTTTAATATCCTACTAGACAAGAAGGATATTTGTCTTTCTAGGTCATTCATACTCTTTTAGTAGAAGTAACCGTGAGGCGATGAAGTCAGCGGTTTTGTTGATCCCTTACCAGGGAAGGCAAGCACAGTCCTATAATGGACTTCGACGGAGCCAGCATCTTCGCTGGATGCTTTTATCGGTATAGCCACGAGTTTAAGCGGCATTGGATTGAATTTCACCAATGTTCATCACCGACTTCATTCTTGGTCCAAAGGAAGCGGATTACTTCAAAGAAGTCTCGCCCGACTCCAAGAACCCGATCACGCCAACCAGATTTGCCACACTCTCGAACGACGAGAAAAACGACAGGGATTGAAGCTAAAATAGGGGGCTGAATAAAATCCTACTTGCATGATGGGATATGAAGGCTACAGGCTTTGGTAGTCCGATATTCTGACCAGAAGACTGGAGGCGTATCAACAAACCAAAGCG
The DNA here is from genome assembly GCA_027489965.1 of Verrucomicrobiaceae bacterium. Lineage (GTDB taxonomy): Bacteria > Verrucomicrobiota > Verrucomicrobiia > Verrucomicrobiales > Verrucomicrobiaceae > Prosthecobacter. The sequence goes on from JAIXZA010000052.1 coordinate 7,222, forward strand.
CAAAATGGAGTGCTTTTCAGCCTCCATAGGTGGGCAGTATCTTGTTTACTGTGTTCATCGTTATCTGCGCGCTTTTGTCATGATCCCTGTCATTTTTCCATGAGTTCTGCTGCTGAATTAATCAATCCACCTCCATCCAAGCTCGTCGTTGATCATGTCACGAAGTCCTTCAAAAGCCAAAGCGGCTGGTTGAAGGCGCTTGATGATGTGAGTCTTACTGTGAATGAGGGCGAGTTTGTCTGCCTTGTGGGGCCAAGCGGATGCGGAAAAAGCACACTGCTCAATCTTATTGCTGGCCTTGATACGCCTGAGAGTGGCACGCTTTCCAGCGATGGCCAACCCATCATCGGAACCGGTCGTGAGCGTGGTGTCATGTTTCAAGAGCATGCGTTGTTCCCGTGGCTAGATGTGCTTGGAAATGTGCTCTTTGGTCTTCAGCTCAAGCCTAGTTTGAACAAGGCTGAGCGTATCGACATCGCAAAGTATTACCTCCAACTTGTTGGCCTAGGACGTTTCATCCACGCAAACATTCACGAGCTTTCCGGCGGCATGAAACAGCGTGTCGCGCTGGCTCGTGCGCTGGCACCCAATCCCCGCATCCTTTGCATGGACGAGCCTTTTGCTGCCTTGGATGCCATGACCCGAGAACAGCTCTATGCGGATCTCCAGGACATTTGGGCCAAGAGGAAAAAGACCATTCTTTTTGTCACACACAATGTTCGTGAAGCCGTCTGTCTTGGCGATCGAGTCGTGCTCTTTTCACCCAATCCAGGGCGCATTCGCGAACAGTTTCACATTCAGCTGCCTCGCCCACGCGACATCAATAGCGTGGAGCTTGCCGAGCAGGCCACACTCATCACTCGAGCTCTGAAACAACACAACAGCCAATCCCTCTCAGCCGAATGAAACGCAGTCTTGTTGCCATCCTCTTTTTTGCATCGCTGGTCATTCTTTGGCAGGCGCTGGTTTCTGCTGAAATCTGGTCGCCTGTGTTGCTGCCGTCACCGCTGGATGTGGCCCGCTATCTATGGGCTGCCATCATGGACGGTTCCTTGATCGAAGGTTCATGGGTTACAATGAAGCGCCTTATGGTTGGCTACCTCATCGGTTGCGTCATCGGCTTGCCGCTTGGACTTGCCACGGCGCGCTCGAAGTATCTTAGCGATACGATTGGAGTGCTCGCTCTCGGCTTGCAAACGCTGCCGAGCGTCTGCTGGGTACCTCTGGCTTTGCTGTGGTTCGGTCAAAGTGAATCCGCCATGCTTTTTGTCGTCATCATGGGCACACTATGGTCTGTCTTAATCGCCGTGGACAACGGTGCACGCAGCCTGCCTCCGATCTACGTACGGGCTGCTCGCACCATGGGCAGCTCAGGCTTGCATACCTTGATCAAAGTCATCTTGCCCGCCTCGCTGCCTTTTGTCGTAAGCGGCATGAAACAGGGCTGGGCTTTTGCCTGGCGTTCACTCATGGCAGCTGAGATCTACGTCACCCTACTCACCGGCTATGGTCTCGGCCACCTGCTGCATTTTGGGCGCGAGCTCAATGCCATGGATCAAGTCATCGGCATCATGCTCGTCATCGTGCTGATTGGACTCGCCGCAGATAAAGTGCTCTTCTCTCCATGGGAAAGATTTCTCCAAAAGCGCTGGGGCACTGGCTCATAATCCGTGTGCTCTCTCCTAGTTGAGAGACCTTCCATTCCATCGTAACTTCCAGATTACGAACCCTCGTAACAGAGAAATGCGAAAAGGTGGCGTATTATCCAACGCTCATGAAGTTGGTTCTCTCATTTTTTACTCTGATCTCTGCCTCTGCGGTGAAGGCGGAGGTGTCCTACAATCAGGACATCCGCCCCATTCTGGCGGAGAATTGTTTTTATTGTCACGGTCAGGACCCGAATAAACGAAAGGCGGATCTGCGTCTGGATCTGCGTGAGGCTGCATTGGAGCACAAGGCCTTTGTTCCTGGCAAGCCCGACGAGAGTGAGTTGGTCTCGCGACTAACGACGGAGGACCCTGATGAACTCATGCCGCCGGCGAAGTCGAATCGGAAGCTCACGGACAAACAAAAGTCGCTTCTGAAGCAGTGGATCGTTGAAGGGGCGAAGTATGAGAAGCATTGGACCTTCACGGCACCGGTAAAAGCGCCGCTGCCTGAGGTGAAGAACCAAGGCTGGGTGCGCAATGAGATTGATCGGTTTGTTTTGGCCAAACTTGAGGCGGCGAAACTCCAGCCATCGCCCGAAGCTGATAAGGCAACTTTGATTCGCCGGCTGTCGCTCGATCTGATCGGCCTGCCGCCAACGCCTGCGGAGGTGGATGCCTTTGTGGCGGATGCCACACCAGAGGCTTATGAAAAGCTGGTGGAGCGATTGCTGAAATCGGACCACTATGGGGAGCGCATGGCACTGCCTTGGCTGGATGCGGCGCGTTATGCGGATAGCAATGGCTTCCAGCAAGACGGCGATACCTTTCAATGGGTGTGGCGTGATTGGGTGGTGAAGGCACTGAATGCAGACATGCCGTACAGTCAATTTTCCATCGAGCAACTGGCGGGTGATCTACTGCCGAAAGCGACCGAGGATCAAATCATTGCCACGGCCTTTAATCGCAATCACCTGCTCAATGGCGAGGGCGGCGCTATCCCTGAAGAGCAAAGGTTTAACATCTTGTTTGATCGTGTGGATACGACAGCGACGACATGGCTGGGTCTGACCATGGCCTGCGCGCAGTGTCATGATCACAAGTATGACCCCATGACGCAGAGGGACTATTACAGCCTGATGTCTCTGTTTAACCAGGTTTCCGAAGATGGTCGTGCTGGCGGTGGTGGGGGTGCCAAGCGAGTCGCTGCGCCGTTTCTGGAAATGATGACAGAAGAGAGCAAACATCACATCGCTGATCTGGAGGCTAAGCGTGCAAAGGTGGAAATCGACGGCCAGGTGAAGATCAAAAAAGATCTGGCCTTTGCGGCCTGGGAGGCTGCCGTGACACCTGAAACCAGGGCTGGGCGTTTAGATCGTCCTTTACAACCGAATATCACGACGGTGCTCCGCATCCCGGCTGATAAGCGCACGGACGTTCAAAAGAAGGAGCTGAAAAACAGTCTGCGTTCTGTCTTTGAAAGAGACGTGTGGCCGAAGATCTCAGCGAGTGATGCGCCCTCCAAACAAGTGGAGGATTTAAAGACGGAACTGACGACTTACAAAAATGAGGGTATTCCAAGAGTCATGGTCATGCGTGATGATAAACCGCGTGAGACCTTTATTTTAGATCGCGGCGAATATCTTAAACCCAAGGACAAAGTGACTGGAACGACACCTGCCTTTCTGGCACCAGCAGCCAAAGGAGCCGCGCAGAATCGTTTGGGTTTTGCTCAATGGCTATTCCAGCCTGATCATCCACTGACAGCGCGTGTGCAGGTGAATCGCATGTGGCAAACGTTGTTCGGCATTGGCATTGTCAAGACGGTGGAAGATTTGGGTGTGCAAAGTGAGGCACCCGTGCATGCCGCCCTGTTAGATTGGCTGGCAGTCGAGTTTCGCGAGAAAGGCTGGAGCATGAAGCAACTGCATCGGCTCATCGTCACTAGCGCGACGTATCGTCAAAGCAGCAAGGTTGGTCGAGAGCTAGCAATGAATGACCCCGAGAATCGGCTCTTAGCTCGGGGAGCACGCTTCCGCATGCCATCCATGCTGCTGCGTGATTTGGCGCTGGGAGCCAGTGGTTTGCTGGATGATCGGATCGGTGGTGCACCGGTTTATCCGTATCAACCGGATCAGATCTGGGAATCCTTGGCTATTACTAAAGAGCGTGATTTCACTTATCCGACCTCCAGCGGCAGGGACCTATATCGTCGTAGTCTGTACACCTTTTGGCGCCGCACCGTGGGGCCCGCAAATATGTTTGATGCGGCGAATCGTCAAGTTTGCAAGGTGCGTCAAAACATCACCAACACACCGCTTCATGCACTGACCACGCTGAATGATCCGACTTGGGCTGAGGCTGCACGAGTGCTAGCAGCTCGTAGCATGGACTCAGCTAAAGACACTGAGACAAGGCTGAACTTTGCACTGCGCCACGTGCTAGGGCGTCTGCCTGCGGAGAAAGATCTCGCCTTGTTGCGGAAGGCTTATGAAAAGCAGCTTGCGATTTATCAAGCTGACCCTAAGGCCGCGGCCGAAGTCGTGGCTATCGGTTCAGCTCCGAAGAACGGAAAACTCAATCCGACTGAACACGCGGCTTTTACGGCTGTGTGTCTGATGCTGCTGAATCTGGATGAAGCCCTGACTCGCGAATAGAACCTGACCTTTGATTGCTATGAACCACGAACTCCTCCTCAATCAACAACGCGTGACGCGTCGTCAACTCTTTGGCAATACCGCTCAAGGAATTGGGGGCATCGCTTTGGCCTCGTTGCTTGGCCAGCAGTCGGCCAGTGCAGGTGTTCCAGGCTTGCCAGGGCTGCCGCACTTTGCGCCAAAGGCGAAGCGCGTCGTCTGTCTCTGGCAGGGCGGCGGCCCATCTCATGTCGATTTATATGATCCAAAACCGGTGCTGCAAAAGATGGCCATGCAGGACATCCCGGCAAGCGTTCGCGGTGCAACGAGACTTTCCACGATGTCAGCAAGTTATGCCAAATGGCCCATTACTCCAGCTATCAAGCCTTTCAAACGGTACGGCAAAAGCGGGATTGAGATGAGCAGTATGTTGCCGAATATCGGCTCCATTGCCGATGATATTTGTTTGGTGAGGTCAATGACTACGGAAGCAGTTAACCACGCCCCCGGGGTGACGTTTTTCATGACCGGTGCCCAAGTACCTGGACGCCCGAGTCTGGGAGCATGGTTGAGTTACGGCCTTGGCTGCGACTCCAGCGAGTTGCCGGCTTTTGTGGCCATGACCTCGTCGGATAAAGGCAAGACCTGCGGACAGCTTTTCTATGATTATTACTGGGGTAGTGGCTTCCTGCCAAGTCGCTATCAAGGTGTGCGTTTTCGCAATGTCGGCGATCCCGTGCCTTACCTGCAAAATCCTCCCGGCATGAGCCGGGATCAGCGTCGAACCCTGCTGGATGATATCCGCGCCATGAATGAGGCGCATCTGAGTGATTACGGTGATCCTGAGATCGATACTCGGATCGCCCAATACGAGATGTCCTACAAGATGCAGGCCAGTGTGCCTGATTTGCTCGACTTCTCAGATGAGCCCAAGCATGTCATCGCCAGGTATGGACCTGATGCCTTGGTGAAAGGAACCTTTGCCAACAACTGCCTGATTGCTCGTCGCCTGTTGGAGCGCGGCACCCGCTTTGTGCAATGCATGCACGCTGGCTGGGATCAGCATAACAATCTATTCACTCAGTTGGAGGCTCAATGTCAGGACACAGATGCCCCAAGTGCAGCGCTGGTCATGGATCTCAAGGAGCGTGGCTTGTTGAATGATACACTCGTCGTCTGGGGGGGCGAGTTTGGGCGCACTCCCTTTGGTCAAGGTGATCCAGCGAAGCCAAATGGCCGTGATCATTTTGGTCGCGCTTATAGCATGTGGTTGGCCGGTGGTGGAGTGAATGCCGGGACGGTGGTCGGCGAGACCGACGACTTCGCCTGGAACATCACCAAGGACCCTGTTCATATTCACGACATGCAGGCTACGATCATGCATCTCTGTGGAATCAATCATGAGGCGCTCACCTATCGCTACCAGGGCCGCCAGTTTCGCCTGACCGATGTGCATGGGCATCCGGTGAAGGGCATCGTGGCTTAGATTTTGCATTCAAAACTTGCCTTGCTGGGTGATGTCTGGCCAAGATTCAAAAACTATGACATCTCCAGCCATCCGAACATCTGAGCGCCAAGTTGAAGTTGCTTGGTTCTCCGCTCTCTGCGGAGATGACTATGAATTCCTCGGTGTGCCTGATGGCTCACTGCGTAGCAATTACGAGCATTGTAGCGAAATCGTTCGCCGTGCCGATGCTCATGGCTTTCAAAACATCCTGCTGCCATCGGGTTGGATCGCTGGACAGGATGCGCTTGCCTTTGCCTCGGCCATGGCTGCGCAGACGAAGCAGATCAATCAACTCGTCGCCCTCCGCATGGGCGAGGTCTGGCCTCCGATGCTCGCACGCGCCATTGCGACACTTGATCACATCGCTAAAGGCCGACTCTGCATCAACATCATCTCCTCAGATCTGCCGGGCATGAAGGAAAGTAACGAGGTCAGGTATGCGCGCAGCAGCGAGATCATTCAAATCCTCCAAGGCCTGTGGAATACCAACGGTCCTTATGAATGGAAAGGGAAGTATTACCAAATCAGCCTGCCTAACACGGAGGCCGCTAAGACTTATCAACAAAACGGAGGCCCCTTGATGTATTTTGGTGGTATCTCTCCAGCCGCTCAAGATCTCTGCGCCAAACACTGTGATGTTTTTCTGATGTGGCCCGAAACAGAGGATCGCATTGCTGAAACCATCCACACGATGTCGGCAAAAGCAGCTCACTATGGCCGCACCATTGATTTTGGACTCAGAGTTCATGTCATCGTCCGCGAAACCGAAGCGGAAGCCCGTGCTGCGGCCGATCGGTTGATTTCAAAGCTTGATCCAGAGAAAGGACAGGAGATTAAAAACCGCAGCCTCGATAACCAAAGCGCAGGCGTGAAGCGCCAGGACGAATTGCGCGCTCAATCGAAAGACCTGTACATCGAGCCGCATCTCTGGAGTGGTATTGGCCTCGCCAGAAGTGGTTGCGCCAGCGCCATCGTGGGTGATCCCGATCAAGTGCTGAGCAAGCTCAATCGCTACATGGATATGGGCATACGCGCCTTTATCCTCAGTGGCTATCCACATCTCGATGAGTGTGACCTCTTCGCCAAACACGTCCTGCCGAATTTGCCCACCTGTCGGTTGAATGAAGTGCAGGGTCGCCGCGTTAAAGATCCGGTCACACCGCTCACGACTGCAGAGCGGAAGTGACTTTTGATCATTCACACCCGACTTCTCTTCATGTTACCTGTTCGCTTCGCTCTCGCCGGTTTTGGTGCTTGGGGCAAATTTCACGCTCAATCCATTCAATCAAATCCAGATGCTCAGCTGGTCGCTATCAGCGCACCTTCAGAGGCTTCGCGCGCAGAAGCGCAGCAGCTCTACCCCAACGCTTTGGTCTTTTCTGATAGTCTGGAGATGATTGCGCAGGCGGATTTTGATATCATCGACATCGTGACACCGAGTCACACGCATCGCGAAATCGCACTCGCTGCTATGCAGAAGGGTAAACACGTTCTGCTGGAAAAGCCGATGGCTATTACGCTGGAGGATTGTAAAGCCATCGTCGCATGTGCGCAGCAATTTGCAGTGCATTTGGCCGTGGGTCATGAGCTGCGGCTTTCCAGCCAATGGGGACGCATCAAGGAGATCATCGACGCAGGGACGATAGGTGATCCTCAATACGTGCTTGTCGAGCTTTCTCGAAAGCCCTATCGGCAAGGAGCCAGTGGTTGGCGTTATGATCAGAATCGTGTCGGAAGTTGGGTGTTGGAAGAGCCGATCCACTTCTTCGACCTTGCTCGCTGGTATCTCGAAGGAAGCGGTGATCCAGTGGAATTGCAGGCCTATGCGAATTCTCGCGATCCTCAGCGCCCGACCTTGTACGATAATTTCAGTGCCATGTTCAAATACGCCAATGGCAGCTATGCCGTCGTTTCCCAGACACTGGCTGCCTTTGAGCATCATCAAACTGTGAAGATCAGTGGCACGAAAGGCGCGCTCTGGGCTGCCTGGAGTGGAGCCTTGGATCGAACACTCGAGCCTGAATACTTCCTCAAGGTCTTTGATGGCGAAAAGCTCGAAACGGTGAAGTTAGAAAAGCACAGCGGTGAAGTCTTTGAGCTACGTGAAGAAATCTCGCAATGCATTGAAATGGTTCGGACTGGTCAAAAGCCTGCCGCGACTGGGCTCGATGGCCTATGGTCTGCGGGTCTGTGTCTCGTCGCTGAAGAATCCATTCGACAAGGCAAATCATTGCCGGTGGGTGAGATGTTGAAGTTTTAATCGTCCAGATCATCGATGACGACATCTTCAACTAACTGGTATCATGGCATCACTCGCTATCAGTGGCTTGTCTTGGCAATTGCTTCCTTGGGTTGGGTCTTTGATGCGTTTGAAGGACAAATCTACAATCTAACAAGAGCTGATATGCTCCCTGATCTACTGCATGTGAATGCTGATGATCCATTGGTGAAGTTGTGGGGCGAGCGATTCCTCGGCATCTTTTTGATCGGCGGGACCTTTGGTGGTTGGATCTTTAGCTCCATGGCCGACAAATGGGGGCGCAATCCAGTGATGGCGTTGACCATCTTGTTTTACTCAATCTTCTCAGGTTTAACGGCATTTGCGGATGAAATTTGGCAGGTAGGAGTGCTGCGTTTTCTTGTGGCCATGGGAGTCGGTGGCGAATGGGCTGTGGGTGCAGCGCTTGTGGCTGAAGTGTTTCCGAAAAACGCAAGAGAGCGCGCTGGAGGTATCTTTCATGCCACAAGTGTCGCTGGTCTCTGGCTCGCGGCGGCAGTCGGGCTTTTCGTCGGCACAGCGTGGCGCAGTGCTTATTTGGTCGGTGTCGTTCCTGCGCTTTTGGTTCTTTGGGTTCGCTTAAGTGTCAAAGAGCCCGAAGCCTGGAAAGAAGCCAAGCAAAGCAAGGCTGAACGCATGGGGAGCTTTTCAGACTTGCTCGGCCATCCGCAATGGCGAACGCGTGCCATTTTTGGTGCACTCCTTGCAATGGTGGGTCTTGCCACGTTTTGGGGTGTTGTGATTGCAGGGCAAGACCTGGCGGCAGATTTCCTCAAACGCCTGAATGATCCAGCCTGGGCAAGCAAATCCAAGATCGCCTTTGGATTCATTCAAACAGCTGGCGCAGGCCTTGGGATGTTGGCCTTTGGTCCTTTGAGTGCGCGGTGGGGTTGTAAGCAGACTTTTGCCTTCATGCACATCGCCGCGCTCATCATGACTCCTCTCGTTTGTTGGCTGCCATCTTTCTTCGAGAGTTATACTCTGCTCTTGGTGCTTTTACCCTTCTTTGGTTTTTTTGCTCAAGGCATTCATGCAGGATACGCTATCTATTTTCCAGCTCTTTTCCCCACTTATCTGCGCGCTACTGGTGCTGGCTTCTGCTTCAATACAGGGCGCCTTCTTGCTGCACCTGTTCTTATTTGGCTCTCGGCTTGGATGAAGTCTGTGTTCGATCTCCGCCTTGCCATCACCTGCCTTGGTTTGATGTTTCTCCTCGGGCTCATCTTCATTGCGTTTCTACCAGAGACGAAAGATCAAGATCTACCTGAGTAGTGCTTTTTGAGGTCAATGGCATTGAGCAGCTTATTAAGTTTAGCCTATCTAAATGTGCTGCTGGTTCATTGTTTTGAGTGACAATGTTGTTGCTATAGGCATTGCAAATGCCGTGTGTCGAAAAAGTTGCTCAGGGATTTCAACCTTGTCGGAAGCTTATGAAATAAGCTTTCTAGAGCGTTGAGAGGTTCATGTGACAGTATCGTTCATTGTTGAATGGATGCCTTGCCTAAGGTTGGCAAATGTCGTTTATCGTTAAGCACCTTTTGATTGGACTCGTCTTTACGACATGCGGGGAACTCCATGCTCATGGAACTTTTCATGAGTTGATGGAGGAGTTGGATTCGGAGATGAAATTGCGTCCCAACGATCCTGCTTTGTTGGTTCGGCGTGCGGGCATTCAACTCGAACATGAAGAATGGATGTTGGCTTTGACTGATCTTGAGCGTGCAAATCGGCTGGGTGCAGATGACGGAGATTTGCAGTATTTGCGTGGGCGTGCTCTGGCGGCAGGCGGCATGTTGAAACAAGCTCGCGAGGAGCTAGACGCCTACATTGCGAACCATCGTGAGCCAGGCCTAGCGCGGGTGGAGCGGGCACGGGTACTGAGCAAGCTCGGCGAGACAGAGGCAGCTTTGCAGGACTACCGAGCAGCTCTGAAGACAGCGGTTTTGCCGGAGCCGGATTTGGTGATTGAAGCGGCGGACACACTGTGGGCTCAGAAGCTGAATGACGAGGCGTTGAGTGTGCTCAGCACGGGAATCGAAAAGACCGGCCCTATTCCACAACTGGTGCTGAAAGCGATGGATTACGAACTCGCCGCGCAGCGCTATGACGATGTACTAAAGCGAATCGATGCCATGCAGGCCTGCGCACCGCGCCCTGAACCGTGGATGGCCAAACGGGCCTCCATTCTGGCCCAAGCAGGCCGCGCTGATGATGCAAAAGCTGCATGGACCGCGCTGCGGGATCACGTCCTGGCGTTGCCGAATCTCGAACGCGGCTCGCATGCCATGAGCCGCCTGCTCGAAGAAGCGCAGACAGCACTGAAACCTTCTCAAACACGAATCATCACCACCGCCATCCAACCATGAAAATCTCTCTCCTCACGGCACTCATTGTCGTGCCGTTCTCTGCCATGGCGCAGGTCAGCTACACTGGTGGCGCTTACTTTCAGAATTTCGACACGCTGCAAGGCACGACCAATAACACCACGGGTGTTGCTTGGACGAACAACTCGACACTGGCAGGTTGGTATGCGAACCAAACGACGTATGGCTTAACCAATGGCACCATGGGGGGCACTGCGGCAACCTTCGACGGTGCCGCAACGGCAGCCAATGTGGGTCTATTAAGCTTTGGTGCAGCGGCTGGCACGGATCGGGCACTGGGTTCTCGCGCAACTTCTAGCTTCGCCGCCACGACGAACATCTACTATGGAGTCCGATTGAAAAATGACACAACGCAGACGATCACATCATTTAGTGTAATGTTCACGGGTGAGCAGTGGCACAAGAATGGGGCGACTACAGTGCACACACTACCGCTTCAGTATTTACTTGGTGCTACGGACATATCGACTGGGACTTGGACGTCGATTGCAACTTTTAGTTCACTCGTAAATACGGCAACGATTGCGAGTCTTGATGGCAATACTGCGGCGAATCGTCGTGGCATGGCTGGTAAAATTTCTGGTATCTCATGGGCACCGGGCACCGAGCTCTGGATTCGTGTGGCGGACGGCAATGAATCAGGTAACGAGCAGGCGTTGGGCATCGATGACTTTGCTTTCGTGGCGGACGATGAGTCGGCAGTCTTTCTCAATGGCAATACGAGTTACATTTCGATGGGCTTCGGTGCTACGACGTCTTCCTTGAACACGAGCAGCTTCACCGTCGAATGTCGCTTCATGCGCACTGGCCCAGGGGTGACGGCTTCGACAGGGACAGGAGGCATCACCACTGCGCTGCCACTGGTGGCGAAGGGCGTCGGTGAAGGCGATGGATCCAACCTCGATGCCAATTACTTTCTTGGTATTGACAATGTCACAGGCAAACTGGTGGCAGATTTTGAACAGCAGAATGCGACCAATAACGGCACGGCATACCCTGCGGGGCAGAACTTCCCGGTCATTGGTTCCACGGTGCTGCAAAGCGGCGTGTTCTATCATGTCGCCGCCACTTACGACACAGCCACGGCAGTTTGGAAGTTGTATGTGAATGGCATCGCTGAAACGACCACCCAAACCCTCCCGACCTTCATCGGTGTTGCTCCGCGCAATGACAACATTCAGGGCCTCGGCATCGGCACCACGGTCAACTCATCCGGTGCTCGCGCTGGCTTCTTCCATGGGCTCATTGATGAAGCTCGCATCTGGAACTATGCACGCCCAGCGGCCGACATTCTGGCGAATGTGGATGTCGAAATCATGGCGGCCCCAGGGCTGTTAGCTCGCTATGGTCTCGATGAAGCGACCGGCACCACCGCTGCAGGCACCAATGCAGCGAGCACCGCGTCACCAGTCGGCACGCTTGCTGGGACGGTGCTGCCTGTGTGGGTGAATGCGAAGTCTTTTGTCCCCAACCTTGCCCCCACCGTCACACTCGCGGCCCCGACTGCCGCCTACACCGGCATGGCACCTGCGACAGTTTCCTTAGCCGCGAATGCAGCAGATAGCGATGGTTCCGTGACGAAGGTCGAGTTCTTCCAAGGCAGCACAAAAGTGGGTGAAGATACGACTGCACCTTACACCTTTGATTGGTTCAGTGTAGCCGCCGGAACATACTCGCTGACTGCCAAAGCCACGGACAACAGCGGCGCAGCAACGACGTCAACAGCCGTCAGCATCACTGTCACACCAAACTCCAATCAAGCGCCCGTCATCACCGCGACATCACCTGCAACGGATGTCACCGGTATCGGCAGCAACACGACGCTGAATGTCTCACTCAGTGACCCTGAGAACGATGCGCTGACGGTGACCTTTTATGGCCGCAAAACGACGGCTGCAGCTCCTGGAGCTGATTTCACGATTGCCACGCTTCCTGACACGCAGTTCTACTCGGAGAACCTGAGTAACAATGGTCGTGCAGCTACTTTCCATGCGCAGACGCAGTGGCTCGTCGATAATCGTGATGCGCTGAATCTCGCGTTTGTTAGCCACATGGGCGACATCGTGCAAAATGGCGATGCCATTCCTTCGGAGTGGACCGTGGCGGATGAGTCGATGAAGCGAATCGAGAACCAAGTGGCAACGCTGCGTGCTTACGGCATCCCCTGGGGCGCTGCACCGGGAAATCACGATCAAACGAGCATCGGCAACGCTGGTGGGGCGAATGTGTATTATAACAATCTATTCGGAGCCAGCCGTTACGCGGGTCGTAGCTACTGGGGCGGTAATCAATCGCTGACGAACAACAACAATAACTATCAGATCTTTAGCGCCAGCGGGCTGGATTTCATTATTCTGCATCTCGAGTACGATGCGCGGGCCGTCTCGAGCTATCAGGTCATTTTGGACTGGGCGGACGCGGTGATGAAGGCTTTCCCGAATCGCCGTGCCATCGTGACGAGTCACTGGATTGTTAACACGGGCAACCCAGCGAGCTTCAGCACGCAGGGCCAAGCCATCTATGACAACCTGAAGGATAACCCGAATTTCTTCCTCATGCTTTGCGGCCATGTGGCTGGCGAAGGTCAGCGCAGTGACACCTTCCAGGGTCGCACAGTGCATAGCGTCCTTCAGGATTATCAAGGCCGCACCAATGGTGGCGACGGCTGGTTGCGTTACTTCACCTTCTCACCCGCTGCGAATACGATCAATGCCAAGACTTATCGCGTTTCGAATCCTGTGAATCCGGCCGCAGGCGCGTTTGAAACGGATGCCGACAGCCAGTTTACGCTGGCCTATAACATGCAAACTCCAGTTACGGACTGGGTTCCTCTCGGTACAGCTAATGTCGCTGCCGCAGGCACCAGTGCATCCTTGAACTGGACCGGACTGGAAACAGGTAGTTACTACGAATGGTATGCGAGTGTCACCGACACGATTAACATTGCCAGCACGACGGCACGCCGCCTTAGCACGACAACCAATGCAGCCCCGAGCGTCGCCATCACCGCTCCGGCCAATAACACCAACTTCACCGCTCCTGCGGCCTTCACGCTCACAGCGGATGCAGCTGACACAGATGGCAGCATCGCCCGCGTGGAGTTTTATCAAGGCACCACCAAGCTCGGCGAGGATACCACGGCTCCGTTTGAGCAAAACGTGGCCGGATTGCTCGTCGGCAATTATGCTTTCAGCGCCATAGCCGTGGACAACAGCGGCGCGACGACACTTTCCAGCATCGTGAACGTCAGCGTGCTGGCGAGTGTGCCACCGACGGTGAGCATCACGGCACCTGCGGCCGCTGCGACCTTTGATGCGCTCGCTGCGATCACTATCACGGCGGATGCAGCGGATGGCGACGGCAGCGTGACGCTGGTGGAGTTCTTCAATGGTGCCACAAAGCTCGGTGAAGATACCACGGCACCATATTCCTATGACTGGACCGGTGTCATCAGCGGAAACTACTCGCTGACGGCCAAAGCGACTGACAATGCAGCCACAACGGCCACTTCGGCCACTGTGACGATCAGCGTGACCAATGCCGACAATACCGCGCCGACCGTGGCGATCACTTCGCCCTCCAATAACGCCGCTGTGGCTCCAGCGGTGCCGCTGACGCTGAATGCGGCTGCGAGCGACACGGATGGATTCATTGCAAAAGTGGAGTTCTTTGATGGAGCCACGCTCCTCGGTGAGGACACGACAGCGCCCTTCAGCTTCACCATTGCCTCGCTGGCCTCTGGTGCGCACACCTTCACCGCCAAGGCCACGGACAACGATGCAGGCACCACGACATCGAGCATCGTCAATGTGACCGGCGATCCGGCGCTGTGGGCCTATGCGCAAAACTTCGACAGCATGGCCAGTGGTACCGCGCCGCCGAGCGGCTGGTCGTTCTACGGTGTCTTCGGCGGTGCCAACTCGACCTTCACCGACAGCATCGCGATCACCACGGCCTCCGTCGTAGGCGGCACACTGAATAACACACTCATCGCCTCAACGACGATTCCCGCGACGACGGCGAGCAGCAACACCCAGGGCTATAATTTCGCCCTTGCCGCATCCCCCACAGATCGTGCTCTGGGCACTTCGCCGACGACGGGCCAACACATCGCGCTGCAGGTCAGTCTCACGAATCCCACCGGCACCCCGCTGAATGCGATCCGTCTCGGCTATGACATCCGCCGCTTCACCAGCGTGGCGACGGTGAACGAACTGCCGGGATACTTCGTCTTTTACAGCCTGGACAACGGCACGACGTGGAATGCCGCAAGTGGACTCAATCCATCAATTGCCACCGTGCCGAACACGGTCGGCGTCAGCACGATGGGGCCACAAACGATCTCTTTCGCGACGCCTTGGGTCGATGGTGCCACGCTGCTCATCCGCTGGATCGACGACAATGCCGTGGCGACCTCGCCCGACCAAATCATCGGCCTTGATAACGTCAGCATCACACGTCCCATCGGCAATCCACCAACCGTGGCAGTTACGGCACCAGCTGTTTCTTATGTCGGTGATACGATCAATCTCAACGCCACCGCAGCGGATAGCGACGGCAGCATCACCAAGGTGGAGTTTTATAACGGAGCGACCAAACTCGGCGAGGACACCACGGAGCCTTATGAATATGCCTGGAGCGGTTTCACAGCGGCGACTTACAGCGTCACAGCACGGGCTACCGACAACGATAATAATACCACGGCTTCCAATGTGGCGATAGCTGTGGTCAATGCGGCTCCTGGCAGTGGCACGCTGACCCGCGGCCCGTATTTGAACATGCCAAACGACACTAGCATCGTCGTGCGCTGGCGCACGAGTCAGGCAGTGGTCGGCCGAGTGCGTTACGGCACCAGCAGCGACGCGTTGACACAGATCACGGATGAAGCAACGGTACAGACGAATCACGAAGTGCGACTCACTGGCCTCACGCCTTACACGCGCTACTATTACAGCGTTGGCTCTGCTTTTGACACGCTCACACCTGAGGTAACCGATAGCACCTCTGTTCGCACGGCCGCCTTTACTATTCCAGCTCCTACCGCAGCGGATTACACCTTCCGCACGGCTCCGACGCCTGGCACGGCGACGAGCACACGCATCTGGGTCGTGGGTGACTGCGGACGCGGCAGCGCTACACAAGCCGCAGGACGTGATGCCTACTACAACTGGATGGGTAGCCGCGTTCCTGACCTTAACCTCCAGCTCGGTGACAACGCCTACAACTCCGGTACCGATACGGAATACCAAACCGGCTACTTCGCCATGTATCCCACCATCTTCCGGAAGATGCCGCAGTGGTCATGTCTTGGAAATCACGACGCCAATAACACCACTCCAGGCGGGGGCGGGCCTTACTCTTATCCTTACTTTGACATGTTCACCTTCCCCACGGCTGGTCAAGTCGGCGGCGTTGCCAGTGGCACAGAGCACTACTACAGCTTCGACTACGGCAACATCCACTTCATCTGCCTGGATTCGAATTCCTCCGTGCGGACCGTGGACAATGCTGCCACCGCCAGCGTCAATGAAGACGGCCCGATGGCAGCTTGGCTCAGACAGGATCTCGCTAGCACCACGCGGACTTGGATCATCGCCTTCTTCCATCATCCGCCTTATTCGAAAGGTAGCCATGACAGCGACACCGAAGGCGCAATGGTGGAGATGCGCACGAACTTTAATCCGATCCTTGAAACAGGCGGCGTCGATCTCGTGCTCACTGGTCACAGTCATAACTATGAGCGAAGCGTGCTCCTTGATGGCAACTATGGTACCACTGGCACCCTGACCGCCGCGATGAGGAAAAACGCTGGCAACGGCAGCACCACAGGCTTTACCACCAGTGCGAACGGAGTTATCCGCAACGCCGCCAATGGCTTCACTGCTACCGCGACCGTCGCGGGAACTGTCATCTCGCCGAACGGAGCCTACATGAAGCCTCTCACCGGTCCGCGTGATCATTTCGGAGCCGTCTATAACACTGCCGGCATGTCTGGTCAGGCTGATGCAGGTGCGATCAATCACAATGCCATGTACATTAGCTACACCCAAGTTGGCACCGTGAATCTCGACATCACCGGCAACACCCTCGTCGCTACCTTCATTCAATCCGACGGCAGCGCTCCAGATAACTACACTATCGTCAAACAAGGTGCCGCCGATAGCGACGGCGATGGTCTCACCGATGAATTTGAGATCGCCAACGGACTCAATAGAAACAGCTCCTCTGACTCCATTAGCGACAGTGATGGAGATGGCATCAGCAATCTGGTGGAATTTGCTTTTGGAACAAACCCAGGCACTAGCGACACCGGAAAACTTGAAGTTTCCAATGGTGTCATAACAAAGCGAGGTCAGCCTGACGTCAGCGTGACTAGCACAGCCAATGGTGTCGATTTTAAAGCAGCCTTCTGTCGCCGAAAAAATCAGTCCACAGCAGGTCTTACCTACACGGTTCAGTTCAGTTCAGATCTATCTACTTGGCAGTCAAACGTGGTTACTCCCACGATCGTAGCTGACGACGGCACTTATCAGGTCGTCACCGTTCGTTATCCGTTTTTTGTTAATGGGCAGAAGGCGCGTTTTTTCCGAGTCTCTGTGACAACCAACTGATTTCCCAACCATTTACTTATGAAAAGACTTATTTACCTTATCATTGGATTGGCTGTCTATTCGCAGGATTCAGCACAGGCAGCCCTTGTTTACAGTGGCCTACTGAACATTGTCATCCCCACGACTTTTGAAGGCGCCTATATCAATCTTGATAATGGTGCAGTCAGTGGATCAGCGTTCACGGGCTGGGATATGAACCCTTTCTTTGGGGGCACAGGTGTGGCCAATAACACTAACTTTCAACCCGTCCGAATTGGCACAGGAAATTCAGATCCTGCCCTGCGCTTTTACTCTGGAGAGCTTGTCAGTAGCGCACAGACGTTTTCGAGTGGCTTTGGTGGGTTCGGTGATCCCGTCTCCCATTTAGGTAGTGGATTAAATCAGTTTACTGTCGGCAGTGAAGGCTATCTAGGTTTTCGTTTCACAACCGATACCTCTGCTGGCCCCTATTATGGTTGGGTGCGCGCGACCTTCACGAATAACACCTCTGTCGGAGTGATTCACGATTGGGCATATGATGATAGTGGTAGCTCCATCACCGTAGGCTCTGTCCCTGAGCCGTCGCGTGCGATGCTGTTATTTGTCGGCTTTGTCACGTTGATCAGCTGTCGTCGTCGCAGAAAGTAAGCTAATCGAGGCTTCTATTCGTCTATGACACAGTTGCTCCAACAAGCCAAAGCACCCACGAAGTTAAAAGCTGCACACGACAAGCTCTTTCAGCATGTTCACGGCTCAAATTTAATTTACAATTGCGCTTGGGAAGATCCACGAATCGACCGTGAGCTCATGCAGCTAGATGCTGATAGCACGGTGGTTATGATCACCAGCGCGGGCTGTAATTCGCTGGACTATCTTCTTGATAATCCAGCTCAAATTCATGCCATTGATGTGAATCATCGTCAAAATGCGTTGTTGGAACTGAAAATGGCACTCATTAAACGAAATGAGTTTGATGATCTTTTTGAGATGTTCGGCATTGGCTCGCACATGGATTACACGGCAATCTATCAAAGTGTGCGCGCTCAGCTCAGCGAATCAGCGCAGGGCTTTTGGGATCGTCGTATTGGATTCTTCAATCCGAAGAGTTTGAAAAAGTCTTTCTACTATCATGGCACATCAGGCGTCGCCGCATGGGTGATGGGGAATGCCTTGTTCCGTCTGCGACCAAACATCAAAAACTTTGCCGTTTGTTTGTTGGATGCCAAATCTTTGGAGGAACAACGTCAGGCGTATGAACTGATTGAAGGAGAAATTTGGGGCAAGTTCACCAATTGGCTGATTCGGCAGCCAGCTTTGATGACGCTGCTTGGCGTTCCTCGTCCACAGATCAAACTCATTGAAGATTCTTACCCTGGCGGACTTACGGGTTATGTGAAGGACAAATTGAAGCATGTGATGACCGATTTGCCAATTGAGGACAATTACTTCTGGCGTGTCTATATCACTGGTTCATATACCCTGAACTGCTGTCCAAACTACCTTCGCAGTGAGAACCAAGGCGTCTTGCGTGAACGCATGGATCGTCTCAAACCTTACACAGGCACAGTCGCTAACTTTTTGCGTGAAAATCCTGGGTTCTACTCTCACTACGTCTTGTTAGATCATCAGGATTGGCTTGCCTGGAATGATCCTGTGGCGCTGCGTGAAGAATGGGATCTGATTCTAGCAAATAGCCGCCCGGGAACGAAGATTTTGATGCGGTCCGCGGGCTTGGATCTGAGCTTTGTTCCCGATGAAATTCGCGCACGCCTACGCTTCCAAACGGAGCGGACCGAGGCCCTGCATCAACTCGATCGCGTGGGCACTTATGGCAGCACTCACTTTGCGGAAGTCCTCGCATGATTGCCACCTCTCCTGAAGCCGCTTTGCAGGCTTATTATGCGCTGCACTCAAAAATCTATGATGCTACACGCTGGAGCTTTTTGTTTGGACGCGAGCGCATCCTGCATCGCATCGCGGCCATAAATAGCCCCAAGCGTATTTTAGAAGTCGGCTGTGGTACAGGCCGGAATTTGTTGAGCCTGCGTCGTAGGTTCCCGTTGGCTGAGATTACTGGAGTGGATCTTTCTTCTGACATGCTGCAAGTGGCGCAACAAAAAGTCCGCAGTGTTACATTGCTTCAGCAATCCTATGATAAGCCAGTCAGTGGCGACTTTGATCTTGTTCTCTGTTCCTATGCCCTAACCATGTTTAATCCGGGATGGGATACGGCAATTCGAGCGGCTGCTCTAGACTTGCGTGAAGGTGGGCTCATGAGTGTCGTGGATTTTTCGCATAGTCAGTCTGGTATGTTTCGGCGCTGGATGAGCGTTAATCATGTGCGCATGGAGAGTCATCTTTGGCCCCTTCTGCGCTCAGAGTTCACAGCACTAGTCGATAGTCGTCATGCAGCTTATACAGGTCTTTGGCACTACGGCATGTTCATTGGTCAGAAAAAGCAATCTTAGTTTGGCTGAGTCTAGAGGGATCCTGTGTAATGATTTAATGTGACGATCTGAACACGCAGAGCGTTACATTAAATCATGTGACATAACAGGCAGTGACGAATGATTCACGCGGTATGAAATGCAGATGATGGAGAGACAGTGAATGGCATGGCGGAACCAATCCGCAGCCATGAAAAAAATCATCCTCGCACTCATCACTGGTCTTTTATCAGTTCAAAGCGGCATTGCAGATGTCGTCTCTTATTGGAACTTTAATTCGCTTTCAATTGTTACGGCCAGCGCGCCGGGAACGGGTGGCGTGCCGACTACGATTGCAGCCAATCAAGGTGCAGGAACACTCTCGCTAACAGGCTTCACCGGATTGGTGGATGACTTTGGTGGCTCCACACTAAACGTGCTCAATTCAGATCCGGCTGAGGAGTCTCTTAGTTTGGTGAGTAGCGCTGGAAACAATTCGTTCATAGAGTTGCAATTGAATCTCACTGGTTTCGCTGACCCCATTGTGAGTTTTGCAACGCGTGGCACAGCCTCTGGTTTCAATTCAGGTGTGTGGTCTTACAGTGTCGCAGGAGGTGCCTTCACAACGATCTCAGGAGTGAACACAGCAACGACCTCAACTGCTTTCGCTCTTGCGCCACTGGTCGATCTGACTGCGATCAATGCGGTCGATGGACAATCTAATGTGCGTCTGCGCTACACTGTGAGCGGCGCGACGACGACTACTGGCAACAACCGGATCGACAATCTCCAAGTCAACGCAACAGCTAATGGTGGTGACTCGATCGCTCCTCTTGCTAGCACTTTTTCTCCCCTGGATAACGCCACCGGGGTGAGTCTCTCGGCTACTCCGAGCATCACTTTCAATGAGCCTGTGAAAAAAGGCACAACGGGCAACATCTTGATCAAGCGCAGCAGCGATGACTCGCTCTTTGAAAGCATTGCCGTCACTTCCACTCAGATCGTCGTTGCAGGCAGCACGGTGACGATTACACCCACCACCGCGTTTGCGAACACGACAGGATATTACATCGAGATCGCTGCTGGAGCCATCCAGGACATCGCGAACAACAACTACGCGGGGATCAGCGGCAACGCGGCGTGGAACTTCACGACACTCACCCCTGATGTGACTGCGCCACTTGTCACCGGCTTTTCGCCCCTGGACGATGCGACCGGAGTTTCCAATTCGGCAACCCCATCCATTACTTTTAACGAGCCAATCAAAAAGGGTACCGGCAATATTCTCATTAGAAACAGTGGCGGCATTTTTGACACGATTCCTGTGACTTCCACGCAGGTCGTAGTCATCGGCAGCACAGTGACGATCACACCGACGACTCCGTTTGTGAACTCCACGGGCTACTATTTGGAAATTCCAGCTGGAACCATTGAAGACATCGCTGGCAATGATTACGCGGGTATTGCTGATCAAACGACATGGAACTTCACCACTGGCATCACTCAGCAAGCCTACATTGCAACCAATGTCACCTCCGCGACGGGTGCAGCTAGGCCGACCGGCGGTTTCGTTTCAGCAGACCACTATGCAGAGGGCAGTGCATTGGGAACGTTTGCGGTCTATAGCATTGCGAACTTCCGCTTCAGCAAGGTGGATTTCGTCCTCCCAGGCTCGGCTAACATTGACAACATCGTCACTGCCGAATACACGCTGACGACCAATAACCGAACCTTCGCAGCAGGTTCGACATTGGAGTTTTTCCTCACCACGGACCAGATGAACGGCAACTTCACTGGCAAGGTTTTCAATACCGCTACCGTCAATGGTATCAACAATGCGAACTACACCTTTGCCCCTGTTTCTCTTGGAGTCTTTCCCTTCACTCCTGCCACCACAAATGCGCAAGGCGGCCTGCCAAACACCTTTACGCTGAACTTGAGCGCTGTCGAACCTGCGCTGCTCGCCCAGCTCAATGCGGGAGCAGAGTTCAGCATCATCCTCGCCGCCACTACAGCGACGACAGCCGCAACTTACTCAGGTAAAGGCAACACCTTTGATCCTGGTGATCCATCATTGAAGCTCACTGTCAATCAGACACCTGGAACAGACAACACGGTGCCAACCGTCGCCGCATTGACTCCAGCCGATGGTTTCAGCGGCTTCCCGCTTAGCTCGAATCTTTCCATTCGCTTTGATGAACTCGTGCAGAAGGGGACTTCTGGCACGATCTCTATCTTTAACACCAGTGGCAATGTCTTGGTGGAAGCTATCAATGTTACTTCAACACAAGTCTCCGTGAGTAATGCCACGGTGACGATAGATCCAACCAGTCCACTGGTTTCTGGGAACACCTACTATGTGCAAGTCACCGCTGGTGCTATCGAGGACCTGTCTGGAAACGACTACGCAGGCTTCACCGACACGACCACCTGGGACTTCACCACATCGCAACCGCCGATCACCGCACTTGGGCCTTTCAGTATCTCCGAAAATGCCCGGGCGGGAACTGTCGTCGGTGATCTCAATCCAGCCATCATTGGCAACGAAGGTGTGAAATATGCTATCCTCGGTGGTAGTGGTGGTTCGACAATGATCAAGGGCACACCAGGTGCTGGTTACCTCGTTGATCCGGTCTGGACCGTTGGCGATACCTTCCAGGGCGCGACAGGTGCGCTGAATGCCACGACCGCGGGTAATTTCTCACCAGTCGGCACGCCGGACGGTCTTGGTGCCTATTCGCTGAATGCGACCACGGTGCGTGTGTTCATGAATCATGAGATCGAAGTGCCAACCACTGGGTCTTCGGGTTATCCCTTCACGCTTGCCAGTGGTGCGATACTCAGCAAAGGTGGAGCACGGGTCACTTACTTCGACATCGACAAGGGTAGCCGTCGTGTCGTGGACACTGGACTCGCGATCAATCGCATGTACAACCGCAGCGGTGCTGAAGTGACGCCTGCGAACGTAGCTCAGCTTGAACTTGGCGGCCTCGATCGCATGTGCTCGGCCTCGCTTTACGAACCAAATCTCTGGGGTGCTGGACGTGGTCTTGCGGATCGTATCTACTTCACGGGTGAAGAGACATCGACTGCCTTTGGTCATCCACATGGTGGTACGATGTGGGCGCTGGATACCTCAAATGGTGACTTCTGGGCGCTGCCGGACATGGGCCGTGGTTCTTGGGAAAATGCCGCGCTTGTCGATACAGGTAACACGACGCACGTTGCCTTCCTGCTGGGTGATGATGCGCAGGGTACGCCGCTTTACCTCTACGTCGGCGTGAAGAATGCTGTTGGCAATTTTCTCCAGCGCAACGGTCTGAGTGGCGGTCAGCTCTATGTGTGGAGAGCCACGAATGGCAACACCACGCCGCAGCAGTTTAATGGCACGAATGGAAATGGTTTAACCCGTGCTGGCACCTGGGTTGCTATCAATGCGCGTAACGCTGCGAATGCAGGCACTGCCGGACATGATGCCGCTGGTTACAAGAACGATACGACGCTGCAAGCCGAGGCTGATGCAGCAGGTGCGTTTTCCTTCTCGCGTCCTGAAGATCTCAGCACAAGTCCGACGGATGGTAGCATCGTGGCCTTCACCTCCACTGGTCGTGGCGGTCTTTATCCATTGGATAACTGGGGCGATACCTACATCATCGATATCGACTTCACCTCAGGCGTGCCGACCAGCGGCGCGCTGCGCATCCTCTATGATGGTGACACTGCTGGCGGTGGACAGTTCTCTTCGCCGGAAGAAGGTCTGCGCTGCCCTGACAATCTTGACTGGGCGGATGATGGCTTCATCTATGTGCAGGAAGACCAGTCCAACCAAGTCGGCAGCTTCGGCGCAGCCGGATTCGAGACCTCCATCTGGCGTCTCAATGCGACGACGGGAGCGGCTGTGCGTATTGCGCAGACAGATCGCTCCACCGTCTTGCCACTCGGCTCCACGGACACGAACCCAAGCGATGTGGGTAACTGGGAATCCTCCGGTATCATCGACGTCTCCACACTCTTCGGTGAAGAACCGGGAGCACTCTTCCTGTTTGATATTCAGGCCCATTCTGTAACCACGGGGCTTGTGGCCTCGAAGGCGCTCTTTGAAGGCGGCCAGCTTTGCTTCTTGGAAAAAGGATTCGAAATGGGTGCCTTCGCTATCAATCCGAATTCTGGTGCGATTACACTCGCCAACCCAGCAGCGCTACAACTCGACAGTCCGCGGTCTCACGAGCTGCGTGTGCAGTCCTTTGACGGTAGCAATTCAACGCTGGAAAAAGTGACGATCAACGTCACCAACACCATCGTCTCGACGAGCAATAACTTCAAAGCCGCCACATACAACACCTCACTCTTCCGAGATACTGCGGGCGCACTGATCACTGAACTCGGCACCGTCACCAGCGACCAAGCGAAAAAAATCGCCCGTGTCATTCAGAACAACAATGCCGACGTCATCCTTATCAACGAGTTTGACTACGATGCGAAAGGTGTAGCACTCAAACGCTTCAAAGAGAACTACCTCGAAGTCGCACAGAACGGAGAAAATCCGGTCTACTATCCATATGCCTTCATTGCACCCGCAAACACGGGCGTCCATTCGGGTTTCGATCTTGATAACAATGGCAGCGTCGTTTCCACCCCAGGAGCTGCGGGTTATGGTGAGGACGCTTTCGGCTTCGGTACGCACCCTGGTCAATACGGCTTCGTGGTGCTCTCCAAATATCCCATCGATACACCGAACATCCGCACCTTTCAGAAATTCCTTTGGAAGGACATGCCCGGTGCTGATCTGCCAGACAATCCAGCTAATGCGACACCCATTGATTGGTATTCCACAGCCGAGCTGAATGTTTTCCGCCTTTCCTCGAAGAACCACGCGGACGTTCCTGTTCTTGTGAATGGCACACCTGTCCACATCCTCGCCAGCCATCCGACACCGCCAGTGTTTGATTCCGGTGCACCCTGGACTGCAGGAGTCGATCACAATGGCCGCCGCAACAGTGACGAAATTCGTTTCTGGAACGATTACGTGACACCCGGTGCGACCTCCTCCTACATCTACGACGACACGGAAACCTTTGCGACTCGCTCCGGTGGTCTGCCAGCCAATACACGCTTCATCATTTGTGGTGACCAAAACGCGGATAACAATGAGGGCGACAGCACAGACCCAGCGATCAAACGAATCATCGGTGGCAATCTAACCATCGGCGGCACAGCCGTCACACCGAATCCATTTGTGAACTCCACCTTCGTCCCAGGTGGCGGCGCGGGTGCACAGCCAGATGATACCGCAGCCTTCAGCAATGGCGTTCGTGTTGACTACGCTCTGCCATCTACATACGGCCTCGTCGTGAATTCCGGCGGTGTCTTCTGGCCTGCAACAGTCGCAGGCACGATCAGTGATGCGATTACCGCTTCAGACCATCACATGGTCTTCTTGAACCTCACCCTGAGCGATGTCACAACGCCGCCAAACGTAGGACTTGCTAACTATTACAGCAGCGCCGCTGGCCTGCTTGGTGCGCCTCTTCAAAACGCACTGCATAACATTATCGACGGTCACACGGTCGTTGACTATGGCACGGTGGATGAGGTTATGCAGGTCATCGACGAAGACGCGACTATCAGCACCAATGTTCGCCTGCTTTACTCGAATGCTTCACTGCCGAAGACCTCAGCAAATATCAATGGTGGCTGGAATCGTGAGCATGTCTGGCCACGCAGCGACGGCGTCGGCGACACAGGTCCAGACTACTCGGACATGCACCATCTTTTCCCCTGCAAAGACAGCGTGAATAGCCTGCGCAGCAATCTCCCCTACGATGAGAGCAGCAACCTTGATAGTGATCCCTTCGCGCCAGAATCCTTTAAAGACAATGATTCCTGGGAGCCACTGGATCGTGACAAGGGAATCGTCGCACGCGCCCAACTTTACATGATGACCCGCTATGATGGCTCTGATGCAGACACCACGGATCTCTTGCTCGCGGACAACACCTCGCCCACCGGCACCCAGGGCAGACTCTCCACCTTGCTAGCGTGGCACCGGGCCTACCCACCCACCGAATACGAGCGCAGCCGGAACAACGCCATCTATTCTGGAACCAGTGTCAACGGCATCGTTTATGCGCAGGGCAATCGCAATCCCTTCATCGACTTCCCGCAGTTTGCGGATGCCATTTTCCTGAATGCCGCGACGAATTCATTCGCGAAATGGCAAGCTCAGAACCTTACCCTAACGCAGCTCCTGAATACGACGACTTCTGGCCCCAATGGAGACCTCGACGGCGATGGTCGAAGCAATTACTTTGAGTTCCTCTTCGGCGGAAATCCTCTCGGCGGATCTGACGAGCCCCTGGCAACCACACGCGTTGGTAATCAGTTCACCCTTTCCTTCTTCCGTCCGAAAGGCATCACCGAGCAGGCTCGCATTGAGTCCAGCACGCAGCTGGCTGGCGGCACCTGGACGACCGTTCCGAACTGGGCAGCTAGCTCCACCATTACTGATCTCGGCGACTATCAGCGCGTTGATTATACCACAACGATTCCCACCGATAGTGGCGGACTTTTCTATCGCGTTGTGATTGAGTAAATCGTCCTCGAAACTGATTCTCCATGCAAAAGCTAGTCACCATCTATCTAGATAACATGGGCTACGAAGGCTCCACCATGTTCAAAGGTCACTCCAACAAGCATGGCCAAGTCGAAGAGCATTTGCAGCAGTACCTTGATGAAGGCTGGTGGATCGTATCCACCAGTTCGTTCGGCGGTGCATCGGAGGGCTATTCCGCCAGGGGTTGGCTCGCCGTAGTCTTGGAGAAGAATACCGAGGCCGTTTGAGGTGCGTTCAGCCAATGTGGTGCAGCCGTCTCGGCTGCGTCAGAAATGAGTCCAGAGGACTCAACCACACTACCAACCCTTCTGCACAGCTAGGCCAACAGCTCCGAGACAACTTTCGGACCTTCCTCGACGCCGGTGAGGCGGTAGTCGAGGCCGGCGTAGCGATAGGTGAACTTGTGATGATCAAAGCCGAGCAGGTGGAGGATGGTGGCGTGGAGATCGCGGATGTGGACGGGCTTTTCGGCGGCGGCAAAACCAAAATCGTCGGTCGCACCGTGGATGTGGCCGCGCTTCACGCCACCTCCAGCGAGCCAGGTGGTGAAGCCGTAGGGGTTGTGGTCGCGCCCGCGTTGTTTGCCAGCGTTAAGGCCGGGCGTGGGCAGCTCGACGACGGGCGTGCGACCAAACTCTCCACCCCAGATGACCAGGGTGTCATCAAACAAGCCTCGCTGCTTCAAATCAGTGAGCAGGGCGGCGATGGGCTGGTCCACTTTGGCGGCAAGCGGTTTGTGATCGAGCACATCGTCGTGGTTGTCCCAGGGCTGACCATCGCCGGTCCAGAGCTGGAGGAAACGCACGCCACGCTCCAGCAAACGACGGGCGATGAGGCACTGACGGGCAAAGGAACCCTCCGGGCCGGGCTTCACGCCATACATCTGACGAACGGTCTCCGGCTCCTTCATGATGTCAAAAGCATCGCTGGCCTCCATTTGCATGCGGTAGGCGAGTTCGAAGCTCTGAATGCGGGCTTCGAGCTGGGTGTCCTTTTGGCGCTCGGCCAGGTGGCGCTGATTGAAAGCCAGCAACAAATCGAGCTGCTCGCGCTGGCGTTTGCCATCAAGCGCCCCGTTGCGGATGAACTCGACGAGCTTGTCCACGCTCTCGTGGTCGGTGTTGACGTAGGCTCCTTGAAAGGCGCTGGGGAGAAAGCCTGCCTGCCAGTTCTTCGTGCGGCGGATGGGCATGCCGCCAGGGCACATGGCGATGTAGCCGGGCAGGTTTTGATTCATGGAGCCGAGGCCGTAGGTGATCCAGGAGCCGAGGCTGGGACGATTGAGCCGCGCCTCGCCACAGTTGAGCAAACCGAGCGATGGCTCGTGGTTTGGCAGGTCTGTGTGCATGGAGCGGATGACGCAGAGGTCGTCCGCGTGCTGCGCTGTCTTGGCGAACAGCTCGCTGACCTCGATACCGCTTTTGCCGTATTTTTGAAACGCATACGGCGACTTCAGGCCCGCACCTGTCGGACGTTCGGTCTTCAACGGCGAGGGAATGGCCTTGCCGTCATGTTTATCGAGAGAGGGCTTCGGATCGAAGGTGTCCAGATGCGATGGACCGCCGTTCATGAACAAATGCACCACACGTTTCGCCTTGGCGGGCAGCGGCGGCTGCCTCGCGGCGAGCGGGTTCAGTGAAATGGATGACGTCTCCGCGAGCAGATCGCCAAGACCCATGGCACCAAAGCCCATGCCGATGCGGCCGAGCATTTCGCGGCGGGTTAGGGAAGAGGGTTGCAACATAGGGCGCGAAGTGTTGGTGAGCGGTTAGTCGGCAAACTGGAACTCATTGCCGATGAGGAGCACCTGCGCGAGTTGGGCGAGCGGGCTCTGCGTTGCGGGAGTTGACGAGGGAGGGGCGCTGTTCGCGAAGCGCAGCGCCATCTCGGCCTCGTCCGGCTTTGGGCCGCGCAGCAGCACACGTTGATAAATTGCCTGAATGGTGCGGGCATCCACGACACCTCCGGTGCTGGCCTGGAGCGTGGCAGCAAGTTTGCCCGACTGCGCTTGTATGAAGGGCGAGTTGATGAGGAACAAGGCCTGCTGCGGCACGGTGGTGACGGAGCGCTGAGGGCTGTGAATGTCAGGATTCGCAAAGTCAAACATAGCGGGCACGCTGGCCTGCACTTCACGGTCGATGAAGAGGTAGAGACTGCGGCGTGTATCCACCTCCGGTGCGGCGAGTGGTGTGGCACGGCCACCTGCATTCGCGACATTCAGCGAGCCGCACGCGGCGAGGGTGGAGTCACGCATCTGCTCGTAGTCGAGCCGCAGGCGGTTAAAGCGCGAGAGCAGGGCGTTCTCCGCGTCCTTCATGTCTTTGTCTGGTGTGCTGGTGCAACTCTGCTGGTAGGTGCGTGAGTTCAGGATGAGGCGTTGCAGCTTCTTCAAGCTCCAACCTTCCTGCATGAAGGTGGCGGCGAGGTAATCGAGCAGTTCCGCCTGTTCAGGCCTCGGCGTCTGCATGCCAAAGTCGCTGGGCAGGCTCACCAGAGGCTTGCCAAAGTGCAGCATCCACACGCGGTTCACCATCACGCGGGCGGTGAGCGGATTTTCCTTGCTGGTGATGCTCTGTGCCAGCTCCAGCCTGCCGCTGCCCTTCGAGAACTTCTGCCCGCCAAACATCGTCAGGAAGCCGCGTGGTGCGAGTGCTCCCTGACGCGCTGGATTGCCACGGATGAAGATGTTCACGTCCGCAGGCTGCGGCCGATCCTGCATTGTCATGGCGCGGAGGGGGGCACCAGGGTCTTCGACAGCGAGCTTCTTGATCTCATTATCAATCTCCTGCATGCGCAGGCTGTCCTTCACGTTGAAAAACTTGTCGATGCCATCCGCAGGCACCGACATCGGCGACGTGGGATTTTGCAGTAGTCCGCGCATTTCCAGCCACGGCGGATTCTCCGGCACGAGACCGCTGACGCAGGCGAGGAACACCTCCTGATAGAGCGCGGCCACTTCACCAAAGCTTTTCATTGGTGGCCGCTTGGCGAGCTCATTGCGCAACACTTCATTGACGCCGCTCTCTGGTTTAGCGAGGCGTTGGGCCAACTCGGGTGCCTTCGCTGCGAATTCAGGCTCCAATAGCTTGGCAAACTCTGTCCACGCGAGCATGACTGGATGCGGTTTCGGCACCAGCGCGTAGGTCGTGAGGAAGTCGCGCCACTTCGTCGCCACGCTCTCGCGAAACATCTCCGTGGCGGCCTGCGCCTTGAAGGTGTCCGGCGTCATGGCAGTCGCCCGCTGAGCAAAGAGCAGGTAGTCGCGCAGTTTGTCCGGCTTGCGCAGCTCGCTGAAAATCTCCTCGCGGAACGCCTTCTTTTTCACCTCCACGGCCGTCACCTTCTGCTTAAATGCCGCCGCTGCCGCCGCATCCGGTACCTCGCTGATGATCGGAAACTCCGGCGGGACGATGCAACTATTCATCACGCTGTAGAGCGCATAGTAGTCCGCCGTCGGCACCGGATCATATTTGTGATCATGGCAGCGTGCGCAGGACACCGTTAGGCCCATCAAGCCGCGTGAGATCACATCAATGCGGTCGTCGATCTGCAAGGCCCCATCGCCAACGAAGCTGTCATTCACCGTGAGAAAGCCAAGCGCCGCCAGCGAACCGACAGGCTTGCCGGGAGCCTGCAAATGATCCGCCGCGAGCTGCTCCGTGATGAACTGGTCATAGGGCAAATCATCGTTGAGCGCCTTCACCACCCAGTCGCGATAGGTGTGCGCATTCGGGAGACGATTGTCCGCGCCTGGACCCGCGTAGCCCCATGTATCCGCGTAGCGTGCCACATCCAGCCATAGGCGTCCGATGCGCTCACCATAGCGCGGGGAAGCCAACAGCTTGTCGATCAATGCCGCCGCCGCACTCGGCACGCCTGTCGCTGTAGATGCCTGTTTAAATTGCTCCACCTCCTCGTAGTTAGGCGGTAGCCCCGTGAGGCTCAGGTGCAGCCTCCGGCACAGCACCGCCGCATCTGCCGCTGGCGCAAAATCGAGGCCCGCCTTTGCCAGCTTCTCAGCGACCAAGGCATCCACCGTAGTCGGCGTTGAAGGTTTGGCGATTGGTTTAAAGGCCCAATGCTCCTGCCACTTGGGTTTGTTCTCAGTCACCACCGCCTCCTTCGGCCACGGCAGCCCCATTTTCACCCATTGCACAAGCGCCTCGATCTGCGCCGCTGCGAGCTGGGGCTTCTTCGTCGGCATCGGCTCCACACCCGGCGCATGACGCACGGATTTGATCAGGGAACTCGCCTCAGGATCACCCGCGATGACGACCTTGCCCGCATCCGTGCCACGCAGCACCGCCTCGCGAGAATCCAGCCTCAGCCCGCTTTTCGCCTTCTCAGCGCCATGACATGAGTAGCAATGCTCCGCGAGGACTGGCCGCACATTCTTCTCAAAAAACACGATCTGCTCCGGGCTGAACACCGCCTCCTGCGCCACGGCGCTCGTCGTGGCGATGCCAATCAGGGTGATGGTAAGAAGAGATTTCATGAGTGTGGTGTATTTATAAGCCGCCCGATGCAGGGTTTTAACGCCTGATCATGTGACAAAACGGTATTTCATCAAAAGCAGCCATCAGCGGCTTTGCACTTCCACGCGGATATCGCGCAACGCCAAGCCGAGCTTTCCACGACTTCCGGCTGGCGCATAGACCTCGGGGTTGATGTTGAAATGGACGAGACGGAGATCAGAGGGGTTGCCAGAAACGGCAGATGTTTCGGGAAACCTAGCTTGCATGGCGTGGATGGCGTTCTTCAACTCTGCAGCGGTCACGCGGACGTCAAAGCGCCGATATTCCGCAAACGGCTGCGAGGTAAAAAGAGCCGAATCTTTGCCGGGATGCATCCACTGGCTCTTGTTGTCCAGCGCGGAGTAGAGAATAGGAATCTGCGTGCCGCCTTCCCAGCCATCGAAATGCACCGTGTCGGGGAACTGGCTCTCTGGGCGCAGGTCGAAGAGACTGGCGGCGAGCCAAAACTGCTTTTGAGAGAGTGTGTCGAGGAAAAGAAAGTTCACGGTGATGTAGGGCTGCGCCTCTCCATCGCGAGAGGCCGTGGGCACTTTCATCTCGAAGCTCATCGCCAGTTCAGCGCCTTCTTTGGCAAAGGGCATCGGCGCTTTCGCGTAGTCCCACCACCAATAGGCGGGCGTGATGGGCAGTAGCGAGCCGAGTGCAGGCCGTGGATGATCGGAATCAATCCAGATGCCGATCTCGCGACCATGCACCTGCACGGCTGCGCTGTTTTCTGCTGCTATCGGTCCGAACTGAAATCCTGCGGGCGTTTTCAAACCTGTGAATGCACCTGCATCCCATGCCTGCGAGACGATGGGCGTGGTCTTGCCGTAGTTCCCAATGCGCACATAAAACGTATCGCTGTCTGGATGCACCTCACCGATCACGCAGGCTGTGGCGGCCTTGGCGTCGGTGACTTCGGGCTGACGGAAGATCGTGATCGAGGATGGCTCACAGGCAAATGACGCGATGAGGATGCCTTGCACGAGGAACAGGAGAATGATTTTCAAAATGGGGTGAGGGGATGGGAGTTGGCCGCTTTGAAAGCACCAGGCTTTCGGGAAAACCGCTAGGGCGAGAAGCAGCAGAGACAGCACGAGGACGATCATGGCGAAATCTACTTGGCGGGTGGGGTGTTGGCTAACCACTCACCTGTATTTGCGTTGAAAATCTCCTCCCCCGCATCCGCTGCCCGCACTTCCACGCTGCTGACCTGCACGCCGAGCGTGCGCAGGTCGCTGGACTTGGGGTCGAGCTGTTGGGGCACCCAGCCGTGGCTGCGGAGTTCGAGTTCAATGTGATCCTGCGTCGTTGCGGGTAGCCCCGCAGTCAGCGTGTCGCCAGCCGTGAGCGGAGCCATTTGCGTTGCCTCAAGATACAGGCCTGCGGCGGGGGAGATTGTTTGGGGCAGAAAGTTACCTTTGATGGTGATCGTGCAAGGTTTACCAGGAACAACAGGGAGGCGCAGACGTGCACTCACGCCGGTCCAGCGTGCTGTCAGCTCGGAGATTTGCCATGCACCCAATAGATAGCTGCGGTCGCCGGGCTGGCCGACGTGGATGCGGTAATGTGCGAGTGCTTCGTTCGTCCACTCGACCACGGGCGGCTCCTCGTTCAGCGCGCTCTGCGTGCGCCGACCGGCTTGGTTTTCGATGCGAAATCCGCCCGACGCTTGGTTCCCATTGAGGATGGCTGACACGACCTTGTTGCCGATCTTCACGTTCGTGCTGCCGTCAACGAAAGTGCAACCCTGCACGATGGCCTTGCCTGCATCGAGTTGAATGGCGGGAGAGCCGAGATTGCCGATGTCCCAATTGACGAAGTTGCAAGCGCTGGCGGTGAACTGTCCGGCGGTGCTACGCATCCACACGCAACGGTCGATTGGCCCCCAGAACGCGCAGTTTACGAGGCTCACCTTGCCCATCACTTGCGGTGCGATTTCCAAGCACACAGAATCCGTGCCACCCCAGCGCCCGACGAACTCACCATTGGTGATAAGCAAGCCCGCTGGCTGCGCCTGCTCGACGACGACCGCGCGCTGGCATGAGTCCGCGCCGAAGCCGTTGAAGTTGCCATTCGCGCTGCCTTCCTTCGATTCGGAGAACTTGTAGCCGATGCCATAACCGAAGCAGAACGTGTTCAAAACGTATTGCCAGTCCGTTCGGGCAAAATCAAAGGCGATGCCATTCAAGTTCACCCACTTGCAATACGGATCATCTGGATTGAAGGCGATGCCGAAGGGCCAGAAGTGGACGTTCTCGATGTGGCCAATGTCGAGGCAGTAATCCACATAGATGCCGCGCGAGGATGGATAGCCAGTGATATTGCGCACGATGTGCCGTGGTGCATTGATGAGGCGGATGCCCACATACGGATTGAGCAGCAAGCACTCGCTGACGCCGACATTGATCATGCCCACCGCATCCACACACGGTGGATACGGCACTGGCGGCAAGTCCGTCTGCTTCCATTCCGGGTAAGTGATGATGAAGCCCGCAATGGCAGCATTGTCGCCAGCGAGATTGATAAACGGCGGCCCTTCCGCCGCGCCACGGCCCGCCATGGCTTCCAATACCGATCCCGTCAACGGCGCAGTCCTCGGCGACTTCACCGTCGGCGGCACTTTGTAAATGCCTTGCAGCGTCACGTTCGCCGGGATGGAAAGGTTCCCCACGATCCGAAACGATCCCGCAGGCACCGTCACCACGCCGCCGCCCGCCTTGCCCGCTTCATCGAGCAAGCGCTGAAAAATGGCGGTGTTGTCCGTGGCACCATCGGGCTTTGCGCCTGCGGTGATGACATCCCAGCTTGTGGGCGTAGCTTGTGAAAAAGCGCTGCTGGTGAGGAGGCAGGCGAGGAGGAGGATGGGCTTGGTTTGCATTGGGCAAATGAGTCAGGTTGACGAAGCATTGAAGCCTATGGCTTGCTTGTCGGTGCCAGCGTTGACAGCAAGAAAGCGCTCAACTGCTTCAAGCTCTCTTTTGCCTCGCCGGGCTTCGTGCCATCGGGGACTTTGTTTGAGTCGCCGAGTTCAAAGGTGCCTGCGGGGAGGTTGAAGAAATACCACGCAGGCTCGAACTGGATGAAACGGCAGTTTTTGTCGAGGGTACTCTGAGTCCAGGCGATGATCTCCTCCGGCTTCGTGTCCATGTAGGTGAAGTTGTGCAGCCAGCTTTGATTCGAGAGGCCGTAGCCTGCGGCTCCGTCTTTGGGGAAGGACTCGACGGCGGTGTGCCAGGTGCTGAGGCGTGGGATCGAGGCTTCGTTCGGCTCGTTGTTGTTGTAGGTCACGGTGACGACGCCGGGATCCTTCCGCAGCAGCGCTTTGACCTGCTCGGTATAGCGCGGCATCTCCTTGTCCCACGGCGAAAACGGCATCCAGCCAAAGTCAGCCCACTGCACAAACATGGCGTGTTCTTTGGCGAAGCGGATAAAACCCTCGGCGAGGTCAGGGCGGAAGAAGGTGTCGGCGGGCAGTTTGTCACCGGGGCGCTTCAGCTCGGGATTCGTGGTCTTCATCGCCCGGATGCCGTAGTCTTGACCAAAGATTTCCATGAAGCGCAGTCCGATAAGCCACGCTCCATACGACTCTTTGAAGGCCGCGAGTTGCTCCACGGAAATCGACAAGCCGTGGCTGGAATCAAACGGCGCATTCGCAGGCCCATTCGCGCCGAGCGTGAAGCTATCCGACGAGATGACATCGAGCACGAAGGGCATCTTCAGCTTCACCAGCGTGTCGAGTGCCAGCGTGAGGCGCACCTTGTCTTTGATCATCGGATTGAGCAGCACACTGACCTCATACTTGGCCCGCAGTGGCTCCAGTGCAGTCACCATTCGGTTTAGCGTCTCCACATTGCCATTCGCCACGATGCCATTGCCGAAGCCTTGGTCGATGGAGAAGACGAGGCGGGTTTTGGGTTCGGCGGCAACGAGTGAGGCAATGCTGAGGAGGATGATAAGGTGCGGCTTCATGATACATAGAGGAAGACGCGAAAACAGCGGGCTTTTCTTCAGGCGCTCGGCGGGAACTTTCAGGAGTAATCTGAGATCCCTTGCAACAAAAAAGGCGGCATGATGCAGAACATCATGCCGCACATAGATCCTTTACTCGCTGGTCAAGGTGTCACCGACAAGCGAAAGAAAAACTTCGCCGGCAGACCTGAAACGCTGGTCGCAGTCGCATCAATGATCTGAGGATCTTCGGTAGGTGCAGAGGTGGTGCTTTCGTTAATGTTCACAGTAGTGCTGCCGTCACTCTGGCCAGTACGATACCAATCGCGCAGATTGGTGGACCATTCGACAGCTCCCGTCACATCCCCTGTGTTCAGAGCACGAGTGAAGCGGAAGTTGGCCGTGGTGCCATTAGTAGAAGCAGAGGGTTGCGTGCTGCTGGCTGCGCCCTCAGGGGCGGTGCCCATGTAGAACTCCAGTGCGTTGACTTGACCATCGCCATCGGCATCGTCGAGGGCACCGCGTTTATTCGGGTCAGCGATCTGTTGCACATACCAGGCCTGCGAGGGACGATCCTGGACGGTAGCGGTTGCAGTGGAGGGAACGCCTGCGGCGAAATCAGTGCTGGTGCCGAGGCTGACAATGACTGTTTCTGCGCCTTCGCTCAGTGCGTCGTTGAGGACAGTGAGATTCATCACGGCGCTGGCTTGACCAGTTGGAATGACGAGACTGACACCGAAGCCGGAGTAGTCACTCACGCTTGAAGCGGTGCCGCTGGCGATGAGAGGAACGGTGAGCGCGCTCGTCGTTGAACCCGTGCGTGTGACTGTGAAGCTCAGGGCTTGATCGAGTCCGTATTCACCCGCGCTGGCGTCGGTAGCAGTGATACTCACTTCAGGCAATGCAGTGACCACGGGCACATACGGAATGGCGACAAAGCGGAGATCTATCGGCTCGTTAGTGCCATTTACGCCTTCGAGGTCTTGCGTGAAGACGCGGAAGCCATTGCCGCTCGGGTACCACACGATGAGATTGTCGGCGGCAGTGCTAGCGGCGGCTCCATTGCTGGAGTCGGCACAGACAAAGAGCGCAGCGGTGGTTGGATTGATGACACTGCCATCGCCGAAGGTCAGGGTGATGCCATCAATGGCGAGCGCGGTGCTCACGCCCATCGAGGTAGCGGAGCTGTTTGTTGCAGAAATGACGCCATTGCTGCTGGCCTTGCCTGCAAACACGCCAGTGCTGGCGGGTGGTAGGTAGATGAAGCTAAACTCATTGTCCTGCGTGCCGCCAGCGTTGTCGCGGGTCTCGATGATCCATTTGCTGCCGACGATTCGCACAGAGCAAATGTTGTCGGCGAGCGTGCCGGTGTTGCCATTGGTATAAGCGAGCAAAGTGCCCGCGATGGAGAGTCCGTTGATGGCATAAGTACCTGCTCCGCCTTCTTTACTGATCGTGACACCCGCTGGCAGATTGCTCGCGATGATGCCTGCGCTGGAGTTCACACTCGCGCCGGTGAAGCCTGCAGCATAAGGCAGGAAGGCAACACTGACGCCACTACTTTGCTTGCTGGTACCAGGGTTGGCTCCTGCGGCATTGTTATTGGTATTGTCCAACACGCTGATGTACACCTTGCCTGTACCGTTGGAATACGGCTGCACGATATTGTCATCGGAGCTGTTGCCAGTGCTATTCGGACCACCCCAATTATTGGCCAAAGTGAGGCCAGTGTTGAAGCCGATGCTTGTGCCGTTAATGCGTAGATCTAGATCTCCCACGGCGGTGCCTGGCAGATTGAACTGCAAGGGTGAAGAGCTGGTCTGTGCGACTGTCCAGCTTGGCAGATCGAAGATGCCTACGGAGAGTGTGTTTGATGCTGGCACTGGGGCTTCCGTGAAGACGGTGATGGTCACGGGCGAAGAGGTGGTGGTCTGGTTCACATTATCCGTGGCACGTGCAGTGTAAGTGTAGGAACCCGGGCCGACGTTCGGTAAGGTGAGCGTGTAAGGTGCCTCGGTGTCCGTGCCAATAAGCACAGGAGTGAGGGTGCCGGAGTAGAATTCCACTTTGACCAATGCATTCTCTGTATCCGCCGCATCAGCGGCGAGAGAAATGTTGGTCGGCGCTTCAATGGAGGTGCCAGTCACAGGCGTGCTGATGACAACAGTGGGCGGCACATTGCCGAGGGTGACACTAATACTCACGGGTGCTGAAGCGGTATGTAGATCATTGTTATCCACGGCGATCGCGGTGAGGTTGTAAGTGCCGGGCTGCACACCTGTCCAGGTGAGCTCATACGGTGCGGCGGTGTCTTCGCCGAGCTTCACGCCCGCATTGTAAAACTCCACGCGCACGATGTTGCCATCCGTGTCCGTTGCTGTGGCGTTGAGTGGGATGCTGGCGGGCGAAAGGAAGGTGGTGGCCGCGATGGGTGCGGTCAAAGTCACTTCAGGCGGTGTGCCGGGCGCAGTGGCAAAATCAAACGGGCTGCTGCTTGCGACGTTCACACCATCAGATGCGGCGGCATACCATTCGTAGTGTTTAGCGAACTCCAGTCCGGTCCAGTCCAGCGTGGCGGTTGTGCCATTGGCTGGCACGCTCACTGTGCCTAGAGGCACCCAAGGCGAGACGGCATTTTGCATGTTGTAGGTCAGATTCATGGTGCCATCGAAGTGTGGCAAGCCATCGCTCAGCGCCGCAGCACGGCCCAGCGTAGGTGACCAGCTCTCCACACGGATGCGGTTGTTCGCTGGTGAGAAGGTAAGCGTGCGCAGGAAGCCATTGCCACCATTGATGAGGCCCTGGTAGTCCGAGAGAATTGTGTAAACGGTGCGTCCTTCAAAGGTATCCGAGCGGAAACCCTCCGCGTGAATGTGACCGCAGAGCATGAGGAAGAAGTTCGGATTGTCCTTCAGCGCATTGTAGATACTCAGGCCCTGCGTACTAAATGTGGCGGGATTGCCCTGGCCGATTAGTGAGTGTGAGGTGACGATGGCGCGACGCTGAGGATTGGCCTTCAGTAAGGCATCGGCCCAGTCAAGGATCGCTGCATTCGGCGTGGTGTCATACGCAAGATGGATGACGATAAAGTCCAGGCCGCTCGCGCTGAAAAGGTAGTAGCTGTTGGTGTTGTCCGCGCCGTAGTGACCGCCGTAGTAGCCGCGATTTTCAAAGCGCGTGGTTCCGAAGTATTGATTATAGAACATCGTGGAACCCGTGTCGTAAGCACCGATGGGATCTATGTCGTGGTTCCCCGGAGCGATGCCATACGGGATGCCGTTGGCCAGGAGTGTGGTCACTGGGTTTTCCAGATTGCCCATGGCGGCACTGGCGCGCTGCCATTGGATCGGATTGCCGCTAAAGTTGCCATTCTCAACGATGTCACCCATGTGACTGACGAAAGCAACGTTCCGCACGACGCGATTGTCCACAACCCACTGCGTCTGTGCGCCAAAGGTGCCAACGAGTTGTTCCACAGTGACCGTGTTCGCACGTGCGGCGGCACCTTCGGAATAATACTGCGTGTCAGGAATGGCTACGACGGAGAAGTCTGCTCCCGGCGTAACCGGCGTGCTCTGGCGTCCATAGAAGGTGACGGTCATCGCGTCGCCTTCGGGATCATTGAGAGATGCGACTAGCGAGGCAGAAGTTCCACTCAGTGTAGAAGTATCCGCAGGCGAGGTGAGCGTGACGACTGGGGCTTGGTTTGGATTCGGAGCAACGGTGATGCTCACTGGCGCGCTCAAAGTGCGCGCGCCGAGATCGTCCTGCGCCCGTGCCGTGACCGTGTAGGTGCCCGTGGCCGGAGGCGTCCAATCAAGCTCATACGGAGGCTCAACGAGAGATCCAACGACGCTGCCATTCACGAGGAAGTCCAGCTTCTTCACATGACCATCAGCGTCATTTGCATCGGCAGAGAAAGGAATGGAGAAAGGCATCAACGAAGATGCGCCATTCGTCGGAGCCGTGAGCGCTACGGTGGGCGCGGTATTCACCGTGGTGAATGGCGCACCAGACACCCAGGCAGGGTTGTTCGTCAGTGTGCCTACCGTTGCAGACACGGTGCTGCCCGTGACCGTGCCGACGCCTTCATTCAATCCAAACCGACCGATCAACCCAGTGCCCACGGAGAGTTCAGTATCCTTTGTTCCGGCGATCTCCGTGGCGGAGCGAGCGTAGTTCCACACGCGGGCTTCATCAATGACGCCATTGAAGGCACCTTCCGGAACGCCCGTGGAGTTGAAAGCAGCACCGAGGCCGAAGTGCTGGATGCTGTCGAAACGCGGCACAGAGTTCGCGACTGAAGCTGATGCAGTTCCGACTTGGACGCCGTTCAGATACATCTTCCAAGTGCTCGTCGCACCGTCATATGTCACTGCGGCGTGATACCAAGTGCCGTTGACGATAGGTGTGTTCGTCGCGGTAATCGGATGGTTCAAACCTGTGGCTTGGCTCTCGAAGTCTGCCACCAAGATGCCGGCCGTAGTGATGCCAAAGAAAATGTTGCAGTCCACATTGCTGCCATCGCTCTCACCACGACCTTTGCCAAAGAGCGGAACCGCCGTGACACCGCCGCTGCCGGAGCCAGAGGTCTTGCCCGTGCTATCTTTGCGGAACCAGCACTCCAGCGTGAGTCCGTTGTTGGGAGGACCACCAACGTTGAGTTCGGGAGCTGCGCCCATCGTCACGTAATCGTTGTTGCCATCGAACTTCAGCGCAGTGTTGGCAGGTATGTTCGTGGGATCGAAGCCAACGGTAATCTCTTTGGATGCACTACTGCCTGAGGTGCCGACATTGTCCACCGCACGTGCAACATAGATGTAGGCTCCGTTCGTGATGCCCGTCTCCGTGTAGGTGTAAGGGGCAGTAGTGTCAGTGCCGACGATGACGCCATTCCGCAGGAACTCGACCTGGGCAATGGTGCCGTCCGAATCACTAGCATCGGCTTCGATGGTGTATGTCGCAGGTGCGATGACGTTGGAAGAGGTGGGCGCGGTGATGCTCGCGGTAGGCGGCAGATTTGACAAAGCAAAGAACGCAAAGCTAAACATGTCTTCGCCCGTCGAAGCTCCATCTTGAAGGGTCGGCTGAACAGTAGCTCCGCTGATGTCACGGCTCTCGATCACCCAGCGGTTGTTGCTCACATCCCACTCATAGCTGATTACGTTGTCCGTGGTGTTTGTACCGCCACCCTCGGGACTGATCATGAGCACGCCGGTGGTGTTGTTGTGACCTGGGATGGTGAGATACCACTGGCCCACGCCGCCCTTGGTCAAGGTAAAGGTGCCACCGCTGATGTCCGTCGTGGCACCACTGTTCACACGGCCCAGTGCAGTGAGCGTATTGCTGCCAACGCCCGAAACCGGGAGGTAAACAAAGGCCACCGGGTCCTGCTCATAGGATGCTCCATTCGAGCCGTTGTCATGCACCCATACGGTGAAGGAGCCATCGGCATTCGCACGGGACAGCGCGTAATTGTCCTCGTTCTTCGCATGGTTCACCAGAAGAATGCCATTCGCAGAACTGGCACTGAGGGAGGTGAGATTCACGGTGGAGATACCCGTTGTGACACCATCCACAAAGTGCGTGCCGAGTGTGATGCCGGGGCTGGCAGTCAGCGTGTTGTTCGCGCCACCATTTATGCCTGTCGAGTTGCGCACAAAGCCGCCAAGGAAGGTGTTATAGGGGAACCACACACACGCGACGTTTATATTTGCCTCATCACCGACAGCATTACGGAAGATAGGCACCCAGTAACGGCCGACGTTCGCACTCCCGACATGGTCCGTCGCACTAGAGGCGTAAAACAAACCGATGGTGTCTCCGCTGGGCGTATTGTCGCGTCCATTCTGAGAGACCGCAGTGAGCATCACGCCGCCCGTGACGTCATTGGCTGTGCCGAAGGTGACATCATAGTCGCCGCGATTTCCACCAAGCACATTGAAGCCAGTCGAGCTACCTGTGCCTTTGGTCAGCGTGACCGAGGTGGCATTGTTGCCAGAGTCGTTCTGTTGAACAAGAACATTGCCGAACTGAATGGTTTGGGCCGAAGCAAGGATAGGAGATAAAAGCAGCAGTGCTGCCAGTCTTCGAAGAGTGTTACGATTGAACATTTGGGGGAGGGTTTGGGGATTGAAAAAGTTGAAATCAGCGAGCCGCTGGTGGCGCGACGACGGGAGCGATGGCCTTGATGCCAAGCATCTGGCGCGACTCCGTGAGCAGCGCGACCATGAGGGCCGTCCCGCGTTGCAGGCTGGGCATGGCCAAAAGTCTGGAGTGCAACGTGGTCCATGCCTTGCGGGCATCTGTGTCACGGCCTGCCTTTGCAAGAAGACGCGCACGACGCGCCATCCATGGCTCTGGCTGCAACGACTGACGTTCCATTTGCGCAATAAGCGCTAGCGCATCATCAGGCTGGGGCGCGCACTCAGCCTGAGCCAACAGCTTCGCAACGATCTCAGGGTCAGCGCCATCTCGGAAGGCATTAGAACGCATCAAACGACTGGCTTCGTCATTCAATCCTGATGCTTGCATCGCCTCCACCGTTTCGAGAATAAGATCCGCCTTTGGTAGATTCAAACGTGCGAGTACGAACTCATAGTCAGTTACCGCCGCCGCGTGCTCTTGGAGTTTCACGAGAACGCGAGCACGTTGCTCATGCGCACCCACATGCTCAGGCTTCTCCCGTAGAAATGCATTCAGCACACCTCGCGCCGCTTTCAAATGCCCGCCTGCAGCCAGAGCCTGACCCTGCACATAAGCCGTCTCGAATTTCTCTGGAGCCAGCCGCTCCACAATCTCCAGTTCCTCCATCGCAGCGCTCCACTCACCATGCTCTTGATGCGCACAGGCCAGTCGAAAGTGCAATGCTGCATCGTTTGGCGCGGTTTCCAGTTCCTTCGTTACTTCCGTCACGACATCATGGTAGGCACCATGTCCCATGATGAACGGAACAATGGCCCCATTCATAACAAGCAGGGTCAGACAAAGCGGAAGTCGAAAT
Organism: Verrucomicrobiaceae bacterium; assembly: GCA_027489965.1. GTDB lineage: Bacteria > Verrucomicrobiota > Verrucomicrobiia > Verrucomicrobiales > Verrucomicrobiaceae > Prosthecobacter. The sequence goes on from JAIXZA010000052.1 coordinate 48,773, forward strand.
CTAGAGCGTAGCATGAGTCACCATCTCATAAGCACGCCTGCGATTTTCGCCCGCTAACTAGCGTGACATTTGCGCTACTGATTTATTCGTCACCAAATTTAATGTAACACCCTTCCGTGTCATCAGTCGTCTGATCGGCCTTCGCGCCAAACGTGCGCGACATTAGCCGATGATCGCTGCTGGAGGACTGCCTTGATTCAGTTGCGAGCGAACTGCTGAGCGTGGCAAATCCAGCAGAAGTGAAGGCCGTGCGACGACTCTCAGCTTTTGCTGGGTTTGGGCTGTCTCAAACTTACGCAACTCTCAAAGCTGATCACACATCGCTGATCCAATGTGAAGAACACGTCGCATGGCATTTTGTGACCTTTGCAAAAAAATGGCGATGAATGCAGAATGATGCGTCTTCGTTTTCTCATTCCTGTTTGTTTGTTTCCCCTAGCTTTGTTGGCCCAGCCTGCGGTGACGTTGCCAGAAACCCATCGCATCGCCACGGAGCATGGCGAGCGGGTGTATGAAGTCGCTACAGATGAACTAGCGGTCGATGATGCCAGCGGTCAGCAGCAGGTTCAAAAACAGACGACGGTAGCAAATGCGCAAGCGGCGAGGTTGAGGGCGGTTGCTTTGAAGGGCGATCTTGTCGTCTATGAGCAAGGCAGGCCGCGCGACGATGGATCGCGTCGCATCGTGCGGAAGCAGCTTGCGGTGCGGCTGCGTCCTGGAGCGGATGCGATGGCCTTGGCCGCAGCCACGGGACTTCGGCTCGTGGGAGCGCATCCTAGTGCGGCGGGTTATGTCATGTTTGAGGCGGCGGACTCTGGTGCGGCACTGCTGGCAGTAGCAGTGCTCCGCAGCAGACCAGAGGTGACGCTAGTGGAGCCGCAACTGGCCCGCCAGCAGAAGAAGCGCTTCATTCCCAATGACACGCTCTTCAGTCAGCAGTGGCATTTGCGGAACACCGGACAGGGCAGCGGCCTTGCTGGCGCAGATGTGAATGTGACGAGCGTTTGGGACAGCTATAAAGGCGCTGGATTGCGCATTGGCGTGGTGGATGATGGTTTGCAGACCACGCACCCCGATCTCAGCGCGAATGTGGACTCGGTGAACGATCGTGATTGGAATGACGGTACGCCGGATGATCCAAATCCGGTGCTGAGCGTAGATTTTCACGGCACTTCCTGCGCTGGTGTGGCGGCGGGTCGTGGCAATAATAATCTCGGCATTAGCGGCGCGGCACCTGAGGCGACGCTTGTCGGTCTGCGTCTGATCGGCGCGGCGACGACGGATTCGCAGGAAGCTGAGGCGATGGGCTGGAAGAACGACATCATCCAGGTGAAAACGAATTCTTGGGGGCCGAACGACGATGCTCGGACGTTGGAAGGTCCGGGCACGCTCACGCTGGCAGCACTGCAAACGGCGGTAACGAGCGGACGTGGCGGCAAGGGCACGATCATCCTCTGGGCCGGTGGCAATGGTGGCGATGTGGGTGATGACTCAAACTACGACGGCTATGCAAACAGCATTTACACCATCGCCGTGGCCGCGCTGGGCAATACCGGCACGCAGGCCTATTACAGCGAACCCGGCGCGAACTTGGTGGTCACTGCACCATCGAGCGGCGGCACGCTGGGCATCGTCACGACTGACCTCACCGGCACCAGCGGTTATAACACAGGCAGCGTCGCGGGCGAACTGTCGGATAACAATTACACCAACGACTTCGGCGGCACCTCATCGGCCACACCCCTGGCCGCAGGTTGTGTGGCGCTGCTGCTCCAGGCGAATCCAAACCTCGGCTGGCGTGATGTGCAGGAGATCCTCATCCGCAGTGCCACGAAGAACCACGTCGCTGATACAGACTGGGCGGACAACGCGGCTGGCATTCACTTCAATCACAAGTACGGTGCGGGTCTTATCAACACGGAGGCCGCCGTCACCATGGCCTCGACGTGGACGAATCTCGTGTCGCAAACGAGTACTAGCAGCGCGCAGACAGCCCTCAGCGTTGCCATTCCTGACAACAGCGCAACCGGTATCACGCGCAGCTTTGACCTCAGTGCGTCCAACCTGCGGGTGGAGCAGGTTACGCTGACTTTGAGTGTTACGCATATCTCGCGCGGTCAACTTGCCGTCACGCTGACCTCTCCCTCCGGCATGGTCAGCAGGCTGGCGGAACGCCATGCGGACACGGGCGACCATTACAGCGCTTGGACCTTTAGCAGCGTGCGCTGTTGGGGTGAAAACTCGCAGGGAATCTGGACGCTGCGCGTGAGCGATCTCACCAGCGGCACCACGGGAACGCTCACCGCCGCCACGCTCACGGTGCATGGCACGACTGCCGGTCCGGTGAATCAGCCCCCAGTGATCGCCTCCGCGTCGCTTTCCGCCAGCAGCATGGCTTTCACGGATCAAAGCGTGAGCGTCAGCTCCGTCTCAGCCAGCGATCCCGAAGGTCTGCCCGTGACGCTCGCTCATCAATGGCAGCAAACCGCCGACAACCTCACTTTCACCGACATCGCTGGTGGCACGAGCGCTAGCCTGACGCTGTCGGAAACCTTGGCAGGCCGCCTTGTGCGCTGCCGCATCACACCATCAGCGGCTGGTCAAAACGGCGCGGCATTCACCACCAGCTCGCTCGCGGTGAATCGTCGTCCAGCACGTTGGGCACGCGTGGGCAGCAGCTACAGCCATGATTCGGAACTCTTCCTTGCCAGCTCCGCCACCAACTTCGGGCGTGAGCTGATCATCAATGAATTCAGCCAAGGGGCGCTATCAGGAGCTGGACGTGAGTGGGTGGAATTACTTGTGTTGAGGACCGCCGATCTACGTGGCTTTACACTGGCTGATCGATCCGGCATTTACACGACATTTGCCAATGTGGCTCTGTGGAGTGCCGTCACCCCGGGGACGGTCATTGTCATCTGCAAGGCTACTGAGCGTGACGCACTGCTGCCTGCGACTGATGACATTGATCCAGCGGATCGGCTGCTCGTGCTTGCCCACACAAATGCCAGTGCCTTCACCGGTGGCACCTGGGGCGGGCTGAGTAATTCCACAGCAGAGAGCATCATCATCCGCAGTGCCACGAATCAAATCATTGATGCACTCTCGCTCAACAACGAAAATGTGTATGATCCTAAGCTCACCACCGTCGGCAGCACGAAGAGCGCCTTCTACACGGGCGATACCGAGCCGGGAGCCGACAACGCGCTCCTCTGGACCATCGGCAATGCTAGCGCCGCTACGCCGGGCGCGGGCAATGGAGGCATCAACACCACCTTCGTCAGTAATCTGCGCAGCGGTGCCTTCAACGTTCAGCCGCAGTTCCGTCTCGGCTCCACCAGCGATGCGGTGCCCGGCCTCAGCATTCAGGCCACGTCGGGCCTCCTTTCCGGCACACCGACTGCCGCAGGGCTTTATCAGGTCGTCATCGAGCGTTTCCTCAGCAGCGAAGTCGTCAGCCACAGCTTCCCCCTGCTGGTGCTCGATGCCAGCGGCTCAGGCATCGTGCCCGTCGGCAAAACTTGGACACTGGATGCCGCCGTCACGCTGCCCGGCAGCCTCACGGTTCAAGGCACGGTGAGCATGGGCTCTTACGCGCTCACCATTCCCGACACTTTTGGACTGTCAGGCACGCTGCTGAATCCCTCCGGTACTTTGACGTATTTGAACCGCACCGGTGCGCTGCCGCCCGGCCAGATTTCGCTTGTGTCGAATCCCTCAAACGATGCCGCCGACGATGATGGCGATGGATTGGCCAATCTGATCGAGTTCAGTCTCGGCACGGATCCTTCCTCCGCAACTACTTTGCCCGTGACGAGCCAGATGACCAGTGGGCACTTGGAGTTCACCCTCCAGCAGCCCGCAGGCACCACCGGCGTCAGCACCACCATTGAGGTCAGTGGTGATCTCAGCACCTGGCAGTCCGGCCCTGGCCACACGCAAGTGATCAGCAACACCACCAGCGGTGCCACGCGCACCCTCGTCGTGCGTGATGACCACACCGGTGCTCAGCGCTTCATCCGCCTCCGCGTCACGAGGTAATCACCACGTCTTTGCAGCGCCATGCGCACCGCCGCCTTATTCCTTGTCATAACGCCGAAATGGAAATCCCGCACCCGATCCACTGAATCAATTGATGACTTTACAAGGTAGCGGAACAGACCGAATTTTCAGTCCCCCCCAGCCTCCTCTCACCAATCGACACGCAACCGACAGATACCTCAGCAGTAAGCGAGCCAGCACCCAGTGCTCGGACCCGAGGGGCATTCGAGACTGGAGATGTTGAACTCGATAAATACTTGAAGTGGCGTCGAAAAACGTATCGTTTGAGGCATAAAGGCGGGCCGATACTTGCATTCATTGGAATCGTGATTGCGGCCATTCTGATTTGGTATTGCAGCACTCGGAGTTAGGGCATCAAATCACGCTGATGTGAGGATAAAGTCACCTAACGCAGAGTGATTTTTAAAAAGAAGAAGCCATTTCTTTCAGGATGAAAGCTCCTGAGTGTACTGAACACCGTGATGACCTATCTAGACGCGGATGGATCAAGCGTTTCCTGTTTGGATCTGCTGTCTCGCCTTCCTGTGCAGCGCTGTTTTTGTCAGAAGTGACCGAGGCTGCGCAGAGCGGGCCAGGTGTGCTAAAGTTGAACTTGGCCACCTATCCAGCCTTGGCAACGGTCGGCGGCTCGGTGCAAGTGAACTTCAGTCCGATCTATCAACCGCTAACAATCAACCGAGCCACTAGCACAGTGTTCGTGACACTGGATTCTGTCTGCACGCATGCAGGCTGCACGGTGAACAAGTTTCTCCGTGGGAACGGGGCCATGATGTGTCCCTGTCATGGCTCGCTCTACGATGTCTATGGCCGAGTCATCAGGGGGCCAGCAGAAGCAGATCTAGTTTCTTACAAGACGGCTTTTTCACCAAGTTCAAACATCATCACCGTGGAGGTTCCCTCACTGGGATTGAATGTGAATTCCGTCAGCTTCTATTCACGCTCGGGAAATACCACGCGACTAAAACTGACGTTTCAGGTCACAGCCTTTAGCACTTATGAGGTGCACTACCAGAGCAGTCTGACGGGACCCTTCACTGTTGTGCCCTTTGCGATGACTCCGACCGGCGCAGCAACGGAGACGTCGCTAGAGCATTTCGATGACGGCGAGCGCACGGTGTATGTGGATGCGACGGGAAATCAGGGTTTCTTTGTCGTGGCTATTGTACTGTCAGAATTGTGATTGAGTCGTTCAATCAACTAAGCTGCCGCTGCGGATTTGGGCGATCTCTTGAGCATCAAAGCCAAGCTGCTGGAGTTCAGACTCGCTCACCTTGCTTTGCCTAACTTGGTGTGCATAAAGAAGCATTAGAGTAGCTCGGCGCGTTGCCTCATCTGGGATCGACTCCGCCCAGACGAGCGCCGTTTCTGCGTGGCCTGCAGAGGCAATGTTTTCACTGATGGATTTGAGACTACTGCCGAGTTCGTCAAAGCGGCCCGTTTGGTTGAGCCACTCTGTCGCCTGCTCGGGAGCTAAGCTAAACCAGAGCACAATTTGTGCATTCAAGAGTGCGGCATTTTCTGGCGTGGAAGGTGTGCCTTCCAGCTCAGAGACGCGGCTAGCGACTTCGCCTGCGGTGATGCCTGAACCGGTGCTGACAGGAATGATAGCTGGCTTTGGTAGGCGTGGACTTGTTGGCTCTGGCACGACGGCGCTGAGCCAGAACGGCGGCTCTTCTTTGGGTGCGCGTAGCAGGCGGTCGCGCAGAGCGACACTCGCGGAAGCTGGCAAATGATTGACTGCGGGAGCTGCGGAGTCGGTTGCTGTGCTTACATGAGCACGATTTATCTCAGGTGCGCCGATGCGGTAGCCGAACCATCCTGCGCAAAAAATGACGCCGATGAGTGCAGCCAACTTTATCGGTTTGGATTGCAGCAGCGCAGCATTCATGCGACAGCAGCAGGCACGTTGACGACGCTTTCTACCGCCGTATTTTCAGGCGAAACGGCGGCTACTTCCATACCATCAAAGCGCAGCAGGCGGGCGCTATTGAAGATCACGAAGAAGGCGCTGAACTCGTGCAGGAAGGCGGCGAGCACGGGATTGACGAAGCCTAGGCTGGAGGCAGTGATGGCGAGGATGATGAAGAGGAAACCGCAGAGCAAATTTTGATTGATGATGCCGACGGTGCGGGCGGAAAGCATCAGCAGATCAGCCAGACGGCGCAAGTCGCCTGACATGAGGGCGACATCGGAAGTGTGAACGGTGATGTCGTTGCCCAGTGCCCCCATGGCGACGCCGAGATCGCCTTCCTTCAGTGCTGGTGCATCATTCAGGCCATCGCCCACGACGAGCACGCGGTGGCCTTGCTGCTTGAGCAGGCGGATGCGGGCGACTTTGTCCTCAGGCAGGCACTCGGCTTGGAAGTCGGTGATGCCAATGCTGCTGGCGATGTGTTGTGCGACTTCAGCGCGATCACCAGTGAGCATGACGAAGTCGGTGATGCCGAGACTGCGGAGGCGGGTGAGTGTTTCAGCGGCTTCATCACGGATACGGTCAGCGAGTAAAAAAGTCGCGGTGTGGTGGCCATTCATACTCAGCAGAACAAGGCTGTGACGCGTGAGCAGTGTGGGATCGAGTGCGATCTCCATGCCATGATCCCGTAGCCATGACTGGCGACCAATTTGGATTTTTTGTCCTTCGACTATGCCTTCAAGTCCGAGTCCAGGATGCTCGATGAGGTCAGTGACTTCAGGCAGCGCCAATGATTCGCCTGCATGAGCGATGGCGCGTGCGACGGGATGATTGGAGCTGCTTTCCAATGCGGCGGCGAGCCGTAGCGCGTCGTCTTTACTGATGGCCGCATCATGCAGCAGCACATCTTCCAGCTCGAGTCTGCCGACAGTGAGAGTGCCGGTTTTATCAAAGACGACGGTATCGACAAGGCGAGCTGATTCCAGATGGCGCACGCTTTTGATCAGGAGTCCCATTCGTGAACCTGCGGCGATGGCAGAGACCATGGCGCTGGGGCTGGCGAGCACGAAGGCGCAGGGAATGCTAACCACAAGCACGGCGATGGCTCGATCAATATCCTGAGTGAAGAAAAACACACTCACGGCAATGAGCATGATGAGCGGCGTGTAGTAGCGGGCGTAATCCTCAGCCATGCTGATGATGGGAGCCTCGCTGGACTTCGCCTCCTCAATGATGCTCTGCACGCGCCCCATGACGGTGTCAGTGCCAGCGCCCGTGACGCGCGCGGTGAGAGCGCCGTTGAGATTGAGCGTGCCGGCAAAGATGTCGCTGTTCGTGCTGGCCTCCACGGGTGCTGATTCGCCCGTGATGCGGCTTTGATCCATCATGGCGCTGCCTGTGAGGATAACCGCATCCGCAGGCACGACCTCACCGGGACGCAGCACGATAATGTCGCCGAGATGCAGCTCAGCAGCTTCGACTTCCTCTTCCAACTCACCGCGACGGCGGCGGGCGATGAGGCGATTTAGCTGACGTAGTTTGGATAGCGCCAGCTCAACACCGACGGTGGTTCTCTCCTCCATCATCTGACCAAAAACGAGGATCACAGCGACGATTCCGCCGGTGAGGTAGCGCCCAGTGGCAAGGCATGCTGCCAGTGCGAGCACGACGTATTGATCCATATAAAACTGCGTGGCCGCGAAGCCACTGGCGCGGATGGCTTTGATCACGCCAAGCACGATGGGCAGCGCGACGATGAGCACGCCAGCTAGCGCGAGCAATGCTGGTAAAGTGGGCTGCTCTGGCCGTAGCCATGTCGTCAGAGCAGATGCTGTGAGCAGCGCTGTAGCAGCAAAGAGAAGCCGCAGTCGGCTCAGCGTTTGGCGGTCGAGATCGGCGTGCATCAGCGGGAAAATTGGGGTGCAGGCTCGACCAAGATGGAGGGCGCGGTAGTGGACATGGGCACCAGCGTGCGGGAGTAGATCTGACTCATGGCAGCATCCAGAGACTCGCGCAGGATGCGCTGCGCGACGAGTTCTGGCTGGAGCTGGTAGTTCGCCAAGAGGGAGGTGAAGGCGCTGGCTTCACCGCGTGCGACGGCGATGAGATCGGCACTGTAACCCTGTGCCCGCTGCAGGATGGCGGCGGCGTCACCTTGATACTGGGTGACGGTCTCGCCCTGATATTGCAGAGAGTTTTCTGCCAAAGTTTTGGCAAACTGACGGGCATTGACCACGTCTTCAAAAGCCGCAAGCACTTGCTTCGGTGGAGATAGTTCCACGATGTCGATACTGCTGATGCGGATGCCAAGGTGCAAGTGGGTGACAGATTCTTGCAGGCTGGTTGCAGCTGCCTTTGCCACATCGCTGCGGGCTTCTGTTAGGCTGGCGTCGATCTTCCGCGCTGCGAGCTGGACAGCGAGACTGCGGCGCGTGAGGCGTGTGAGGAGTGTGCGGATGTCTGCACCGCCAGAAGTATAGGCAAAAGGTTCGGCGATGCGGTAGCGCAGAGTAAAGCGGCCCTGAATGACGTTGTAGTCGGCTGTTAGCGTGTAGCCATGTCTCACGGGATCAAGTGTCATGTTTTCATACATTGGAAACTCTGCGCCTTCAATTTCCCTGGTGGCGAGTTCAGCGCTGAGCTGCGCGTCTGTCTTTTCGATGGGTTTGTCGGGATCGCCGATCTTGGTGCCGATCAGCGCCCAATCATTGAGTGGCAGGCTGAGATCACGACCCGTATCGAATCGTAGCACTTCATCAAACGGTGCCGGTAATCCGATGAGTAGGCCTGGGCCATGCAACTGTGTTTGCAGCCGACCCAGCCTGCGCACCAGCGCACTTTCCTGCGGCTGGATGCTGTGGATTCCGGAGATGGCATAGAGCGCCAGTAAGACGGCAAAAACCCAGCGCGCATGAGCGGTGAGCTGCTTGAGAAAAAGCAGCAATGCCTCGACGAGGTGGCCGTCGTTGCGCAGGGGTGTTTGAGCTGGTTTCATTGCAGGCATCACGGATTGCGGTCGATGATGATGGCAGTTGGCGCACTTGGCGCGGACATCTCGATTGGCTTTACGGGATTGCCGTCGCCTTCTTTGGCCTTCAGCCAGTGAAAGGGGGCTACGCTGGTATCGAGCACGACGGTGGTGTTTTTATCCACGACGGTACGCAGACTTTGAAGCTCACGCAGGAAGCGGTAAAAGGCGGGATCTTTGCCATGCGCCGTAGCATAGACTGCGGCGGCCTCAGCTTCGGCTTTGCCACGTAGTTCCTCGGCCTCACGTTTGGCGTCGGCGATGAGAAAGGTGGCTTGCTTATCGGTTTCTGCCTTCATCTCGGCAGCCTTGGCACGCCCTTCAGCGCGGTATTGTGTGGCCTCACGCTTGCGCTCGGATCTCATGCGGCGGAAGACGGATTCAGTATTGGCCTCGGGTAACTGGATTTGGGTGATGCCAGTGGTGATGAGCTCGATACCGAGCTGCTGGGCTGCATCTGCTGCGGCCAGAGTGAGTATTTCTTTTTCCAAAGCAGGGATGGAAGCTCCAATACGCTCATCACCGACCAGATCAGCGAAGTCATGGCGGCCAAGCATGGTATTGCGCGCGCTGGTGATGAGTGCATCAAGTTTTTGTCGAGCAGGTTCAAAGTCGCGCACGGAAGTGTGAAATATCAGCGCCTCCTGCACGCGCCAAGTGAAGAATACGGGAACGATGACATTGCGCTGATCACGTGTGAGCGTCTCACTGAGGCGGATCTCGGCGTGTTGCAGGCGCTTGTCGATACGCACGATGTGCTCCAGCGGCACGGGCAGTCGGAAGTGTAGGCCGGGTTGCTCGATGGCGCGCATGGGTTTACCGAAACGCATCACCAAAACGTGCTCGGCTTCATTGACCAAAAAGCAGCAGGCGAAAGCGAGGACGAGCAGCGCAGCTGCGGCGATGGAGACGAGGCGTAGGGTGACGGTGCGACTAATGCTGACAGGGGAGATTTCACTCATGGCTTTGGCATCGGGCTGGGGTTTTGAAGGAGGTTGTCGGTGTCAGGAGGGGCCATGTTCGGTGCGGGGATTTCACCTTTGCCCATGCGCACATAGCCTTCGATTTCCTGGTCAAAGGCTTCGAGAGATTTACCTGGTTTTGGGATGAGTGACTGGAGTGCAGGCGCGGCGCTGCTGGTGAAGTCTGGGTTCAGCACTTTTCTCAGATCAAGCTGCGCTGGTAGGCGTGTCTGGAGGCTGTCATCGACAATGGCTTTCTTCGTTCCTCCGAGTGCCTCATCCAGGACGCGAAAGCCTTCGCGCCATTGATACAGTGTCGGCTGCAAGGCCCAGGCGGCGCGGCGGCTTTCGAAGCGCGCCACTTGACCATTGACTTGGGCTTGGCGGTTCTGTGCCACGGACTCCGCACCTGTCAGTGCGGCACCGGCATAGGCTTTGGCATTGTAGAGACTGTCTGTGTTGTTTGATTCGGCTTCATAGATGGCAGCTTCTTTATCCTCCATGGCAGAAATCACTTCTTGGAAGGTCTGAGCGACACTGACAGGCGGGTGGATGTCACGCAACAGCACATCTGTGATAGTGATGCCTGAGTTCAGGGAATCGAGTGCTGTCTGCAAGCGCTGACGAAACAGCGCACGCATTTCTTCGCGTGCCTCAGTCATGATTTGCTCTGCCTTGAGCGGTAATGCTAGGGCAAGTAGAACGCGCTGGGCTTCCTGTGCTAGCAGTGCCTCAGGCTGTGCGAGGGTGCGCAGATAGCGCACAGGATCACTGATGCGAAAAAGAATGGGCACGCTGATGGAAAGGAAGTCATCGCCACCGCCGACGAGGGACTGCTGCTCGCCTTCATAATGCGCACGCTCCCAGAGGATGGGCTGGCCAGGATCGGTGCGGAAGCCGAGCACGACCTCACGAACCAGACTGGTATTCACGACTTCCACAGTGCCCAGTGGCCATGGCAAAGAAAGGTGTAAACCCGGCGCGAGTGGCTGGGACTGCCAGATACCTAAATGCTGGCGCACTCCATGGCTGCTCGCTGGCACTTCATGCAGGCAGGAATTAGCCCAGACACAGAAAGAAATCGTCGCCAACAATGACGGTAAGCTGTCGCGCACGATGGGCCACATCCACATGTCAGCGAGTTTCAGTGAGATATGCTCTTCGATCTCAGCAGTATTCTTTTCAGGCACGCAGGCACGCCACTCGCCACGGAGCCAGGGATAAAAGAAAAACACTCCTGGTTGCGGCATCTGTGACCAGTGTCGGCGAGGCGTGTAAAGCTGCGCCGTGAGTCGGAAGAAAGTGTCGGTAGTAAGTAGCAGACAGAGACCAGCTAGCGCTGTCGCTAACCAACCATGCAGAGGCAACTGCAAATATAGTGCGGCGAGTAGCACACCGGCGCTGATAAAATGAATCAACACGACTCCATGCAACAGACAACGGGAGATGGGCGGCCATGCTTTTTTCCCAGTTGCTGCTAGGATGCCTGCAAAGGACAGTGCGGCTCCGATAAGCAGTCCGCCGATGGGCCAAGCAGGAACGAGAAGATCAGCAGGCTGCCATCCGTTACCTGTGATGATCCATGCGGCCAAACTGATGGCGGCGAGTAAGACGCCCGTGGCAGGTCGGGCAATGAGCAGCCCTGCGCCGAGCATCACCAGAGCTACTAGCGGCAGTAACCAGAAAGTTTTCCAAACCAAGATCAAGACCAGTAAACCCACGGCTTCAATGCCCAACAAAGCAGGCGGTAGGGAGGGAGAGTTTGCGGGTTTTGACATGAAAGCCAGAGAATGAAAGTCCCGGCCACGCGCTCGCATGGCCGGGATGAAGGGTGAACTGCTGAGTTGAGGATTAGCCTTATGGTTTCGGACGAACGAGCAAGACCTGGCCGTCTTCGGCGAACTCCAGCAATGCCTGTGCTTTGGTCAGGAAGCCGCCAGATCCGTTGGGTGCATTGGAGCGGTGTGCTGCTGCACCGTATGGATGGGCCTGGATATTGATCAGGAAGGTACCAGCGCCAAAGATGGCGTCTGTGCTGATGACACCCGAGCTCTCCCAGAGACCTGCGGAATAGGCGCTGGTCAAGTTACCGTCGCGACCAGCCACATAGCCGTAGTTGAAGGTGGATTGCAGCTTTGCTGCGTAGGCGTTGTTGCGATTGAGGGTCCACATACCGGCGTTGCGGGCCTTGGCTGTATAGACGGCATTGGCTGGGGAATTGGTGTCTTCACAAACCACGATGAAATCCTTCGTGACAGCGATGTTGTCGATGCTCACTGGATAGTCTGGGCCAGTAAGGTCACCCTGTGTGTAGGTGCCAATGGCACCCGTGACTGGAGCGGTTAGGCGACCTGTGCTCGCGCCAGAATAGCTGCCTGCTGGGTAAATAATGGTGTCTGCATTATAGACGATGTTCAGCGTGCCATTGGCCAGTGGGTTCACTGGATTCATGGTCAATTCATAGAGACGACCAAGGCGGTTCGGGCCCGAACCACCTGTAGTGGCAAGGAAAACGCTGCGAGTAGGCTGCGTGGGGTCAAATTCTGCGTCCTCGACACGCACTAGGCCGAAACCACCAACGACGTCTGCCTGAATGGAAAGTTGGGTCCCAGTGAGATTGGCTGCATTTGGGATCTCGACCCACTTCGTGGCAAGGCTGCCAGAGGTGAAGGTGCCTTCATTGTGCTGGGCTGCGTTTCCGCAGAGGACATAGAGCTTACCACCCGTGAGACCATTTTTATCGAGCACGCTATTGGAGCGACGGAGCTTGGTGCCCACATACATATAAGTGTAGGAGACAGGGCTGGCGCTAGGTGCAGGGCCGTCTTCGGTAAAGATGACGACTGTTTTGTCATCACGACGCGGCTGCACGATAGTGGTCTCGCGGGCTGCACGGCCCATGGCTGGAATCGTGTACATTTTGCCATCAGCAACGACCACGACTTGGGAACCATTTGCATTGTAGTTGCCAGTGCCAGACTCCTCGTTGGTGAAGTAGAGCGGGCGATCCATGCCGTGCTCACGTCCGGCAAAAGAACCGGAGCAGAAACGGGTGAAGCCAGCGGTATCACCTTCGAGTGGTGGGCGCGTTCCCAGTGTGCCAGCGGCCTGGGTGTTTTCCAGGAACAGTTCTTTGTGAGCGACCGTACCATTAAGGATAGCGCCAGTGGTGCTATTCATGGAAAAGCGTGAAACGAAGGCACCCTTGTAGCGTGTCGAACCCGCGAATGGGCGGCTATTGCTAGTGCTATTGATTTCGTGGGCTACGAAAAGAATATTCTCATTCGTCACGCTATCTTTGTAGATGCCCATGGCATCAGGAATGCCACAGAAGGTGTAGTCAGTGGCTCCCACTGGGCCAGTGCCGGACGTCAGAGGAACACGATCACCCACAGTCACGATCGGGGTGAACGTGAAGTCTGAGGTCGGGGTGGCGCTGAGGTAGGAAGACTCGGAAGTCAGCACGCCCTGAGCGAAGGCGGATGTCGAGGCGAGCGCAAGGCCGGCCAGAAGTTTGGAGAAGTGCATTTTGAGGATGGGTATTTGGGTTGACTGCGGGTTGAAGGCAGAAAGGGTTTAGGCGACGCGGCGGCGGCGGAAGAGGAGGCCCACAAAGGCCATGCCGACAAGCACTGCGCGTGAAGGCTCTGGGATTGCGGCGATGGAATGGACGCCTACACCCGAACCGAAATTGCCTACTGATGTGGCAGCGCCTGTCAGCGCGTCGATCGAGTACAGGGAAGAGGTGGCTCCATCTGTGGAGAGCGTGCCCCAGAGATTACCATTGGCATCCACTCCGAGACCGCCAAAGGAAACAATATCCAGGCCCAGTCCACCGACCGTGAAGAGTTCACTGAAATTCGGGTCGATGCTTCTCACCAGTGTATTCAGATTGGCATCAATAAAATAGGTGCTACCGAAATCTGGGTCGATACCAAGCGCGAAGATTACTGGTGCGGTGCCGAAGTTTGCGTCACCAACACCATAGACTAAATTGCCATTGGTTGTGCGTGTGCCATTGGTGGAAAAGAGGACGTTTTCCCCGACATCACTCGCGAAGAGCATTTTATCAGTGATCGGGTCATAGGCAAAACCAGCGGCAAAACCCAGAGTGCTGAAAGTGCTGCTGATAAGAGTCGCAGCACCGCCTCTTGTGACGGAATAAAAGTTTGAGTTCGAGTCAATGCCGTAATGGGTGTCTGAGCTGGCGTGGTAGGTTAGGTTCAGCAGAACAGCGCCTGCATCGTTAGTTATACCGTCACTTGCCTTCAAGCCTGTGATGGCTGTGCTTGTGATGAAGGTAGCTGGAGCAGTCGTGTCAAAAGACACGAGATTATTGTCGGTGGTGACACCGAAGAAGGTAGCAGCCTGAGAAGAGACTGTGAGTGCCACGCAGGCAGCACTGAGGAAGAAGGAACGGTTCATGACTTGAGAGCGGGATGGATGGGAGTTAGCAAATCACCAGCAGAAAAATCATTCTGCCGACGATAGCTTTTTAACGTCCTGTCTAAAGACTTGGCAAAAAGACGAACGAAACAATTTTGCCATGCGTCAAAGATGTCACAAACTTTGAGATAACATCAAACTGACGCGACTCAGGCTTTGCTCATCATCAGTGCTCATCACAAAGACTCCGTTGTGATTCATTAGCTCTACTTCGGGGAAAAATATCCCGATGGATCTTTGCGTCGTGGACCTTGGTTTCGTTACCGGTTCGGAGAAACTCCGAGTGATTCATTTTAGCGACGACGACGGCTCAACAGACCAATCAAACCCAATGCGAAGAGTAGCGCGCGTGTCGGTTCAGGCACGACTGCTACAGAGATGGTTCCAGCGGTGTAGAATTGGCTCAGATCCCAGCCCAGCAATCCGGTCAGCGTGGGTAGCTCCATTAGCGCGGTGTCAAAGGTGCCTGTCGGTGCTGTGCCGGCTAGAGTGTTCCAGTCCAATAGCCGCCAACGATCATTGGCTGCAAAGCCTGTCATCGCGCTGGTCACTTTCAATTTAACACCGGTGCTGATGTTGAAAAGGCCACCTGTGCGGAAGAGATCGGCTGCGGCAAGATTGCCCGTCTGATCCCCCAGACCTGCGCCTGAAAAAAGATCAAACTCCAAGGTGCTGCCACTCTGGAAAAAAGTGGTGATGCTGCCATTGGCAGGGGTGAAGGTCAGGATATTTCCACTCGTGTCACCAGAGGCATTTCCCACACTCACTTTGGCTCCGCTGCCGATGGTCACCGTGCCACCTGATGCTGGCTGGATGAAGCCTGTGCCAAGAATCACGCTGCCAGAGTTTGCCTGCACATTGCCAGTGCTAGTAGCAGAACCCGTGGTGTTGGTGACGACCAACTTACCGCCATTGTTGACGGTGGTAGGACCGTTGTAGGTGTTGGCATTGGCAAGCGTCACCGTGGTATCCTCGATCACGAGATCTGAGTTGGCCGATGCGCCTGTGATGACGCTGCCAACTTTAATCGGCTGTGTGCCACTGAAGGTGAGCGTGCTGCCGTCCTTTGAAATCGGTCCTGTGAGTAGAAGCTCGCCTGAACCGCTGTTCTGAATGGTACCCGTGCTGCCAGTGGTGACGGTGATGCCACGATCCCAGTTCACGCCGACACCTGTGTAGCTGAGCCGACCACCTGAGGAAAGGGCGACAGGTGTGGTAGCCTGGCCGAGTGGCTGCGCCACAGTGCTAGCGGCCACTGTAGCGACGGCGAGCGTGCCACCGGTCACCTTGACGTCCCCAGTGAATGTGTTGGCTCCAGTCAAAGTCGTGGTTCCCGCACCCGTTTGTGTGAGCGATCCTGTGCCCGAGATCACAGGTGTGACAGTGATGGAATCGCTGCGATTGATGGCCAGCGCTGCGTTGTTCGTGACTGCACTTGTGCTGCCGAGTGTGCCTGTCGTGCCGCCATTACCGACTTGTAGGGTGCCGCCGCTGATCGTGGTGCCGCCGGAATAGGTGTTGGCCCCCAAAAGGGTCAGGGTGCCAGTGCCCTGTTTTATAAGCGGACCACTACCAGTGACCTCATTGGTAAGGCTGATGCTGTTTCCATTCGTGTCCAGCGTGCCACCGCCGGAGCCTAGGGTGATGCCTCGGTTGCTGTTGAAGCTGATGCTGCCGGTTGCCTTCACGCCGCCGCCATCGAGCGTGATCTGATCCGCCGAGAAGCTGCCCGGATTCGTTCCAAAGATGCTCTCTCCGCTACCAGCAATAAACCCACCCGTGATGCTGGTCTTACCAGTGTAGGCGTTTGCTTCGCCAAATGTCTGCGTGCCGCTGCCGCTCTTGACCAAGGTGATTGATCCAGTGATGACGCCGGAGTTTGCGTCTGTGCCATCGCCATAGCTGTAGCTTCCACTGCCGCCGAGAGTCAGCGTAGCCGCCGTGGAGGACGTGACGGTGTTATTGGTGGCCGTGGCATTCGTTCCGGTGACGGAGTTCAGTCCGGCGATCTGCTGACTACGTCCGTTGAGGTCTAGAATGCCGAGGTTGGCGCTCGCCGCTTGTCCCAGGCTGACCGTCGTGGTCGTGGGCAGGCGGTCATTGCCCGTCGTGAGCTGCACCGTGCCGTTGTTGATCGCGGTGTCACCCGTGTAAGTGCTCACACCGCCCAAAGCCAGCGTGCCACCACCCTGTTTGGCCCATGCGCCAATTTCACCGATCTTGTTGGCAATGGCACCGTTATAGCTGAGCACTCCAGCGCCAGGTGTGCTGATCGAGGTTCCTGAGGCGTCTCCCACGAAAATCTGGCGTCCACCACCGAGCGTGTAGCTGGCGCCACTGAGCGTCGCAAAGCGACCACCATCAATAATGATGTCGTTCGCGGCATTGCCGAGGCTGCCATCGGCGGTAAAGCGCACTTCGCCACCGGTGACCGTGATGTCACCCGTGAAAGTGTTGGCGGCATTCGTGATGTCAAAACGTCCGTCTGTTCCAGACAGCGCCGCAAAGGTGATCCCACCGCTTCCCGTGTTGCTGATGACACCGGTAAAGCCGTGCGACCCATTGTTGCCCTGCATTAGCGTGCGGCTCGCAGCTCCGAGACTCACATTGTTATCGAAAACAAGGTTCGCCGTGCTGCTGGAAAGGCTCACCTCGGTGGCCAGTGCCCCGAACTGTACATTCCCACCGATGGTGATTCCGTTTGGGAAACGAGTATTGACGAAGGTTCGACTTCCGTTCGCTGCCATCGTCCCGCCATTGAGGGTCAACGTGTTTGTGCCACCACTGCCCAAACCCGTTGTGCCACGTGCGATGACTGTCCCGGCATTGAGAGTAAAACCCCCAGTGAAATTACCCGCGCCAGTTCCAAAAACACCGCTGCCGTTTTTGATAAAACCGGTGCCTGCCGCAGTGGACAAGGCGTTTTGATTCAAATCAAACAAGCCGCCAGCCCCGACATCAATGGTTCGCACTGCACCTCCCGTGGCATAGGTGCTTCCGATGGATGCAAAGTTCACCGTCACACCACTCGCCACCGTGACATTGCCCACATTTGTCGAAGCACCCATGCCTGCAAATGTGTAAGTGCCTGAGGTGAATGAAACAGCGTTGTTCGCAGTGAAGGTGCTGGTATAGGGCGCGACATCTGTGGTGTTGTTCCATCGCGCTGCATTCCAGGCAGTCGTGGCGGTGGTAGACGTGTAGGACTGCGCTGATGCCATAGCGCACATCAGAAGAAAGGAGACAAAACCAAAGACATAGATCGCGACCGCGCGAACGAAGACGTTGTTAGTGACGGAGTGGGAAATTGGGGGCATAACGAACTAGGGGGTTATCGTTCGCAGCTATAGGTGCTGCTAATTTTGCCTCCGTCGCATCTCTTATGGCGACATTTTTGGCAGTGAGTTTTTCGTCACACATGCGGCCTATGACTGGCACACATGATGTTAGGTGTGGGGTTTGCTGAGCTCAAACCGCACGTGAAAGTTGAGATAAAGATGGCTCAAAACATGTTCGACTTCATAACCCGTCACCGCGCCAGTCGCCCATTAACGGCAGCAAACATTTGTGGGTAATCATCATTACATTGAATGTTGAAGGTTGGAATGAGGGGCTGTCCGCTCGAACTATGATCTAAGTTTTGACGACACGAAGCCCTATGTGAGGAAGGTTTCACATGGCTGAAACGTCACTCATTTGGATGTAACGCCAGCACTCCAGCTGAATCCATGCAGTCGTGTTAGAACTACCTCACAGAGGGTTGAACCATAGAACGTCTCAATCGCGCGTACTCATTTAAACAGACACGTATTCAGTAGCGCCTGGTTACTTTGGCTTTGCCCATTGCGGGCGTTCTTCGATCACATAATCGGTAACCAAGTATTCCGTACCATTCCGCAGGATCATGAGTTTCACGGGATGGCCGACGCCATACATGTAGAGCCACTTTTGGAAGTCGCCGACGCTGAGGATGCGGTTGTAGGAGAACTGTACCAGGATGTCACCAGCTTGGATGCCGAGTTTCTCTGCTGGGCTGTTTTCCCAAACATCTTCAATGGCCACGCCGCCGTGGTGTTTTTTTGCTGTTGGGAAAAGTTGCTGCTCTTGTTCATTCAGAGGTCGAACGGAGAAGCCTGTCCACGGTGATTTAAGGCTGCGCTTGGTTTTGAGGCTCTCATAAATGTTAAAGCACAGATTGATCGGCAGGAGATGCGTCTCGCTTGTGTCCTCGGCATGGCCTTGTTCCACTTCAGGCTTGTAGCCTGTAAATAGCGCTGCCACCTCGCCAGTGTCAGCATAAAAGACGGGTCCGCCGAGTGATGCAGCAGGGATCGTGATCTTCGCCCGAAACATGGTGGAGCCGAGGCTATGCTGATAACAGAGCTTCGTATTAAATGCAGTCACCTGACCGTCGATTGATTTTAAAGAACTACCTTCAAACAAAACAGCCTGCAATAACATGCCTGGAGCGATGTCACGCTTCACGGCACAAGTGACCGGTGTGAAGGTTTCCTCGGTTTCGAGTTTTAGGATGCCCATGTTGATCGTCGGTTCGACGCCGATGATTTCTGCGTCATAACTCTTCATTCCAGACGTGACCTCAAATTTTTCTAAAAGCAGCCCATCTGGCTGCGAAATGAGATTGTCATAGTGCGTAAGCACAAAGCCTTCCTTCTCGACGATAAACCCAAGGCAGCGATTGACCACCTGACCATTCTTTAAACCTGCGATGCTGACGACTCCGCGATTAGGCGTTTGAGCGATCAACGATGCGGTCGTGAGCAATAAACAGATAACAAATTTCATGGTTGGAATGATTGGTTGAAGGGGTTCACCTCGGTGCCGCGCGTGATGCGGATGAATGGATGTAGCGTGGCTGCATGGCAGGCATTGCAACTCTGGATGACTGTATCCAGTGCCGTGAGCATCTGTTGTTTGTCTTTGGTATTCACGGCCTCTTGCATCGTCGCATACGTAGGTAGTCCCATGCGATCCATCAGCAGCGCCACGGGCTGGCCTTCATATTCAGGCACCTCGGTTTGGATCTTCTTCATCTGCTCCAGAGACTCATGCATGTAAAAGTTTGCCAGCTCTGCATTCCCCGCGTCTGCGGATAGGGCCATCTTATGCGTCAGTCTTTGTAGCTCTCCCATGAGTAAGGCTAACTCGGGCGGAGAGCTTTCTAGGCTTAAGGGCTCTAACTTCGCAGCCTCACCGCTGGAAGTTTTCAGGACGATAACCGCGAAGAGAGCCACACTGAGAAGTGCTAATGAAGTGGATGTGTGTGCTCGCATAGAAAAGGCAAAGGTACTCTCTAAGTCACAAGCCTGATGCAATCTCAGCAACTCATTGAGAGTGACAATTATGGTTCATCAATGGCCCAGTCGTTAGGATGGTCGTTACCCTGATTCTCAATGACGATAGGCTTTGTGTGACGGGCCTGAAACATAAAGCGAAGTTCAACAAAAAGGTCACATTGAAATGAGAGCGCTCATGAAAAGAGCCTCCATAAATCGCCGCGATTCAAAACGACATTTATGAAATTAAGATCCTTGCTCCTCAAATCCTTGGCGGTCTCAGCCGGTTGCTTGCTCAGCCAAGCATTGAATGTGCAAGCTGCGCCGTTCACTTCTGGTAATCTGGTTGTGCTGCGCGTGGGCGACGGCGGCACAACGCTCGGCACCGCTGCATCTGCGGTAAGTCTGGCGGAATACACGACAGCCACCAGTCAAGGTTCACCCGTGCAGACAATTAGCGTGGATTCCACTGCTGCGGGTCTTACCTTGACTGGGAACTCAGCCACTCAAGGGACTCTCAATCGCTCTACTGATGGCACTCTTCTAACCTTCGGTGGGTATCGCAAAGCTGCGGGTGGTACCAACCCACAAAGCGATACGACAGCGACCACCAACCGTGTCGTCGGTTACATCGGAGTTAGCGGAAGCACTCCAAACGTGGCCACCGCCGTCACCGATGGCTTTAGCGCGGACTCCTTTCGTAGCGTGATTACGGTGAATGGCAGCTCCTTCTACCTTTCCGGCGCAGGAGCTAGCGCCTCGGGTGGCGTGCGCTATTTGGGGACCGTAGGGTCGGCTACGACCTCTGTGCCGATCAATAATGGTAACACAGGCAATCCAAACACCCGACAGATCCTCATCCTCGGAGGTAACATCTACCTTTCATCTGGTGCTGGGAATCCAGGGATTGGAGTTCACAAAGTCGGCGCTGGATTGCCCACATCGGGTCCCCAGACATACACTGGGAGCATCACGACTACAGCGCAGATCCAATCATTTTATTTCACCAATCTTGGCAGCGGTAATAACTGGGCTTCCAGTGGCTTCGACACGGTTTACACGGCAGATGGTGCGAACCTTTCTAAGTTCTCGTTTAATGGCACGTCCTGGGCACTGAACAACGCAGTGGCAGTCACAGGCATCGGTAACATCATCGGCACGACGAGTGGTAGCACAGTCACCTTGTATGGCACAGACACGACGGCATCCACTGGCAGGATTATTTCCCTGACTGATACTGCTGGGTTCAATGTCAATAATAACGGCTCTGCCACCACACTCGCTACGGCTGGCACCAACTACGCATTCCGTGGCATCTCCTTTGCTCCTGTCGCAGTCGTCACTCCGGTCATCACTGGTACCGCGACAGCAGCGGCTTTCACCACGACCTATGGCACTGTATCTGAGGTGCAGACTTTCCCTGTCACGGGCAGCAATCTCAGCGCTAACATCACCGCTACGGCGCCTGCGGGTTTTGAGGTCTCCAGTGACGGCACGGCCTTCGCAAGTACTGCCAGTTTCGTTCCATCTAGCGGCAGCGTGACCGGCTCACTCTCAGTTCGCTTGAGTGCCAACGCCGCTGTGCTTGGCAACTTGAATTCACAGATCATCGCGCTCACAAGCGCAGGTGCCACAACGGTAAACGTCACCACAGCAGCCACTGGTAACATCGTCTCAGCGAAAGCACTGACCGTCACGGCAAACGATGTCAGCAAGAATCTTAACGTCACGCTCACCGGCGGCGCTGGTTCCACAGCTTTCACCAGCAGCGGGCTGGCAAACAGCGAAACGATTGGCACTGTGACGATCACTTATGGCGCTGGCGCAGCGGCGGCTGATCCAGCGGGCACTTACGCGACTTCGGTCGTCGCATCGCTAGCTACAGGTGGCAGCTTCACGTCCTCCAATTACGCCATTACTTACATGGCTGGAACGATCACCGTGAATCCAGCGGCCTCACTGACGATCAGTGGTTTAACTGCAGACAACAAACCATATGACCGAACCATCAGCGCAACGTTGAGTGGCACGCCAACTTTAGTGGGAGTGCTTCCAGCTGATGTCGGTAATGTCACGCTGAGCGGTACGCCGGTCGCCACTTTTGCATCGGCTGGTTTCGGCAATGGCATCGCAGTTACCGTTACGGGCTACACACTGTCCGGTTCTGCAGCAGGAAGCTACGTGCTGTCTCAGCCCACGGGTCTGAGTGCAAACATCACGCAGCTTGCGCTCACAGTCTCAGGCGCAGCTGTGACGCCAAAGCCCTTTGATGGCAACACGAACGCCATCATCACTGGCACGCTAACAGGTGTCATCGCCCCCGATGTCGTGACCTTTAATGGCAGTGGTAACTTTGTATCATCCGCCATTGGCACAGGCATTGCGGTGACTTCGACGAGCACCATCGGAGGTGCTAATGCAGGTAACTATGTTCTCACTCAACTTACTGGTCTCACTGGCGATATCACCGCGCCCACATTAACCTCAGTGGACCTTTCTAACTATGTCCGTGTGGGTCGCCATAACTTGCCGGAGTATCGGCGCACGGCGCTGCCGGCAGGCACGCCAGTGAGCAATCTGCTATGTGATGAAGCTTCTGGGGTGGCCTACAATTGGGATACCGACACGCTCTTCATCTGCGGTGACGGTGGCCGTGCCATCACGCAAGTGACCAAGTCAGGCCAATTGGTGGACACGATGACACTGGAACTCAACGCAGCTAAACCACAGGGCACCGAGTTTTACGATCCAGAGGGCATCACCTACATAGGCGGTGGTCAGTTTGTTTTCAGTGAGGAGCGTGAACGTCAGTTGGTGAAGTTCACCTATATGGGCGGCACTACACTGACTCGTGCAGCAGCACAGACCGTGGATCTCGGCACCTTTGATGACAACACTGGGACTGAAGGCATGTCTTGGGACCCGCAAACTAATGGATTCATCGTGTTGAAGGAAAAGACACCGATTGGTGTTTTCCAGACGAGCATTGATTGGAATGCAGGAACAGCGACCAATGGCTCGCCTACGACGGTGAACTCGACCAACCTCTTTGATACCACGCTGCTCGGCATGACGGATGTAGCGGATGTCTTTGCGCTCTCCAATTTGCCTTCCATGACGGGCCAAGCACAGGCTGGAAACCTGCTCATCCTGGGCCAAGAGAATGCGCGTGTCGTGAATGTTGACCGTGCAGGAAACATCGTCAGCACACTCAACATCACTTCGGACGTGGGGAATCCTTTGAGTGCCGCTGACCAGCAGCCTGAAGGCATCACGATGGACCGCGCGGGCAACATCTATGTCGTCAATGAAAACGGCGGCGGCAGTATCGAGTTCCCACAACTTTGGGTCTATGCGCCTTCCACAGTGCCGAATGCAGCTCCGACAGCCGTGGTGCTGAACAACGCAGTCAATTCTCTCCAGGAAAACACCAGTACGGCCTCACCGATCAAGGTGGGCGACATCGTCGTGACCGATGACGGACTTGGCACCAACGCGCTGAGCCTCACTGGAGCCGATGCGGCCTCCTTCCAGATCACTGGTAGTGCCCTGTATCTCAAATCGGGTGCCGTGCTCGATTTCGAGACGAAGACCAGCTACGCCGTCACCATCAATGCGGACGATACAACCGTTGGCTCTACGCCAGACGTCACGGTCAACTATACGCTAAGCGTGACAGATCAGGTCGTCGAAACACCTGCGCCTCCTGCCCTCATCGTTACCGAAGTGGCTCCCTGGGCCAGCAGTAACGGCATAGTCGGCGGTGATTGGTTTGAAGTCACCAACGTCAGTGCCAACGCCGTGGACATCACCGGTTGGAAGATTGACGACAGTTCGAACGCTTTCGCAACCTCGCTCGCACTCACTGGCATCACCAGCATCGCTGCGGGTGAGTCTGTGATCTTCCTCGAAAGCACCGTGGCCAATCAAGCCACCATCGTGGACACTTTCAAAACGGTGTGGTTCGGCGGCAGTCCTCCTGTGGGTCTGCAAGTCGGCACTTATCAAGGCTCCGGAGCCGGCCTCAGCACCGGTGGTGATGCGGTAAACCTCTTCACCGCTGGTGGCACACGTCACTCTGGCGTCAGCTTCGGTGCAGCCGATGTCGCGACGCCTTTCCAGACCTTCGACAACACCGCTGCGGCAAACGACACGGCCATCGCCTTGTTAAGCACAGTGGGAGTGAACGGAGCCTTCGCCGCTGCCACCAGCTCGGTTGAAATCGGCTCACCCGGCATCTCAAATCCTGGCGTGCTTCGCGTCACGGAAGTCGCTCCCTGGAGCAGTGGAAACAGCCCAGTGCTAGCCGATTGGTTTGAAGTCACCAACACTGGCGCACGTACCGTGGACATCACGGGTTGGAAAGTGGACGATAGCTCGGAGTCTCCTGCTGCTGCGCTCGCACTCGTTGGTATCACCAGCATCGCTCCGGGCGAATCCGTGATCTTCCTCGAGTCCGCCACACCTGTGACCACCAAGGCCGCGTTCCTGTCGAATTGGTTCGGCGCAAGCCCCCCAGCCTCGCTGCAAGTCGGCAGCTACACTGGCGGCGGCATCGGCCTCAGCACGGGTGGTGACGCGGTTAATCTCTACGACACCAACAATGTGCGCCAAGCAAACGTGTCCTTCGGACTTTCACCTTCCACGGCTCCCTTCACGACCTTTGACAACGCGGCGGCAGCCAACGTCGCCGCTCTCACCCAGTTCAGCGTCGTCGGAGTCAATGGAGCCTTTGTTGCCGTCAATAGTGCGACTGAAGTCGGTTCACCTGGAGCCATGGCATCGGCACCGATTGGAGCCTCGGTTGTGAGTATTGCCGCTGCCTCAGTCAATGAGGGTAATAGCGGCACGATTATCCTGAATCTACCAGTGACGAGGACGAACACCTCCTCTGTTTTTACCGTGAACTATGCGGTCACTGGTGGCACCGCTACGGCTGGCACGGACTATACGCTGGCTGCTGGCACGCTCAGCTTCACTTTCAATGGTGCTGCCACACAAGATATCGCCGTCACGGTGAATGGTGATACCACTATCGAGAGCAATGAAGTCGTCACCGTCACGCTGTCTGGAATCGTTAATGCCAATGGCACGACGACTCTCGGCACCGCTACTGCGAATGGCACCATCACCAACGACGATACCGTGCCGAACTCCTTCCCGAGCAACGGCAGGATCACTTCTACGGTGAAAGGCTTCATCGATCTGGACGCTGCTCCTCTCGCTAGCACCAATGGTGCGGAAATCCCAGCCTTTGACCCGCTTTCTAAACGCGCCTTCACTTCATCCAACTCCGGCATCCAGGTGATCAATCTCACCAATCCAGCCGCCCCAGCCTTCATCAATACCATCGCTCCTGCCTCGCTCGGAGTCGCGGGGCTCACTAGCAATGATGTTTCCTCCGTGACGGTCAGAAAAGGCACCGGCGGAAATCCAAGCGTTCTCGCCGCTGCGATCATTTCCTCGCCCAAGTCCGCGCTCGGCTATGTGATCTTCATCAATCCTGCCACGGGTGCCTTGATCGGTTCCAGTCAGGTCGGCGCGAATCCAGACCATATCGCTTTCAGCCCAGATGGCACGAAACTGCTCGTCGCGAATGAAGGTGAGCTGGATGCCGTAAACGCTGCACCCACCGTGATCGCAAGCGATACAACAATCGGCTCTGTGAGCATCATCAGTGTGCCGGCCGTCATCTCCGGTGTGCCAACTTCGCTGCCTACTGCCACCGCAGATTTCACCGACTATGACAGCCAATCCGCAGCTCTCAGCGCAGCGGGCGTCCGCATTTTCCAAGGCGGGAAGCCCTCCACCGATTTCGAGCCTGAATACTTCGCCATCAGCGCAGATAGCACCAAGGCACTCGTCACCCTTCAGGAGGCAAACGCTGTCGCCACTCTCGATCTCGCCACCGCCACCTTCACCAGCGTGGTGCCGCTTGGGAAAAAGAACTTCGCCACTGGCCGCCATGATTTTAGCGATCGCGATGGCCTGACTGCCGCAGGCGCTGCTGCCACGCTGGTGAATCCTACTACAGGTAATCCTGTCTTTGGTCTTTACATGCCAGATGCCGTAGGCTCCTACTCCGCCGCTGGACAGACCTACTACATCACCGCCAATGAGGGTGATGATCGCAACGATTTCCTCAATCCCGATGAGACCACCACTGTCGGTGCGGCTTCTGGTTATACTCTAGATCCCACCGTATTTCCAAATGCCAGCGCGCTGAAAAACCAAGCCAGCCTCGGTCGCCTCACCGTCAGCAATGCAACGGGCCTGCGTGGTGATACGGATGGTGATGGCGACATCGATGAAATTCTCAGCTACGGCGGTCGCTCCTTCTCCATCCTCGACTCCACTGGAGCCATCATCTGGGATAGCGGTGACATGATTGAAAATATCATCGCCTCGCAGTTCCCATCGAACTTCGACGATACGCGCAGCGACAACAAAGGCCCCGAACCAGAAGGTGTCACCGTCGCCACCCTCGGCAGCCGCACCTACGCTTTCATCGGACTTGAGCGCTCGCATATGACACTCGTGTTCGACGTGACAAATCCCGCTGCCGTCACCTTTGCCGGTGGGCTGGTCCGCAGCGGTGATCTCAACCCCGAAGGCCTCGTGGTGGTTTCCGCCGCCGATAGCCCGACTGGCAAGCCGCTCCTTCTTCAAGCCAGCGAAGTTTCCCAAACTCTCACCGTCTTTGAACTGAATCAAACCACCGATTACACCCTCCAAGTCCTCCACTACTACGGTGAGAGCGGCCTGCTCGGCATCCAGACTGCGCCGATCATGGGCGCGATGATTGATCGCTTCGACGATCAGTATGCGAACACGGTCGTCATCGGTGAGGGCGATAGCTTCATCCCTGGCCCTTGGCTTGTTGCTGGCGCTGACCCGGCCTTCAATGCGCTGCTCCACACCACAGCTCAAGTCTATTCCGGCAACAACGGAGCACTCGGCGTGGCAGGCACTTTCAATGCCACCGCGACAGCGACGACCGCTGTGCCCTTTGCCCGCGCTGACATCGCCATCATGAATGCCTTTGGCACCACAGTCTCGGCTCTCGGTAACCATGAGTTTGACCTTGGTTCACCCGTGCTAGCCAGTGCCATTTATCCTGCAACAACGACGGGCTCCACGGCTGTCGGCAACTGGGTCGGTGCTAAGTTCCCGCACATCACAGCTAACCTCGACTTCTCCGCAGATAGCAGCCTGCGTGCTCGTGCTGACCTCAGTCTTGGCGGCGTAGCTGGCACGGCAAACAATGCACCCAATGTGAATGCCATCACGGCAGGCACCATCGCCAATCTTGAGGTCACTAGTGTGAACATGCAGGCCAAGATCGCCCCCTATGCCATCAAGACGATCAATGGCCAGCGCATCGGTTTTGTTGGAGCCACGACCTTTGACCTACTCTCGAAGTCGTCACCGAATGGCACGGTGCCAAAGGATGATGCCAATGCTTCCACCAGCGATCTTCAAGAAATCGCCGCTTATCTGCAAGCTGCCGTCAATTCCTTGCAAGCACTCGGTGTGACCAAGATCATCCAAGTTGATCAGCTCGATACACTGCAACGCAACAAGGACCTCGCACCACTCGTCTCCGGTATCGACATCGTCGTTGCTGGTGGTGGTCATGAACGCATGGGAGACGCCACGGATGTCCCGGTCGGATTCAACGGACACGATGCCGACTTCGTTGCCGATGCCTACCCAATCGTCACAGCTGGTGCCGATGGCCGCCCAGTGCTCATCGTCACCACCGACACCGAGTACACTTACCTCGGTCGCCTCGTCGCCGACTTTGATGCCGACGGCACCTTGATTGTGCCCAATCTGAATCCTGTGGTAAATGGAGCTTATGCTTCCACCGAAGCCAATCTTCAGGTTGCCTATGCTACCGCAAACAGCGCCGCTACCATTATCGCCAGCAGCACTATTGGCAGTCAGGTCAAGACTATCATCGATGCGATCAACACAGTCGTCGTCACAAAAGACAGCAACGTCTATGGATATACCAACGTGTATCTTGAAGGTGATCGTGTTTTTGGTCGCACACAGGAAGTGAATCTCGGCAACATCACCGCTGATGCCAATGCCTGGAAGGGACGTAACGCGCTCGGCCTTGGCCTTGGGGATGCGGTATTCTCGCTGAAGAACGGCGGTGGCATCCGCGCCTCACTTGGCTCGGTGCTGGCGAATGGCACCAAGGTTGCACCGATCGCCAACCCGCTCACCGGCAAACTTGCAGGCGGCATTTCTCAGCTCGATGTCGAAAACGCGCTCCGTTTCGATAACAAGCTGATGGTCTTCGATGCTACCCCGCTCGGCCTCAAGAACATCCTCGAATTCGCTTCTGGCCTCAGTAGCGGGCCGACTGTCCAGAGTGGAGGTTACGCCCAAGTGGGTAACATCCGTTTCTCCTACAATTCTGCGCTGACTTTCGGCTCCAGACTGCGCTCCGCCGCCCTCGTCAATGAAGCCGGACAGATCGTCGCAAAAATCGTCGAGAATGGCGTAGTGCTTCCAACCGCTCCGGCCACTATCAAGTGCGTCGCACTCAGCTTCACTGCCAATGGCGGCGACAATTACCCGATCAAGTATCTCAACCCGCCTACCAATACGACTGTGAACAGCGAGACTTCGAACTTCCGCTTGTTGCTCACCAATGGCGGTCTATCCGATTCGGTCGCTAGAAACTTGGACTTCACTGCCGCCAGCACCTACACCAGTCTTGGCATCACGGCGGCAGATGTGCTGGGTGAACAAAAAGCCTTCCAGGACTTCCTCGCCGCACGTCATCCGAACCTTGCGACTGCTTACAACATCGCTGACACAACAGTGGCCCAGGACACGCGCGTCCAGCAACTCGCCTTCCGCAGTGACACCGTCCTCAGCGGCCCGGCTACCTTTGCCTCCTGGTTGGCTACCAACGGTTTTTCCGGGAATGCTGGCGGTGACACCGATAGCGATGGAGTACCAGACTCACTGGAATACTTCTTTAACTCCAGCCCAAACAGCGGTGATGATCGCGACAATCTGCCAACAGTGGTTATGAACGGCAACGATCTCGAGTTCCGCTTCACTTACCTCAACAACACCGTCTTCACTGGCTTCCTCCAATGCTCTGAAGATCTCATCAACTGGGCCAATGCCACTCCTGGTGTCGATTATGAAGTCATCACCGAAACCGTGAACGGCGTGGAGACAGCCGTGCGCTACCGCATCTTCTGCAATCCGCTGCCGACCACGCAAGGACCCTTCACTTATCTGACACCTTTCACCAGCGAAGTCGAGCGCGGCAGTATCAACAACCTTACTATCACTAATCACGGCATGGTTGGCGCTGGACGCATCTCGGGGGAAGCTCTGGATAATTTTGGTGAAACACAGGGCGCTGCATCCGGACTTTCCATCACAGGATGGAGCTACAATTCTGGTAGCAATCAGTTCAGCGGTACATTCAATGTGTTGCCTGATCGTGGTTACAACAATACCGTTATTGTTCCAAACATTTACTCGAACTATGCTGCCCGCATTCATCAGGTGCCATTCACCTTTACACCTTACTATGGCGCAGGTCCGGTCGCTCAAACGCAGATCCTGCCGACCTATAGCAGCAGCACGAAGTTCACCTACCTTGATGGAGCCACCACGAAGTTCACCACAGGACTTAATGCCGCCGCGGTGAACACGGTCATGGACCAAAGTGTGGGCACCGCATCTGCGGCTAATGGTCCTGGGGGAGCAACGACAAATCTCCTCAGCTTTGACGCTGAAGCCATCCATGTCTTCCCAGATGGCTCCGGTTTCGTTTCCGACGAATACGGCACCTACATCGCCCGCTTCAATGCTGCCAAGCAGTTCACCAAGCTCATCCAGCTCCCCGCTTCAGCACAGCCACACAAACCAGTGGGTGCGCTGAATTTTGATGCTGCTGCCGCTCCAACGAATGGCCGACGCA
The DNA here is from genome assembly GCA_027489965.1 of Verrucomicrobiaceae bacterium. Lineage (GTDB taxonomy): Bacteria > Verrucomicrobiota > Verrucomicrobiia > Verrucomicrobiales > Verrucomicrobiaceae > Prosthecobacter. The sequence continues at coordinate 78,444 of JAIXZA010000052.1, forward strand.
ACAACCAAGGTCTTGAAGGTCTCGCTGTCTCTCCTGATAACAAGCGCCTCATGGCACTCATGCAGAGCGCCCTCGTCCAGGATACCAGCGGCAGCCTGCAGCAGACTCGCTTTAACACTCGTCTCTATGTCTATGACATTGAAGCCGCCAAATTGGAGAATCCAGTGCTGATCGGAGAATACGTCGTGCAGCTCCCGCGCTATGACCTGAATGGCAACAACTCTGGTCTGGATGTCACGGCTGCCCAATCTGAGATCGTCGCCATTAGCAACACGCAGTTCCTCATGCTGCCGCGTGATGGCAATGGTCTGGGCAAGAGCACCGCTGACCCAATCGTGACGAAGACCGTGGATCTCGTGGACTTCTCCTCCGCCACCAACGTCCTCGGACTCTACGATGCGGAAGGAAACCAGATCAGCCCTTCTGGCAACCTGCGCGCCACGATCACTCCAGCGAAAAGCACGGTCGTCATCAACCTGCTTTCCACAGCAGATCTGACCAAGTTTGGCTTCAATACCAACACCAATTCGCCGAATCAGTTCACCTTGGCGGAGAAGATTGAGGCTATGTCACTGGTGCCAGACACCTCAACAATCAGCACCGAGGACTACTTCCTCTTCGTCGCTAACGACAACGACTTCCAGTCCTCTGACGTGAAGATGCTCGATGCCACGGGTAACATCGTCAGCTACGGTGATGCACGTTCCTCTGTCTCTGGCAGCCCGAAGATCACCAACGACGCCGTCTTCACCGCCTGGCGCATCACCATCTGCCCGAATAACCGCAAATTCTTCAAGATTGCCGTTCCTGGAGCGCCTTAATCCTTTTAAAAAGACCGGAATTAGCCTTTGCCCATTTTGTGAGACTCTGTCTGCCACGACCATGCACTGCATTGCTAGACGGAGTTCCCATAGTCAGGCTGATTCCGACTGGGATCGTCTCTATGAGAGTCATCAGATGAGTTTGGTTAGATATGCCACCCTGCGCGGCTGCGATGAGCATGAAGCATGGGACATCGTTCAGGAGCTCTTTCTCAGAGTGCATCGGCGGGGCATGATCGCTCCCTTGACAGCTAAATCAGAAGACAGGCAGCGTGTTTGGCTCAGGCGAACTCTGCTTTGGATGATCCTGAATGCTCATCGTCACAAGTCCGCCATTCGTCGCTCGGGTGGTTATGCGCTTGAGTCTCTGGACTTTCTTTTGGAATCAGGGCAGGAAGTGGCCAGCGAGACTACCCCAGCCTCAGAGTACGATCGTGCCTGGGCTGCTTCTGTGATGGAGCGCGGGTTGTCGCGCTTATGCAATCTTTTAAGTTCCAATGCTTGGCAATCCATCGAGCCTAATTTGCTGGGTCAAAACTCGAAAGATCTCGATCAGCGACCTGATCCTACCTTGCGAGTCGCTGTTCATCGAGCACGAGTTCGACTCCGCGAGTTATTAGCTTTCGAAGCTGGGGCAGGGACCAATCTGGTAATGGGCAAGTCGTTGCTGCTAGAAGCTGCGACAGCTCATCACTGATGGCATTCTTGCTGGAAGAGATTTCCGCCACAAGTCCATTCGGTACGCCCGCTTACATCACTCTATATGCCTCGATTTTATAGTCAACGTGGGCACAATCGACAGACTGTAGTGTAGAGTGGTTTTTAGAAGGGCCGTCTTTTACCAAATCTTAGCAAAAAAGATCCCATTCCAACAGAATTCCTTAAAATGGTATTGTTATTATTGCTTCATCAAGGTGCCTCCCGGCTACCTCTACCTCGCCAGCAATTATCTTTATAGTTATGATGCGCCTCGTTTTTCTTACTTTCGCAGCGACTCTGCCCGTCGTCCATGCTGACCCGCAGCTGACTTCATGGCTACAGTTGGATCCGACGAAGTATGCACAGATTTACCAATCGATTGCGAATGAGACGGCGGGAACGAAATCGACAACCTGGACTCGGGGCATGGGCTCGCAGACGAATCCAATCTATGCAGGGGTAAGCGAGGTGAATTTCTCGACGAATTGGGTCTAAATACGCACCAGCGGTCTGGCGGGCCATGTGATTGGACCGAGGTATCTGAACGCGGCGAAGCCGACAAGCTTCCTGAACTTCCCCTCAAATACTGCCGTTGGGTATCGCGTCTCGCGTGTGCCGTCGATCCTGACGAACAAGACTCTCACCTGCCGGAGCTGCTGGCGCGCATGAGGCGAAAGGTGAAGGGCTTTCATTTCACGCTCACGCATGGTCGGCAGCACGAGATTGAGGCCCTGCTCGCCGCACAAGAGATAGACATCGGACTTAGCACGCTGATGGACAAGACCTCCGCGAACATCGAGTCTGTCGAATTGCTACGACTTGAGATGGTGCTGCTCGTGCCAAAGACCAGCGGCATCACGAAAGCCGAGCAGATTTTTGAGCAGGATCGCATCGACCTGCCGCTTGTGGCCTTGGAGGCAAAGGATGTGCTCTCGCGGGCGTTTCAGGCCGAGCTGCGACAGCGTGGTGTAGACTGGATACCGACTCTTGAAGTCGGCAGCCTTGATCTTGTGTTATGCTATGTCGCCGAAGGCTTTGGTGCCGGACTGGCTCTGCGTCATCCGCGTGTTGAACTGCCCGCCAGTGTCAAAGCCCTAGCGCTCAATGATTTTCAACCGCTGCGCTTCGGTGCGTTGTGGACAGGATGCCTGTCACCTCTAGGTGAAGCTTTTCTCGCCGAAGCAACGGCGTTGTCAGGGGAACTAGTGTAGCGGGGAGAGGAAAGATAGCTTTGCTGGACTCGTGGGCATAGACACCAAAGACGCCCTCCACCATCTTCAGGCGAAGCCAATGCCGGTAAAGTTATTTGACCAACAATCAAATAAACGAAAAAGAAGCTGTATCGTTGCGTTCCCAAGAACGCATGACATCGAAAATCACTCGTCGCAGCAGTTTTAAACTCATTACGGCCGGGACACTCGCAGGCATCGCGGGCCGACAGGCTCCTGCGGCTGCCGCTGAAATAGTTAAGACTGACTGGGCTAAAACCTATGATCGCGTGTTTCTCGGTGGCGAATTTTGGGCGAACCCGATGGAGGACTGGCGCGTGAGTGACGGCGGTGCGGAGTGCTTGAATTCAGGGGCTGGTCGCAGTGTGCATTCGCTCACTCATCAGATGACACAAAAGGGTGCTTTTACCATGGCGGTTACACTCACTCGGCTAGAGGTGAAGAATACGGATGGCGGTGCTGGCTTCCGCATTGGGATTCGTAGTGAACTGAATGAACATCGCAGCAATTGTTTTGTGCTCAAAGGCTTCGATGCAGGATGGCAGGGTGATCAACTCATCCTTGGCACTCAAAAGGCGGACGTTCCAGATGGCGCGAAGCTCAATCAAATACGCCTTACCCTCAAAGGCGCGCCCGAAGGCGAAAAATGTGCTTTAACGCTCGTCGCTACAAACACAGAGAACGGCAAAGAAATTGCCACACTAACTCAATCTGTCTTGGCCGAAATGCTCATTGGCAATGTCTCACTGGCCAACAACTTCAATGCCGGAGCTGCGGGCGCTGCCAAGAAAAAGGGCAAAGGCAAGGCATCGAACAATGCTGGCGGCGGTCGCTATCGTTTCCAAAATTGGACACTCGAAGGTGACGCCTTCACTGTGAGTGAGACGAACCGCTTTGGTCCCATCTTATGGTCCATGTATTCGCTAAGTGACTCACGCACGCCGGAAGGCTTTGTCATGAAAATCAGCGTTCTCACCGGACCCATGGGTGCAAAGGACAGCCAAGATGTCGAGCTTCACGTTCAGCAGAACGGAGCTTGGAAGTCGCTAGGCAAGGCCAAGCTCGATCCTGATGCCTGGGTGGCCACTTTTCGTGTTGCGAACTGGGATGCAAAGACGGCCACGCCCTACAAGCTCGTGTATCGCGAAAAGCATAAAGACGGCAGTGAAACACCGAATGAATGGACAGGCACCATTAAAGCCAATCCTGAAGGTCGCCCATTGCGCATGGCCGCACTGACTTGCCAGAACGATTACGGTTTCCCTTATGCGCCTGTGGCTGAAAATTTGGTTAAACTTGATCCCGATCTCGTCTTCTTTTCAGGCGATCAGATCTATGAGAACCACGGTGGTTTTGGACTCATTCGTGAACCCGCAGAACTCGCGATCCTCAACTACTTGCGTAAATTTTATCAGCACGGCTGGGCTTTCCGTGAAGTCATGCGCAATGCACCGACGCTTTGTCTGCCCGATGACCATGACGTTTTCCAAGGCAACATCTGGGGTGAAGGCGGTAAGAAGATGGACGTGGGTGACAGCGGAGCTTCCTCCAAGGGTGGCTACATCGAGCCGGCACGCATGGTCAATGCCGTGCACAAAACGAATGTTGCACATCACCCCGACGCCTTTGATTCAAAACCCATCTTGCAAGACATCAGCGTCTATTATGGTGACATGGTTTATGGTGGCGTGAGCTTTGCCATCATCGCCGATCGTCAGTGGAAAAGTGGTCCAGAGAATGTAGAAACTGGCGACGGTCGAGCAGACCATGTCACTGATGCAAACTTCGACACCGCAGCGCTCGACAAGCCAGGCCTCGTGATGCTGGGCGAGCGTCAGGAAGCCTTTCTCAAGCAATGGTCAGAGGACTGGCGAGGGAACACACTTAAAGCGCTGCTTAGCCAAACTGTTTTCATCAATGCTGCCACGCATCATGGCAGCGAAGATGGCTATCTGAAAGCGGACCTTGATTCAGGTGGCTGGCCGCAAACACCGCGTAATCGCGCCATCGACATCCTTCGTCCTTCGATGGCTTTGCACATCAATGGTGACCAGCATTTGACTACACTGGCTCAATACGGCGTAGATAAACAGCGCGACAGCAATTGGTCCTTCTGCACACCCGCCATCTCCGCTGGTTATCCGCGCTGGTGGCGGCCTGACGAGATGAAAATGCCGCACTCGAATCGGCCCAAACATGGACAGGAAAACACCGGCGAATATCTCGATGGACTCGGCAACAAAGCCTACATTTACGCCGTTGGAAATCCACAAGTTGGTAAAGCCCCGAATCGCTATGACAAAGCTCATGAAAAGGCCAGTGGGTTTGGCTTTATCACCTTCGACACTGAAAAGAAGACTTATTTCATCGAGTCCTTCCGCTTCCTCATCGACGCCACCGACGGCAAACCGACCAACCAATTCCCAGGTTGGCCGGTAACCATTCATCAAAAGGAAAACCGTGGTGAAAACATCCTGGGTTGATCCAGCAGCTTCGATTGTCCATGCGTTTTATTGCTATCAGCCTGCTAACAGTCTTCAGTGCTTCAGCCGTTGACATTCAGCCCTTGCTGAAGACCTATTGCTTTGACTGCCACAACTCTGAAAAGATCAAAGGCGATGTCGATCTGACACATTTCGGTTCCCCTCAGAGTGTGCAGAAAAACTTTAAGTTATGGCAGGCCATGTTGCAGCAGGTGGAGGAAGAGGAGATGCCGCCAAAGAAGCCGATGCCGTCTTCGGCAGAGCGTGAGAAAATTGTCGAATTTTTGCGTCAGGGACTGGCTTCGATTGATTGGAGTCAGCAGAAGGGCGTTGAACACATCAGGCTTCCTCGCCTCACAAAGAGTGAATACAACAACACAATGCGTGATCTACTAGGCATCGACTTTGAGCCTGGAAAATTGTTGCTCGATGATGGTCCAGGCCTCTCTGGTTTCACCAATGATCGCGATGCACTCTTCATCACGCCAGCACTGGCTGAGCAGCTTTTTGATGCAGCGGATTATGCATTGGGGGCGGCACTCGCTTTAAAGCAACCACCAATGCAGAAGCATTATGAAGCCGAAGCCATGCTCATGACAGAGCGTGGCTCAAAACCTGAGGAATTGCCAGGCGGCGGAGTCGGTTATTCACTCGCTGGGGCAGGCCAGCGTACGCTTTATGACGAAGTCATTGTTCCTGTCGATGGCTGGTATCGCATGGTCGTAAAGCATGTTGGTCGAGGGGGGGACAGTGGCTTGATGTTGCGCATCGATAATGAATCACGCGCTTATTTCCTCTGCGTTGATGATAAGCCCCAAGAGCAGTCTGTTGAGCTGCTGCTGCGTGCTGGATCGCATCAGATGACTTGGAATATTGACAATGGAAGCCTCCCCGCTGCTAAACCCCAAGCGCCTCGCAGGAGTCGCAAAGCGTCCAAGGGTAATTATCCCGCATTTGATCAGAAAAAGGCCGCGCCATTGGTCGCCGAGGCATCAAAGCAGAATGCACCGAAACTCCTCGCTTCTGCAAGTGCATCGGCTGACATCAAAAGACTGATGGATTTGTTGAATCGTAACTTTCAAAGCATGCAGATGCGCATCGAATATCTCCGTGCAGTCACACCTGAAGGCCATCCTGCTGAACTCCGCAGCTTTTACGGCTTACTTCCAGAACGCACCGCCAAGATGGTCGCAGTCAAACATCAGCTTGCCAAGGCCATGCAGGTCTCAGTCGCCGAGATCGATCAACAAATCGAGGCGGCTAACGTGGTTAAGCTGGCCAGCAATCGCAAAGTCGTTGGTGATTCACTCGAAGTGCTTCAGGTGCCCTTTGATCCTGCTTCGCTCATTGGCAGCGCCGCCGCAAAAGAGGTCGCTAAACCGCAACGCAACGGTGCTCCTGGCGTTGATTGGATCAAAGTTGAAGGGCCGATTTCACCCTCAGGCTCAAATCTACGCGCTATCTTCCAATCCGATGCCCGTGAGGCTCTCGTAGCCTTTTTGCCAGACGTCTTTCGTCGTCCGGTTCGTGAAGGCGAACTCCTTAAACACATGCAGCTTTATGGCAAAGCCAAAGCACGTGGTGAATCGCATGACCAAGGCCTCAAACTTGCATTCACGGCTGCATTGACTTCGCCGAGCTTTCTTTTCCGCGATGAACTGACCTCAGGAAAACTCACGGACCATCAACTTGCCAATCGTCTCAGTTATTTCCTCTGGATGACCATGCCCGATGACGAACTCCGAGTCCTCGCTGACGCCGGCGAGCTCCATGATGACTCCACGATTAAGTTACAAGTGAAGCGCATGCTTGCCGATCCGAAGTCACGCGCCTTTGTCAGTGCTTTCCTCGGCCAATGGCTCGGCTTTGATGGCCTAGGCACCGAGCACGTTCCCGATGCCAAGAAGTTTCGCGACTTCACACCCACGCTTGCCCAAGCTATGAAGCTGGAGCCTGTGCTCGTCTTTGAAAATCTCCTGCGCAGCGGTGGTAGCCTCACGCGCTTGCTCGACAGTCGAGAGACCTTTGCCAATGCTGAACTTGCGAAGCTTTATGGCTTTGACCTAACCGGTGATGCCATGCAGCCCGTCAAATACGTGAATGATCAACGTGCTGGCCTTCTCGGCATGGCTGCCGTGCTCACGGCATCTTCCACGCCGAACCGCACGAGCCCTGTGATTCGTGGTAAGTGGGTGCTAGAAAACTTGTTAGGTCGTAAACTCGCCGAACCTCCCGCCGACGCCGGCCAACTCGACGACAAGGCCGGTGAACGTGGCAAAACCTTGCGTGAAGAACTCGCTGCGCATCGGCGGAATGAAAGTTGTGCCAGTTGCCATGATAAGATCGACCCCATTGGCTTTGGCTTGGAGAATTTTGACGCCATCGGTCGCTTCCGCATCGAAGAGGCCGGTAAACCCGTGGATGCGAGCGGCACGCTCCCTGGTGGTATCACCATCCAAGGCCCCGCCGAGCTCCGAGGCGCCATCCAATCGCGCCATGAAGACGAATTCCTCCTTAACCTTACCCGTCGCCTCACTGCCTTCGCTCTCGGACGTGCTCTAAAGCCCCAGGATGAAGGTCTCATTCGTTCATTGATGTCCGATTTGAAAAATGCTGGCTATCGGGCCGATGCACTTGTCGAAGCCATCGTGATGAGTGAGGCGTTTCGGACGCAGGGAAACTCAAACTGAATCCTAGTTAGATTCCATGCAAGGTGGCTGGGAGGCCCGTCGTTATGAGCCCAATATAAAAAATGAATACTCGAATTGAACGCCGCACTTTTCTTCGTGGAGTCGGAGCCACGTTGGCTTTGCCTTGGCTTGAAATCATGGCGACTAGGGCTCGTGCGGCGCAAAAGTTACCGCCCCGGCGGTTCGTCACCTTCTTCCAACCGAACGGTGTTTTCCCAAAGGCCTGGAATGTGAAGGGTGAGGGTAGGGATTTTGCGCTGTCGCCAATTTTAGAGCCATTGGCGGAGTTTAAGAACGACATGGTGGTGCTCAGTGGCATTGACAGTTGCGGCAAAGGCCATGTAAAACTCACGGGTGCCTTTCTGACGGGAACCTCGATCGAAAATGGGGTGAATGGCATCTCGGTCGATCAAGTCATCGCGCGGCAGATTGGCAAGGGAACGCGTTTTTCGAGTCTTGAGCTCGGAACAGAGCCTCCACGTCAAGGCATGGCCGGTGAAGATCCTATTGCACTTGCGAATACGGTTTCATGGAGCAGCGCCACGCAGCGTATCTCTCCGGAAATCAGCCCGCGTGCGGCGTTTGATCGGTTGTTTCGCGATCCGGCCTCACCAGAGGCACGACGTGCAGCGGAGAATCGCCGCAGTGTGGTGGATCTTGTTTTGGAGGATGCCAAGGCGCTGCAAAAAATCGCCAGTGGTCGGGACAAAGAGAAGATCGACGAATACCTCGATGGCGTGCGCGGTGTGGAGCAGCAAATCGAGCGCACGATGAACCCTCCAGCGCCTGAATGGACCGCGATCACTGCGCCTGACATGAAACGACCTCCTGCAGGCATCCCGCTAAATAAAGATGAGCACATGCGTCTCATGCTCGATGTCATGGTCTTGGCCTTGCAAACGGATACGACCCGCGTGGCCACCTTCATGAGTGCGCATGGTTTCAGCCGCCAGAACTTCACTTTTCTGGATGGCGTGAAGAACGATCACCATGGCATGAGCCATCACAAAAATCAGGAGGCACTGGTTAAAGAATACACCACCGTGAGCCGCTGGTATGCTCAACAGGTTCAGTATCTGCTGACGAAGATGCGCGGCATCGATGAAGGCAATGGATCACTCCTCGACAACAGCATCGTGCTCTACGGCAGCGAGATGAAGGACGGTAATGGACACATCAAGGAGGATTTGCCGCTTGTGTTTATCGGCAAAGGCCAAGGCAGGGTGAAGACGGGGCAGCATCTTGCTCTCGATAAAGGTACTCCATTGGCCAATTTGCATCTAACCATCGCGCAACAGTTTGGTGCGGAGATATCGAGCTTTAACAAGGTGAGCACAGGCACTCTGAACGGTCTGTTTGTTTAAATGTGTCTGAGGCACTTCAAACACCTGTTTGTTGCGATTTCCCTCGTCGCTGTGGCATGCAGCGCCGAGCCTCCGAACATCGTCTGGATCATCGCGGATGATATGTCGCCGGATACGAGGGCGTATGGCCTTGCAGAGGTGAAGACCCCGCATCTGGACCGTCTGGCAGCGGAGGGGCGGCGCTACACGCGGGCCTATTCGACTGCGCCGGTTTGCAGTTCCTCGCGCTCGGCTTTTATCCTCGGTTGTTATCAAACGACGACTGGTCTGCATCCGCACGACACAGAGAATCCGCAGCCCTTACCTGCGCCCTACAAGCCACTGCCGACGATCCTGCGTGAAGCGGGCTGGTTTGTCACGAACGCGGCCGCGCCGGGCACTATTCGCAACGGGAAGAAAATCACCAAAGGCAAAACGCATTATAACTTTGTCCACAATGCGAAGCAGCTCTTCGATGGTGATGACTGGCGGAAGCGGAAACCCGGGCAGCCATTCTTTGCGCAGTTTCAAATCACCGAACCTCATCGTCCATTTCCGATTCCTGAAACCTTTGATGAAGCCTCGCTTGCCGCGATCAAGCTGCCCAAAAATTACCCCGATCATCCGCTCGTTCGTCGTGATTGGTATGCGTATCATCGTAGCGTGGAGGTCGTGGATCAGCGAGTGGGAGCCGTTCTCGATCAGCTCCGAGAGCAAGGTGTTCTCGACAATACCATCGTGCATTTCTTTGCCGATCACGGCCGCCCCATGCCCTGGGGTAAGCAATGGCTCAGCGTCGAAGGTTTGCAGGTGCCGCTGATCGTGCGCGGACCGCAAATCCCGGCGAATCAGGTGGAAGAGCGCCTCGTCAGCCTCATCGACCTCGCGCCATCAGCTTTGAAGATCGCTGGTCTGCCTGTGCCGGAGTGGATGCAGGGCAAAGCCATCCTCACTGGCGACTTTCCGGTCCGTGATCAGCTCTTCGCCGCGCGGGATCGCTGCGGCGATGCCATGGATCGCATCCGCGCAGTCATTACAAAGGATCATTGGTTCGTGAGGAACTTCATGCCCAAGTTGTCTCGGTTGAACTGGTCCGGTTATAAAGAGGATCAATACCCCTGCATGCCGCTGCTGCGTGAGTTGCAGCGTGAAGGTGCCCTTGCACACTTTCCCTCACAATGGCTCGCCTCCACGCGACCTGAAACAGAGCTGTTCGATCTCCAAGCCGATCCACAAGGCCTGCACATCATCCACGATGCCAAAGCGACTGCCGACTTCACACAACGCCTCGATACTTGGATCGCCGAAACCAAAGACCAAGGTGCAAAAGGTGATCCCGGCACCGAACCGCCACTTGCCGAAATCCAAAAAAACAAGCGTGCTGACTACCAGCGCACCTGGAGCAAGCGTCTCAGCAAACCTGAGCCATCGGATGCTGAAAAACTTGCGTGGTGGATGAAGAGCTATCACTTGGATGCAGAGCGTGCGGTGCCGTGAATTAATCTGAGTTGCCAAGATGCGTTAGCAAAGTAGCCATCTCGCTCCCCGAAATGTGCAAAGAGCTTCCATTAAAAGTGTCCAATGACCGAACTTGAACAGTGCTCTACCTAGCCGCTGAAAGAACCAAAGATGTTCTGGAGATGAGACCTGTTTGTCGATTAGGCTGCCATCAATGAATGATTCCTCTACGAACCCCGAACCACCTAAAGCCAAAGGTTGTATCATACTTCTGGCATTGGGATGTTTGGTTTTGCTCGCGGGCTGGCTCTTTCCACCTCTTCAACTCATGGGCTGTGCAGTCACTCCCTCACGTCTCATTGGTCAAGTGCTTGATCAAGATGGGAAGCCTATACCTGAGGCAACCATTATCATCAGGCGACACCTTTCACCCCTCAGCGAAAAGGGAGATAAAAGCACCACAGCTTCAGACGCATCGGGCAGATTTTCCTACTATGGGGTCCACGGCTTTTTTTTATTCATTTCGGCGAATAAGGAAGGCTATTATCCGGTTCATGAAGCTCTTCCTGAACGTGGGCTAAGTCGTTCTGAACGAAGCTTTGGCCAGTTTGACGGCGGATTCCCCAATCCTAAGCATCCCGAAGTGTTTCATCTGTTTCGGCCCCCTAACCCAGAGACGCTGATCCCACAGCGATCACGCGATTACCTAATTGCCAGAGATGGATCACCCATTGTCGCACGGCTCAATCCGTCCGACTTTGGTCCGCAACCCGAGATCGAGTTACGGTGCTGGACGAGTGTGCCTAAAGGTCAGGAAAGTAGGCGCTATGAATGGCACGCAGAGATTCGTCCACGCAATGGTACCCTAGTGCGAAGGAAAGACCCGTTTGATTTGATTGCTCCGACAGATGGCTACACACCTGTCATCGAAATCAAAATGCCAGTCCACATCGATCAAGATGTGAACCCGCAATGGAGCAGTGACGTTGAGGTAGATGCCTTTTACCATTTCGAGGGTGATTTCTACGCCCGTGCGAAAGTGAGGTTTATTGCAGGAGGTGGTCATTTCGTTGTCTTCGAATCCCAACTGAATCCGAAAACAGGCTCACGAAATCTGTCCACCCTGCCGAAACCTTAGATACAGTTCTTCCGCTTTGGAAAATTGCACATTCATAATCAGCAACATGCAACATCCGCAGCCTGCCAGACGTTTCGCGGAATCCAGTTCATGAAATTCATCTTCAGCCTTCTTCTGTTTTCTCCTAGCCTGCTCTTTGCCGAGCTGATCGTGCCACACTTCTTCAGTGATCACATGATCCTTCAGCGGGAGCGTGCAGCCGCGATTTGGGGGAAGGCGGATGCGGGAGTGAAGGTGAGCGTGAGTTTCAAAGGCAAATCGACATCGACCCAAGTAGGTGCGGATGGCAAATGGCGGGCGCAGATTGAAACTGGTGTGGCGGATTCGAAGGGCGCGCTGCTGACAATCTCGGCAGGCAAGGAGAAGATCGAAATCCAAGATGTGCTCGTGGGCGAGGTGTGGTTCGCGTCCGGTCAGTCGAACATGTTTTACACGATGAATCGCTCGCCGGAGTATGCGAGGCTCATCGCGGATTCGAATCTACCGGCCCTGCGCATGTTCAACGCACCGCTGGTGACGGCAGAAGACAACCAGGATGACATTGATGGCTCGTGGAAGGCTGCGACGCCGCAGACGGTGCTGGATTACTCGGCGGTGGCGTTCTTCTTTGTGCGGAAACTGCATCTGGAACTCGGCATCCCTGTCGGTGTGATCAAGTCAGCTTGGGGCGGCAAGCCTGTCGAGACTTTTACCAGTCGCGAGGCGCTGAACACCCTGCCGGGCACGAAGGAGCTCGTGGATGCGATGCTGAAGGATGAGGCGAGCTACGATCAAACCAAGGCGGATGCGGCTTATGCAACCCAAATGGAGCAGTGGAAAGCCACCATGGCTGCGGCGAAGGGCAAATCGCCTGAGGAGCGTAAGCGCCTGCCGAAGAAACCCGATGCCCCAAAGCGTCCGCTGCTCACTGAGGGCAAACCGGGTGTGCTTTATGCGGCGATGATTCATCCGTTTGTCGGTTACACAATGCGCGGCGCGATCTGGTATCAGGGCGAGGGCAATGCGCGGCCCGGCGCGGTGCCTTATGATCAGACACTGCCGCTGATGATCAACGACTGGCGCAAACGCTGGGCGGATGAGTTCAGCTTTTATTATGTGCAGCTCGCCAGTTACCATGCGCCATCGACCGAGCCTGGAACGCCTGATTCATGGGCATTAACGCAGGAACGCATGCGCCTGGTATTGAGCACCACGCCGAAGACGGGCATGGCGATCACCAATGACGTCGGCGAAGCGAATGACATTCATCCGAAGAATAAAAAAGATCCTGGTGAGCGACTTGCACGCTGGGCTTTGGCCAAAGACTACGGCAAGGAGCTGATCTATAGTGGTCCACTTTTTAAATCGAGTACTGTGCAGGACGGCACAATCCGTGTGACCTTTGATCAAAGCGGCGCAGGCTTGAAATCACGCGATGGCGGCGCTTTGAAGCGCTTTGAGATCGCAGGAGCTGACAAAGTGTGGAAGTGGGCGGAGGCGAAGATTGACGGCACCGACAGTGTGATCGTGAGCAGCGCTGAAGTGAAAGCTCCAGCAGCTGTGCGCTATGCCTGGGCCGCGAATCCTGAGGGTGCAAACCTCGTGAACAGTGACGGTCTGCCAGCCTCTGTCTTCCGCACGGACGATTGGGACGATGTGGAGATCAAGGTGAACAACACCGCTCAACAAGCCGCCAGCGAGCGTCGAGCACTTGGGGATCAAATCAAAGCCATCGCAGCAGAGCGGAACAAGCTTGATAAAAAGAGCCCTGAATACCGCGAGCTACAAAAAAAGTTCCTGCCACTGATGGAAAAGTATAAGAAGACAGCGCCAAAGAAGTAAGTATAGCCCTATCTTTCTTGTGCGTTATCTCATCGTCCTCTTTTTATGGGCTCAAGCCTCAGCGGCAGACCTTACGGTCACCGCTTATCCAACGATCCAGGCTGCTTTGGATGCAAATCCGAACCGGATGCTCTTTGTCCCAGCAGGTGACTATCTCATCATGGAGAAGATCCGCATTCGTGGCCAACGCAGTGGGCTTTTCGGCTCTGGGCGCATCATTCAGCAGAACGCAGCTCAGCCGATTGTGGAGATCGAGGAAGCAACAGAGGCGGAAATCCGAGACCTCACTCTCACGCGGCCCGAGGGGAAGATGGAGACAAGAAACGAAGGCATTGTGGCGATCAAATGCCGCGACCTCGTGATCGAAAACGTGCGTGTTATCGACAATCGCAGCCCTGCCGGCGCCATCACGCTGCGGGAGAGTCAAAATTGTCGCATCAGTCGATGCCTTGTTAGAAACTACATGTGCGTCAGCATTGATGACCGAACCAAAAGCCCTGAGTGGGGTTACGCCTTTAACTGCACTGACGGCACAGGCATTAGCATTAGCTACAGCACAGGCACGCTCGTTGAGGGCAACCGCATCATTGAAGAAAACTTGCGCCCCACACCCGAGAACAAAGCCAAACACAAGCTGGGCGACTTCGTGAAAAAGAATCCGATCAAAGGCACTATCATGAACCAAAAGACTTGGGATGCCAGCTACACAGACAATTGGCAGCAAGGCAGCGGCCTCATTGTGACCGCCCCGACTGTGAGTGACCTCACGCGCATCCTCGGAAACCATATTGAAAATGCTGCGCAAGGCATCGACCTGCACTGCGATCATGTCATCGTGAGCCAGAACATCATCGTGAACTCCTTCATGGGCATGAAGGCCATGCACGGCAGCCGCAATGTGATCATTACAGGCAATCAATTCATCAAAAATTCCCTCTGGTCCATCGGCCTGATGCCTGGTGCAGCAGCTCATGCGGAAAATGCAGACGGTGGCTCCATCATTGCCAACAACATCATCTCTGACTTTGGCTATGGGGATGCTAATTGGATCTGGGGTAACGAACGCTCGCCTTTCAAGTTTGACACGGGTCAGCAGCCTGATGATCCACCCTTAACGGATGTCATCGTTACGGGTAATATGGTCCAAAGCGTAGGTGCGCCTCGCTATAAATACGCCGTTATCCTGCCGGACGGCCCTAATGCCCCACGCGGCATGCATTTCTCAAACAATCTGTTTCATGCCGGCACTGAAGGTGAGGCTAACCGAGACTTGTCCAAGTGATTAAGTTAGAGTGGTCGCGGCTAAGGGTGATATTCGCGGAAAGTCAGACGCAGTGTCTTTTCTAGCTCAGGGATTCGCCATTTTTCTTTGGGATCGACGAGAGCTACAGAGACACCTTTTTTGCCGGCACGGGCAGTTCTGCCACTGCGGTGGGTGTAATATTCCAGCTGGTCAGGAAGCTGATGGTGGATCACAAAGGTCAGGCCTGCGACATCAATTCCACGTGCGACTACATCCGTAGCGATCATGAATTGTACGCGTTCTTTTTTAAAGGCACGCATGATTTTATCCCGCTCTTTTTGCATGAGATCTCCCTGCAAAACATCGACGGATAAGCCTGCGGCAGTCAGCTCTCTACCCAGATCGACAGCACCCGCACGAGTGCGGCAAAAGATGAGGCCACGTGCGTCTTTTTGACGTCTGAGAAAATCAGTGATGAACTCTGTTTTGTCCTCACGTTTGCAAATGGCAAAACGATGATCGATGTCTCGATTGACGATGTTACCTTGATCAATCTTGATCGACTTCGCGCTTGCCGACATGCAGCCTTTGATGAGCTGTTGGATTGCTTCGGGGAAGGTGGCGGAAAAAAGCCAGGTGCTGCGCCTGTTAGCGGCTAATTTTAGGATCTCATTGAGTTGCTTTTTGAAGCCAAGACTGAGCATTTCATCGGCTTCATCCAGCACTAGGTATTGAATCGTTTCTAGGCTGAGTGATTCACGCTCGATTAGGTCAAGCAGGCGACCCGGTGTAGCGACGATGATGTGGGTCGGTCTGCGTAGTGATTCTTCTTGGCGGTCGATGTTATCGCCACCGCAAAGGACTTCGATGAAGATTTTCTCGGTATATTTGGTGAAGCGAAAGAGCTGTTTGCCGATCTGCTTCGCTAACTCTCGAGTGGGGGCCACGACCAGTCCCTGAATCTCACGCTTGGTGGGGTCAATTTTTGTCAGTAGCGGCAGGCCAAAGGCAGCGGTCTTTCCTGTGCCTGTCTGTGCCTGGGCGATCAGGTCGCTACCGTCATCAATCAGAAAGGGAATAACGGTTTGCTGAACTTTGGTCGGCTTACTAATGCCTAGTTCTTCCAGACCACGAATCATGGTGGATGGAATTCCAAGCTCTTTAAAGGGGTGCATCATACTCTGCTTTCCATCACAATACGATGAAATGCTAGCAGAATGAGTCAGGGGGTGAGTCCGATCTGGCCTAAATTTTGTCTTTCCCATTCAGCGGAGGGCAGGCTATAACCGTAAACTTATCTTCCCATCATGCCTACCAAGAAACTCAATATTGCCGTCGTCGGCCTCGGATTCGGGGCAGAGTTCATCCCGATCTGGCAGCGTCATCCAAACACGAACTGCTATGCCATTTGTCAGCGTGACCCGAAAAAGCTGAAAACGATTGGAGACGCCTTTGGCATTGAAGTTCGGTATACGGACTTCCGTGAAATGCTGAAGGATCCAAAGATTGATGCTGTGCATATCAATTCCCCCATCCCCGATCATGGTTGGATGTCGATCGAGGCCTTGAAAGCTGGCAAACATGTCGCCTGCACAGTGCCGATGGCGACGAGTATCGAGGATTGCAAAAAGATCTGTGATCTTGTGAAGAAGACCGGCCTGAAATACATGATGATGGAAACCGTCGTCTATGCCCGTGAGTTCCTCTTCATGAAGGAGCAATATCAAAAGGGCAAACTGGGTAAGCTACAGTTCCTCCAGTCGAGCCATCAGCAGGATATGGATGGCTGGCCAAATTACTGGCCTGGCCTGCCGCCAATGTGGTATGCCACCCATTGTGTGGGTCCAGTCGTGGCTTTGGCAGGCACGCCTGCGGAATACGTGAGCTGCTTTGGCTCAGGCACCATCCGTCCTGAATTGGCCAAGCAATACGGCTCACCTTTCGCGGTCGAAACGGCCCATGTGAAGTTCAAGGACAGCGACCTCAGCGCCCGCGTGATTCGCAGCCTCTTCGATACCGCGCGTCAGTATCGTGAAAGCATTGATGTCTATGGTGATAAGGCCTCCATCGAGTGGCCGCTTATCGAGCATGAGCCGCTGGTTTTCCACACGGCCAAGCTGCCTGAGCATAAAATCCCAAAGCTGGTGAAGTCTCCTGATTACGCCAAACTGCTGCCTAAGAGCATCCGAGATTTTACCACCAAGGGTGTCTATGATCTTGGCAAAAAAACCCATTTGAGTTTCGTCCAAGGCAGTGGTCACGGCGGCAGTCATCCTCACCTTGCCCACGAGTTTGCCATGGCTCTGACAGAAGGTCGTGATCCCTTCCCGAACGCTAAGCAGTCAGCGAACTGGACCTGTGTCGGCCTCTGTGCCCATGAGTCCGCTTTGGCGGGTGGCAAGATCGTTAAGCTTCCTGCTTTTACGGTTTAAACTGACTTTGGAATCAGCATTTCAATTGTCAGCCCATTGGGCTGGCGGAGTTTTGCTGTCACCGTGCCGCCGCAGGCTTCAATGCAGCGCTTAACAATGGCGAGGCCGAGACCACTGCCACCTGTGTTTCTGCCGCGTGCGGCTTCTGGCCGGTAGAATGGCTCGAAGAGGCGTGGCAAGGTCTCTGGCGGCACACCAGGGCCTTGGTCGAGAATTTGAATGCAGAGGTGGTTGTCTCGGGTTCCAGCTTTGATTTCAATGCCTGATGCGTAACGCACGGCATTGCGTAAAACATTGCCAAAAGCTCGATCCAAGGCAGACCGAAGTGTGCGTATTTCTAGGTCATCGACTTCCAGTTGGATTTCAATATCTGGGGCCTCGCGGGTAATGACCTCATGGATGAGCTCACGTAAATGGATGTTCTCAGGTGCCTCGCGCTCGGGCAGAGTTTCGGCTTTTGAAAAAGCCAGGACTTCTTCGACGAGTTTGGCCATGTGCTGGAGTTCATTGTCGAGCTTCTTCAGGTAAGCCTCCTGATCTGGTGTGCTACGCAGCTCTACCACACCAAGCGCCATTTGCATCCGAGCGATGGGGCTACATAACTCGTGGGCGACATCTGCCGTGATGCGGCGTTGTTGAGCGACGTAGTCACCCAGTTGAGCCGCCATGGTGTTTACAGATGTGGCTAGTTCACCGAGTTCGTCGTGGCGCACGCGAGTGATGCGTTCGTCGAATTTGCCATGAGCAATGCGACCAGCGGCTTCGTTAAGACCTCGGATGAAACCACTGATGCCACGCACAAAAGGCATCCAGATCAATCCTGAGATGAGTAGTGCAGCGACGATGAGTCCCAACCATGGACGGAGATCAAAGAATAAGCCGCCACCGCTGATCGAATCTGAAGCCATGACCAATGTCAGTGTTTTACCATCTTGCTGAACGAGGTCGAGGTGAATGCCCGCCCAATATCGCACGGGAGTCCCTGCGCGCATCATGAAACGCGGTTTCGGAGGTGCATCGACAGGTCGTTTTGAAATTGGGCCGGGCTGACGTCGGGGTGAGTTTTCTCCAGCAGGCCGACGGTCGATTAATTTCGGCAGAACTTCGCTTGGTATCTTAATCTTGGCACCATGAATTTGCACGCCTTGCCTATCGAATAGGCCAAAGACGACACCATGTTCTTCATCGTGAACTCTGAGTCGAGCTTGCCACTCACTTTCCGGTAAACGAGAGAGTTCATGCGTCACACTTTCGCCAATGGCCGAGATTCGTTCGCCTGGCTCACCGGAGAGCATCCAGTCGAGACCGAGTTTGAACTCTGCTTTAAGGAAGCCAAAGCCCAACAGAGCTAAGACAAGGAGATTCACGATGAACCAGAGCAGGATCTTCGAATAAAGCGGGAGATGAAGCTTTGGCTTTCTAGGCTGGGCTTTGGGTAAAGCGTTCATCGCGCTGGAATAACGAGTTGGTAGCCGTAGCCTCGAACAGTCTTAATAAAACTCGGGTTCTTGGGGTCGTCGCCGAGCTTTTTGCGAAGCGAGGAAATATGCATGTCGATGGCGCGGTCGAAGACATCCCACTCGCGGTCTGCGACTTCCTCGATGAGTTGTTCGCGTGTCTTCACTCGACCATGAGCCTTGGCCAATGAAAGCAAAAGGCCAAACTCAGCAGGCGTCACTTGCAGGGCCTCTGCACCCAGAATGACAGCATGAGACTCTGGATTGATTCGTAAGGGGCCGACAATGATCTCCTGCATCGGAGCCTGCGGGGCTGTCTCAGCGATCCAGCCTGTGCGCCGCAGCAGAGCCCGCAGTCGAGCGAGGAGCTCGCGAGACGAAAACGTCTTTGGCAAATAATCATCTGCACCTAGTTCTAGTCCGACGATGCGGTCCACTTCTTCGCCACGTCCGGTGAGCATCATCACGGGCACCTTCGACTTGGCACGAATGCGGCGAAGCACCTCAAAACCGTCGCAGCCAGGCATCATGACATCTAGGATGATGGCAGCCCACTGTTCCGACGTGGCGAGGTTAGCTCCGCGTCCGCCTTCGTGCTCCATTTCCACCTGGAAGCCCATGGGCTTGAGATAATCGGCCATGAGCTGGCAGAGTTCGGCGTCGTCGTCGATGATAAGGATGCGCATGAGTCTCAGTGTGTCTGTTTTTGAATGCTGGGCTATCGTCTTTACCGTATGCTGACAAAGTTTTGTTAGTTTACGACTTGGGCGGTGAAAGATTTGCCTCGCTATTGCTCTGATGCTCTCGCTGGTGGGCGAATGATCGAGATGCTCAATGCAATAGACCAGTTTGGTTGGGCTTCGATGCCGGGTTGTCTCGATGAAGCGGATTCATTACGCCTGAGAGCGGAGTGCGCGGAAGCCAATGAACGTGGTGATTTCAAACGTGCTGGTGTTGGGCGTGGGCTAAATTTACAGGTGCGTGAAGACATTCGGGGTGATCACGTGATGTGGCTGCAAACGGATGCCGCCTCGGTGGAACAAGTTGTCTATTTGGCAAAGCTAGAGGTACTGAGGCTCGCGTTGAATCAGCGGTTCTTCCTTGGCTTGTTCGAGTATGAGGGGCATTTTGCCATCTATCCTGAAGGCGCGTTTTATAGAGCGCATCTGGACCGTCATGCTGGCACGAATGACCGAATCGTGACGACCATTCTCTATTTAAATCCAGACTGGCAACCTGGTGATGGTGGCGAGCTGAAGCTCTGGACCACAGCGGGGGACAAAGCAGGCGCTTTCATTCTGATTGAGCCCCGAATGGGAACCATGGTCTGTTTCATGGCTGGCGATTTTTGGCATGAAGTGATGCCAGCAAAGAAGACCAGGATGAGCATCACTGGCTGGTTCAGACAAAGGTGAGTTTAACCTGATTAAACGCCGACATTAGAACTTCAGGCTTTCGGTTTTCATTTGGTCTTGATGATTATTTAACAAAAGACGCCATTTCTTCTCATCCATCCTTCCCAAGTCATACTGCAAAAACAATGCGTGTGATTCCGTCATTTAAACGTTAAGTCCCAGTCATCAGCGCGGACTCAGAGGAAGCCTAAGTCTGAAGCTGCTGCCTTTGCCTATTGCACTCGTGACCTCGAGAGTAGCGTTGTGTTCTTCAGCGATGGCTTTGCAGATGGACAGACCAAGGCCTGCGCCGCCGGTCGTGCGATTACGCGATTCATCGGCGCGGTAAAAGCGATCAAAGAGATGTGGCAGGTGTTCTGGCGCAATGCCGCAGCCGTTATCAGTGATGGTGAAGATGGCGTGATCGGAGTCAGAACGGGTTATTAGTTGGATCTGACCGCCATCCGGTGTGTGGTCGAGGGCGTTGCTCAAAAGATTGAGGACAACTTGGGAGAGACGGAGCGCATCGCCAGTGCAGAGCGCGGATGCAAGGTCGAATTGGAGCGCGATGTGCCTTTCTTCCGCAAGCGGCTGGAGAGGTTCCGCGGTTTCACGAACAATGATCGCGAGGTCGGCCGGCTCGTGTTTGACCTGAATCGCATCGCCATCGTGGGTGGCGAGGGTGAGCATGGATTCGGTGAGTTGATTAAGGCGGCGTGCGGCGCTGACGCAGGCTTCTAGAGTGCGCTGGTAGGTGGCGGCATCGCGTTCGCGAGTGAGTACTCGTTGCGCTTGCGAGAGGATGATGGCGACGGGTGTTCTCAGCTCATGCGCGGCATCGGCGGTGAAGCGTGACTGGCGGGCGAAGGTTGACTCAATCTGGGCGAAGGTGTCATTGAGGACGGTGGATAGGTGGCCCAGTTCGCTGCTGGCAGATCGCACGGGAATGCGCTCACTAAGATCACCGGTGGCAATGCGTTGGGCCGTGTCGACGATGCTGGTGATGGGGCGCAGAGCGCGTGAGGTGATCCACCAGCCGATGGCAAGAGCAAAGGCGAGCACCGAGGTGGCGATGATCGCAAGCCAACGTGCGTACTCACGCAGACTGTCTAATACAGGGGCAATGGAGCGGCCAACGAGTACGCATTCACCCGGTGGTGTGAAGGTGAAGATTTCGCGGAGATCACTGCGGCTGCGCTCGCCTTGTAAGGGCTTATTTTCCTGCGGCCTCGGTGGGCGGTCAATCGGCAGCGGAGCTTTAGCAGAGCAGGCCCACTCGGTGCCGTCTCGGCGCCACACTGCGTAGTAGGAGTCCGTGCCATCACTGCCATCGAAGAGTGAGACTCGATTGGATGCGATTCGAAACTCGCGTTCTGCTCCCGGCGGAGGTGGGCGTGTGCCCTGTCCACGAGGAGCGATGAGTGAATCGGTGACGGCCCTCACTTTGAGTCGCAGTTCGGCATCCACTCGACGCAGTTCGTTGGCTGCCTGATAGCGATAAGCACCGACGGCAAAGCTTGTGAGCACGGCGGCGAGGAGAAAGCCATGCCAGAGTTGGATGCGGAGTCGGAGGGATTCAGGAAACATTATTCGATGGAGTAACCGAGCCCGCGACGGGTGGAGATGAGATCATGGCCGAGCTTCCGGCGCACGTTCGAGACATACACGTCGAGTAAATTGGAGAGACTGCTTTCATTCTCATCAAAGAGCTGCTCATAGAGTCGCTCACGGGTGACCACGCGGCCGCGATGCAGAGCGAGGTATTCGATGAGAGAAATCTCGCGAGCGGTCAGTGTGACGAGTCCGCCCGCTCTCGTGACGGTGTGGCCAACCGTGTCCACGGCGACATCGCCGATGGTCACGATGGCTGCCGCATGACCTGTGCTGCGGCGGATGAGGGCGCGGATGCGTGCGAGTAGCTCGGGCAGTTCGTAAGGTTTTGCCAAATAGTCGTCCGCTCCGCCATCGAGGCCGCGCACGCGATCTTTGGTGCCGTGGCGCGCCGTTAGCATCAAGATAGGCGTCTTTTTGTGCAAGCGCAGCCGCTCCAGCACTTGAAAGCCATCCATTACGGGCATCATCACATCGAGCACGATCAGGTTGTAATCCCACATCATTGCCTTGGCGAGTCCATCCTCACCATCGCTGGCTTCATCGACGGCATAGCCATCCTCACGCAGCGCCTCGGCGAGGCTGCTGAGTAAGTGAGGTTCGTCTTCGACGACAAGGAGGCGCATGAGAGGCAGGATGATGAAGCGTGAACCTTAATCCAGCATGAAAAAAGAGTGCGTGGCGTTCTTTTGGCAGCCGAACCTTACAAATGACTGAGAGCAGTTCACATGGTCATTTTCAAGGCTGTGACGGATTCAGTAAGGGCTTCGTTACCCCATGCCTAGTGGATTACTTTTTGAAGAATTTTCGGCGGTTTCATCTGCTATTAAGCTTGGGACTACAGTTTTGGGGCATGGTGAATCCTAGTTTTCAACTTTTTATGCGCTTGATCGGGGATGCAGCGACTCTGAACGGCAAAGACCTTGGCCAGGTGGCCAATGGTCGGCTTGCCGAAAGCGGTGAGGATATCGTGAGCGCTTCATTTCTCCTGTCTGACGGTCTTCTCGTCTGAATTTTTTGATACCTCTACCCCTACCACTTTTGCATCCATGAACCGTTTCATCGTCTTTTGCTTCTTCTCCCTGATAACCGCTGCTCAAGCGCAGAACCCGCAGCTCACGTCCTGGTTCACGGCGAACTCGGGTAAATACGCCCGCATTTATGCCAGCACGGCGGATGAGACGGCGGGGACAAAATCGACGACTTGGACTCGGGGCACAACAACTCAAGCGCTGCCAACGTATTCAGGGTTAACCGAGATCAGCTATTCACCGAACTGGGTTTATATCCGCACGACGGGGTTGGCTAGCTACACGATGGGGCCTTGGCCGACGAACTTCCCAAGCTTCCCGACGAACACGGCGACTGTCTATCGCATCCCTCGGGTGCCGACGATCCCGACGACCAAAACCGGCACGGGGCTCGGGGCAACGGGGCGCATGGTCAATGGCGTGGCCATTTATGATAGTCGCGATGCGTTCTCCTACTCGACGGCGAACAATGCCGATGCTCGGCCAAACACGGCCTTCACGGGCGATGGCATTTGGAATCGAGATGGCGATCACAATGAAGGACCGACCTTTGATCCGGCGCTCGCGCATCAGGCAGGCGGCACTTATCATAATCATGGCCAGCCTATTGGCCTGCGTTTTCAACTCGGCGATCATGTGGACTACAATGCGACGACGAATCGCTACACGGAAAGCACCACGCCTGTGACACAGCACTCGCCCATCGTTGGCTGGGCGCAGGATGGCTTGCCTGTTTACGGACCGTATGGCTACTCCGATCCGGACAGTGCCAGCAGCGGCGTTCGCCGCATGGTGTCGGGCTTTGCGCTGCGGGATGGCACGAACGGGACCACGGCCATCACGACACGTGTGGTCTTGCCTGCCTGGGCGCAACGGGTACAAAACAAGCCCACGCTGACGGCAGCTCAATACGGTCCTGCGGTTAACACCACCTATCTCATTGGCCACTACATCGAGGACTTCGACTATCAAGGCGATCTCGCTGGCCGCGTGCAGACGAAGGGCTCGAACTTGGTCGGCGGCTTTGTGTTGGGGAACTACGATCTCAACGAGCAAAATGTCCGCTTCTGCGTCACGCCGGAGTTTCCAGCGGGCACCTGGGCCTACTTCACCACCATCAATGCGGATAACTCACCAGCGTTCCCATACACGACGGGGCGTCAGTTTTATGGCAATGCCACGGGCGGCAGCACGACTGAGGCCGTCATGAATGCCGACACGCCTCTCACACGCCACTTCATCGGCGGTGCGAACACGCCGATCACGGTCAATGCAAGCGTCTCCGCGCCGAACGTCACGCTGACTTGGAGCGCAGTCGAGGGCGGCACGTATTCGGCAGAGGCTTCGACTAATCAAACATCCTGGACGCCGAAGACGAGTGGCATCGTCGCGACAGGGACATCAGCGAACACGAGCTATGCTACGCTCTCATCCACTGGCACCGAGTATGGTCGCGTGAACCGCACCGCACTCGCCACTTTTGATACGAATGGTCAGGTGCCTGCCACAGTGTCGCAAACAGGCCTCACCAGCTTCCTTCTCAGCGGTACGGTATCCGCTCCGACCATCACCACACCGACCTCCGCGAGCATCACGGGAGGCAGTGCGACACTCGGCGGCAATATCACGAGCGATGGCGGTGCTTTGGTCTCGGCCTCGGGCGTGGTCGTGGCTTTGACCTCGGTGAACAGCAATCCAATCATCGGTGGCTCGGGTGTCACGAACATCACAGGCACGGCTACGCTTGGCGTCTTCACCGTGAATGCCGCGGGACTCGCCACAAACAGCGCCTACACTTTCAAAGCCTATGCCACGAACAGCCAAGGCACGATTTATAGCACTGCGGGCACCTTTACCACGCTGACGGCGAATCTGCCGACGATTACTTCGCCCACCGTAACGAACATCTTGAACACATCCGCCGCGCTCGGCGGCAATGTCACCAGCGATGGAGGCGCGGCGATCAGCGCACGCGGCGTTGTTTGGTCGCTGAATGGCACCAACAACAATCCGCTCATCGGCGGAACTGGCGTCACCAATGTCACCGGCACGGGTACGACTGGCGTGTTCACGGTGAGCGCGACTGGCTTCACGACTCCAGCCCCGCAAACCATCGCCTTCAAGGCCTACGCCACCAATGCCGCTGGCACCGTTTACACCAATGTCACAACATTCCAGACCGTCACGCTCTCCAGCTTGTCGAACCTGGTGCTCAGCACAGGCGCGCTTACGCCGACGTTTGCTTCCAATACACTCGCTTATACCGCCAGCGTTCCGAATTCGGTGAGCAGTATCACTGTGACACCGTCGATGGTCGCCGGCACTGCGACGGTGACGGTCAACACAGTGACCGTCACACCTGGCACAGCCAGTGGCCCCATTGCACTTAACGTCGGCACTAACACCATCACCGTCGTGGGCACGCAGACGACACCTGCAAGCACAAGGACCTACACCGTTACCGTGACACGCGCTGCGCCAAGTGCGCCTCTCATCGCCTCACCCACATCAGCCTCGATCACCGCGACTAGCGCCACACTCGGCGGCAATGTCACCAGTGACGGAGGCTCCGCCATCACCGCTCGCGGTGTGGTTTTCGCTCCGACTGCGACGAACAACAATCCACAGATCGGCGGAGGTGGTGTGACCAATGTCGCAGGCACCGGCACGACCGGTGTGTTCACCGTTAACGCCACAAGCCTGACATCAGGCACCGCATACAGCTTTGCTGCGTATGCGACGAATAGCCTCGGCACGATCTACACGACCCCTGTTTCGACCTTCCTCACTCCAAACCTCAGCGGTGATCTTTCTAACCTCGTCATCAGCGCCGGCATGCTCGCGCCAACCTTTAGCAGCGCCATCACGAGTTACACGACTAGCGTTTCCAATGCGACATCGAGCATCAACGTTACTCCCACCGCTCTCGTTGGCACCTCCACCATCACGGTTAATACAGTGCCTGTCAGCTCAGGCAGCCCAAGCGCAGTCGCGTTGAGCATTGGCTCCAATCTCATCGACATCGTCGTCACTGGTCTCGATTCGACCGTGAAGACCTACAGCGTGACCGTCACACGTGCTTCGGGCAATCCCATCGTCACATCACCGACCGCCACCGGCCTCAGCACGACCACGGCGACACTTGGGGGTAATGTCACCAACGACGGTGGCACCACAATCATCGCCCGAGGCATCGTTTTGGCTCC
This sequence comes from Verrucomicrobiaceae bacterium, assembly GCA_027489965.1. Lineage (GTDB taxonomy): Bacteria > Verrucomicrobiota > Verrucomicrobiia > Verrucomicrobiales > Verrucomicrobiaceae > Prosthecobacter. The sequence continues at coordinate 104,500 of JAIXZA010000052.1, forward strand.
GACCGCCACCAACAGCAATCCCCAACTCGGCGGCACGGGCGTGACGAACCTCACCGCGAGCGGAACAACGGGCGTCCTCACCGTGAGCGCCCCAGGATTGACTCTGGGTGCCAGTTACACTTATGCGGCCTATGCGACGAACAGCGCTGGCACCGGCTACAGCGTCACGGGTACTTTCACCACGCCACGGAACAACATCTTGCTCATCATCGCCGACGACTTCGGCACGGATGCCTGCAAGCTCTATAATCCCGGCGGCAACAACGCCAGCACACCGAACATCGACTCGCTCGCGGCCAATGGTGTACGCTTCAATAATGCTTATGCGTATGCGGTTTGCTCGCCGACACGCTCATGCATCATCACCGGTCGCTACGGCTTCCGCACTGGCACGGGCGATGTCATCACGCCGAATTCTGGCAGCCCATTGCAGGCTTCTGAGTTCACCTTGCCAGAGGCTTTCACGGCCAATGCTTCGTTCAATTATCAGCTCAAGCATTTGGGCAAATACCATCTCGTGAATGGCAGCAACCAAGCCGCGCAGATGAGCCCGGTGACGGTCGCAGGCTGGCCATCCTATGCTGGAGGTCTCAGCGCTGAAGTCGCGGATTACTATAATTGGACCAAGGTCGTCACTGACGGCACCGCTGGCGGCACATCCAGCACCACGACCACAACGTATGCCACGACAGATACTGTGAATGACGCCGTGGCATTCATCAATGCACAGACCGCCGCAGGCAAACCGTGGTTCTCATGGGTGGCGCTCAATGCACCGCATTTCCCTTTCCATAAACCGCCGACGAGCTTGCTGACCACGCAGGCCTACATTGATCTCAGTGGCAGCGCTGGTGACATCACGGCGAATCGCATCAGTTACTTCAATGCTGCTGTGCAGGCCATGGACACAGAGATTGGACGTTTGCTAGCCAGCGTGGATCTCAATGTCACGACGGTCATTTTCATCGGCGATAACGGCACCGACTCTCAAGTCGCTCAGTCACCGTACAGTAGCACCAAGTCCAAAGATTCGCTCTATGAAGGGGGCGTGCGTGTGCCGATGATCATACGTGGTCCCAACGTCGTATCACCTGGTCGCACCTCAAACACACTCGTTCATGCGGTCGATCTCTTCAGCACCATTTTGGAGTTGGCAGGCATCAACGTCGCCAGCGCCACCGCGGGCGTGACACTTGATTCTCAGAGCCTTCTCCCTGTTCTGCAAAACCAAGCTGTCACTCGTCCGCTCGCCTACAGTGAGTTTTTCGACACCGCCACGCCAACCAGCGGCGGCGAAGAGCTGCGTGACAGCCGCTACAAGATTATCCGCTTCAACACAGGCATCACTGAGTTCTATGACCTGCAAGTGGACCCCTATGAAGCCACTAACCTGATCGCCTCGGGCGTTGGTGCACTGACGGAGGCCCAACGGACTGCCTATTATCTGCTTCTTGCCGATCTGGGCACCTATTCAAACACTGCGCCTACGACGATCAATTCGGTCACCCTCAATCCGATAACACCGACAAATAGCGACAACGTTGCGGTCACTGCAAACATCACGCCAGCAGCTGGATCGACGCTTTCCAGCGCCAACCTCACCTACAGCAGCGGCTCTCAAATCACGACCGTGCCCTTCCGTGAAGTTTGGTCCAATGGCAGCACCGCCAGTGGCCTCGCTGGGGCCAACAACGCCTGGATCGCCACCGCTACGCGAAATGTGACTGATGTGAAGCAACGCAGCGCCCAAGTCAATCGCACAACACCTATCGTTCTCACAAACTGCATCACCAATGGCACCACAAGCGTCACGTGCACCAGCACCACCGGCATTGGCGCAGGCATGAACATTGCGGGTCCGACCATTGCAGGCGGCACCACGATCGCGAGCGTGACGAATAGCACGACCTTTGTGCTCAGCACCGCTGCGACTGGCAGCGGAACGAATTCATTGACCGTTGCAGGCGTGACTTTGACAGGTTGCTCTCTGGTCGCTAGTCCGACGATTCAGTGCGCGAGCACCGCAGGCCTTGCGGTTGGCATGAGACTTACAGGAGTGACGTCCAGTGTGCTCATCCCCCTCGTTGTCAGCATTGATCCCAATGGCACGCAGTTCACAGCGAGCGGTACCATCACGGCCGTCACATCCACCATCACCGCATCTGGGAGTGGACTGGAATTTGCCGCTGGCACATCCAACTCCACCGACACGATGGCCACACTGACTAATCCGATCAATGCCAGTGGCGCGGTCTCTGGCACTGTGGACTTCTTTGTCCGCACCAATGCCTTCGTCGCCAGCAATGGCTGGACATTCCAAGTCTCCCCTGATGGCGGTAGCACCTGGGTCACACGCGCCAGCGAAACCTACGCCAGCACCACGGCAGCCAATTGCTCCCTGACGGCGACTAATGCCACGATTAACACAGCCAACACCAGCGGTCTATCTATTGGCAGCAGCGTGCAGGGCACTTCGGTCACGGTTGCCAATTGCACGACGGACAACGTTACGAATCCCACTGTCGTTGCCACAACGAGCAGCACGGCCGCGCTCGCCGTTGGCATGTATGTCACCGGGACCGGCATTCCGAACAACACACGAATCACGGCCATCACGGCATCAAGCTTCACTATGTCAGCCAGTGCCACGGCTGCAGGAACCATCACGGTGACAGCGAACTACCTTGCGGCAAACGCCACTATCACCGCCATCAATCCTGGCGTGTCCTTCACGGTTAGCACTGCACCGCAATTGACTGCCAGCGGCATCACGCTCTTCGCAGGCAATCACAACTTCCTCGCCCAAAGCTATGCACTTGCTCCAAGTGAGCTGACCTCGAACTTGAAAATGCGCTTCCAGTTCACTGGTCAGGCAACTGGTGGGGGCTCGGTCAATGTTGATGACATCAGCGTCACACTCGTCAGTGGTAATCCGCCTGTAACGCTCGCGATGACGACCGCAGGCAGTGGCAATTACACCGCCACCATCCCTGGCCAAACTACCGGCACCACAGTGAGCTACAGCATTCTTGCTACCGATTCGACGAGCGGCATCGACTACAATGCAGCCAGCTACACTGTCATCGCAGGATCACCAGTGCTCAATGTCACGCCAGCCACCGGTTTGGCATCAAGCGGCACGCAAGGCAGCGGGGACTTCAGTCCCACAAGCCAAATCTACACACTGAGCAATACGGGGACTGGCTCAATGACCTGGACCGCATCGAAGACTCAGACTTGGCTCAATTTGTCCGCTACCAGCGGCACACTCGCTGCGGGTGCGTCTGCAAACGTCACAGCCTCTATCAACACGACGAACGCGAACGCATTGTCCGTCGGATCCTTCACCGACACGATCACCTTCGCGAACATAAGCGGTAGCACCGGGAACACCACACGCTCAGCATCGCTGGTCATCGGCTCGAATTCGCTGCCTGCGACGCCCGCGATTACTGCCTTGCCAGCCTACAGCCAAGGCACTGCTCGCAGTATTCGTTGGCCCGCCATCGCTGGTGCCACCAACTACACGCTACAAATCTCCACCACGAGCAACTTTGCCACTGTGCTCAGCTCGCAGACACTTTCGACACCGACTGGCAGCTTCTCGAACCTCGTGCACGGCACCACCTATTACTACCGCGTGCTCGCCACGAACGGAGTCGGTTCATCGAGTTACAGTCTGGTCGTTTCTAGCACGCAGGACAATGTTTCGCCAGTGGTCGCCATCACCTCGCCATCGAGCGCACAAACCACCGCGACGAACACCATCACGCTCAGCGGCACCAGCAGCGATGCTTTGTCAGGCCTCAGCAAAGTCACCGTGAACGGAGCTACCGCCACCACGAGCAACAACTTCGCTACCTGGACCATCACTACGCCACTGGGCTTCGGTACCAACAGCCTCACCGCACTCGCCATCGACAATGCAGGCAACACCATCAGTTCCACGCCGCTGCTGGTCACTTTGACCACCGCGCAGAGCTTCAATCCGCTCATCATCCCTGACACCATCACCGGCACCACCTTCAACCTCGCGCTCAAGCCGAAGACGAAGCAGTTCCTCTCTGGCGCGGCCACCACGACCAACGCCTACAACGACATGCTCTACGGCGCACCCACGCTCATCATGAACAAGGGCGACTGGGTGCAAATGAATGTCACTAACAATCTCGCCGCCGATACCACGACCACGCATTGGCACGGCTTCCACATCCCTGCCATCATGGACGGCGGCCCGCATCAGGTCATCCCAGCAGGCACCACTTGGTCGCCCTCCTGGCTGGTTATGAATCATGCGGCCACGTATTGGTATCACCCACATCTGCATGAGAAGACCCAAGAGCAAGTGAGCCGTGGTGGAGTTGGTATGATCATCATCCGCGACGAGATCGAATCAGCGCTCACCCTGCCTCGCAACTACGGCGTCGATGACATCCCACTCGCGCTCGGCAGCCGTCGCTTTACCACGAATCAAATCGTCACTGTGAACTCCGCCTATGGCGACACCATGCTCGTCAACGGCGTCATCAATCCTCAAGTCAGCCTGCCAAAGCAATATGTTCGTCTGCGCATCCTTAACGCTGAGATTGAGCGTAGCCTGAACCTCGGCTTCAGCGATAACCGCACCTTCTGGGTCATCGCCTCCGACGGTGGACTCCTTGATGCACCCGTCGCCACCACACGCGTCCTTTTAGCTGTCGGTGAGCGAGCGGAAATTCTCGTCGATCTTACCAACGACACGCTTGGCGGCTTCATCAACCTGATGGCCTATAACAACAGCGCCTCACTCGGCACAGCTCTGGCGGCTAGTTGGCCAGGCGGCGAACCGCAGACGACTGGCCAGTTCGGCAGCTTGTTGAATAACATCGATTTCAACATCCTGCGCATTAACATCGCTGCTCAAACGGCCAGCCCAGTGCTCACGCGTCCGACCACACTCACCGCCAATGCCCTGTGGACCAACGCCGATGTCACCAATCCCACTACACGCGTGATCAACATCACGGGCGGTGCTCCGGGCGTCTTTTTCTTTAACACTGACCAACTCTTCAGCCCTACGGTCTTCAATCAGACCATCAACTACAACGCTGTGGAGCGCTGGACCATCACCAATACCTCGGGCTTCAGCCACAGCTTCCACATCCATGATGTCGAGTTCGCCATGATCTCCCGGGTCGCCACTGGCGGTGGCAATGTCGTCACCGGCCTTTTCCCTTATGAAGTCGGCTGGAAAGACACCCTTTATGTGCAGCGAAACTCCAGCGTCACCTTCATCGCCAAGTTCGATCACTTCGCCAGCAATACGAACCCCTACATGTATCACTGCCACTTCGCCAACCACGAAGACGAAGGCCTGATGGGGCAGTTCGTCGTCGTCAACAACGCCGTCGAAGACCTCGCCGTGGCCAGTTTCACGAGATACGGCAACAACAACCTCATCAGCATTGATTTCAAATCCACCCCCGGCACCACTTACACGCTGCAATGGTCCCCCGATCTGAGCACGTGGAGTGATGTTGGCAGTGTGACAGGCGATGGCAACAGCGCAAACTTCACCGAGACCAATCAAACACGCCTCAGTGGCACAAAGGGTTTTTACCGCGTCAAGTTGCCCACCATCATCTCACCATGAGGATTGCCTGATTGGTCGTTGAATTAAAAAAACTCAGAATGCCCGCTGTTTGTCGTTCTTCTGTGGTTCATCCTATCACCACATGAAATCCCGCTTTCTCATCACTGCCATTCTCGCTGCTGCAGCAGGATGGCTTGTGGCTAGGTCTTGGCCGGCTGGTTCAGCTGAAACTAGTGCCGAACGTAAAATCATGCTTCACCAGTGTCCCATGCATCCTTGGGTGAAAGCGGATAGCCCCGCCAAGTGCAGCGTCTGCGGCATGGATTTGGTCGTCGGCTCCAGCAGCGCTGCTGCCACTGATCTCGTCATGCTCCCACAGGGCAGCCCCAATGTCGTCGGTGTGCAGACGGCTGAAGTGAAGAAGCAACCACTCACTCGCACCCTGCGCATCTCTGGCATGATCGGCGAAGACATGTCACGACACGGCATCATCAGCGCACCTGTTGAAGGCCGCATTGATGGACTCTCGATGAACCACGAGGGACAGCAAGTCACGCGTCGTCAGCCGCTTGCCACGATGTTCAGCCGCACCCTTCTAAGTGCGGCCAATGACTACAACGCAGCCCTCAAACAAAGCCCCGAAGCAGCATTGCTGGCGCAGCGTCGCTTGGAGCAATACGGTCTCGTTTGGGAACAAATCAAAGCCATCCCGCAGCGGCAGCCTGACGATCTCTACTTCGGCATCTTATCGCCACTGACCGGTGTCATTGTAAAGACCTACATTTCTGAGGGCGAGACGGTGAAGGAAGGGCAAAAGCTCTTTGAGATCGCCGACTTCACCAAGATGTGGTTCATGTTCAGTGCCTATGAGCAGGACCTACCGTTCCTAAAGCCAGGCCAAATCGTCACACTCAATGCCCCACATTTACCAGGCCAGATGCTGAAGGGCCGCATCGGTTTCATCAATCCTAATCTCGAAGCCATGACTCGCTCCGCCATGGTTCGCGTCGTGCTAGAGAATCCCGATCGCGCCATCAAGAACAACAGCTTTGCAGAAGGCACCGTCGAGTTCGATGCCCCTGAAGTCCTTGTTGTTCCGCGCACCGCCGTGCTTTGGCCAGGCGATACTCCACGCGTCTATATAGAAAAAGCTGTCGGCACTTATCAACCTCGTCAGGTGAAACTCGGCCGCAGTGGCGATATTGCATGGGAAGTGCTCGAAGGCCTCAAAGAAGGTGAGCGTGTCGTCACTCGTGGTAACATGCTCATTGATAGTCAGGCACAGCTTGATGCCATGGCCATGCCAACCGAGTCACCAACGCCTGCCTCATCGAATCCTGTGACCGCTGATCTAAATGCCTATTTCAAAGCCGTCGCCGCGCTCAATCTCGCACTCGCAGCAGACGATCTCACGGCCGCGAACAACGCTTTGAAAAAACTTCCATTTGCACCTGATGGCATCATCAAAACTCCCGCACCTTCCGCCACTACGGACATCAAAAAACTACGCCAAGCCTTCCTTCCCTGGAGCCAAGAAATCGCTAATCTTGCGCTGAAAAACAAGGCAATCGATCTCCACGTTTTTCGTTGCCCCATGACCAATGATCTCTGGCCAGGAGCCCCCGCCAACGCTGCTTGGATTCAACTTACCAAGGATCTACGCAATCCTTATTGGGGCAAAGAGATGCTCGAATGTGGCATGGAAATGAAGCCATGATCGACGCGCTCATCACTTGGTCTCTAAAGAATCGCTTTCTCGTGGTGTGTGCCACGCTGGCGGTGATTGCGTTTGGCATCAAAGCGGTACGTGAGACACCGGTGGATGCCATTCCTGATCTCAGTGAGAATCAAGTGATCGTTTTCGCCGATTGGATGGGGCGCAGTCCGCAAGAGGTCGAAGATCAGGTGACCTATCCGCTTTCCGTGAATCTCCAGGGTCTCGCCGGTGTGAAAACGGTGCGGGCGACGAGCATGTTTGGCTTTTCGTTGGTCACAGTCATTTTCGAAGATGATGTCGAATCATCAGCAGCACGTCAGCGCATCTCCGAGCGTCTTAATTTACTCGATCTACCCTCTGGAGTGAAAGCAAAGCTTGGGCCAGATGCCACGGGACTTGGCTGGGTCTATCAATATTATCTCGATGTCGATCCAAACAGTGGGCACAGCTATGATCTCGGTGAGTTGCGATCCTTGCAGGATTATCACCTCCGCTATCAGCTCAATGCAGTGCCCGGTGTGGCCGAGGTCGGCAGTGTGGGTGGTTTTGTGAGGCAGTATCAGATCGAAGTGGACTCGCAGAAAATGCGAGCCGTCGGCGTGTCAATGAACATGGTTATGATGGCCGTAGGTCAGTCGAATCTGAATGTCGGTGGAAAGACGATTGAAGAAAACGGGATGGAGTTCGTGGTGCGTGGCGTCGGTTTGATCAATGACATCGCCGACTTGGAAAAGATCGTACTCATGGAGAAAGATGGTGTGCCGATCTATCTCAAAGACGTATCAAGCATCGATCTCGGTGGCGACTTCAGGCGCGGCACACTCGACGCCAAAGGCCAAGAAGTTGTCGGCGGAATAATCGTGATGAGAACGGGAGAAAATGCTCGCGATGTCATCACACGAGTAAAAGACAAGATCATCCAGATTACGCCGAGTCTGCCGTCTGGCATCGCGATCAAATCTTTCTATGATCGCAGTGAACTCATCGACCGCACCATCGACACACTCAAGACCGCGCTGTGGGAGGAGATTCTGCTCGTCACACTCGCTCACATTATCTTCCTGTTTCACTTCCGCAGTATCTTGATCGTGACCTTGCCGCTGCCAGTGAGCATCCTCATGTCGTTCATCCTGATGCGGGAGTTTGGCTTCACATCGAACATCATGAGTCTGTCTGGCATTGCCATTGCCATCGGGGTGCTCGTCGATGCCGCCATCGTGATCACTGAGAATGTGATTCGACGCTGTGAAGAGGCTGGTAAGGCCACGAATGAAGTCATTTTGTCAGCCGCGAAGCAAGTTGGTCGTCCCATCGTCTTTGCCATGGGCATCATCATTCTTGCTTTCGTGCCCGTGTTTGCGCTTAGTGGTCAGGAAGGCAAGCTCTTTCACCCGCTCGCTTTCGCCAAGACCTTTGCCATGCTCGGAGCCACGCTTTTAGCCGTGACCATCGTTCCCGTGTTCTGCACCGTTCTCGTGCGTGGCCCGTTTCATCCTGAGGAGCGAAACATTGTCATGCGCTTTCTTTTGAAGCTCTACGATCCCACACTCGACTACGCACTCCGGCATGGCAAAACCGTCCTCGGTATCGCCGCTGCCATTCTTCTGGGGGCCCTCGCTCTTGTGCCGCGTATGGGTAGCGAATTCATGCCGCCTCTGAATGAAGGTAGTCTCATGCTGATGCCCAGCTTTGTGCCAGCCACCTCATTGAGCGAAGTCAAACGCGCTATGGCCTGGCAGGATCAAGTGCTCGCTAGTTTTCCCGAAGTGCGCAGTGCTGTTGGCAAGCTAGGTCGCGCTGAAACCGCCACCGATCCTGCACCGACGGAAATGATCGAGACCATCCTCATGCTCAAACCCGAGAGCGAATGGCGTCCTGGTCTGACCAAAGACAAACTCATCACCGAGATGATGGAGGCTTTGAGAAACGTGCCAGGCAGCGTGCCTGGCTTCCTGCAACCCATCGAAGGTCGCGTGCTCATGATCTCGACTGGCATTCGCTCGCAACTAGGCGTGAAGATTTTCGGCAACGACCTCACCAAGCTCCAACAAGCCGCACTCGATGTTGAGCGTGTTGTCCGGCAAGTGAGCGGTGCCTCGGGCGTCACTCCCAGCCGCATCATCGGTAAGCCTAATCTCAATATTGAGGTCAATCGTGAGGCTGTCGCTCGCTATGGCATGAGGGCCGTCGATGTGCTTGATGTGGTCGAGGTCGGACTTGGCGGAAAGACGATTTCCACAGCTATCGAAGGTCGTCAGCGCGTGCCCATTCAAGTCCGCCTTCAACGCAGCGAGCGAGAGGACCTCACGAGATTGAAAGACGTACTGGTGACTTCGCCGAAAGGCCAAGTCATTCCCCTCGGCCAAATCGCCAGCATCACCCGAGTCGAAGGCCCCAACGAAATCACCAGCGAGAATGGCCAACTCCGTGCCTTTGTTCAAGCCAACGTCACGGGTCGTGATCTCGGCAGCTTTGTCGAAGAAGTGAAAGCGCGAATCAAAGCCGACATCGTCCCTCATCTACCCACGGGCATGACCATCGACTACAGCGGCGAATACGAGAACCAACTTCACGCCGCGAACACACTCAAAATGATCGTCCCAAGCGTGCTCTTCATCATCTTCCTGCTTCTGTTTCAGCTCTATCGCAGCGCAAGCGAAGCCCTGCATGTCATCCTTGCTGTGCCCTTCGCTCTGAGTGGCGGAGTCTTCCTGCAATACGCTATCGGCTGGCATTTCAGCGTAGCTGTGTGGGTTGGCTACATTGCGCTCTTTGGCACTGCGATTCAAACTGCCGTTGTCATGGTCGTGTATCTCGAAGAAGCCGTGGACCAGATCAAACCAACGACCACCGACCAACTCATCACAGCCATCAAAGAAGGTGCCCGTCTCCGACTCCGGCCGAAGGTCATGACCGTCGCTACCATCGTCGCCAGCTTGCTGCCCGTCATGTGGAGTCACCGCACTGGGAGCGAAGTCATGCAACCCATCGCCACTCCCATCATTGGCGGCATGATTAGCAGCTTGATTCACATCCTCATTATCACGCCAGTGATTTTTCTGTGGATGCGGCGCTCATCTTTACACAATCCCGACAAATCTCCCTAACACGGCTGATAAAGGCCTGACACGGAGTTTGCATCATGGGGTAACCATGAAACGCTTTCTTGCCCTCGCTTGCCTCTTGCCGCTCGCTTTGCATGCCCATACTTTGCCCTCTGGGGACAAGGAGGCGCTGCGGGCGCACATTTTGGAAGAGTTTATGCAGAAGTCGGCTCCGAAGAAGGTGAAGCCGGTGGAGGCGCCGATCCCGAAGACGCTGAAAAAGCCGGTGACAGTGGCTGGGTTGTCGGGGTTTGATCTTTCGTCGTTTTTGACGAGCGGGTCGGCCTTGCCACCAGCGGGGAACGGGCTGCTGATGGCGGCTTCGTTTGCGCCGTTTAAGCCGAAGGTGCGCTACAATTGGGATGGGACGACCTTTTTCCTCGAATCGGACAACACGCCGGAGGGCATGCCGAACAAGATGGTCGGGATCACGACCTGGCAGCAGCAGGTGCCGATCCCGGCGGCGTATTTTGCGCACTCGACGAGCAATGAGAACAACGCGGGCTCGCTCGGGTATCAGCAGCCGAATGTGTGGCGCATCCCGCTGGTGCCGGTGCCTTCGGCATCGCCCATCGTGATTTATAATCCACCGGCTCCGCCGACGAATTTCCTGCGCGGGGCGGTGGCGCTGGCTTCGAATGGCATCGCGATCTTCAACCCGTCGAACAACGGCGGGAATGTGTCGTATGAGATCGGCGAGCTGGACTACTACGGCGGTCACTGCGGTCTGGCGGACGATTATCATTACCACATCGCACCCACGCACTTGAACGCACGATTCGGCGGGCCGTTGGGCGATGACAAGCCCATCGCTTGGGCGCTGGATGGCTATCCGATGTATGGCTTCCTAGAGCCGGATGGCTCGCCACGGCAGGCGCTGGATGCGGAAGGCGGTCACGATCATGGCGGCGGCTGGGGTTATCACTACCACGCCATGGGCACCACGACGGTGGACGCGACGCATCCGTATGGCACG
>JAIXZA010000005.1 GCA_027489965.1 Verrucomicrobiaceae bacterium
AATCGTCAACTCGTCGTCGGCTGGCGTGCGCATCATAAAATCGGCACACGCGTCGGGGTAAAACTCTTCTACACCACGAAAGAAGATGGCAGTGGCTGGCAGCAGCACCTTTTAGACGATAATACCATGGCCTGTGAAGATGCCATGGGGACAGATCTCGATGGAGATCGCGACGTGGACATGGTGGCAGCGGGAAGATCTAGCCACAACCTCAAGATTTATTGGAATCTAAGGAACAATCCATAATAAACGTTCTGACAATTTTCTGACAAGCCGTTTGGCAAAGGCATGATTTTCGCTAATGCCAGACTCATTATGAAAAATGCACGTCTTGCTTTCATCGGTTTAGCTCTCTGCACCTTGAGTGCATGTCAGCTTCCAGACACACTTGTTCGCCAGGAAGTGATTCGTAAGCCCATTCTCGTTCAGCCTGCGGATTCTGCCAGCAGTCCTCTGTATGTCTGGCATGGCGCAGGCCAGCCTGGTCCCGTGCGTGTCACCATCGACTTGAGCGAACAAAAAGCCTACATCTTTAAAAACAGCCAAAACGTCGCCTGGACCTATGTCGCCACAGGCCGCAGTGGCTTTAACACCCCCACAGGCACCTTCCGCATTTCTGAAAAGGTCGTGAACAAGCGTTCGAATCGTTATGGAACCATCGTCGATAGCAACGGTAACACCGTTCGTAGCAATGCCACAGCCGGTGTGCATCGCGTCCCATCAGGCGGACGTTTCGTGGGCGCTAAGATGCCCTACTGGATGCGCCTGACAGGCAATGGCGTCGGCATGCATGCAGGTCGGATTCCGAATCCAGGCTCCCCAGCCTCCCACGGTTGTGTGCGTTTGCCTTATGACATGGCCGCAAAAATTTATGCCGTGGCACCCACTGGCACCCCTGTGACCATCGTCCAGTAATTCCAATGAGCTTTCAAGATGAGGCTATCCGCTTGCCATTTGGCCCGCTGGCTTCGTTGCGTCCTCGTCAGGCATTGCTTGAATGCAATCCTCGTCCGCGTCTAGCCAGCGGACAGAATGGCGGAGAGCGGCTCCCCCACATTTTGAAAGCTCATTGGAATAAGCCCGAGTGATTCTCCCAGATTGGCTCCAGGAACACACGCTCTTCACGGCTGATAGTCGTGTCTTAATACTCGCGTCGATTGCAGCCGTCTGCATTGGACTTTCCAAAAGTGGCCTCTCGGGCACAGCCACGCTGAATGTCGTACTTATGGCCCAGGCATTTGGTGCCAAGGCTTCTGTAGGCCTCGTCTTACCCCTGCTTATCGTGGCAGACATCATGGGGTTTTTCATCAATCGAAAAGGCGGCAGCTGGCGGCGCATCCTGCCCATGGTGCCGCCCGCCATCATTGGCGTGGTGATAGGTTACTTTTTGCTCGGTAAAATCGACAACGAAGCAGCTCGCACCGTGATCGGTTGGCTGATCATCAGCTTGCTGGCTTTTCATCTGCTCTTAAATGCTCGGCGACAGAGTTTCATGGTGCTCACCCAGCATAAAGTCTTCTCCTGGAGCATGGGACTCTGTGCAGGCATCGTCACCATGTTAGCCAATGCAGCCGGTCCCGTCATGACCGTCTATCTTCTCTCCCAGCACTTGGAGAAAAAGGATCACCTCGGAGTCTTCAGCCGCTTTTTCCTCTTCATCAATCTCTTCAAAGTGCCCTTTTCTGCTGATCTCGGCATCATTCACCCACAGTCGTTAATGACGAACCTCGTGCTGTTACCCTTCGTCATCGCAGGCATTTTACTGGGCTGGCAGATCCTCAAACGCATCCCGCAAAAGCCCTTTGAGTGGACTCTTTTTGTCCTCACACTCATCGCCGCACTTTGGCTCGTATTGGCATGAAATCCCCATCCGCTTACGCTCGAAAAACGTAGTTTTGCTTCAGCCCCTCTCCACGTGTCCATACTCTCCGCCAGCCATCTCACCCGCAGTTACCCGCTTAGCGGCACCTCCGTGAATGCGCTGCGGGGGGTCAGTCTGGAAATGAGTGCTGGGGACTTTATCGCCATCATGGGTCCCTCAGGCTGTGGGAAATCCACCCTACTCCAGCTATGCGGAGCCATGGACCGCCCCGACAGTGGCACCTTGCATCTCGATGGCCGAGACATCACCACACTCAATGATACCGCGCTCACCCAGTTACGGCGGGAACGCATCGGCTTCGTCTTTCAGTTTTTTAACCTGCTACCCACACTCAGCGTCTTGGAAAACATCGCCATGCCCCTGCTGCTCTCCCGAGAGTCTGAAAAGGTGGCTTTCGAAAAAGCTCGCGCCTTGGCCTCTCGCGTCGGCATTGAGCATCGACTCGATCACATGCCCTCGCAGATCTCTGGTGGCGAAGCCCAGCGCGCCGCCCTCGCCCGAGCCGTCATTCATGAGCCCGCCCTGCTCATTGCCGACGAGCCCACAGGCAGCCTGGATAGCACCAACGGCCAGCTCGTGCTGGATCTCTTTCGCCAGCTCAATCAAGACCTCGGCATCGCCATCCTCATGGCCACCCATGACGCCAGCGTCGCTGCCGTAGCCCATCAGACGATCAAAATGCGCGACGGCCAGCGAGTCTGAAAAGTCTTTGCGCCTGACCCATTTGACGGAAGTGATAGAACGGAGGCGCGACTGAGACTGAACGGCGAAGCCTAGTAACCATCTCGCATCGCCATTTCGATGATTCACAAGCTGAGCTCAGAGGGAGGGTCGATAGCGAATCGAGGATAGAAGTCAGAGATCAGACCTGTCCTTCGTAGCTCAACGAGCGAAGGAGGAAGAACAACGAAATTTAGGAATCCGTGAGATGAAGAAAGGAGAGACCCGGAAAGGCCAGGAAGTCTGAGTCAAAGGAGACGAGACGGGAGCCGGTGGTGAAAGCCTGGGCAGCCAGCCAAGCGTCCGTCCAGCGATGCGGCGCGAAGGTGGCTGTATCGGTCCAAGCGGCGAACTGAAGCTCCAAGCGCGGGTTTTCCGAGAGGAAGGCTACCTCCGGCAGAGTTAGAAATGAGCGGTAGGCCAGCCATGCCTCTGCTGGGGGGAAGGGTGAGCCGTGCATGACCTTCGGGTGAGTGAGTAGGCGCAGCAGACCCAGCATGGTAACGCGGCAAAAGGCAAGCTGGGGAGCAGCCTCAGTCTCCCAGTAACGCCGAGCTCTTTCATGGTGTTGGTGGTCCGGGTCAGTCAGCGCCAGCCAGACATTTAAATCTGGGAGTCACTGACGGGCATGGTGGTTGGCTTTGGTGAGGAGGTCTTCCAGCTCGGCATTGGTCAGTGCCGAGTGTCGCACTCCGGTCTTCGGGCGGACCTGCGGCAGTGGACTGCGTGAGCGGGCCGTGAGAGGCTGCCCGGCTGCCCTGGCGGCCAGCCCTTTCTCAATGAACTCGGTAATTAGGTCCTTGAGCTTGGCACCGCAGAGAGCAGCTTCAGTTTTCAACTGACGGAAAGTCTCGTCTGGAAGGTCTAAGGTGGTTCGCATAACAGCATTTTCATATAAAAGCGCATTCACGTCAAAGTGTTCGTCGATCAGCCCAACCAAGGTAAGGGCGCGCAGCGCCGCGACCGAAGATCCAGGTAGGGCCGCTTGGTCCTCCAAGCGCCGTGTCTTGAAAACGACGGATGAGAGGCCATCCGCCCCACCTCAGGCCGCGTTCGATGATTCAAGCGCTGCTCTCGAATTCTGTCCGTCGTCAGGAACCAAGGACAAGGAACAAACGTGTCCTTCGTAGCTCAAAGAGCGAAGGAGGAAGAACCAGGAACAGAGGCTCTCCGCCTTCAGCTTTCCGCTTTCGGCTTTCGGCTTTTCCGCTTTTCCGCTTTTCCGCTTTCGGCTTTCAGTTTTCAGTTTTTCAGCTTTTCAGCTCTCCATCCCTCCATCGCTCCATCGCTCCATCGCTCCATCGCTCCATCGCTCCATCGCTCATCGCTCATCGCTCCATCGCTCATCGCTCCATCGCTCATCGCTCATCGCTCATCGCTCCATCGCTCATCGCTCATCGCTCTCGTTGCCCCTGCCCAGTTCCTCCAGACTTTGGAAATGAGGGAATCGGTGTTTGTGTTGATGGCATTAGAAAATTTCGCCCACTGCTTTCAAAACCATGCTACGCAGAGCTGAGCTGATCCAGAAGTCGGCCTCCATCTCTAGGCGGTCTAGGAGTGGGGCGACCGCGAGAATGAGCGACTGTTCTTTGGCGTCTCGCAGCACGCCCAGCAGGCCAATCGTCCGCAAACCTAGGGCGGCCGCAGCAGCGCGGCCGGCCTGCTCGTCCATGAGCACCGCATCGGCCTGTCTTTCGACGGCTAGAGAGAGCGCGGCGACTTCTCCAGCATCCAAACGAGAGGATGCCGTCAACGCGGGCAGCAGCCGGAGTGGCACAACCTTTTCGATAAAGTCGGGGAAAGTCAGGCCTTGAAAGCGTGCATCCACAACGGCCAGTCGCTGAAACTCCACCACAACCATGGTGGGAGCCAGAATTCTCCCATACAATAGCCGCAGTAACTCCTGCTGCCCGATAAGGCAGAGATTGAGAACGACCGAAGTATCTGTGACGACCGTCACAGGCTGCGCAAGACGCGAAGTGTTTCCAAATCCTGTGCCCACCGTTCCTCATCATAAGAAGGGATGCGCCGCTCGTGGAGAGTCTGGTCAAAGGCCTGTCTCTCCAGGCCCGCCATGCGGGCCGCCACGCCTCGTGAGACATGACCTGCCGCATAAGCGCCACAGGCGAGGTCGAGCAAGATTTCAGTCTCGCCCATCTCAGTGAGCGCTGGGTCGTCTGGTAGCGTGATGGTCATGTCGAGAAGATAAGGGAAAAGTAGGCGTAGGCAAGGCTGCTTCTCTGGGGGACGAAGGATCAGAGCTCAGACCTGTCCTTCGTTCCGTTCTCCGTTCCGTTCTCCGTTCCATTCTCCGTAGCAAGACTGCGAAGGACGAAAGCAAGACTGCGAAGGATTACGTGTCCTTCGTAGCTCAACGAGCGAAGGAGGAAGGAGGAAAAATAGAAGATGGAAGATAGCGGATAGAGATCAGCGATCAGACGTGTCCGATTGCGTTGCAGTTGTTGCGAAGAAGCTGAGCGTTCTTGGTTCTGCTGCTCTGAGGCTTGGAGTCCCAACGGGACGATCCATCGCAGCCCAGGGCAGCGCCCTGGGGTCGCCAAGCAAAGACATCCGAGCCCTGAAGGGGCGGCCTAATAGCGTCGCGTCCGATGATTCAAGCGCAGCTATCGAATTCTGTCTGTCCTCAGCATTCTGAACCAAGAACCAGAGAGCAAAGGTCAGAGGTCAGAGGTCAGCATTCAGAACAAAGAACCAAGAACCAAGAACAAGGAACCGCCTTGAGCCGGCTCGGTCAGGACATCGGTAACACATGATGTGATTGGGTTATGGTTTAGGTTGTGGGCAAAGTCGGGTCAACTGTCGTTTTCAGGCTGCGTGGGCATTGGCATCGTCTTGGGTCTGGCCCTCCTC
>JAIXZA010000032.1 GCA_027489965.1 Verrucomicrobiaceae bacterium
AGTTTTTCAAGTTAGAGGGTTAGTTTCCCGTGTTCGAGAGTTAGTTTTCGGGGTTTGAGAATCAGTTATTGGCGCTTGAGGGCTAATTTCAGAAGTTTGAGGATCAGTATCCGAAGTTCTAGACACCATTGTTCAGCTTAAAGAACGCGCCCTAAAGACTGCGCAGCATGGTCAGCGTTTCGGCGAGCTGTTTGTAACCTGCTTTTTCCGTGAGGCGGGGAAATTTGCCTTGGATCATGACAAATTTGCCGTTTCGACTGAGCATGAGTTTGCGGTCCTTGATCTCGATGTCCGTGATGCCGGCATGAGAGGCTGCAAGACGCAGACCTGCACAGGCGAGCAGATTCATCACAGGGTTGGGTAGCTTATCTCCAAACTGATCCCGCCACTGCGCTTCGAGTTCATCGAGCTCTTTACGGGTCATGACCTCCCCAAGTTGGCGATAGGCGGTGATGCGCAGGCGGGTATCCTCCATGAAATGGCTGGGCAGAAAGGCTGGCGTGGCTCCTGGCAAGGCTTGCACCATGAGTGCCTCAGTTTGTACGAGGAAGTCGGCGCGCAGACTGACATCGATGGGCCGAGCGACACGGCGACCCTGCATCCGGTTCACGCTTTGCTTCAGCATCTGGCAATACATGTCAAAACCCACGGCGGCGATGTGGCCGCTCTGCTCGGTGCCGAGCAGATTGCCAGCGCCGCGAATCTCTAGATCACGAAGAGCGATCTTAAAGCCACTGCCCAGTCCAGTGTATTGCTTGATGGCATTTACCCGCTTGCGGGCATCTCCAGCCGTGACGGCATCTCGGGGTAGCATCAGATAGGCGTGCGCCTGCGTGCCGCCTCGCCCGACTCGCCCGCGCAACTGATAGAGATCCGCCAAGCCGAAGCGGTCGGCACGGTCAATGATGATGGTATTGGCATTCGGGATATCGACTCCGCTTTCGATGATGGTGGTGCAGACGAGCACGTCGGCCTCTCCATCGACAAATTTGTGCATCACGTTTTCAAGCAATTCTTCATCCATCTGACCGTGGCCGATGATGACGCGCGCCTTTGGGCAAAGCTCGCGGATGCGGCTGGCGACATGTTCGATGGAAATGACGCGATTGTGGAGAAAGAAGACCTGGCCGCCACGCTCGACCTCAGCATCCACGGCCTGCTTGATGATCTTCTCGTCATACGGGCAAATTTGTGTCACAACCGATTGTTTGTTCGGCGGTGGTGTCTCGATGGTGCTCATGTCTCTCATACCCATGAGGGCAAGATAGAGCGTGCGTGGGATGGGCGTGGCACTGAGAGTGAGCACGTCCACGAGCCTGAAGATCTCCTTGAACTTTTCTTTATGCTTCACGCCGAAGCGCTGCTCTTCATCGATCACGGCCAGGCCTAGATCTTTAAAGCGCACGTCTTTGGAGATGACTCGGTGGGTGCCGACGACAATGTCAACGGTGCCGTCACGCACACCCTGGAGGATTTTTTTCTCACGATTCTTGGGCGTGAGTCGGCAGAGCATTTCCACGGTGACGGGGAACTCGCTCATGCGCTCGCGGATGTTCTGCCAATGCTGTCTGGCCAGCACCGTGGTGGGCACGAGGATGGCCACTTGTTTGCCGCCCATTACAGCCTTGAAGGCAGCACGGATGGCGACCTCTGTTTTACCAAAACCGACATCGGCGCAAAGCAGTCGATCCATCGGCTTAGCGGTCTCCATGTCACGCTTGATCTCTTCCACGCAGCGGAGCTGATCTGGAGTCTCGCGGTAGAGGAAGGACTGTTCAAACTCGACCTGCCATTTGGTATCAGGCGGATGAGCGAATCCGCTGACTGTTTGACGCTCAGCGCTGACGCTTAGCATCTTGGCAGCAAATTCTTCCACGCTCTTTTCAGCGCTCTTACGGGTCTTTTGCCAGGAGGCACCACCGAGCTTGCTGAGGGATGGCGCACGTCCACCGACTCCGACATAGCGAGTGACCATGTGAGCCTGCACGACGGGCACGAAGAGTTTGGCCTCGTCAGCATAATTGAGGACAAGCACTTCTTCCTTTTTACCACTCGGCGTGGTGCGCGTCTGAATGCCAGCAAAGCGGGCGATGCCGTGGTCATTATGAACGACGAGATCGCCATCTCGTAATTCGCGGAGGATATCACGGGCTTTTCTCAGCGTCTCAGGATCGTCCAACTTTGATCCGCGAACCCGACGCGTGTGCTGATGACGTCCAAAAATTTCTGCCCCGGTTAAAACGGCCAACTTTGCCGCAGGCACGGTGAATCCGCGATAGAGAAGGCCAAGCTGTGTTTCGATACCGCTTTCTTCAGCATCCGCGCGCAACTCGGCAAACCTTGTCTGCTCAGCTTCATTGTGGAAAAAGACGACGGTCTTCCAACCGAGCTTTTTCCACTCTTGAATCTGCATTTCAAACTGCTTCCGCCGAGCTTCATGCAGCACGAAGTCAGAGGCATCAAAGACGCCGAGCGGGTTTTCATGAATGGCTGCGGTGAAGTCTTCGATTTCATCTGTTGCCTTTGCACCGGCAATGATGCGCGCGTGGCATGGTAGATCATCTTCTCCGATCACGAGCACGAGGTCGCCGGAGGTGAGGTAGTCTCTGACGCATCCCATCTCGGTGGCCGAATCGGAAATCTGCAAGATCACGCCTGCACGATCCATGCGCTTGATGGAGGACTGATTGTGCAGATCAAAGGCACGAATGGACTCGATCTCATCATCGAACCACTCGACACGCAAAGGCTCCTCCGATTGCCAAGAAAAAAAGTCCACGATGCCACCACGCCGAGCAAACTGGCCGCGCTCCATGACGACAGGGGTGCGCTCATAACCAGCGCTACTGAGGTCAGAGATGAAGGCTTCGACATCCAGCTTCTGGCCAACTTCAAGCATTCGACGTTGGCTTTCGAGCTCACTTGCAGCAGGCACAGCCTCCTCTAGGCTATCCGCACAAAGCAATAAGGCAGAGGGACAATCTGCCCCTGCTTGCCGCCAGCGCCCAAGCACGGAGACACGTTCTGCTGCGACATCTGGATCTTGCAGAGCCTCACCGACCTGCTGAATCTGTCTTGGGAAATACAAGGCAGCGCATTGCCAAACCATGAGTTCCGAATGGATCTGATCCTGCATGCGCACATCTGGACAGAGCACCCAGAGACGCCGCCCCAGGCGCTGGGTCTGCGCCAGGATCAGTGCTGTGGCAAAGGCTGTGGCCTCAGGCGTGACATGATCTAAAGTGACGACACCAGTGCTGCCAAGAGCACTGAGCTTAGAGGCAAACTCGGCAGTCGTCAGAGCCTGATTGACCAGAGCATGCGTGTCCACCTGCAAGCCTTTGACGGCAGACAGTTTGTTTTTCCCGACGGGCAACACTTTGCTGCGACGCGTGAGAGTTTTTTTGGCGGGGACTTTCTCCAAAACGAGGGTGGTCAAACTCAACGTGGCAGCGAAAAGAAAAGATGCAGTGTTAGTCGATCCGCACCGCAGCACAGACCATCTCCAGCACGCGCCAGAGAGCCTGACCGCCAAGTGTGCCTTCGTGGAATCCACTGGCGGGGATCGGCTGCCAACCATTACGATCATGCTTTTGCTCAGGTTGCGGGATGCGTGTCAGCGATGGATCATATTGGCCATCTTTGCCGCCGAGTTTGTAGATGACCAGATCCATGGATGGCACGACGTAGAGGCAGAATCCACCCGCGCCACTTTTCCAAAACGCATCTTTCGGAGCGCCGGCGACGTGACCATCAGCATTGTGCTCCCATTGCAGGCTGAAAGGCGTGTGATCATTGTAAGGGCTCCAGGTTTGGCACTTCTTGATGTATTCGGAGGGCACCAGTTGCTGGCCTTTCCACATACCCTTTTGCGCCAGGCAATAACCAAAGCGCATGACATCTGTGGCATGAAGCGCGGTGCTACCTGCGCCATTGGCATGAGGCATCACAAAGTCACCCCGATGCAGGCAGTAGTCCCAGGCTCCCCATCCCTGCGGCTTTGCCAAGCGCTCATGGATGTAGTCTTTGAGTTCCATGCCACTGACATTGCGCAAAACGATGCTAGCGATGTGAGGTGAGGGTGACGAGTAAGAGTAGCCTGCACCTGGATCACACCAGAGCGGCAAATTCAGTGAGGAGTTGTCCAGATCACGGATGTCTTGGCCTTTCACGGGTTTCAGCGCCTGCGCTTTCTGGCCTTTTTGGGTTCCACTAGGCGCTTGCCCTTCTCCCCAATAACCTGCGGTCATGCAGAGTAGCTGCCCGAGCGAGATGTCTGCCTTTCGCGGATCATTGACGGGTAAAGCCTGCGGTAAGAACGTCTCATTGAAGACCTTCGTATCCAGCCCCTGAGGGATCTTGTCTTTAAATTCTTCCAGCATGATACCGCAGGCGATGCTGCAAAACCCCTTGCCGGTGGAGGCCATGTCTGGATTCGCATTCCGGCTGGCGCGACCAAAGTAGCGCTCAAAAACCAGGTAGCCTTTGTGGACGACTAGCAGCCCGCCATTGCCTGTGGAGCGCTCGGTGATGGTGTAGGCAGGCTCCAGTTTAGAGAGATCCATACCAGCCTGCTCTTTAGCTGATTTTTCCGTCTTCGCCTCGCGCCAGCCACCTTCAGCATCAGGCGGCGGAAAGTAAGGATCAGCGCTGTAAACTATTGTAGCAGCAAAAAAGAGGGCCAAGCCAGAGTAACCTGAAATCATAGAGGTCAAACTAGAATGCCCTAAACCTATGCGCAAGCGCGCCTGTGGATTGACATGTCCAGGTCCCGCTTAGGCCATCTTCAGGGTCTTGTCACCTTCGTCGATGAGTTGCCAGAAATTCTTGGATTGGCTCAGCGCTTCGTCTTCTCCACCACCGGGCAGGTTACTGCGATAAAGAAAGTCGGCAAAGGTGTTTTTATTCAGGACGCGGTGAACGCGAACATTACCATCCTGAACACCAAAGTAGATGCGATGATCACCGGCACGGCAGCGGTAAAGCTTCCGCCCCCCAGAGCGCTCCAAGACGCCGAACTTCTTTTCTAACAAAGCTTCCTCCAAATCGCCTGGCTTGATGTCCATAGCTTCAAAGAGTTGAAACTGGATTTTTGTCGGCAAAGTGGAGAGCTCAGCGGCGCTGATGTCATTGAATACGATCTGGAGCATGGTTGCCAGAATAAAGGCCCCAAGCAAAAGCGCAAAGGAAGAAACAGAGCAGACTTTACGGTTTCTGCTCCAACTTTGCAGCCGCCTTGGCCTTCACCGCCTGCTTTAGCTCTGGAGAAGTAAGCGCCATAAACATCCACCCGACCAGGATGAATAAAAGGAGCAGCAAAATGACCAGAATGTAGGGTCCAGAGCGTTTTGGCAGAATCATAAGAGGGTTTTTGACTATTAACAGCGGCGACCAAATTAGCTGAAAATGTGCGTGTAGCCAATCAGCAGCGTAGATATGTTGTCACCTCTGCCAGATGAAGTCTCCGAAGATAGCCTTTAAACTCCTGCAAGTCGTTGCACTAACGACGGGTGTTTTGTGGCCAGGACTTTCGACCCAAGCAAGTGCCGCAAGCATCCAGCTCATCTTCAATCATTATGCTGGTGCTGATCCGGTCATTTATGATTCCTTGAGGTATCGGAACAAAGCTGGAGAAGAATGGTCTGTTACGCGATTAAGTTACCTTGTCAGTGACCTTTCCCTTCAGCGTGAAGATGGCACATGGATTAGCGGTTTAGATTCCGTGGCTTGGATGAATGCGACCACCAGAAGGCAAACTCTAAGTCAGTCAGGAGTCCCAGCAGGTAAATATCAGGCCCTACGTTTCCAAGTTGGCATCGACCCCAAAGACAATGCTAGCGACCCGTCCACACGTGCAGCCGATCATCCACTGAATCCCAATTTATGCGGCCTGCACTGGAGTTGGCAGGGAGGGTACATTTTCATGGCACTCGAAGGTTTATTTCGTTCCCAAAATGGCCAACCGGCAGGTTATGCTCTTCACTTGGCTCGTGATCCCTACCGCACAGAAATCAGACTCAGACTGGAACTTGACCTTCAGAATGAAACGACGATCCCTTTGGTTTTCGATGTCTCAGCCTTGCTTGATGGAGTGAAGAACATCTCCTTTACCAAAGACGGTGCCACCACTCACTCGAAAGATGGCGATTCTTTAGCTATCGCTTTGAAGGAAAATCTTCCGCAAGCTTTTAGCATCGTCAAAATTCAGGAGCAAGCTCCCTACCAGGCTTCTCAACAACCAAAGCTAAAGCCGCTGTACTTGCCCCAAAAGATCACCCCATTCAAATTCACCATGGGAGCGCAGTTTCCCATGCCTGCTCTTCCAAATGACAATCCACTCATCGAAGAGCGCGTGCAATTAGGAGATCTGCTCTTTCACGAAACAGCACTCTCCCGCGATAACACGATTTCATGCGCCTCATGCCATGATCAATCCGCAGCTCTGACTGACCCACGACGTTTCAGCATCGGAGTTTCTGGAGGTATCGGAAACAGGAATGCCATGCCTTTGTTTAACCTAGCATGGAAGCAAGCTTTCTTTTGGGATGGCCGTGCGACGAGCTTGCGTGCTCAGGCTCTCATGCCGATCACAGATCATCTGGAGATGGATGAATCTTTAGACCGGGTGGCCAAAAAATTATCCGCGATGAAACCATATGCTGATGCTTTTGAGCGCGCGTTTGGCTCCCCTGAAATCACCGCCGAAAAGATCGGTCTAGCCGTCGAAAACTTTCTTCTCACGATAACCTCTCACGATTCTAAATTTGATCGTGCTGCTCGTGGCGAAGAAACGCTCAGTGATGAGGAGAAGCGTGGCTTTGAACTGTTCATGACTGAGCGTGAACCACGCATGGGCAGCATGGGCGGTGACTGCTTTCACTGCCACGGCGGTGCTCTCTTTACAGATCATCAGTTCCGTAACAACGGCCTAGCTATCTCGACCGAAGATCTAGGACGATATAAAGTGACCAAGTCAAGCATTGACCGAGGTGCGTTCTCCACCCCCAGCCTACGTAACATTGCAATCACGGCACCCTACATGCACGATGGTCGCTTCGGCAGCCTTGAGGAAGTGCTGGATCACTATAGCGAAGGCGTTCAACGCACGGAAACGCTGGACCCCAATTTAGCCAAGCATCCAAACGGAGGTCTGCACCTAACTCAGAAAGAAAAGAATGACCTCATCGCTTTTTTGAAGACTTTAACAGACAACCGATTTGCATCGACATTGTCACCTGCAATCAAGTAGCATTAGGCGAATCTCCGCCACACGATCATGCAGCTCGGCACCTCAACTCTACTTGGACTTTGTTTACTAGGGCTCACGATCCCAAAGGTAGAATCTGCTTTTCCAACACTGCATTTACAGCCCGTGATTCTGGATCAGATCCACTCTCCCACGGCTATTGTGTCAGCCAGAGATGCCAGCGATCGACTTTTCATCTGTGATCAGCCCGGCAGAATCTTCATCGTGAAAGACGGCATGCTGTTGCCGGCTCCCTTTCTAGATATCTCAAACACGGCTACAAATGTGGCTCACCGAAAGGTGATCGGCGTCAGCACGACCTATTCTGAACGCGGGCTCCTGGGCCTAGCCTTCCATCCAGATTATGAGAATGCTTCCTCACCCGGCTACCGGAAGTTTTATCTGAACTACAACAAGGCTTACCAAGCTGGCATTGATCCGCCGCCACACGATGGAGGCACGTGGACACCCAATTGCACCACGGTCATCGCCGAGTTCCAGGTCTCCGCCACCGATCCGAACGTGGCAAACCCACTCTCAGAGCGGAAGCTGCTTTTGTATCCGCAGCCGCAAAGCAATCACAATGGAGGGAACATTGTCTTTGATGCCAACGGGCTACTCTACATCGGCAGCGGTGATGGAGGTGGTAGCAATGACAACGGAAACGGCCACACTGGGGGAGCCGCGAACAATGCTCTCGGCAACGGTCAGAACAAAACGGTGTATCTAGGGAAGATTCTCCGCATCGACCCACTGGGCAGCAACGGCCCCGGCGGCCAGTATGGCATTCCGACCACGAACCCATTTGTTGGAGCAGGCGGCGGGGTGAAAGAAGAGATCTTTGCCTATGGCATTCGGAATCCTTGGGGGCTCGCCTTTGATGACGGCCCAAACGGCACAGGCAGACTTTTCTGCGCGGACGTTGGGCAGTTACGTGTGGAGGAAATCAATATCATCACGTCTGGCGGGAACTATGGCTGGCGTTATCTCGAGGGCACTGAGCGTCCATCTTTCTCTACAAGCATGGCTCATCCCGGGGGGACGCTCATTGCCCCAATCGCCCAATATGCGCATCCTGGCTCTAATGTAAGTGATCCAGCAAAACCCGGCTTCTTTCTCCCAGAATTAGGTCTCTCTGTGACCGGTGGCTTTGTCTATCGTGGGTCCGCGTTCCCGACCATGCAGGGCAAATACATCTTTGCTGATTATGGAGCTACCAGTGGTCCTGCCAGTGGACGATTCATGGGGTTGGAAGAAAGCTCGCCCGGCGTCTTTACTCTTACCAATGCTCTACCACTCACCGGCCCGAATCCTAACATGCTACGTGTTTTATGCCTTGGCGAAGATGATAGCGGCGAAATTTATGTCGGAAGTAAAGTCACCGCCGGCGTCTTAGCCCTGCAAACGGGTCTACCAAATGGTGCGCTCTATAAGATTGTACCTGCGTCTGCGGTAGTGAATACAACTCAGCTTGAGCCCGTGAAGGATAACTCCATCTTTTCTGAACTTGGGCCTTTGGGAGAAGAACTGAGCAATGGCACAGGCAATCTCTTCGCGGGCCGTACGGGCGCAGGGGAGAACAGGCGATCGCTCTTGAAGTTTGACGTTTCCAGTATTCCCCCAGGCTCTGCTGTAATCTCGGCGACATTACAAATGAACGTCAATGCCACAGATGCAGCCAATCTAGGCGCGAGCAATTTTGATCTTTTCAAGCTGCGACAGGATTGGGGAGAAGCCGCCTCCTTCAGCGCAACCGGACCCGCTTTTGCCCTGAATAATGACGCTACTTGGGACCATCGATTTTACTCTGCCACATCTCCCGTCGAATGGACTTTTGGCATCGACCAACCCTACTGGACGTCCACCTCCGCAACCGCCAGTCTGAATGCGCCGGGTAGCTACACCTGGACGAACTCCCTTTTTACAGACGTGCGTTCTTGGTTAGCCAATCCAGCTTTGAATCAGGGCTGGATTCTCATCGGCAATGAGGCAACTAACGGTACAGCTAAGCAATTGCATAGCCGAGAAAGCGCAGCATCTATGCGACCTAAACTCACCGTGACACATGTGTCACCTTCATCCTACGCACGTTGGGTGGCCAATTATTTTCCGTCTTTGCCCGAAGGCGGCTTCCTCAGTCCAGATGGGGAGAATGATGTAATTATCGACTATGATCGCAATGGCACGACAGACCTGTTTATCCCGACAGACAAAGATGGTTTTAATCATCTGATCGAGTACGCATACGGCTTCAGCCCACTAAGCACCAACCCCGCTGGCAGTGATCAGTTTACGGTGACTCTATCGCCAGGAGTAAGTGGGAGCTCAAATTTGGCGGTCACTTTTCGCCGTGACAGCTCAGCCACAGATTTGATCTATCAATTGCAGATTAGTTCAGATTTAGTGCAATGGACCACGATGGCACAAAGCGCGGCGGGCTCTGTGACAGTGGGTGAGAACGGCAGCAGCGTGCAGTCTGATGTCCTGCTCAGCGGAACCGCACGTCTAGTAACAGTAACAAGAAACCTGACAACAGGAGCAAATGAGAAACAATTTGTCCGCCTACGAGTGACACGACTACGCTAGTTAAAGGCACTACTAATAGGGAGTCACCATCAATGCCACGGCGAAGAAACCAGATGTGCCTGTAGCATCCACAAAGACGGTGCGCGTTCCACTATTTCCTGCGATTTGAGAGATTGGGTTAGTCCCCACTGCTGATGTAAAGAATTGTACGAATGTGGGAGCGTCCGTCAGTGTCTGCTGATATTGCACGCGATAAGTAAAGCTACTATTTAACGTCCGAAACTGTAAGCGCAGACGGATCGTGGTGGCTGTCGTGGACTGCACACTCACCGTGGAGATGCTGGTATAAAGTGCTGGCACCTCGACGGAGATGACACCGGTGCTGCTGTTGAAAGATGTTGCGTAGCAGGCGAGATCGGTTGTCGCTGCTTGGTCAGGTTTGACTTTACCTGCAATGTCGAACTGGGAAAAATGATTGGGGCATTCCATGAAGCCGCTGCTACCTCCCGAAAAGGGGCCGACCACGGTTCCTTCATGCGTGCATCTCGTATCTACGGCGTGAAAAACATCGCCAGGCGCTCTTGTGAGAGTGAAGGGATAATAAGTACCGACAGTCCCATTGTTAAACTTAAACTGCACAGAACCGTAGTCACTTTGAAGGGCTGGATAGTCGCTGAGCTTGATTTTGATAACCCCTACATTTCCACCTGTGCCAATGGAGGCTAGGACACGTCCAGTCCAGAGCTTACCACCGATGATGGAGGCAGCGGTGCAAAGGGAAAACTGCTTAATGACTCTTCTGCGAGTCAGTTCCGCGATTGGTTGAGTTGTACTCATGGTGTCAGACTCTCACAAAGCAGTCTGGTTTAAACAGTAAAATCAATAAAATCCAAATTTTTGGACACCAAAGTCGCGGCGCTGAAATCGGGCTGGAAACGGAAGATGTTTGGGAACACGGTGGAAAGTTGGTCATCTGAGAGACCAAACCATTTGGCAATCATGGCAGCTTTTTGATCTACCGCCGTGGTGGGAATCCAGAGCCCACGATTGGAAGTCGTAGCATCAATCCCGCCACCGACCGTGAGATCGGGAAAGGTTCCCAAGATTTGACCACCCTTCACCGCACCGCCGCAAACAAAGCTGTTACCACCCCAAGCGTGATCAGAGCCCCCAGTGGCATCATTTTTGTTCGGCGTGAATGTACGATTGAAATCAGAAGCAGAAAAAAGCATGACTTTATCCCACATACCGATGGCCTTCATGCAGTCAGAGAAGGCTTTCACGCTACGACTCAGGTTATTAATCAGGTTATATTGCCCTGCATTGACGTTGGCGTTGGGGATCTGAGAGGTGTGTGTGTCCCATCCACCGACTTGCACAAAGAAAATCTGACGTGAGTTGCTCAGCAGACTGCGGCCCTGAATCAGCCTAGCGACGACTTTCAACTGATTCGATAAGTCTGTCTGACCAAAACCCGCGGGGAACCAATTGCTAAAATGCGTATCAATCACGGCATTGTTAGGAGACGCTGTTTGAGCCAGCGCATTTCCGACGAGACCTTCTGTATTGCGCGCACTTTTTGGTACGTTCACATAGTTTTCATCAAAGAGGCTGTCATGGCTAGCTGCGAGCACTTGCTCCAAAGCACGAAGACGCCAGCCGGCACTGGTATTTTGATAGTTTGTGCCTGTTAGTGGATCTACGCTGCCTGTTAGAGAGCCGATGCCCGCCAATGGGTTGTATTTCATCGCGCCCAAGGCAGCAGGATTCGTGTAATCGGGATTCCGAGCTACATCACGTAAAGCGGCACCATAGTTTGTAGAGGGACTGCCACCCGAGAACCCAGAAAGCGGCGTAACGGCACCCGAGGAGTTCATGAAATAGGGCTGCTCTGAAAGACCAACCTGAAAACTATTGGCACCAGCAATAGAAACACTGACACCTAATTCACCGGAATTCATGCCTGCAACGATGTCTGCGACACGCCCACCCCAGCCATGTCGGAAGGGTTTATCAGGAATGGATGACTGCCACTGCACCTGCTGATCACTATGTGAGAATAGCTGAGGCGGCTTGGAGGTCGTGCTGAGATTAAAGTTAGCACGAGTGACCCCTGGACGAGTCAGGGTACCAATGTTCGTAAAGAATGAGAGGTCGCCACTGTCGAAGAGTGTCTTCAGCGGATACGCACCGGGATGAACAGCTAGGTCGTTTTTAGTATAGCTGTTCCCCAGTGTGGATCGGCTTGCTGGATCATAGGCCGTGCTGCCTGCGGTACCATTGATCGGCGTGATGCGGGATGTCACAGCATCCGTGACGATGGCTGTGCCATTGAAGTAACCATTGTTCACTGGAGGTGTGAAGTCATATTGCGCATTCGGGATGGCTAAAACTCCGCGACCTGTTTCATAATTAGTGCGAGCAGCCGATCCAGCTGTGCCTCCTGGCATAAGGAGATTGTTGGAATCATTACCACCATTGAGGAATAGGCAAATCAATGCTTTATAGTCACCCGCCCCCTGAGCAGCAGCTGAGCCGACTAGCTTGAGTTGAGCCAGCGTATTGACCATGCTTGTGATTCCAAGGCCTGCACAACTTGTCTGGAGTAAGAAGTCACGGCGGTTTGGTTTGCTGCGGTCTTCTGATTTACGGATAAAGATATTCATAACTTAGATGATGCGAAATTTTGATCTTCGAGTTTAGATTTCTCAATGAGTTACTAGTCCTGGCGCCCCAACTGTCATGAGATAGCCTGCCCATCGGCAGCGGTCACGCACATCATTGGCGAAGGTGTCTGTTGGCGGAGATTTCGGATTAAAGGTAACCTCTGGCGTGTAACGCGTCGTTGCAGTCAAGCTATTGCCTCCACTGTGAACATAGATAGCTTCCATGATTGCCTGTCTAGCATTGATCGAAGGACGCGGAACGGGCGCAGGTTGGTTTGGCTCGATCAAAATGGGGTTGCGGGCCTTCATGCTGCCGCCGCTAAACCACAGATCCATTTTATCGATCATCGCCTTGGTGGCCGCCCAATGGGCATTTTGCACTCGAGTATTATCAGTGGCTGATGGAGTCGTCGGGAAAGGATTTGGTATGACGCCACCATAAGCAGCACGCAGGTTTGAATAGAACGTATCACGATAAAGCTGAATGCTTTCACTGTAATCGATGACGATGTTATCCTTCTGATTGCTGGTGCCTTGATCATTGACGAAGTAGCCATTCGTTTTGCCAATCTGTGGCGGTGGAACATAGAATGCGGGCGGATAGAGCGACAGGGTCACACTTGTGCCAGCAGCGGGCTGTGTGTTGAGTCTGATAATGACGCTATCCCCAGTCGTGCTGCCCTCATTAATGACGGTGCTACCACCGGTATGAGCGATGTCGATGCTAGGCGTGTCATTGTCCCAAATCTGTGCCGTATGGGTCGGCACGCTCAGATTGCTGTAGAGTGGATCCGTGCTACTGACGCTGTGTGTGACGATGCCATTATGCGTCACCGTTTCGATCGTGGTATCATTCACTGCCGTCAAAGTAACCACCTGTGGCACATTCCAAGGATTAGCCCCAGCACTGGTCGTAAATGTCAGAGAGGGCAGACTCGCAGTGATTTGCGCGTCAGGCGTGATAAAGACGGTCACATCCGCAGTAGGTTCAGCACTCAGCGTGATTGTGTAACTGTCTGTGACTCCATTTTCTGTTAGCACCGTACTGCCTTCTGTCGGCTGCACAGACACACTTGGACCGTCATTGTCATAGATGGCGCTTACCATTGTGTTGACAGGCTTTGCATTAAAGAATGCATCTGCACTAGCGACTGTGGCGGTCACCTGCCCCCAATGAAGAATGGGTTCCATCAATTTATCATCCGCAGAACGGACAGTCACAGTCTGGGCAACATTGAAGGTGCCAGTGCCTGTAGCTCCTGGAATAAAGGTCACTACATTGGGGGTGACTGTCAGCTGGCTATCTGGCACAAAGGTGATCGTGACATTGGAGGTCGGCGCCTGACTCAATACCACGGTGAAGGTATCTGCATTAGATGTCACTCCGTTTACGGTGGCACCACTTTCTGTCACGCTAGTTGATCCGCTACTTTCAGTAATGCGCACGACATTGTTGGCCACGGTCAGGTCATTGTCTGTGATAATCCCAGTGACTGACGGAAGACTGCTGAGCGCACTGTATTCAGCGGCACTTGTGGGGCTAATGTTATGGGTGATCGGAGAAAGATGACGTAGCTCTGAGATGGCATCATTCACTGGCAGCACTGTCACCGTCTGCGCTGTGCTCCAATTAGCAGGCGTGAAATTTAAGGTAACAGTCCCAACTGTCGGTGCACCAGATTTGCTAACAAAGAGTTGGCTACCACCGTTAACAATGACGTCCACATTCCCAGTGGGTAACTTTGTGAGAACTACTGTGTAACTGTCTGTGGTGGAGCTGCCTTCCGTTACTGCTGTCGTGCCACTGCTTTCGACCACACTGATTCCTGGGCTATCATTATCTGTTACTTGCACCATCACAGGCGGCGCGGATAGGCCATTGAAATAACTATCCGTGCTGGCGACATTGAAGCTGACTGAACCCATGTGCAGTGCGGCCTCTACATTTGTATCATCGACTGCTGTAACGGTGACTGTTTGAGCTATTGTATATGCACCTGTGCCTGTAGTAGCCGAGTTAAAACTCAGGCTGGCAGGAGAAACAGTGACCTGACTGCTTGGATTCAGTGTCACCGTGACTGTCGTTCCTGTGGCTGGAGCGCGCGGCAATAGAACGGTAAAGGTATCACTCAGATTCGGTGTCCCACCTGTTCCTACAGTGCCACCTTCTCTGACTTGAGTGAAGATGTTTGTTTGGGCAATGGTCAATGGCGGATCATTGTCGTCCACCGTAACTAAAACGACAGGTGAAGAGCTGCGATCATAGACAGGATCAGAACTCACAATCGTGTGCGAGATCGTGGCAGTTCCTCTGGTTTCCGCTGTGCCATCATTAGTGGTAGAGACAGTAACGGTGACGGCAGTGTTCCAGTTCGTTTCATCAAAAGTAAAGGGCCCCGCAGGCGTAACTTGAACTCCCGTGGAGGAAGGAGTCAGGGAGACCGTGGCCGTCGTTCCAGCCTTGAGTTTACGGGCGAGGGAAAGAGTGTACGTATCATTATTTCCGTCTTCATTCACAAGCGTACTACCACCACTTTCCGTGATGACGAGACGTGCGTCATCATTGTCGATGATGACGGCAGAAAGATTGTTGCCACTGCTGCTACCATTGTAATTCGTGCCAGCACTTTGTGAGTAGGCGGCAAAGCCGACAGTATGCAGGCCTTCATTGCTATAGTCGTCTAGGGCTGACACTGTGACTGTTTGATCAACACTCCAAAGGTTAGAAGTGCCACTGGGTTCAAAGGTCAACTGAGCTGGAGTGAAGCGCAGTCCATTACCGCCGAGAGTCACACTGACTTGGGAATTCGGAACACTACGCAGACGCACCGTTACAGTGTCTGTTAGATCCCCATTTTCACTCACGCGTGTCTCACCACCAGTGTGAGACAAGATAATGCTGTTATCGTCATCCAAAATGCTACCGATCACAGGTTGAATAGGCAGAGTTGTGATATAGCCGCCGGTTGCCGCGGAGACAGTGTGAGTGATGGTTCCTGTATGGTTACCTTCACTGGTTGTATCATTATTGCCACGGACGACGACGCCCTGCGGCACATTCCAATTCGTCGTGGTGAAGGTTCTAGTTGTGGTGCCCGTAGTGAAGGTAGTGCTGATCGTTGTGTTGTTCGTGCCTGAAGGTGCCCCATTGATTCCGAGTTGACCATTTGAGGCACAATTGATGACAACATTCGCTGTGGGTGGCTTGGTCAGGACGATGGTATAAGAGTCTATTCCAGCCTGGCCGGCCGTGGTGTTATTCGTTTCAGAGACATCGGTCGTGCCTCCGGTTTGAGTAATCAGCACACCTAGAGCATTATCATTATCGACGACATTAACGGTCTGCAACGGCGTAACAATGGCGTGGTAGTTTGCAGCAGTGCTTGTGGTCGTCAGAGTCACGGCATCATTGCCACTTCCAGTGTCTTCCACATCAGCATCATCGACTGCGGTGATGGTGACAGCTTTGGCAATGCTCCAATCAGCATCAGTGTAGGTTAGGGTTGCTGGGCTGATCGTTATTTCCGAGTTAGCCGCTGTTAAATCCACTGTCACCGTTGAACCAGCCGCGGGTGGGCAGCTCAGCATGACCGTAAAGCCATCCGTAGTGCCGCCTTCTTGAACCCAATTGTTACCGCCAGTCTGGGTGATCACCAGTTGCTCATTTTTGAGTTCATTGTCGACAAAAGTCAAAGGCACAGTCGGCGTGGCAACCCCCGCGTATCCAGCCGCGGTTCCACTCACCGCGAAGCGCACATTGCTAGCGGCCATCTGGGCGATCCGCTGATCATTGACTCCTACCATTGTCAGCGTGATCCCAGTATTCCAATTGTTGGCATCGAGAGTGATAGAGGCTGGCCAGCCCATGAGTGTGGTCCCACCGTTGGTGGAGAAGCGTGCCGCTGGAGTTGCCCAACCATTACGGAAGATGAAGTCTGCGCCACTGACGCCTGGCTGCGCTGTCATCCCTGCCAATTGCATCCAGGTATAGTTATAAATCAGATTTAACTTGGAAACCTCCGCAGCCTCCGTGGCAATCTGTAACTCTGGCGCAAAAAGACCGGCCTGCGCCATATTGCCAGGAACAATGTAGTCGGGTAAGAACCAGTTAAACACACTCGGCGCATCCTGCGGAGACTGTCCCAGCGTGGAGCGCAGACTATCAATACGAATGCGGAAAGGTCCATCTGGCCAACCCAGAGGCTTTGAAGGTGGGTTGGCGTTTGCCAGACTGAATTTGGCATGTTCAGCTGCCGAATAACCACCTGTCATAGGAGCATCTAAATCAGAGAAACCCGTTTTCATGTCCCTAAGCAGGCTTACAGGAGCACCTGAAAAGGCCCGGAACTGCCGCAAAATAGAGGCAAAGTGCACAAGTGGCTCTTTCACTTTACCAAAGGAGATGGAGGTATCCGCAAGCTTGAGTGAGCGTGCTTCCCAGTCCAGCAAGATGGCTTTGATCACCGGCCCTAGAAGCCCGTTATTTTCACGATACACTTTCTGAACACGGTAAATGTAGCCCGCACTGGGATTGGAGGTAACAAGGCGTTGGATAAGCCAGCGTGAAATATTCACTGGGGTATTAGTATGGCCGGGGCTACCCTGTGAACCGTCACCATAAGTCGAAGCTGAGGCCACACCTGCAAGAACGTCATGCGCCTCTCTGATCTCCGCAGCAGCTAGGTCATGCACCGCAGCATCAGATGTCGGTGACGTGGTCGTCACAGTTTTGGGGGTGATGAAGTACTCACCATGTTTTCCTGAGAGGAGTGTTTTGGCATTAAAATCATGGTAAATCGTGGTGCCAATGCGTCCTATCGTTTTCATCGGATAGACCCAGGCTGCTTGCCAGTAGAGATGCCCATTGTCTCGGCCAAACCAAGTGTTATTGGGCGTGCCATTCATGTAAATAGTCGGGGAGATGCGCTGCGTTGTATTCGTCAAACTCCCATACTGTCCAAGCACTTGAGTTGTTGCATTGCCATGACGTGCGCCGAAGGAAAAACCTGTGAATACTCGCGCCAGGGAGGAGATGTCATTGTTATCATACGTCGCAATTGGCAGCCCTTCGGAGTCTAGCTGTAAGCTACCATCTGGGTGGCGCAGCACGAGCCCGATGGAAAAGAGCTGCATGATTTCACGCGCATAGTTTTCATCAGGACTAATGATCAAGCCGCCGCCAGCGTCATAAGAGGCGCGGTTAGCCACGCTGGTCAGATAAACACCCATCATTGGATTAAGAGAGACGTTTTCCAACAACGTGCGGTATTTACCAAAAGCACCGCTTGCCAGCATATCCCAGTAGTTCGCAGTTCCATAGCCCCAGGAGTTTACGGTGGCATCACGTTCTGAAATAACGCAGATTTCATGCAGAGCCTGAGCTACCCGTTGACGCACATGATCTTTACTCTGCAAAATCAGAGTCCACCATTCGCGCCGACGATTCGGTGAATCGCCGTTACCACCGCTGGGATTGTTATTGCCTGGTGCATTGGTATCTGGATTACCAGCGTTTGCCATCGGCATCCCATTCACATAAGTCACACCAATGCTACCGCCATTGAGCTGCGGGTCACTGCTGAAAGTGATCGGTTTATTGCCGCGCAGAGCAAATTCCTCCATATCTGCGGCTACCATCAACTCTCGCAGACTGAGCTGCGGCGTCTGGCTGATGTCCATTTGCCGATCCAGCCAATTGGACAATCCATTAATGTATGTCCCGCCACTGGCGATTGCAGTATCACATTCGGTCCTGATTTCATTGTACAGAGCTGTCGTGCCGCCAAATGTAGCCTGACCCATGAAGCGCCAGATCTCCCGCTCCAGAGCGTCTCCGACGGGTGCCTGCCAAGCTGCGCTACCGAGTGCTGGGGACAAAAGATCGTCATTATTGGGATCAAAACTGACAGAGCCGACGACCTTGTTAAAGAACCCAAAAAGCTCCTTATCTGGGTAGTCAGCGCTACTGACAGCACAGCCTAAGCTACCATTCCCCAAAGCCGCGAGAAACGCCTGATCTGAATATAGAAAACCAGGCTTGTATTCGACATTGTAATTGAATCCTGAGACCTGTCCATTTGGTAGTGCTGGGGCTAGGTCATTGTTTGGGCCATACCTAATATAGGCTGTGTTTTGATCAGAACTAAGGTTGTTAAACACGATTGAGATAGAGGCTTTCGTGTTGTCACCATTCACAAGTGCTGTGGCATAACCACTGGCAGTTGAGATGGCTCCAGACTCACGACCAAGATAGGCTACATATAGCGTGCGGTTATTCGAGTCTGCTGGATTGGCATCACTGATCTTCACCACAGCTGAGGCACAGGTTACATCAGCGGTTTGACCTGGTGCATTCACGCAAACGGTGAGCATTTCAGGCACTTCGGCTTGATTGTCTAAAACAGGCACTACTTTCGCGACCTCGACTGGCGTTGTAATGCCTTGATTAGCTGGCAAAGTAACGGTGTTAGTAGCCACGTTAGCCATGTTTTTGAAAACAAAATCCACCGTATCCGCATTGCTCTTTGCCGGATCAGCCGACCCTATCGTTGAACTTAAGGTCAACTTCAAAGGCATACTGCCAACACTTCGCTGAAGCCTCACCGTCGCTGCTGTGCCTTCTTTTTCCAGTGCTATATTCACACCCGCTGAAGCTTTGAGTGAAAGTAGAGATTTGAGTGTATCCAAGTCATTAGCGACACCACCTGAGGCATTATTTGTGCTGTTACCTGTCTGCGGATCACTACCTGTTTTGAACTCGCTCCAGTCAGAAATTCCGTCCCCATCTGTGTCACGATCCTTGGACTCCAAGCGGTAGAATTTGCGTGAGCTGGCTGGCTTTGTGAAGATGATGGAATCATTGCCATCAGCAGAGGCTAATTTGCTAGCGCCACTGACCCTTGTCCAGGCTGTCCCAGGTTCGCTCGGCGAGGGCCCGCCTGGCGTGCTGGATTCCCAGACTTGATATTCTTTTCCTTTCTTAGCTTGGAAGTTCATCACCACACCACCAGGTGAGATAGTCATGTCTCCGACTTTCAGGCAATCATTCGGATTGCGAGGGTTTGATCCGATGACGCTTTCAATATAATTAGAGCATCCGTCATTATCCTCATCACCCGAAGGGCTCAAGCCCCAGGCATTATAAAGAGACTGCCAGACATCATCCAGTTGATCAGCTGTGCCTTGAGACGGACCGGTAGAATAGTCATCTATGATGGCCTGCGCGGTATTTACAGCCAAGAAAAAAATACAGAGATGAACGAAAATGAAGTAGCGCATAGAAGATTGGTCGAAGCAGCTTGGTTGGACCTGCCTCGAATATTTCCCCTTAAACTACTGAAAACCAGCCTCATTGGGAAGGATAAAATCTCTAATCTCCACCATTAGCTGGTGCCGTAGCACCAAAACCCGCCGGACTTGGATTCAAAATCAAATCATCCTGCGTAAACATTTGCTTGTCAGGGCCAGCGGAGCGAATCTCCATTTGGCTGCTAGAATTCGGATGAAACCAAAACGGCGTGCCCCAGCGGTCGATGAGCTGCCCATCTCGGATGGCCCGGTGATTCCTTGGGAATAGCTGACCTGGCCGCGTGGCATCTGCCACTCCAATCAAGGCCGCAGTGATGTCTCCATTGCCACCGATGGGCATGCCCTCTTTAAAAGCCTTTCCATAAAGCGTGAGGAACTGCTGCACGATTTCAAGATCACGTTCAGGCGGGTTTTCCTGGTTGTGCAGTTCATCCGCCATTTTTTGATGCTCAATATCCACCGGCGCAGCGGCTGAGCCCCTGATGGCCTGAGAAGGCAGAGTAGCCGAGGGGATCGGTTGTTGGATCCCCACTTCCTTTTTTTTCACACCGTTTGTCTCCGCCTGGGTTTCTACCCTGCTCCTAGAACTAAGCATCCAGGCTAAGAGCAAAGCCAGAACCAATAATAGCAGAAGATAGAGTCCTGAGCGCTTGGAAAGAGTCACGGGGCCACTTATGGAGAAAGGTGCTTCACGTCAAATGGCGTAGTCAATGAAGTCGAGATTCGTCCCAGTGCCAAAGCGGGAGAGATTGGGGAAAATAACGTCGATACCACTCGATCCGGAAGGCACCCCCATCCATTGGGCGATCTTTGCAGCGTATTGATCGACCGAAGTGCTGGGAATCCAGCGTCCGCGATTGCCCGTACAATCGATACCTCCATTGGTCGTGAGGAGAGGAAAGGTGCCGTAGATTTTTTTACCTTTGATAGCACCACCGATCACAAAAGCGTGGCCACCCCAGCCATGGTCAGAGCCACCGGTACTGTCTGTTTTATTAGGTGTTAGAGTGCGGGTGAAGTCAGAAGCACTGAAGCCCAACACATCATTCCAAAGTGCCGCTCCACCAAACTGATGTCCGTTGATCGCATCGTGGAAGGCTTTGACAGATTTGCTCAAGGTATCCAGCAAGGCATGATGACCTGCGGCCGTGTTTACACCCGTATTCGTATTGTTTGTAGCGATCTGTGAAACATGGGTATCATAACCGCCCTGCTGAGAGAAAAACACCATCCGGTCATTGCCCGGCTTGCCATCTGCGAGCAGTTTTTTATTTCCAATGATGAGTCGGGCAATCATCTTGAGCTGATTAGCAAAGTCATTATTGGCAGCCGTCGCGGAGTTATTAAAAGCAGCCGTGAAATAGCTATCTAACGATGCGCCAGTAGTGCCATCCGTATAAACGAGCGCATCAGAAATCAGTCCCTCGGTCAGACGAGCCGATTTGGAAACAGCCTGATGTTCTCCATCCAGCAGGTTAGCATGATTCATGGCCATAAGCTGCTCTAATGCACGCAACCTCCAGCCTGCGGCCGTATTGGTGGCTGAGCCAATGGTACCAGTGGTGAGGTAATTATTGGTGCCAGAGAGAGGGTCATACCCGGCAGTACCGCTCACAAAGGGTTTCTTGGAGACATCCACTAAGGCGCCGCCATAGTTGCTGCTCGGGGAGCCCCCCGTGAATCCGCTGAAAGGCGTAGCTCCACCCGTGCCGACCACATAAGGCTGCTCCCCCACACCGACCTGGAAGCTATTCACTCCAGAAAGTGACACGCCAATAGCTAAGCCTGCAGATGTGGCATTGTATCCAGCACTCGGATTCACCAAGAAATCAGAAACACGCCCACCCCAGCCTGTGGTAAAAGGCTTATCTGGCACGGAGGACTGCCACTGCGTCTGCTGATCTGAGTGGGAGAAGAGCTGCGGCGGCTTGGCGCTTGGCGGCAGGGAATTAAAGTTGGCACGCGTGACACCTGGCTGAGTGAGTGTGCCGACATTGCAAACGAAGCCAAGTTTACCTGCATCAAAAAGCGTCTTCAAAGGACCACAGGCGGGGTGCAGGGCAAAGTTGTTATTCGTGTAGCCAGGTGATGGATCAAAGGCACCGGCGTTATCTGGCGTGATACCTGTGGCAGAGAGTGAACTCAGCGACAGTCCCAGACCACCGAGACCTCCTTGATACGTTGGCGTGCCACGTCCCAAGACGTAGTCCGCACGCGCTTGGGCACCAGTTGGAATGAGGAAGTTATTGGAGTCATTCCCACCATTGAGGAAGAGACAGACCAGCGCTTTAAAGTCACTAGCACCGCCAGCCGCATTCGCCTTGGAAGCGGCCCCAATTAGGGTCAGTTGAGAAAGTGTATTCACCACGCTGGTGATCCCGAGACTGGCACAGGTACTCTGCACCATGAAGTCACGGCGGTTCGGCTTGCTGCGATCAAGAGTTTTGCGGAGGAAGATGTTCATAGCAGTGAAAGGTAGAAATTAATGGGCTGTAATCGCCGCAGGAGCCACGGAGACCAGGAAGGCTGCAAAGCGGCAACGATCACGCACTTGGTCAGTAAAGGTCGTGCCTGCACTAGATAAGGTGGTAGTAGCGTAGGCGTTTAAGATAGCGTCAATGATCGGCTGTCTCTGATTCGTCGGTGGAACCGTAGCTGCCGTTCCGTCAGGCCATTTCGCTTTCATTCGCCCACCACACCACCAAAGATCCAGCTGATCGATCACCGCCTTAGTCCCAGCTAGATGGAATGTAGGCGCATTCGTGGTCGTCTCAGTCGCAGCACCTCTCGCCGCCTGATAAGCAGTCGTATAAGTAGCACTCAGCTCCGTCCAATCAAAGAGCATGTTGTCACGCTGCTGAGTACTGTTGGGCAGATCATTGGCAAAGTAACCGAACTGCTGCGCCAGATAACCATTGGGCCGCGCATGTTTTTGCGTCACAATAGTCACTGTCACATCTGCTGTCGGTGCCCCACTCAGAGCGACGGTATATGTCGCCGTGCCACCTTCGGAAACAGAAGTCGTCGGCTGAGAAATCACAAGCCGACTGCTGACGTCGTAAATGCTGATGCCTGCCAGCGCACCTGTATTGGCCGCGCCATAGCCGCCAGCCACATTCGGAGTACAAGTCAGTGTATAGGTCGCTGGGATGCCTTCGACGACAGCGTCATTGACAGCAGTGAGGGTGAGTAGCTGTGGCAGATTCCAGTCTGTCGTAGTGAACAACAAGGTAGCAGGTGAGAAGGTCACTTGTGAAGCAGTGTTTAGCGTCGGCGTCACGGTCACGGTGGCCGTCGGCTTCCTGCGAAGCATCACATAGACTTGATCGCTATTCGGAGTACCGGACTCATACATCACCGTACTGCCGCCTGTATTGAGGACATAAATCGCATTCGTGGTTTCGTCATCGTCACCAATGATGGCGTTGACACTGGGAACACTGAAGGTCGCGTAATTTGTATCCGTCGTCGAGATCCTGTGCCCAATAAAGACAAAGCGGTTGTTGTTATTGGCGCCATCATTGGTCAGCGTGACGGTCACAGTTTGAGGCGTATTCCAATTCACTGGAGTAAAGACCAGCGGCGCGGAGAAAGTGACCAGATTTGTTCCTGTGATTCCCGTTAGCGGATTGTGGGCTTGCGGGGTGATCGTCACATTCGCTGTGGGCTTAAAGCCGAGCGCGATGGTGTATGTATCTGTATTCGTCGAGCCTTCTCCGAGTCGAGTGAAGCCACCGCTTTCCACGACATTCACCATGGCCGTGCCCTTCACATCATTGTCACCGATCGCCACAGTCACCGATGCTAGATCTGTGAGCAAATAACCACCCGCCGAGCTAGACACATAGTTGATGGCAGAAGTGTGCACATTTTCGATATCGCTATCATCCACTGCCGTCACCGTGATGACTTGGGGCACATTCCAGTTCGCTGGGGTAAAGGTCAGGTCAGTTGCTGAAAGCGTGATTTGTGATGGATTATAGCTGGCGGAAAGCACCACATTCGCACTCGGCGCACGGCGCAAAATGACGCTAAAACTATCGGTGAACCCGCCTTCCACGACTTTGGTCACATTCCCTGATTGATAAACTGAAATCAGTGAACGAGCCTGATCGTCATTGTCGATGATCCGCACTGGAATGGCTGTACTCAGACTAGTGTAGGGTGCTGGCTGGGAAGCATTCGTCGTAATGTTAATCGTGTCTGTATGCACTCCCTCAACCGTTGTATCGGCCGCCGACATAATGGTGAGCGTCTGAGGCACGGTATGGTTGGTATCAGTAAAGGTCAGCGTCTGCGCAGAGGTGCTCGTGCTACCATCAGCAAAGGCAAACTGCACCTGCGCACCTGCACGCGCCACGGAGACCGTAACCGGAGATCCAGCCGCCGGCGCGGGCCCTGTGAGCCTGACTTGCAAGGTATCTGTGCCTGCATCCTCCGCCACGACGACATAGTTCGTGCCAAACAGTTGCCCCGTTGTAGTCCCAACGAGTCGTGAGGTTTCGTTGTCGTTCACGGCCAAAGCAATGTCTGGCGCGATGGTGCCATTGTAGCGCGCATCTGTGCCCGCTTGAATGGTCACTGTATTTGCCACGATCATATTCATGATTGCTTCTGCCGTTGTGTCATCCGTAGCTGTCACAGTGATCGTATTGCTTGTCGCACGATTCCATACCGTTGCACCAGCAGCCTGACTAAAGTCTAGACTGGTTGGGTTAAAGCTGATCTGACCAGTGCTGGTCGCATTGTTAAAGAAGGCAGAAGGAGTCACCCGCACCGTTGCTCCCGTGAGCGGGCTCGCGGCCAAACCAACAGTATAAATAAAGGTGCTTCCACCTTCCGTGACACTGCCACTCACAGGTGTGATGGTAACAGCTGGATTCGCTGCTTCATTATCACCGATAGAGATGGTGAAAGCCGTGGAAATATCTGTATTCACATAACCACTTCCACTAGCACTGTAGAACAGATTGGAGGAATGAGCTCCTTCAATGACTGCATCATCAGTAGCGGTCACTGTCACGACTTTCGGCGTCGCCCAATCATTCGCATTAAAGGTAAGCGTATTCGGAGAAAGCGTAATCTGACCTGCATTGGTGAAGTTCGGAGTCAGCGTGACCGTGCCGGTTGGTTGACGGCGCAAATGAACCTCAATGGTGTCAGTCATGCCGCCTTCGATGACGCGCGTGTTGGTATTGGTCTGAGCAACCGTAATAGCATTGGTAATGATGTCATCATTATCCAGGATTCGCAGTACTTGCGTCATGCTCAAGCTTACAAATCCAGCTGCAGCTGAACTAGGAGTGGTCAGCGTGATCGTATCCGTCGTGACACCCTCCGTGAGGAAATCAGCCACTGGCGTGAGCGTGATCGTCTGTGCAGCATTGACAGCCGTGAAGCTCAATGTGAGTGAAGCCGAAGGTGCGCCGCCATTACTGAACAGCGTCTGACCCGTAGAAGTCAGTGTCACACTGACCGCAGAGGCTGGATTGCTCGGTCCGACGAGAGAGACGTCAATCGTATCCGTGCCGGCATCTTCCGTGATAACCGTGTTTGATCCAGACTCCGTCACCGCGATTCGATTCGCCGTGCTATCATCATCATTCACCGTCACGGTGATGTCTGGGGCAACCATGCCATTGTAATTGATATCCGCTGTCCCAGAAACCGTCGTTGCATTTTGCACCGTCAGAACCTGCGTGGGCTCTGCCGCAGTATTGCTCGTGCCTGTGATTGTGATGGCCTTCAAAGTGCCCGCTACATCGGCATTCGTGAATGTCACCGTAGTTGGAGTAAAGGTGAGCTGCGTCGTATTCGTGACCCCATTGAGCACATTTAAGAAAGCCAACGGCGTAACCACGACTGAGGTGCCTACAGGCGGAGTCGTGCCCAGGGAAACATTGTAGACGAGGCCGGCGCCACCTTCCGTGATCGTCCCGTTCGTGGCACTCACATAGACGGCTGGCCTGCTGGCTTCATTGTCACCAATACTGCAGGTGACATTGGCTGTATCACTCGCGCTAAAATTCCCGGAAACATTCGAAGTATAAACAACCGTGCTCGAATGTGCACCCTCGGAGATTGCATCATCAACAGGCGTGACTACCACCGTTTGCGGTATGTTCCAGTTGCTCGGAGTGAAGATCAGTGTCGGTTTATCCACCGTCAGCTGGTTTGCCGAGCCAAAGGTCGCCGTTAGGGTGACATCCGCGATAGGCGCACGACGCAGAGCTACTTCAATGCTGTCTGTCATACCACCTTCAATAACACGCGTGGCATTGTTAGAGGCCACGATCTGCACGCCAACACCAGGCGCTCCATTATTCATGTCATCATTATCGAGGATGACCACTGGCAGGCTGGCATTCAGATTGGTAAAACCTGCCGCAGATCCAGCAGCCGTGGCTGCCAGGACGCTGTCGTTCGTGATCGGCTCAGGCCACGTGTCATTCACCGCCGTGACCGTCACCGAAACAGGTGTATTCCAATTCGCAGTCGTAAAGGTAATCGTCGCTGGGCTGTAGCTCAGCTGCGCCGAGCCGATCAAATTCACCACCACATTCGAAACCGGTGCCGCAGATCCAGCTAAAGAAACATTGATCGTATCTGTAGCACCACCTTCCGTCACTGTCGTATTACCGCCAGTCGCAGCTAGCACGATAGCAGGTCCAGTATCATTATCCGTGATCGCCACCACCACATCCGCCACAGGTGAGTTAGTATAACGTGTATCTGTGCTAACGGCTGTGATCACGATGCCTGCGCTATGTGGACCATCGATCACACTGTCATCAACTGCCGTGACCGTCACCGTCTGTGCAACACTCCAATCGCCAGGT
The DNA here is from genome assembly GCA_027489965.1 of Verrucomicrobiaceae bacterium. Classification (GTDB taxonomy): domain Bacteria; phylum Verrucomicrobiota; class Verrucomicrobiia; order Verrucomicrobiales; family Verrucomicrobiaceae; genus Prosthecobacter. The sequence goes on from JAIXZA010000032.1 coordinate 26,586, forward strand.
GTAAACGTCAGCGTGGAAGCAGACAGGTTTAGTTGTGAAGAAGGTGCCACCAAGCTGAAAACCACATTGCTCGTGGGCTGCCCAGAAAGTGCTATCGTGAAGGTATCATTCGTCGGACCTGCTTCATTCACGGCTGTGTTACCACCTGACTCGGTCAGTACCACACCAGCAGAAGAATTCAGGTCGTCATCACCAATCGTGCAGACAAAGTTAAAGGCTGGCGGATTATTCGCGGTGCTATCATAACCGCCGCCCGCGAAGGTGTAGCGGATCGGACTAGCACGCGTCGGCTCCACAAAAATGTCGTTATTCCCAGCGACGGTGACCGACTGAGGGATGTACCAGTTAGCGACTGTAAACACAGGGTTTCCGATGCCAGATACATCTCCGCTGGAGCCGATCCATGTCGCCGTCACATCTCCTGTCGGTGCTTTATTCAGACATACAAGATACTGACTCGTCATGCCGCCCTCCACCGCACGGATATTGGAGCTACCTCCATACGCAATGAAGGTAAAGCCATTCACCGTGTCGCTATCATTGTCATTCACCCGCACCTGCAGCGTCGGCGTTGCCAGCGCGTTGTAATTTCCATCCGAGGAAGCAGTGGAGAATGTGATCGGGATAAACTGTACTCCCTGGCGGGTGCTATCATCCACTGAGGTGATGGTAATCGTCACCGCCGTCGTATAAGTTGCTGGCGTAAAGGTCAGCGTCGAGGTGGCAGAGGCACCGGTGGTAACACTCGTCAGTCCTGTACCAGAAAGCGTGAAGCGTGTGGAATCAAAGCCCAATGTGACCACCACGTTGGCTGTTGGGGCAGATCCTTGGGCCAGCCCCACTGTAAAGGAATCCGTATTGCTTGTGGTGCCTTCACTCACGACACTCACGCCATTGGCACCACCGTTTCCACTCACGCTATTCTCCGTCACAACTAGACGTGTCGTCCCATCATTATCTGTGATCGGCACCACGATGTCCGATACCAGTTCACCATGATACTCCGCATCCGCGCTGCTAATATTATGGCGGATAATCGCAACGCGAGTGTTTAGCGGTGCAGCACCTGTGAGGAAGGCATTCACCACGGCATCTTCCGTAGCTGAGACGGTCACCGCCTGAGGGACATTCCAGTTCGCTGAGGTAAACGTCAACGTGCTAGGCGTGACCGCAGCATCCGTGATCACTGCAGGTGCTCCCGTCGTATAAAATGCCGACCGCACATCGGGTGTCACCGTTACATCGGCCGTGGGTGGTGCTGTGAGCACGACCGTATAAGTGTCCGTCACACCACCCTCACCGACGGCTGTATTTCCACCGCTCTGGACGACGGAGACCAGCTTGCCCATGCTCGTTTCATTATCAGCGATGCTGAAGTTCACGGGAGCCGAATTCAGGTTATTGTAGTTCGCGTCCGCGCTCGCCGTGGTGTGGAAAAGAGACGAACTATGCGTACCCTCTGCATCAAAGTCGTCATAGCCTGCCACCGTCACCGTCTGTGGCGTATTCCAGTTCGCCGCCGTGAAGGTTAACGTCGTCACATTTGTCAGAAGTTCCGGGGCCGAGTTGCCTGCATTCGAAACATAATCATCCAATCCCAGCCCTGGCGTTGCCCCTGTGATACCCATCCAGGCGGATGAGTATAAGCGATTCACGCGATTCACCAAGATCGACTCCGTATTGATCTGAATCTCCGGTGCAAAAAGACCCGCAGCTGCCAAATTACCAGGCGGCACATAGTCAGGTAGGAACCAGTTAAAGACACTCGGTGCCTTCTGGGGTGACTGGCCGATCGTCGTCGTCAGATCAGACATCCGCAGCCGACTTGCCCCAGCTGGGAATTTATTCAGCTCAGATGATGGATACGGCGTGTTCAGCGGACTATCCGTCATGCTGTAGTTTAACGACATCTGATTCAAATTAGAGATCGGTGCATTTGAATACGCTTTCAGGCCGCGCAACATCTCCGTGTAATGCATAAGCGGCTCCTTCACACGGCTCGTCCCAGGGCGGTTATCCGCCAACACGAGTGACCGCGCCTCGTAGTCCAGCAAGATCGCCTTCAGCGTCGTCCCAAGATTCCCACTACTATTCGCATAGGCCTGCGCCACGCGATAAAGGTAGCCAGGGCTTGGGTTCGAGCTCGTTAGCCTTTGAATCAGCAGACGAGACACAAAAACCGAAGTATTCGGATGATTCGAGATGGCATCCAGAGCCAGGCCGATCTCCTTTTCCGCCTCTACATGCGTCGCCACATCACTGAGGCCATTGATGTTTATCAGCGGCAGCTCCGTCTCACCGCGCTTTCCAGCAAACAGCACTTTTGAAGTGGTGGTCGATACATTGTCATTCGCATCCACATATGGATTAAAGTCATGATATGTCACCCCTGCGGCCCTCCCCAGAACCTTCATCGGGTAAAGATACCCTGCCTGCCACCAGCCTTCATTCCCGCCCTCCGTGAAGTTCACAAAGTTCACCCCCTGAATCTCGATCTGCGGGCTCACACGTGCCGTGCTCGGAGCCATGACATTGCCATTCGTCGATAACCGCATCACTGTCGCATTCGCATGACGAGCCCCCGTACAAAAGCCCGTCATCACTCGCGCCAGTTCAGTGATGTCAGTCTGATCGTACGTTGGCATTAGCAGTCCATCACCATCTAAAATCAAACTGCCATCTGGATGGCGCTGCACCAGACCGATGGAAAAGAGCTGCATGATCTCACGCGCATAGTTTTCATCGGGGAAAATCTCCACACCGCCAGAAACATACCGCGCCCGATTACGGATATGGGAAAGATAGATCCCCATCATCGGACTATAGGTGACGTTACCCAGAATCGTGCGGTAACTCCCAAAAGCATTCTGCGCCAGCATATCCCAGTAATTCGCCGTACCATAGTGACGATCCTGCACCGTCTGATCGTTCTCAGAAATCACCACGATCTCCTGCAGCGCAGCCGCCATCCGTTGGCGCATCTGATCTCGGCTATTCACCACCAGCGTCCACCACTCACGGCGGCGATTGTGATGAAAGGGGTGATTGTTGTTAAAGGTACCGTTCGTCGCCGTCGTCATGGGATTCGTCAGATTCCCCATCGCATCATAACTCGCGCCAAAGCTCTGCCCTGCAAACTGCGGATCATTTCCCGCCCAGATCGGCTTTGAACCACGCAGTGCAAATTCCTCATTATCCGCGGACATCACCAGCGTCCGATAGTTCGGAGACGGCGTCTGGGCCAGATCCATCTGCTTATCAATCCAGGCCGTATAGCCCGCCAGCAGCTGCGCACTTGTCGTCGATCCACTCGTCACCTCACCACCCGCACCACCAGCTGCGATGATCAAATTATTAATCTCCGTATAAAGAGCCGTCGTAGCACCAAACGTACACTGCCCCAGAAAGCGGAACACATCACGCTTCACCTCCGCAGGCGTCAGCGACCCAATCGTAGGCTGCACCAGATCAGGGCGCGCCGGATTAAACGTCGTCGAGCCATTTGCCCGATTAAAATAACCAAAAATCTCCTTCGTCGAAAACAACGACGTCGATATCATCACCGACACATTACCCGTCCGCAGCGCATCCAACATCGCCTGATCACTCGTCACGATCGAGGCTGCCACCACATTCCAGGGCCGTCCAGACACCTGCCCAAGCGGCAGCTGCAGAATATTGTTTTCATTATTCGGCTCACCATAGCGAATGTATGCCGTATTCTGCGCTGAACTCAGACTGCTAAAACTGAGCCCAATAGTCGCACTCGTATGGTCCCCCTTCACGATAGCCGTCGCCACGCCAGAGGCCGTTGTCGCCGCGCCAGCTTCGCGTCCCAGAAAGGCCACATAAAGCTCATTATTGTTCACATTCGTCGGATCAGCATCAGAGATCGTCACCGCCGCGCTTGGCCCCTTAGCCAGAGGCAGACCTGGTAGCCCCAGAGTAATCATCGCCCTTTCCGGCACCTCTTCCACTGGAGACGCCCCGGTGCCATCTTGCACAGGCAGAACATCCGCGAGGAAAGGCGACCCCGTCACCCCCTGACCTGCTGGAATACTAATTAAATTCGTTGTCACCACATCCGCCGCGGATGCTCCACCCTTCGCCGCGGTCAGCGGAGCTGGCACCACCCCTTGAATCGGAATGTTATTTAGCGGCATCGTCCCCACACTTCGCGTCAGTGCGATCTTAGCCGGCGCACTCACCTGAACCGCTGCCGACCGGTCCACCGACTCATAACCTACAGTAATCGTCTCAGCTGCCGTTAGGGATAGCAAGCTGGCCATCACCGCGCCATCCGTCGCTGCCCCGCCAGACGCATTGGTCGGACTCGTTCCCACATCTGGATTTGTGCCCGTCTCACGCTCAGCCCAGTCGCTCACGCCATCATTGTCCGTATCTACATCCGTCACCTCCAGGCGATAAAACATCCTTGTCCCACCCGCCTTCGCCACCTTAATCACCTGACTCGCACTATCCACCGTCGGCACAAACTGCGTTGCAGCATTCACCGGTTCAAGATGGCTCACGACCGTCGTAAAGGCTCCACCAGGAGACGCATCACTCAGCACCCGATATTTTTTTCCAGCCTCAGCCTTGAAAGAAAAAAGAATGTTCCCTGCCGTGATGACCATGTTTCCCACCTTGATACAATCACCTGGGTTACGCGGATCAGTCGCCGCCACCGACTCTACATAGTTTGAGCAGCCGTCCTTGTCCTCATCACCCGCCGGACTCAGCCCCCAACCATTATATAACGACTGCCACACGTCATCCAGTGTATCGGGAGCACCAACACCCGGAGCCGTACTGTAATAATCCGTCGCAGCCGAAGCCGAGCCTGCCAATAGACCAAAAAACAAACCTACCGTTAATACGATAGCAGTGAGCGACTGAGAAAAAGCACGTTTCATAGAAAAGATAGGGTTGGGCAGCCTGTAATTCCGCCAACGTGAATGGGTTGCGATGGCGAATTAAACATCATTTAAACCAAAAATTGTGTTCAACGTCAAGCCAGCAGGTGAAAATGAAAACATCCCCCTCAGCCTACCCTCAAGCCCCTCAAACCTCCTTTGCAAGCACACCCCAGTCAATATTGAAATTATAATAAATACCGCCCTTCGCCCTTCGCCCTTCGCCCTTCGCCCTTCGCCCTTCGCCCTTCGCCCTTCGCCCTTCGCC